>NZ_CAKMAA020000027.1 GCF_924101635.2 Candidatus Nitrotoga sp. HW29 | reverse complement strand
TCTGAACTGCAAGCCGAACAAGCCAAGTTACAAATAGAAGCAAAAGCCAAGGCCCATGCTGAGGCCGAAACGGCACATTTTAAGGAAGAGCAGGAAGCAGCAAGAATCAGAGCTGAACACGAAGCTACCCTCGCAAAAGAACAAGTAGAAGCTATGCGACTCACCGCAGAGCAGGAAGTATCAAAAGCCAGATCTGAACTGCAAGCCGAACAAGCCAAGTTACAAATAGAAGCAAAAGCCAAGGCCCGTGCTGAGGCTGAAACGGCACGTTTTAAGAAAGAGCAGGAAGCAGCGAGAATCAAAGCTGAACACGAGGCTACCCTCGCAAAAGAACAAATAGAAGCTATGCGACTCCTGGCAGAGCAGGAAATATCAAAAGCCAGATCTGAACTGCAAGCCGAACAAGCCAAGTTACAAATAGAAGCAAAAGCCAAGGCCCGTGCTGAGGCCGAAACGGCACGTCTTAAGGGAGAGCAAGAAGCAGCAAGAGTCATAATGAAACAGGAGGCTGCGCAGGCCAAAGCAAAAATGGAAACAGACGCCAAAGCACGCGCCGAAGCTGAAGTAAAACGCATCAAAGAAGAGCAGGAAACTATAAGAATCGAGGCAGAACATTTAGCTACGTTAGGTAAAGAAAAAGCGGAAGCGAAGATCCGTGACGAAGCTACGGTACAAATCAACAAGACTGAGCAAGACGCGGCAAAAATTAAAGTTGAACAAGAAGTAGCGCAAACTGTGGTCAAGGCAAAATTGGAAGTATCAGCTAAGACTCAGGCCGTTCAAGTACCGGAAATGGAGATTGCTCAGCGTGTCGCCAAAACACGCAGTAAACCGTTGCCGTGGGGCAAGATCGCGGCTGGCTTTATTATGCTGCTACTACTATTGGCCGTTTTGCTGCCTTATATTTGGCCCATACAGGGCTACGTCACGCAAGTTGAGCAGAAACTGTCTGCTCAACTGGAACAACCTGTACATATCGGTCATTTACGCGCGACATTGCTTCCCCAGCCGAAACTGGAGTTGGAAGATGTATCTATAGGGGGTAGCCAAGAATTAAAAGCGAGCAGTGTTGTATTAAATTTCAATTTCTATACATTATTAAATGAGACCAAGGTGATACACAGCTTGGAAATTAACGATCCTATACTGAGAGCCGAGACATTTGATAAAACGTTGATGTGGCTACAGACCGCAGGCAAGGATGTCCATTATCCGGTAGCGCGTATAGTGTTGCAGCGTGCGCGTCTTGGTGACGATGAACTTAATCTGCCATCTGTAAATGGTGTGGTAAATTTTGACGAGCAGAGACACTTCGCCAAAGCAGTATTGAAGAGCGTGGATGGCAAGCTTAGCATGGAGCTAACACCACAACAGTCTCGTTGGCAAATTGCATTGGCTATCAAGAAAAGTTCCGTGCCGTTGTTGCCGGATATTTTGTTCGACGAGCTGACTGTACAAGGTGAGTTGGGCGTAGACGAAATTCAGTTTCATGAAATTGACGGGCGTTTACATGGCGGTTTTCTGACAGGCAGTATGCGCCTGGCTTGGCTGAAGGGCTGGCAAATGCAGGGGCTTGTGAATGTACGAGCTATGCAACTGAATGATGCGTTGCCGCAATTAGGCATTGCCGGTGAAATGGACGGTGATGCTAATTTTATTCTGCGTGGGGAGAAACTCCCCCTGCTGGCTAAAACCCCACATCTGGAGGGTAAGTTTTTGGTAAAAAAGGGGCTTATCAATAAGATCGATCTGGTAGAAACTTCACGCATGCCTACCCGTAAGGGCGTATCTAGCGGCCGCACACATTTTGACGAATTGAGTGGCGTACTAGAGATAGATAACAATAAACAACATCTACGCCAGATTAAAATTTCAACGGGTGTCATGAGTGCAAATGGTTATGTCGATGTTGCAGCGAGCAAACAATTATCAGGACGGTTAAATGTCGATTTAAAAATACGCGCTGACCTAGGTAGCGTACCGCTGGTATTGTCCGGTACTCTTGCCGAGCCAGTGTGGAACACGAAACATTAATTCGCCAAGGTACAGTGGCCCCCTCCGTCAAGACAATTATGCATCGGATTTTCAGGGGGCAGCCCTCTTTATGCAGTGAAACGGCGCTGTCCCGGTTTTTGGTTTCTGTTTTACTTCTATTTTCAGGTGAGTTTTTTATTTCTCACAGTATTTGTCCACAATCCTTACCCCGCCACCACTTGCTATATGGTATACATGATCCCACTAGTACCCCAACGTTAATCGAACAGCAACAACCGGTTGGTTGATTCCGGTGAATTTGTATCCAGTGGCGTACGCGCCAACCGTTGATTTAGAGCTATTCTCTCGAACATAGTAAGACTTAAGATTTATAGCATTTCGTAGAGCGCAGCTATGATGTTCAATCACTTTCTCAAAGCGTACCCAGCTGGTCGCAGGCATGAATGAAACTGGAGGTGTTGCCGCGCAGATCGATAGTGGTCGCATCTAACGCGTAGACCGTCTCAGAGAAATCGATGCCAAACGGTTCGTCCACGTAAAGTGAGCAGGCAAGGTTGATCAGGCTCTGCGCGAAATCGGCATGGCCGCGCAGACAGGCTTCGATGTCGCGCAGACTCTCGCGATAAGTCAGTTGCGCGAACGCCATACACAGAAATTGGTCAAAACAAGTGAAGTGTTAGACCTTGTGCTCTCCGTTGTAGCGAGCGACACATCTGCGGAAAGTGGGCAGCGGCAGGTGCGACATCACTTGAGCAAACACAAGTTTACCCATGTTCATTGGCAGTCCTCGAAATCGGGTTGGGAATATCCCGAGTACCACTTGCCAAATTCAAATCGAGACAAAATTTAATCATTAAATATCTTCGTTTTTTCAATCAATTACAATCGACTTGGTGGTTAATTTTGGGTTGCTACTGATAAATTTTACAAGATAGTATCGATGTTAAAAACAAAAAATGGCAAAATTCATTTCGAGTACGAAGTAACTTGGCTACAAAATTTAAATGGAGAAAAATATGAGATCACCCAAATTTGCATCAATCAAACATTTAATCTCTCGCATACCTGAAGACGAGCGGCTTGGAACTCAACTCTGGAAATTTATGCAACGCATTGAAAAAGATGCTTTCGTAGTGACAGAGTTGAGAGAAAACCCAGACGCTATGAAGACGACGCTCGCCATTAGTCAGGACATTGTAACTGCACAAAACAATCTTAAGGCTACCATTGACACGGTGCGTGATCTTTTACGTTCTAGCATCATCCAATTTCGCGAGAACATGGAAGCCGAGCAACTCAAATCGTCAAATTTTGTGCCCAATGAGTATGCCGCAGAGATTCGTTTAATCTACCGTTCTCTTGACGATGCAGGGAAAGCAAAAATGCTTACTGACGCCTTCACCCAACACGATGGGGCAACAGCGGCGGCTTTAATTGGCGTACCAGCGGTACTTACTGGTATGAGCCCAGACCGAATTGCTCTGCTCCGCCAACAATTTCTCGATCAAGTTGCGCCTGTAAAAGATGTCGACTTTATAAATAAATTTTCGGATACATCAGAAGAAATTCTTCGCATCGCCAGCGAAATAGCGATTGAGCCCGTATAACTTAAGCCCCAGGAGCCTGCCGGATTTATATCGTAACAAATTGAATAAATACAACTATAAGAAAGATACGGGGTATTAATTGCGCTTTTCAATCCACTAGTTCTCAACCAGGCTTTGCACCAAGGCGCGGGAAATTAAACCCGCAGAGATTATTGACTCGGCCATTAAATATTATGCCTCTGAGCCATTCTCAATTTTACTTAACCAATCCTTCGTAATCAAATAGATAAGGAGGTTGCTCATGAATACAATGGCAACAAATCTACCAAACTGACAGAAACGGTACGGAACGGAAGAAACCTGTACCCGCACGCTGGCGCAACAACGCTGATCGGAAGGATTCCGTTGTCCGCGATGTGAACATGAATGGCTATCCGCAGCTCAGAACTTATCACGAGGTATGGAACTATTTCAGTAGTTTCTTATCTAATCTATCTGTATAGCGTAAGCTATTCCCATGTTTTTCCTCCTTGAACATGGAATCTTAACTTATCGCATTGTTAGTTAAGATAATGCCCCTGTTCCCATTAGGTTCAGGGGCATTTATTTGATTTTTAATCTGTGTAAAAACGATCGGTCAAAACTACTTGATTGAACAATAACAAGATATGGATTATTGCTAGCGCAAACTACGCCTCAGCTCAATTGAAATCGAAGGTGTTCTTTCTACACGATTCCCCTTTACTGTAATGTTTACGCCTTATATTTTAACAAAGTGTAGTTTGCCTATAGAGAATTACCATTTTCATAAACAATTAAATCAACTGAGAATACACCATAAGGAAAATACAGCATGATCGATCTTCCCAATATCATCATTTCGAGCTTGGATCTAGCGCGACTCAACCATTTAATAGATATACTGCCGAAAGATTCACAGCCCGAATTGGACAATCTGCGATATGAACTGGATCGTGCGATCGTAACTGCACCGGAAAACATCCCAGCAACCGTTGTAACCATGAACTCAACCATTCGCTTTATTATTGAACCAACGGGAAAGACGTTTGAACTAACCCTATCATATCCCGAGGACGCATTGGGAAAGCCCGACCGGATTTCTGTATTGGCGCCAGTCGGTAGTGCTCTATTAGGATTGGCAGTCGGTCAGCAGATAGAATGGACAGTACCCGGAGACAATACAATAAAGGTACAGGTGCTCGATGTCAGTTACCAACCAGAAAATTCCGGTGAATATACAACGTAATATTTAAGCTTCAAATATCTTTTGACACGTTCAGATGGTTTCTTTGATGTCTACAGACGCTCGGTTATTGTGACTTCAACTTGTCTTTGTTGCATACTTAAACCTTTGAATACACTACATACTTAAAAATAAATGTTAAATCTCTCTTTGACAATTTATTTTAACAAAATACTTTTAATATCATCAGAAAATTGCAAAAGTTATTCAACAACACCCATCACCATCTATAGGAGCGAAGGCTAACTTGCAGCTCGAATAACGAATCTTCAAGCTCAGCCACCGCATTAATTAATTCCTGTTGCTCGGCCCCTTGCTCGACTAACATGGCGGCATGCATTGTACGTTCGGCAGCAAATATACTGACCATGCCTTTTAGCGCGTGAGCGCTGTGGCGCACGATCCCGGCATCGCCTTCAATAACTGCTGTTTGAATGCGCTGCAAATAAAGCGGCGCCTCAACCAAAAACATACGGACGATCTCATCAAACAGCTCTCGGTTGTTATCTACCGCTTGCCGTGTTTTTTTAAAATCTACTACAGATAATTGTAAAGAAGATAAAGCTTGCGTGTTAACCCGCCTTTTACTATTTCGCATCACTTCATCCAATTCACACCATACTGCTGCCGTATCGATAGGTTTAGACAGATAGCCATCCATACCATGATTCAGACATTCTTCACGCATACCTTTCATGGCATGAGCAGTCATCGCGATAATGGGCGTGTACGTACCACTCCCTTTTTCCTGCTCGCGAATACGCTGGGTTGCCTCATATCCGTTCATCATCGGCATATCAATATCCATCAGAATGACATCAAATTTTTCATTATGCCAGTATTGTAAGGCCTCAAGACCATTGTTCGCGACGGTCACAGTATGTCCCGATTTTTCCAGTAATCGAATCGCCAATACCTGATTCACCGCATTGTCTTCTGCCAACATAAACTTTAGCCTACGCCGGGATCCTCGTAGTGAATGACGAGTGATAGGTTGTACTGTTTGCGGTTTAGGCTCACCCAACGCGATCATGATGGTATTAAGCAAGTCAGATTGCGACACAGGTTTCGTCAAATAACTCGCAATGCCCAATTCTTGGCACCTCGCTACATATCCAGGTTGCCCCTCTGACGTTAACATCATCACTATTGCCCCAGTATATTGTGAAAGCTGACGAATACGTTCAGCCAGCTCGAAACCATCCATATCCGGCATTTGTAAATCAAGTATTACAAGTAAGTAGGGCTGGCCTAAAGTTGTTGCACGTTGCATTTCGGTCAACGCTTCCTCACCACTGCTTACTACAGTTGGCAGCATCTTCCAGTTACTCAATATGTTGAACATCAACTTACGATTGGTAGCATTATCATCCACTACCAAAACATGCATACCGGCTATTTGTCCGAAACGTTGATATTGGTTATAGGCAACCCCAGAGCTTACCGGCAGATCAATTGTAAAGCGGAATGTACTACCCTTACCCACCTCGCTATCCAATTCAATCTGTCCTCCCATCAATCCAACGATTTGCGCTGAAATGGTCAGCCCCAAACCCGTTCCACCATATTTACGTGTAGTCGTCGTATCTGCCTGTGAGAATGAATTGAAAATGGTTTGGAATTTTTCGTGAGGTACGCCGATACCCGTGTCACGTACGCTAAAATTCAATTTAGCGCTTTTGTCCTGTGCATCATCGGCAAGGCATACCGATACTTCAACTTCGCCAAACTCCGTAAATTTAATCGCATTATTCACTAAATTAACAATCACTTGGCGTAAACGGCCAGCATCACCGAACACACGATCCGGTACATCGGTGGCAATATTCAGTATCAGTTCTAAATTCTTCTGGTGTGCACGTACCGCTAACAGTTTTATCGTATCGCGTAGCATATCCTCTAATGAAAATTCTACCTTCTCAATTTCCATCTTGCCCGATTCGATCTTAGAAAAATCCAGGATATCGTTAACAATATGGAGCAGTGAGTCCGCAGAAAGTTTTACCAGACTCAAATATTCGCGTTGTTCTATGCTCAATTCCGTATCCAGTGCCAAGCCAGTCATACCGATGATACCGTTCAGCGGCGTACGTATCTCATGGCTCATGTTAGCCAAAAAATCGCCCTTAACTTTGCTCGCCTGTTCTGCGGCAACCTTGGATAGCCGTAATGCATTTTCTACCTGCTTGCGCTCGGTAACGTCACGTACAGTCGCCTGTAAAACAGGCCTGTTGTCTAACTCCATGACATTAAGCAGAATATCTGCATTAAAAGTATTGCCATTGTCCGCGCGCTTATGCACCCATTCAAAACGGTTACTACCCTCTGCCATCGCTAATGCGATCTGCTTGTTTGCAAGCTCCATTGAATCCAAGCCGCCTGGTTGCTTCTCCGGCGAAAGGTCTGCGGGATGATGCGAACAAAAATATTCCCGTGATGTACATCCAAACATTTGCAACGTTGCCAAGTTGCAATCAAAAAACCCTTTTTCGTCCAGCAACATCACCGCATCGCTGGTCGAATCATACAATGTGCGCAGTTTGGTCTCTGACTTATACAATGCCTCTTTTGCCCGCTTACTCTCAGTTACATTGGAACAGGTACCGGTCAGGCGCACAGCACGCCCCGTCGCGTCACGTTCAACGACCTTGCCACGTATTTCTATCCACAGCCACTCGTTATTTCTGGATTTTATTCGGCACTCAATCGAATAGTCAGATAACAACCCCTTCAGAACAGGTACCCATAGTTTTTGTACTTTTTCGCGATCTTCCGGATGAATATCATTAAACAGGCTCGCCATAGCCACCAGCGTTTCTTCTGGCGCCCCACCCAACATTTCTGCCCATCTACTATTTAGATAAATAAGATCACTGGTAATATCCAAGTCCCACAATGCCAAATTGGAACCCTCCAAAGCAAGATTAAGTCGCTCTTGAATCTGCCGAATACAAAGCTCACTTTTTCTTCGCTCAGTAATATCCCGAAATGCCACCACGACAGCGTCGATCATACCTTTGCGCATAAATACCTGAGAAGAAACTTCAACTGGAAATACTGTGCCATCCTTGCGTAAAAAAACCTGATTATCGAGGCGCACCCCCCCGTTTATTTTTGCCCCCAATATAATTGGAGAATCGCACTCTAATAACGAATGTCCATCTGCTGTTTGTTTGTGAATAGTGTCATGTACAGGTTTATTTATGAACTCTACACGCGACCACCCTAGTAAACGTTCAGCTTCAGAATTCATGTAAATACACTGCCCATTTACATCCTGTACAAGCAAACCCTCATCCAGTGTTTCACTGATTTGTTCGTAAAAAGCCCGCTGCTCTTCTATTTGAATCTCTATTGCCTTACGTGCAGTAATATCTGTACGAATAGAGATATACCGTAATGGCCTTCCCTGGTCATTCAACAATGGAATGATTGTGGAGTCCACCCAGTAGTACACACCATCTTTGCGGCGGTTTCTTACCTCTCCATGCCAAATTTGGCCAATACTGATGACTTTCCACATTTCCTCGAAAAATGCGTGCGGGTGATAGCCAGAATTCAAGATTCGATGATCTTGTCCCAATAATTCCTCGCGATCGTACAGACTCAACTCGCAAAATTTACTGTTGGCATAGATAATTTTTCCGCTTGGATCGGCCATGCTTACGATAGCATGCTGATCCAGCGCATATTTTTGGAACTCCAGCTCACTCAAAGTTTCTCTTAAGCTATCATAGGCTATCCGTAAGTTATTTTCCGTTTCCTGGCGCAAACTAATATCTTGAAACGATACTAGCGCCCCAATAAATTTACCTCCTACCATAATCGGACGCGATAAATATTCCACCGGTATAAAACTGCCATCACGCCCTATAAAATGACTACTACCATTAATTGATTCACCACTCCGAATCACTATAAACTGTGGACAACGCTCAGCAGGGAATGTTGATCCATCCGGGAGATGATGTTGTACGATCTCATTAACTGGGCGTCCGATAAGCTCTTGCTCAGTTCTACCTAGAATTTTCTCGGCAGCAACATTCATAAAAGTAAGCTGCCCCTGCATATCAGTAGCGTATACCCCATCACTCAAGGTATTGAGCACCGTACGTGTTATCTCAGCATTTTGGATACGCATATGCTCGTTCATCTTTCACCTCGTGATAATAGCTATCAATAATTTAAAAAAATGTCGCTATCGTCTCATCAGACTAAAAGTCTTATCCAGATAACGCTACAACTGACGTTTGAGTAAACGATGTAGAGACTTGATCTATCCGTAGATAGTGGTCAGAGTAATTGTTTGGTTGTGGAATTGACACTGCATGACATCACTGATCGGAGCCAGTTAGTCATACGAATATAATCCGGTAATAAAAATTGAGCATCCAGTTTTTCTTGAACGATGTCCAATTCATCTTCGATCATCTGTTCTATCACCCTGCATCTTCCAAGATCACTCACCAATAAACACAATCCGATACCACCATGGCTGTCATGTGATGCCACTTCAGCCGCTAACCCGGCACTATCAATCAAATTATCCAGATTGGCGCGCACAATCAGCAACTTCTGATTACGGGTTGGTTCTCCCATCGGCCTTCTTAAATCAACGAGTTTGACTGATATGCATGCTACATACCGCTACTAACACCATATCCAGACTCAATCCAAAATCAGGCTGAGCTACGATTCCTAAATTCAATTGTATTTGTCGTCTACAAATGTGTTTTTAATCTTCAGTACTTCATCAAAATCGGTAAAAAAAGCATTGACACAGTTCGTATCAAAATGTTGTCCCGCACAATCTCGAATCATTTGCGTTGCCCGTTCAATACTCCAAGCTTTTTTATACGGGCGTTCAGAGGTCAATGCATCGAAAACGTCTGCGACTGCCACAATACGCCCGAACAATGGAATATCATTGCCTGACAGACCATTCGGATAACCGCTACCATCAAATTTTTCATGATGAGAGAGCGCAATTGTCGCCGCCGCTTTGAGCATGTTCGAATTACCGGTATTGAGCACCTCATAACCGATCACCGCATGCTGTTTCATGATGGTGAACTCTTCAACAGTTAATTTGCCCGGCTTGAGCAGAATTGAATCAGGAGTACCAACTTTACCAATGTCATGCATCGGTGCGGCTTCCAATAGTAACTCCTGCTGATCTAAAGGCAATCCGAGAACACGGGCAATATGTTTTGAATAGTGCGCCATGCGTAGTATGTGCGCCCCTGTTTCTGGATCTCGATATTCAGCTGCACGGGACAGACAAAAAATAGTCTCCCGTTCGCGTGCCAATATCTCGGTCGTGGCCTTGCGTACTGCCTCTGCTAACCATTCCGTACGATCAATGAGATATTTATGGTTTTTTCGTAATTCAAGCATATTTTTGGTACGCGCCATAAACTCAATATGATCTAGCGGCTTATTAAGAAAATCGGTTACCCCACTGTTGAGTGCATCGTACCGCACACTGACCTCATGATTGGCAGTAACCATTAACACTGGAATTGCTTCATAATCCTTAAAGCCACGAAACTGTCGAATAAATTGTATACCATCCATTTTTGGCATCATAAAATCGACCACGACAAGATCCGGCTCATTGTCCCTGCACCAATCAATTGCCATATGAGGATCGGTAAAAGCAACAGACTCGCATTCTGGAATTTTTCTGATGAGATACTGCAATATCGTAAGATTCATCTGTACGTCATCAACAATTAAAATACGCATATGCCCTCACCAATCACTTTTATCAAAATTAATTTAACACTTGTTGTGTGCGTGATAGATATTGCAAGAACGCAAGATGAATTTCATTGTTCATTGGATATATCCTGACAATCTGATGATCTCACTTGGGAAATTCACAAGTATCCTACTCGAAATAGTGCTTATTTTTCATAAAAAGATAATCAAATCTATCAAATATCTACCTGATTAGTTACATACCTCAGCCGCGCGTATAGTAATTTCAGGGCATGGGGT
>NZ_CAKMAA020000026.1 GCF_924101635.2 Candidatus Nitrotoga sp. HW29 | reverse complement strand
AGGGCTTTGTTGTTTATAGCCTATCTTAATAACTTTAGCTTTCGTTTTGTGAGTGCTATGGATTCAATAAAATCCTCTGATTTCTTATGAGAGGAGGTTTTATTTTGGTGAATTAATCAATGTTTTTTTAAGTAATTCAGATACGCCTAGCTAACTCGCTGGCTTTGCCTGTATAGGTGGCTGGTGTTAGTGTATACAAGCGTTGTTTTTCTGCTTCTGGAATACTTAAGGTGTGTATGAAAGCATGTAGGCTGTCACGGTTAATACCGCCTTTGCCGCGTGTTAGTTTTTTAAGTTTGTCATAGGCGTTTTCGATGTTATAGCGCCGCATTATAGTTTGGATTGGCTCAGCCAATACTTCCCAGCTATTGTTCAAATCTTCCGCGATGCGTTGCGGGTTTACTTCTAGTTTATTCAATCCCTTTAGGCAAGATTTATAAGCCAGTAATGTGTAACCCAGCACCACACCCATGTTGCGTAGTGTAGTGGAATCGGTTAAATCACGTTGCCAGCGTGATATTGGTAATTTTTCGGAAAGATGGCGTAGCAAGGCGTTTGCTAATCCCAGGTTACCTTCCGAATTTTCAAAATCTATAGGATTAATCTTATGCGGCATAGTAGAGGAGCCGACTTCACCTGCTACCATTTTTTGTTTGAAATATCCTAATGAAATGTAGCCCCAAAGGTCACGGTTGAGATCAATCAAGATGGAGTTGGTACGCGCGTAGGCATCGAACAATTCAGCCATGTAATCGTGAGGTTCGATTTGAATGGTATATGGGTTGAAAGTGATTCCACGAGCTATAACAAAGCGTTGTGCGAAAGATTCCCAATCCACCTCAGGATAAGATGCCACATGAGAATTGTAGTTACCTACAGCGCCATTGATTTTTCCTAGTATTTCTACGTTGGCCAAACGTGAACGTGCACGTTGTAGGCGATGGGCTACATTGGCCATTTCCTTGCCGAGTGTGCTCGGTGTGGCAGTTTGTCCATGAGTGCGGCATAACATTGGCAGATCTGCCAATTGATGAGCAAGGTCGCGTAGACAGTTGATAAGCGTATCTAAAGTTGGCAGCATAACTTCGTTGCGCCCATTCAATAACATTAATGCGTGGCTTAAGTTGTTAATATCTTCTGAAGTGCAAGCAAAGTGGATAAACTCTAGCTTGTTACTTGTTTCCGGGTTGTCTGAAAGTTTTTCACGTAACCAGTATTCAATCGCTTTTACATCATGATTTGTACGTTTTTCTATGATTTTAATTTGTTCGGCATCGGTTTCACTAAACTGCGCGACTAGTTGATCTAGATATTCAAGGGTTGTGGCAGAAAACGGTTCGATTTCAGGAATTCCAACCTCTAAACTGAGCGCTTTGAGCCATTCGATTTCGATCAAAACTCGGTAGTAAATCAGACCAAATTCGCTGTAATACGTGCGCAATGGATTTATTTGGCCGTGGTAGCGGCCATCCAATGGAGAGATTGCGGTGAGTGCGGTCAGTGTCATCGAGATAATCCTTGGAAAAAAATAGCAAATACTAACGGCTTACGTATGAGCTGGCTTGAAGCGGCTAATTAATATGAGATTTAACTTATTTAAAATAAAACTATAGAAATTGACAGTTGCAATTGGTCGTGTTTTTGAAATTTTGCTTTTTAAAGTAATGGATTGATGATCATAAAGAGAAGTTATTTGTATGACACCTCGTTATTACCGATTATTTGTAATGATGCCGCCACCTAAGCAAATCTCACCGTCGTAAATGACCACCGATTGCCCCGGGGTAACGGCCCATTGTACTTCACTAAATTTAAAGCTGCTGAGGGTGTCAGATATCGTGTTGAAGTGGCAGCTTACATCGGCTTGGCGATAACGAATTTTAGCGGTGTAGTCGCGCGTAACATCAGGTATATGGTCATTAATCCAGTGTACTTCTGTTGCATCGAGGAATGTGGACAGCAAAGCGGGATGATCGTGTCCTTGCACTACAATGAGGTGATTGTTCGTAATGTTTTTAGCCGCCACAAACCAAGGCAGGCCTTGTCCGCCAATGCCTAAGCCTTGACGCTGACCAATGGTATAGAACGATAGGCCCATATGTTCTCCGACCATTTGGCCATTGAGTGTGTATATCGGGCCGGGTTGGGCAGGTAGGTAGCGGTTAAGAAATTCGCGAAATGGACGCTCGCCGATGAAGCAGATTCCAGTACTGTCTTTCTTGGCGTAGTTGGATAGATTGTGCTGGCGTGCGATTTCACGTACCTGTGATTTTAGTAGCGTGCCCAGTGGGAACATGGCTTTGGATAATTGCATCTGATTCAAGCGATATAAGAAATAGCTTTGATCTTTGCTGCTGTCTATTGCCTTGAGTAATTGATAATTGCCGTCTATGTTGCGTATTTGCGCATAATGTCCAGTAGCAATGGAATCTGCGCCCAGATTGATCGCATGTTCCAGAAAAGCCTTAAATTTTATTTCAGAGTTGCACAAAATGTCCGGGTTGGGCGTTTGTCCGGCTGCGTATTCGCGCAAAAAATGGTTGAATACGCGTTCCTTGTATTCCTTGGCGAAATTCACCGTTTCGATGGGGATACCAATGGTGTCGGCGATAGAGATCGCATCTATCAAATCTTGGCGTGAGGAGCAGTATTCGTCACTGTCGTCATCTTCCCAGTTCTTCATGAAGAGGCCGATGACCTTATAGCCTTGTTGTTTGAGTAGAAGCGCAGTAACGGCGGAGTCTACTCCGCCGGACATACCGACGATAATACATCCCTTAGTCATGATGCATTAGCAGGAATAAGGGGAATGTTGCAGTCGTGCTTAATAACAACGGCTACTATGACTTTAGATTTCCAGGCCATACCATAGCGATTTTATGATTGTGTATTTTTAAGCAAAATATTGGATGAAATAAAAAAGGCAGGGTTACCCCTGCCTTTTTTAAGGTTTAAAAAATTAATGAGCTGCAGGAGCAGCTGCAGGAGCAGCTTCATCAGCTTTATGCTCGTCAGCTTTTTTAGCCTTTTTAGCCTTTTTAGCCTTCTTGGCAGGAGCAGCATGATCTGCTGCTGCAGCTTCAGTTGCGGCAGGAGCTGCAGCTTCAGAAGCAATAGCGGAGAAAGAAACAACGGCGAATACAGCAGCGATCAATGTGGACAACAGTTTCATTTGAACTCCAATTCTAATTAAGTTAAAAAATTATGACATTACATACTGTCAGTGATACTAACGCTTCAGTTCTGAAATTGGTTGACAATTCGGATAATGAATTTATTCATAAGTTGGTGCCGGGAGAGGGACTCGAACCCTCACACTGTCTCCAGCACCGGATTTTGAGTCCGGCGCGTCTACCAATTCCGCCATCCCGGCATGTGAACCGGAGGATTATCCATGAAACAGAAGCGTTCATCAAGTCCAAGCGTTGTTCAATTTGATTTGAATCTGGGTCGGTTAGGTGAAACGAACAGAGATTGAGTTTGAGTAGGCGGTTGCATTGATCATTTTACACTGGCTGGATGGGTGTCTGGGAATTCAAAGCACGAGCAGTTAGCTTGTTAAACTGTTAATATAAAATATTGATACTATTTTGGAGTAGAAAAAGATGAGTAACGTGGAGCAAGCGCGTTTTAATATGGTGGAGCAACAGATTCGGCCTTGGGATGTGCTGGATATGCGGGTACTGGATTTGTTGAGCCAGGTTAAACGCGAACGTTTCGTGCCGCCCGGAAGGCAAAATATGGCTTTCATGGATATGGAAGTCCCATTGGGACATGAAGTTTCCATGTGGCAGCCCAAGATGGAAGCACGCGCATTGCAGGCATTGCAGCTTGAACACAACGATCGTGTTCTGGAAGTCGGCAGCGGCAGTGGTTATCTGACTGCTTTGCTATCTCATCTCGCGATGCATGTGACCAGTGTTGAGATCGTGCCGGAACTGCATGCCTTTGCAGAAAAGAATTTGGCAGCGCATCATATCAAGAATGTAGTTTTGGCATTGGGCGATGCGGCGCAAGGCTGGCCGGGTTCTTACGATGTAATCGTACTGACAGGCTCCGTACCAATTTTACCGGAAGCATTTCAGAACAGTTTGAAACCAGGTGGTCGTTTGTTTGCCATCGTTGGTGATGCTCCGGTGATGCATGCCGATCTGATTACTTGTGTAGCATCTGGTATATTCGAGAGAGTGACGCTGTTTGAGACCAGTATTGCACCACTGCAAAATACGCTACAACCCAAGCGTTTCGTTTTTTGATGTGACTATTGTAAAAAATAGTATTGGTGATAGGGTTAACCGGGCGTTTTAGGACAACTGCTGTTTTATGTCGATGCTCAATTTTTGGGCCGCCGTGTTCGTTGCCGTAATGATGGATTCATCCGCCTTCGTGGTAGGTATACCACCCGTAGTAGGGATAGATGCAAGAGCGTTGTGGGCGGCCTCCATCAGCATATTAAAATGACTATCTTGGTCATTGATTAATGGTCGCGGGACAATAGCCTGAAAATACAACAGGCCGTGACGTATGGTGATGGCCAGCAGATAGAGTTCCTGGCCAATTGCAGCGGCTTCTGGGTCATGCACCTCAAAACATTGTGTTGAGCTGCTTTGGCTTTCATCACGCGGGCTTGGTATCTGTTGAGCGATGGTTTCAATAAAGGTTTGTGCGATATTCAGCTTAGGTGCCAATATCGCCTGATATTGTCCTGTGCGGTTGAGAATGAGTGGATTTTCAAGCACTGCGCGCTTCGTGTTGCGTAGCGTGAGAACGATGATAATCGTGATGATAATTGTGGCAAGGGTTATTTCAATCATGAGTTATAAACTTTCATTTTATGAACCGATAGTATAGCCGCCTCTATTACATTTGAATTAGTAAACTATTGAGTCGATCATGTGATAGATCGGTTGAATATCTGAAGCCAGGTGGGTTCATATCGGATATAGATCGTCCTAACTACGCCTCAATACTTTTTTCCTCAAACCATTTGTATAACGTCGGAAGCACCACTAACGTGAGCAAAGTGGAGGTAACTAGGCCGCCGATTACCACGATAGCGAGAGGCCGTTGTACTTCAGATCCCGGGCCGGTAGCGAACAACATGGGAATAAGCCCTAACATCGCTACCGTGGCAGTCATCAGCACTGGGCGAAAGCGTTGCCGGCAACCTTGAGTGACGGCTTCCGTTTGAGACATGCCTTTATCCCGCAAGGTACGAATATAGGATACCAGTACCACCCCATTTAGCACAGCGATCCCCCACAGGGCGATGAAACCCACTGAGGCGGGTACAGATAAATACTCGCCTGTTAAAAATAGCGACACTACGCCGCCAATTGAGGCGAAAGGCAGTACCATGATAATAAGCGAAGCGTAGCGCAAAGAACCGAATAACAGGAACAGCAGGAAGAAAATTGCAGCAATAGTCACGGGAACGATGATCATCAAGTGACCCATCGCCCGCTCCATATTCTGGAACTGACCACCCCATTCCAGATAATAGCCCTCGGGGAGCTTGACCTTGGCATCTACGGCTAACTGTAATTCAGCGACGAAACCACCCAAGTCACGACCCTTAACGTTAACCCCTACCACGATACGACGCTTGGCTTTCTCCCGGCTAATCTGCGCTGGCCCATCCAAAACACTGATGGTGGCTAAATCTTCCAAAGCCACGTGCGCCCCATTGGGCGAGATGACGCGCAGAGCATGGATCTCTTCCAGGCTATTGCGGAAGCGCTCCGGCAAGCGCACCACGGCGCTAAAGCGGCGTTCGCCCTCAAAGATTTCAGTGGTCGTTCTGCCGCCTATAGCCGTTTCGATCACGTCATTGATGTCAGCTACGTTGAGACCGTGGCGAGCGATGGCGTGACGATCGATATTAATAGATAAATATTGCTGACCAGTAACCCTTTCCACGCGCAGATCTTGTGCGCCCTTGATTGAAGTCGCTACTTTGGCGATGGCGTCGGCCTTCAGCTTGAGTGTGTCCATGTCATCGCCGAACAATTTTATCGCCACATCGGAGCGTACCCCGGTGACCATTTCATCTACCCGGTCGGAAATCGGCTGGGCCATTACAATCTGCACCCCAGGCAAAGTTTTGACTTTGTCCCGAATGGCGTCAGCAATGTCGTCTTGTGTCCATCCGTTGGGCCATTCGTCACGGGGTTTGAGACTAACTATCGGGGTAGACTCATTTTGACTTTGCGAATCGGCGGGGCTTTCACCACGACCAACGCCAGAAAAGGCGGATTTTACCCCGGGTACCTGCATCACCATTCGCATCGCCTCCATTTCTAGCTTGATGGATTCTTCCAGCGAGATATTGGGGACGCGATTTATACCGGGCACGATAGAGCCTTCCCGCATCTCGGGAATGAACGCCGTGCCGAGCAATGGTAGCAGTAGCAAGGCTCCGACGAATGCCCCTCCCGATATGATGATGGTCTTTCTGCCGTTGGTCAGCGTCCAATCCAATAGTCGCAGGTAGGGTTTCTTCATAAAGGCGACCAAGCGAGTATCGTGCTCTTCCTTTCCTTTTAACAGGTATGAACATAGAACCGGTGTCAGGGTGAGCGCCAAAATTAGCGATACGAACAAGGCGATAGCAATGGTATACGCGAGTGGGGCGAACATTTTGCCTTCCATGCCTGCCAGAGTCATCAGAGGTAGGAATACCAGGATGATGATAGATATACCAAAAATAACCGGGGTGGCTACCTCCGATGCTGCTTCAAGGACGACTTGTATCCGGCTAATATCTTTGCGCTCCGCAAGACGCTGAAAAGTATTTTCCACCACCACCACTGCACCGTCCACAATTAATCCGGTGGCAATAGCGAGGCCGCCGAGAGACATCAGATTGGCAGATAGGCCGTAATGGTTCATCACCATAAAGGTGATCAGCGGGGTCAAGAGTAGGGATGCAACTACGATCAGGGATGAGCGCACATCACCGAGGAAAAGAAACAGCACGATGATGACAAGAACCACACCTTCGAGCAGTACTTTCATTACGGTTTTCAAAGCAGCGTCCACCAATTCGCTGCGATCGTAGTATGGAATGATTTTGAGGCCGCCGGGGAGCATTCCTTTATTATTTATTTCTTCGACCCTTTGCTTGACTCGGCTAACGATCGCTTTGGCGTTACCGGCGCGGATCATCATCACTATTCCACCCACTGATTCGGTGACGCCATTTTTAAGTAGTGCGCCATAACGCACCTCGTGGCCGATGGTTATTTCAGCGACATCGCGCATGAGCACCGGCACGCCATTTTGTTCCTTGAGCACGATCATACGGATATCGTTCAAGGTTTTTATCAGGCCGATGCCGCGAATCAAATATTGCTCGGCGTAATGGGGTAACACGCCGCCGCCAGAGTTGGCGTTGTTGCGGGCGAGGGCTTGGTATATTTCCTGCAGAGTCACATTATAATGTCTCATGCGATCTGGATTTACCAACGCTTGATACTGCTTGACATAGCCACCCTGGGAATTGATCTCCGCCACACCAGGAATGCCGCGTAGTAGTGGCCGCACCACCCAATCCTGAGTAATGCGGCGTTTGGTCAACTCTTCTTGACTGAGCACCCGTTCACCGTCATCTGGATGTTCCAACGTGTATTGATAAACCTCACCTAATCCGGTAGACAAGGGGCCGAGTACGGGAGTCACGTTCTGTGGCATACGCCCGCCTACTTCGATTAGACGTTCCATTACCAGTTGGCGTGCGAAATAGACATTGGTCGCATCGGTAAACACCAAAGTAATCAGCGATAGCCCCGGTTTATTGAGTGAGCGCATCTCTTCTAATCCCGGCAGGCCAGTCATGGCCATTTCCAGCGGTACGGTAACGAAGCGTTCGACTTCCTCGGGTGAACGGCCCAAAGCCTCCGTGGCGATCTGTACTTGTACATTAGTCACATCGGGAAAGGCATCCACTGACAGTTTCCGCGTCGCATCCAATCCGAATGCCACCAAGCATATCGCCACTACAATAAGCACTAAACGCTGTTTGAGCGCAGCTTGAATCAGGGATTCCAGCATATTTAGCCTCCCAGCTCTTCTCGCTTGCGCTCGTTGTTAAGATGAAAGCCGCCGTCTGTGACGATACGTTCGCCTATTTTGATGCCCTCCAGCACCGGGAAATAACCGTGGCTTTCTTGTCCAAGCAGGACACGCCGCAACTGGAAGCGCTTATCGTCCAGCTGGACGAAAACGTGATCCTTATTCTCCTCTCGTACCACCGCCGCAGCTGGCACTACCAAGCGACGTTGGGATTTAGCCAGAATTAGCATGGAGGCAAGCATTTCTGGTTTAAGCATGCGTTCATGATTCTCTGCATCCATGCGTACTTCCACTGTTCGTCTATCGGGATTAACAGTGTCGGCGACAAAAATCAGTCGCCCCTCAATAAGTTTTCCATCCAATGCCGGAATCTTGGCTTGCACTACTTCATCTACCTTCACCAAGGCAGCTTGTTGTTCGGTTACCTCGGCCACCAGCCAGACGTGAGACAGATCTGCTACGGTAAAGAGTGCTTCCGCTGGTTGCACTACTTGGCCTGATGTTACAGTGCGCTCAATTACTACTCCGTCGAGAGTCGCAATAATGGAGGACATGGAATTTACCCGACGGGTAGCCGCCAGTTTGGAAATGGCGTTTTTTGCCATACCCAGCACCTTGAGTTGTTCGTGGGAAGCGTGCAGTTCGGCTTGGGCCTGAACCAGATCAGCTTCGCGCTTTTGCAGTTCAGCCTCGCCTATAACATCAGCAGTGAACAGTAATCGTGCCCGCTCCGCTGCCCGGTGCTGCAGCGATTCATGGGATAAAGCTTTGAGATAGGCGAGCTGGGCGGTAGCCAGTTCGGTACTGTTTAGTGTGGTCAGGACATCGCCGCGTTTTACCATTTGACCAAGATAAGCATGGATTTCAGTTACACGTCCCGTTACGGCAGCACCGATGCGTGCCACCCGATGTTCGTCTACTTCGACGCGAGCCGGTACGCGCAAGGTTTCTGCTACATCACCTTCGCTAGCAAGGGTGACTTTCAGTCGTTTGAGGAATTCTGGTGCAACTTGTACTATCGAGGGATCGTTGATCGGTTGTGCAATGGCATGTGGCGTTTCTTTGCCTTTGCAACCAGCCAGATTAGTAATAAATAGAAGAGAGATTAAAACAGGTAAGATTGTACACTTCACAGTATTTCTCCGGCATTGGGGGGTGCGGCGCGCAGCCGGGCAATTTCGATCAGCGCAGCTTGCAGTTCGTAACGAGCATTGAGATAGTCCAGCCGGGTGGTGCGTAAAACGCGCTGGGCGTCCAGAAAATCAAGAATGCCCCGCTCACCATAGCGATACGCTGCTTCGGCTACCTTCATGGCATTTTCGGCATCGTGCATCAGGCCGGTTTCGAATATTTTTACTTGATTTTTGGCAATCTGGTAGCGGCCATAAGCTTGATCCAAAACGCCTAGTAGGTTGATGCTGGTCTGCCGTTTCTCCGCCTCGGCCCGATCAAGCCCTGCGACGGCCTCGCCGATGGGACCTTGACGACGGTTCCATAACGGTAAGGGCAAGCTTACGCCGACTTGCCACTGGTTCCAATCCGGGTCTTGATTGGAAACTACCGTAATGGTGGGCTGTGGGAAACGCAGGTTGCGTTCTAATTGCACCCGAGCTTGCGCCCGACGGGTTTGAGCGTCTGCCACTTTAAGTAATGGCTGACGCTCCAATAAATCTTTACGGAGCTCTTCCAGAGTAGGCAGATCGGGTGGTAGTAACGGTTCTTGTGCCACTTCGAAGTTCCCCGCAAGCGGCGCACCAATGAGTGCCCGTAGCCGATCGCGGGCTTGGGTAATGCGTAGTTCAGCACTATTAACAGCACTCTTCGCAGCCAATGCTTCGACGTCTGCCTTCACCAATTCAAAGCGTGGAGATTCTCCAACTTTGACTTTGAGTTTAACCCGGTCGCGAATTTGGATCAGTAACTCATGGTTGACCGTAGCGAGTTTGACCTCTTCCTGACGACGTAATACATCGAAAAAAGCTTGGGTTACGGTGGTACGCAGATTTATTTGCGCATCCGACACTACCGCCGCGCTGGCGGTGATACCGGCTTCTGCACCTTGCCGTCGTGCGGCACGCACAGAGGGCAGTTCAACTAACTGAGATAATCCAGCTACTCGGGTATGTCCATTTGGGACAGTTAAGTGTCTTGAAAGAGAACTTCCTGCTCCGACTTGAAGATCGGGATTGGGGTAGGCTCGCGCCGTAGTGAGAGCAGCATGCGCGCCACGTTCCTGGGCGGTTACATCAGCGAGCGTTGGACTGTGTGTGGCTGCGAGACGCAATGCTTCATTTAACGTCAATGATGTTGCCGCATAGGACGGAGTGATGGCGATTAGTAATAAGATTGGCCACCATAAACGAATAAGTAAGCGATGCAATTGCATGTTATTTTTAATTCTCCAAATGCATTTTAGGGCTATAACCTGACACGGATGATAATTACAAGTTCCACCAGTAAAAAAATTTCAGCAGAAATACTGCAGTTTTTTAAATGTAATTTATATGAACGCCCATTTTTGCCACGCTTTCAATCGATGATTTTGAGAAGTAAAAGAGTTCAGCCATAACATCCGGATTTTTGGTGGGGTTAACGTCGCTATCCCTGATGGAATTCGCTAAGTAGCTCCTGGTCATATGGGTGTGCTTTAGTACTGTAATGGACGGCGACTTCTAAAAATCGGAATGTGTCAAAATCAATCGAAGTTATACATCTTCCTGGTAGATACGGTAATTTCCGTTAGTTCAGTGGTAAATGAAAATTCACTTCACTCGTTTTGCGGATTTTTAAATCCAAGTTTATATTTCCGCGATTGTTTTAGCACGCAGATTAAGATTTTGCGATCCAGAGTACTGAAGAGAAATTAAGTTAAAGCTACGCAAGTGCTGCTATCGGCGCATTAAATGTGTATAAATGTGATGGTAGGCTATGGCGCTCTGTCCCCAGCTAAAATCCTTGATCATGCAATTGTGCTGCAATGCTCGCCAGGTTTTTTTGTCATGGTAGGCTATTGCGGCACGTCCTGTTGTAGCTAATAAGCTGAGCGTATCCATATTATGAAATACGAAGCCGCTGGCAATGTCCTGTTTTAGTGAAGCGGCATTGCAATCCACTACTGTATCAATCAGGCCGCCAGTTGCATGTACCACTGGCGGGGTACCATAGCGCTGGCTATACATCTGGTTGAGTCCGCACGGCTCAAAACGCGACGGCATTAAAAAAATATCTGCGCCTGCTTCTATTAAATGTGACAAAGCTTCATCAAAGCCCACGTACGCACTGATTTGTCCGGAATAATGATGCGCAAGCTCCAGGGCAGTCCGCTGCATTTCCATATCGCCACTACCCAGCAATACCAGTTGTGCCGGCAAGGAAATTAATTGCGGTGCAATTTCCAATACCAGATCTACGCCTTTTTGAGGTGTAAATCGACTCACCAATCCGAACAATGGCAGATCGGGATCAACATGCAATCCCATACGTTTTTGTAACTCCCGTTTATTGGCAGACTTTCCGCTTATATCCGTGAGATTGTAAGGGTGAGCAAGGTTAGGGTCAGTAGCGGGATCCCACTCTGTGAGATCAATACCATTCAGAATGCCTGTCAAATTTTCGTGCCGGTAAGTGAGTAATCCCTGTAGGCCGAACCCCAGCGCATCGGTTTGAATTTCGTTGGCATAAGACGGGCTCACGGTAGTAATGTGATTGGCGTAATACAACCCTGCCTTCATGAAGGACAGGTTGCCGTAAAATTCCACACCGTCAGGCTGAAAACATTCATCGGGCAACCCCAATTCTGCAGCTACTTGTGGCGGGAATACGCCTTGAAATGCAAGATTATGTACGGTCATTACACAGGGTACAGCGCCATCTGAAAAATGCAGATAGGCTGGAGTAAGTCCGGTTTGCCAGTCATTGCAGTGAACGATATCGGGCTTCCAATCAAGTGGAGAGTTCGCACAGCCCAGCAATGCAGTAATTTTTGACAGCAATCCAAATCGTAGGGCGTTATCTGGCCAGTCGAGACCATGTTCATCTTGATATATACCGCCGCCTCGCTCATATAGTTCGGCACATTCAATGACTAATAATGGTACGCCGTTAGATAGCGAACCTGTTAGCAGTCGCGCTACAGGAAAATTGGGCTGAAGGGAAATTTCGGCTGCGACCCGAAGTTGTGGCAATGCTTTTAAAACCTGCGGATAACCTGGTAGCAATATACGTATATCGACTGCCATTTCATGCAGCGCCGCCGGTAGTGCGGCGCTGACATCGGCCAGGCCACCAGTTTTTATGAGTGGTGCAATTTCAGAAGTCGCAAACAATACCCGCATCGTTATTCCAATTTCAATTCGAAAGTCTACAAGTCAACGATGAGCGAGCAGAGCTGAAAATTTCAGTTTCAGTGAGGCTAAGTTGGATAATGAAGGTAAGCTGTTAAAGATGGCTAAAGCAACATTATCCAAACTAAAAAATAGCAAGGCAACCAAGGTTGTGTCACCTACCATTACAATCGGAATTACAGCCAGTGCATTAAGCCTAGCTCGAATGGATGGGTCAGCATTTCGTGGCGCGGATAAACTCGTATGCGATATTCAAGCTTGCCACATAGTTCCGGTGTCAATTCCAGCTCATAAACCTGTTCGCCTGTTTCTGAATTGACCTCCTTTGCTGAAAACTGATAACGCATCGATTGCTGAAGTTTTTCCTGATTATATGCGTGACCAATCAGCATTTCGACCGTTACGTCAGCAGGCTTGAGACCGTTCAGGTTAACGCTCACTTCAAAGTACACGCCTTCTCGGAACATAATGCTTTGCTTGGGGGTGCCCAAGCGGCGTATGGTTATATCGGGCCAAGCCTTGCGGACAGTGTTTTTCCACGCCGAAATTTGACGCGCACCTTCAAAATCATGGTCACAATACTTGCGATATTGCCGTGTGGCAGGCAAGTAGGTTTTGGCAACATATTCGCTCACCATGCGTGTGGAATTGAAGCTCGGCAGCAAGGTTGCGATGGATTGCTTGGACATCTGTACCCATTCTGACGAATAACCCATTTTGTTGTGTTTGTAGTAAGTCGGTATGACCTGATCTTGCAATAGCTCATAGAGTGTTTGGCTTTCCTCACGGTTGCGCTGCGCTTCGGGCAAAAGCTCTGAAACCGGTTTGATTGCCCAACCATTCTTGCCATCGTAACCTTCATCCCACCAGCCATCCAGTACTGACAAGTTAAGTACGCCATTCATGGCTGCCTTCATGCCTGAAGTACCGCTTGCCTCAAGTGGATACAGTGGGGTGTTCAGCCACACATCTACCCCGGCCACCATACGACGTGCAAGCCGCAGGTCGTAGCCTTCCAACATCAGGATCTTTCCCTCAAATTCCGGCATGCGTGAAATTTTCGTTACTTGGCGAATAAGATCCTGCCCCGGGATGTCTGCGGGGTGTGCTTTGCCGGCAAAAATGAATAACACTGGGCGCTCAGGATCCTGCATGATCTGACGCAGCCAATCCAGATCTTGGAATAATAATGCAGCGCGCTTATATGTTGCGAAACGGCGAGCAAAGCCGATGGTAAGCACATTCGGATTGGCTGGATCTGCATATTTCAAAATGCGATCAAGATGTGCTTCAGAGCCGTGATTGCGGAAATGTTGCTTACTGATGCGATTACGGATTAACTGTAGCATTCTCGACTTGAGTGATTCGCGCACGCTCCAGAACTGATGGTCTGGAATACTGTCGATCCGCTCCCAGAAGCTGGCATCTGCTACATGTTGACTCCAATCCCAACCGAGGTATCGCACAAACACCTCTGACCATTCCTTGGCTAGAAATGTAGGCATATGCACCCCATTAGTAATGTGGCTCATGGGATTATCTTCTTGTTCAATTTCTGGCCACATTTCGGCGCAAATTTTGGCAGAAATTTTGCCATGGATTCGTGATACGCCATTTTGAAAACGCGAACAATGGATTGCCAACGCGGTCATATTAAAATCTGGTGTACTTGATACATTCCCCAAGGCAAGAAATTCATCACGGCTGATTTTTAATTGCGGATAATAATTTTCAAAGTAATGCATCATCATGCCGTAGTCGAAATGATCATGACCGGCTGGTACGGGAGTATGCGTTGTGAAGACGGTATGTGCGGCAACTGCTTCAAGTGCGGCTGAAAACTCTATACCTTGTTCTATCAGGATGCGGATGCGCTCTAGTAACAAGAAAGCGGCATGGCCTTCATTGATATGCCACACACTTGGCTTGATGCCCATCGCTCCGAGCGCACGCGCACCACCGATTCCGAGCACGATTTCTTGCTCAATCCGAATGGATTTGTCGCCGCCGTAAAGATGATGCGTGATGGCACGATCTTGTTGGGAGTTTATGTCGAGATCAGTATCCAGCAGAAAGATAGTGACATTGCCGACTCGCGCTTTCCACACCTTAATGGCCACACTACGTCCCGGTAAATCCACGCTGACATGGACCTCTGAACCATCGCTATTCAATACCGGTGAAATAGGCAGGCTTTCGAATTCAGAGTCAGTATAAATGGCTTTTTGGTTGCCATCTCCATCGATGGTTTGATGAAAATAACCTTGGCGATAGAGTAGACCTACGCCGACAAATGGCAAATGCATGTCGCTGGCGGATTTGCAGTGGTCACCTGCTAAAATTCCTAAGCCGCCGGAATAAATTGGAAAGCTTTCGTGAAAACCAAACTCGGCACAAAAATAGGCAATCAGATCATTTTCCGTGAATCCTTCGGCATGATTATTGCGTACCGGCTTAGTATGATAACTATCATAAGCTGATAATGTGCGATGGTATTGATCTAGAAAAGCCTGATCTTCCGAGGCAGTTATCAGGCATCGTTCGTCTACACATCGTAGAAAAGCTTTTGGGTTTTGACCTACCTCATCCCACAGTTTGCGTTGAATATAAGAAAATAAATCACGTGTAGGTAAATCCCAGCTATACCATAGGTTATTTGCCAGTTCTTCAAGCCGGGCTAAACGGGCTGGTATTTTAGGTATAACTTCCAAGATATGTGGCGTGCTTTTATACATGATTTCCTGTGGTCGCTGTGTGTGTCTTGGACAAGTTGTTCAAGACGGTTACGGTTAAATGAAGAACCCAAACGATAGAATGGCGGTGTTACTTGCTGTTACGCTAAAAGCAGCGTAAGAGTGACCTCAAATTTGTGCAATAGATATAGTGCCTTTCGATTGTGCCCTAACGCTTGATGCTCAGAGTAATTTGGGTGATAAGTGTGAATTATATAACAGCATATCCGTCATCACTACCACTTCCATATATGCTCTTAAAGATGGGTTGGAATTAAGGCTGTAAGGTCGCGATGAGTAAGGCCATATACATTGGATTGAGTCTACAGGGTTATTTTGCATAGTGTTCATTTCGTTAATTCGTTCGGGAGTAATCTGTCAATCGGCATTTATTGGAAAAAATAAAGCACTCCGCAGCACAAGCTACGGGGTGTTTTTCCAATCCACTGGCTTTTAACCAGCCTTCACCCCAATGAGCAGAGGATTGAACCCGTAAAGATTAATAATTTGATTGGGAATGTCGCGTGCTTCATAGACACAGCTTCAATTTTGGCTTTCTGGAATCAAGAATTAAATTCAAACCATTCCCAGTTGATTTTTTGTCTGTTTTCACCCCCCCCTCTAGTTTATTGCGAGGATTGGTGAGTGGCGTTGCAGGCTTCGTTAGTGGGCATATTGATGGTTTAAAATACAGTTGGTTGTTATTTAAATTAATTTATTATTGATATATAAATTAATAAGTTGAAATTAAAAGTTGATTATCGGCAACACATCATTGAAAGTATCAAAAATAAATAGCATTTTTCTATGTGGTGATCCTTTAAATTAATTGAATAAGAATCATTATTGATTGTATAATCATTCACTGAATTTACTAAATCATTTTTATTTCCTTCTACCATAGTTTTATGTATGAAATTGTGAAGCTTTATATGGCAAATTTTTATTTGATAAAAAAGGTATGTATATTAAAAATAAATAGTTGGACAAGTTTATTCTGTCCAATTAAATAAACAAGGAAAATTGACATGGCAATCGTTATTTATAGTGTAAATACCGAAGAGTTTAAAAACCGATATGTAGATATGAATAATTTACATATCTATAAAGCATTAGCGGCTAGTCAGTTGGTGATTAATTGTGGCTCTCTAAAAGAAGCTCGAGAGAAATTAACGAAGATTATGGGCCCAAATTTTATCTTGTATCAAGGGGGGCATCATTTAGCTATCCGTTTAAGACAAGAAGGAATGGCAGAAGATATTCCGTTAGTTAAACTGTATTCAACGAAGGATAAGGGCCCCCATCAATGGAGTGCCTTACAAGAACTGTCTCATGTGGCAGCTGTTTAGTGTGTCATACCGAAGTAGTTGAAGGTTGGCTTGAATTCAATTAATCCATGAGCTTGATTGGTTCTGATGAATGAAATGTAAGCCAATATCACGGAGATGAGCAGATGTGTTACGTATGCTGATGCAGCGGGCACATACTTTTACTGTTAAGTTGGTTGAACATCGCTTCGATGCATTGTTTTTGTATTTTTAATCAATAGTTTGAATGGATTAACATTGAACTTAAAAGCGGCCAGATCATTGATGCTACTTTTGTAGCTGTGCCGATCCAGCGCAATACCCGGTTTGTTGCCAGCTACGCCTGTACGGATGCCAGCGTACATGACAGCCAGATGTTTGAAGCGATACTGTGCATCGAAACACGGATGGCTTTGAGCGCATCCGTGTGCCCAAAATCGCAACAGAGGCATGAGCGTGCTGCCACCATGAGCACAGCTAAAAGGCACAAAAAAAATCAATTGAGCCAAAAAATCGATTCAGAAATCGTAAAATTGCGTTCGAATTCAGAAAAACAGAAACTGACCGGGGCATAGCGAATTTGTCGTTTTGACGATGGATTCATAGAAGTGCCCTAATGAAAACTATGGCTCAGTCTTGGTACCAGTCATTTCAATTTCAACACGGCGATCAGGTTGCAAACATTCGATAGTTTTGAGGGTCTTGTTACCGGGGCATTGATCTTTTGTTGTAATCGGCTGCGTATCACCCTTACCTTCGGAAAACACTATATCAGGCGAGATCCCTTTCCTCACAAGGTAAGCCTTCACTGTAGCTGCTCGTTGTTCGGAAAGAATCTGGTTGTAATGGGCACTACCAAATCGATCGGTATGACCGACTACCTTGATTGTTTGGGGATTGGTGTTGTTAAGCTTCTCGACAAAATCATCCAGCGTAGCCCGAGCTGACGGCCGCAATATCGGTTCAGCAAAATCAAAAAGTTCGCTAGCATCCAATGTTATTTTTTTAGTAACAACAACTGGTGGTTCGGGCGCTGCAACCGGTTCTTCGATTTGAATGGGTGGAGGAATTAGAGTAGGTGTGACGACTGGCGTAGGCTCCACAACTGGAGTGGGCACGGCAGTATTTGCTCTCGACATGGAATTACATTCCCCTCCTTCTCCCTGACCGAAATGTGTGTGCCAACATTCTCCAGTCCCACTCTTTACTATCTGGTTGCTCGAGTCATGAATACTTATTTCAATATGTTCCTGTTCACTGTGTGTTATTTGTGCATTAACCGTCGCGGTGACCATTCCTAGTATTAAAGCAAGTGACACAGTTAATCTGGTTTTGTTATTTGTTAATGGCTTCTTCATAAGGTTCTCTCTCTTATTAAATTAAAGTCTTTCTCTGTGTTGATCTTCCATTATTTAGCGCTAAATCTATATGAATTATCATATTCATAGCAAAATTTTGGGATATAAAAAAGCGCAAAATCAAAAATTGCGGCGTCTTTTTCATCTGTCCTAATTTATAGAGGTCGGATTCAAAGATCCTTTTAGGATATTTCTTATGGCAGAAGCGCCGATAACTAACAGTAACAGATAACTGTGAAAGCCTTCAACTTATAGTTGTTAGTCTCAAATAGTTAATGTCCGCTGGTGATGCAAGCTACCCCCTGTTTAAAACAATGGCGGATATTTTGAAATTGGCAAACTTATGAATCAAAAAAAGTGAAACGAGCATAAATATTGGACATGTTTGAAGAAGACAAGATCAGCCCGCAAGAAGCATCAAAGCGGATAGAAGCGGATAGGCGTCAACACCCGTCAGATGCGACGGGGCTATCTAAGTGTTATCAGACGGAAGGCTTGAGTGGGTCAGCAAGAAGCGCGGTAGCGCCTCAAATCGGCGGATGGATGAAGCCGCACGTAGCAAACAGCAAAACAGTTAATACGCGGGTGGATAACGTGATTGCCCGGCGTGATACGGGGCACAAATCCGCTCCGGGCCATCCTTGGAGAACATGCCCGTCGGCAAGCCCGCCCACGACGGGCAACGCGCTACGATGTAGCAAAGAAAAAACAGGAAAAGCGGACATTTCTATTTGGCGCTGACATTACGCTGGTACTTGCATCCTGGCCTTAATGTTGCTCACACGCTACCAAATGTACCGCACTGCCAGCGAACTTCTGCTGCAATGTTACCATTTTTTCAATGGCCGATACATCCGGGGATTTCAGCACAAACACCGTGAGTTTGAATTTGCTCATGAGCTCTCCCATCACGGCCGTTTTAACCCCCTTTGCCCGGAGGCTATCAAAAACTTTGCGCGCTGCCTTGTCTGTCTTGAATACGCCCAGCGAAATAGCGTTCTTCCATGGCCCGGCGTCCTGCACGGTGAAATAGTCCTTAACATTATGTGTCCTGAGCTCGACAATATTGTTATCCATTTCCACACGGGTTTGTGCGGGTGGCAGGTATACCCAATAGCCAATCGCGTATTCAGTCTGTCTCTGCGTCAATTTATCCGTCAATTTCAAGGTGGTTAATGCTGCCGTGGCACGTATGCTGTCGTTTCCGGAAAACTCACCCCACTCCAGACAAACATCCGTGAATGCTCGCTGATCCTGCGATGTTGCCAATACAGCAGAAGAAGGCAATGAATTTGTCGGTGTCAGATTTGACACATCCTGTAACTTGATTTTTTCTGCATTCAACGACGGTTGATGCTTCAAATCTTTATTTTCACCCGCCAATATTTCACCCCATTGAATAAATGAAAAAAACATCAAATTTGCCAGCAGCAATAACCAGATTAGCCACTTCATCATTACCCCATTTTTATTTTATGTTTAAGCTTGGAAATATAATCGCCAGAGAGACAGGCTGTTTATTAGAAGCTAAAAAATTAACGCATTCAAGATAGACTTTCCTGCGCAATAATTTGCAAACCCCGCAATACCAAGTTATCTACCCGCTCCAACGGCAACTTGAGATGCGACTGTACCTTATCCGCTGCGCCACCGCTTAACAGGCAGCGCACGTCCCCGCGCACTGCCAACGCCTCAAACTGCAAATGAATGGCACCAATGGTCGCCTGGATTGAGCCACTGAATATGGCATCAGTGGTATTACGCGGAAACTCGTGCCAGGTACCCTCGGCCTGCTCTAATTGGGCAGCGCCTGCGGCCAGGTTGCTTTGCATCATCTTTATACCCGGCAGAATTAGCCCACCCAAAAATTCGCCCCCGGTAGACAGCGCATCCACCGTCGTTGCTGTGCCGCAATTTACCACCAGACAGGATACGCGCGCTTGATGCCAGGCTGCAATTAGCGCCGCCCAACGGTCACTGCCAAGCTGTGCAGGGTGTTCATACAAGTTACGCACGCCACATTGCTCTACTTGGGCGGCGATGAATTCAACAGGACACTGCCAGGCAGCACAGGCTGCAAATAGCAGTTGCGTCATCTTCTCGCCGGCAACGTTGGATATGAGGATTCTATCCGGCGGCGGCAATTTCAAGAATGCCACGCTTAATGCGGACACGTGCGTATTTTCAAGCACATTTTGCTGCAACCACAGGCCGTCTTCTACCATGGCCCACTTAACACGGCTATTACCGGCATCAATCAGTAATATTTTCATGATGCACGCAAACCAATCTCTCCCGCATTAAAGACTTGCATTCCGCCCGCCGTTTCCAGAATAAGCGCGCCATTATCGGTTACGCCCCGCGCAATGCCCATTTCAGTTCTGCCATCCGGTAACAGTAGCCGTACCGTCTGGTTTTGCAAAGCATGATGGCTTTCCCATTCCGCACGCAATGCCGCAAACCCATTAATGGCGAACTCATGAAGTATTGCCTGCAACTCACGTAAAATCACCGCGAATAAATAGTTGCGTTCCGGCACATTCATTCCCGGCATACCCGCCACCATGTCTTCCAGGCTCAAAACCGGTTGATCAATCTGCGGCAACAAGTGTTTAGGCATGGACAGGTTGAGGCCAATGCCAATCACTACAGCACTTGGCCCCAACATATCACCCTGTGCCTCCAGCAGAATGCCGGCTAGTTTACCGTCGTTACTACCCAGCACATCATTCGGCCATTTAAGCCGTGCGTTTACTATACCAAGCGCGCGCAACGCGCGGATTAACGCTACTCCGACGGCCAAGCTCAAACCGGACAGCGCCGATAAATCAAGTTCAAAGCGCCACAATAGCGAGAATGTAAGTGCATTGCCCAAGCTGGAATGCCATGACCGCCCCAATCGCCCCCGGCCGCCGCTTTGCAGTTCCACCGCCAGCACGTTGCCGCTGGCTGCGCCCTGCGCTGCGCGCTGTAACATCAAAGTATTGCTGGAAGGCAGGTTGTCGAAAATGTCTATCTGGAATTGCCCTGCTTGCTTACCCAGATGGCGGGCGATAAGTTCAGCATCAAGCCATTGCGGCGGATTGTTCAGACAATAGCCACGACCGGGCACGCTGTATAAAGCCAAACCATAATCTGCTACCCCGTGCAGGGCATTACTCACACTGGCGCGCGATATGCCCAAACGCTGCGCCAACATTTCTCCGGAATGAAATTTCCCGTCTACCAACTGACGCAACAGGGCAAAAGTAATCGGTTTCATCGTGTGGTGCATGGATGGAGGGGCGCCCATGCTGGCAGCTTTCATTGTGGCAGGCTTTCCGCCGCTTTCTCGTGCTTGTTTATAAAAGCCAGGATTTCTTGCTTCTGTTTCAGTGCATCCTGATATCCCAGCTCAATCATCGCCCGGCAAAAATTCTTTTCAAACAACAGGTAGCTCATCAGATTTGCCCCGCTCTGGCGCATCGCGCCTATTCCGCGCAACAAAAAACGAATCGTCCAGGGCAAGTGCATGGCATAACGCTGGGCAATTTGCTCAATAGCCTCGCTGGGCTTAATTACCAGAACATCAACATGACGCCAATTTATTTGCTGCTGAACGTCTTCAGACAACATTCCAATCGAATGGTTGATGCGCTGCACCCGCTCCAAATCCACCTCCAGGCTATCCAGAAAAATACTATCCATAACATGGCCACCAATCTGCGCGAGCGAAGGATAATCACATGGATTGCTACGGTTAGGCTGTTCCGCCTCGCTATGACCCAAGCCGATGACTAGCACACGAGTCGCACCCAGATGTAGCGCAGAGCTGATCGGCGCAATCTGGCGCATTGAACCATCGCCAAAATATTCACGATTGATGAGTACCGCCGGAAAGATAAACGGAATGGCTGAAGAGGCCAATAGATGTTTGGGTTCGATCTTGGTTGGAATACCTAGACGATGCGCCCGATTCCAGGGCGGAATGTCCTCCACTCCCTGGTAAAAAGTCACGGAACACCCCGAGCCATAGCCCGAGGCAGTAATACTTAGTGCATCAAGGTGTCCCGCATCAATATTCTCCTGAATTTTTTCATACGGCAGCGTGGCTTCCAACATTGTTACCATCGGCGCATTATCAAGCAGCGACACTTGATTCAATTTATTGATACCCATGCTGCTCAAGACCAGTCCCGCAAACCAGCGCGAACTATTCTTTAAAACACTTATCGGATCGGTTCGATAAACATGATCAACGCGAGAATTTTTCCAAATATTTAAAAGATATTTCACACTTTTGCGAAAAGACAGCGCATTGACTGCAAGCGTAACCGCATTAAGCGAACCGGATGAGGTTCCGCAGATAATAGGGAAGGGGTTATGTGCATGACGCGGCAGAAACTCGGCGATGGCCTTCAGCACCCCCACTTGATAAGCGACGCGCGCACCCCCTCCCGTCAGAATCAAGCCCAGCTTTTCCGGCACACTCACCTGACCGTTCCCATCAAGCGTTTACAAATCGCCGGGGCCAACCTCGGCATGCACCATTTCCAGCGCATCTTTCAGCGTTTCCTCGGACAGATCATTGACACACCTGGATAACATCGCCGCCGCCTCTGCCGCTTCCGGCGGCAAGTTGCGACCATCGGTATTAGCCACCAGTACAGCGGCAGCGCCCACCACTTTCAGTAAACAAGTACGCTCATTCATTAGAATTTCCAGCTCCTCACGCAGCATGGCAACTTCCTGAGCATTTAGTTTGTCCGGCATAATAACCTCCTTACAATGAGTTTGAATCCACGTTGCCGCCAATACATTCTATCTACAATACGACACACCATGAGAAAAAATTGGCAGCGCTACATTTTTTCCCACAACTTTTCCAGCCGCTTTACCGACACAATCACCGGCGTCTTCAATTCCTGCGCAAACAACGACACACGCAATTCCTGCAACAACCAACCAAACTCTTCTAACCGCGCATCGATATTGCCCTGTTGCGCAGTTAATTTGCGTTGCCAAGCCTGCTGCAAGGATTGCATTTGCGTGTATTGACGTGTATCACGCGCCGCATCGCCGCGCAGCTTTTCCAATCGCACATTAATCGCTTTAAGGTAGCGTGGCAGATGTTGTAAACGCTCGTAAGGAGTACGCGCGATAAACTCCTTTTGCAACAGCCATTCGTACTGCACACGCATATCCTGGATGGACTGCCCGTTTGATTTGGTGGCTTGTATTTTTTTGTGCACGAGTTGATATTCGCTCAGGATTTCACCGATCAGCCGCGCGATTTCCTGCGCCACTAGCGTCAAGCGGCTCTTGGCTTCCTTGCAACGCGCAGTGAATTCGGTTTCATTGGTTGGCCAGGGCTCATTCATACAACAGCGATCAAAGGTGACCGCCAAAATCTGGCGGCGCAAATCCTGGATGCTGCCGAAGGTCAAGAATTGCATTGCCATTGCTTGCAAGCCAAGATTTTTTTCCAGAAATTTGATCTGCTCCTTGAGCGCCAACATAAATAATCGCCGTAACCCGGCACGATGGGCGGTCAGCGCTTCGTCGCGAGTATCGAATGTCCGTAAAGATACCGCATCATCTTCATCCACCAATCCATTGAACAACGTTACAACCTGTCCGGCGCGGAGTATTTCTGACGTTTCCTTGAATTCACCCAAACCCTCTGCACCCATACTCCAATCGGTAAAGCGCACCCGCTTTTGTTCGGCTGCTGCCCCTTTCACAGCAGCCGGCGCAAGCTTGGGTGCAAGCTCGGCGCGCAATTGAATAAAATTGCGCGAAACCCCCAACTGTCTACCATGCTCGTCTACGACATAAAAATTCATGAGTAGGTGGGCCGGCAATTGCTCTAACCGAAATGCATCCAGCAGCACTTCCAATTGCTTCTGTTCGCGAATATAGCGTGCCAATGCCTGCAGCAACGGCGTATCCGAAGGCGGCACCTCTCGACAAAACAAGGCGGCAAACTCCGGCACCGGCACCATATGGCGGCGCAGCTTTTGCGGCAACGTCTTGATCAATTGCGTTACTTTTTCTGCTAGCAGGCCGGGTACCAAATACTCGCAACGCGAAGCGGATACCTGATTAATCAAAGCCAGCGGCACGGTGAGATTCACCCCATCGTCGCTCTTGCCCGGCACAAAATGGTAAGCCAGTGCATAGCTAATGTTGTTCATCACCAGTTGCGGCGGGAACTGGTCGGTGGTGATGCCTGCTGCCTCGTGCCGCATCAGGTCATCCCGTTGAAGATACAGCAGGCGCGGATTGGCGCGTTCAGCCTCCTTGCGCCATGCCTCAAATGCCGCGCCATTGTAAATATGCGGCGGGATGATGCTATCGTAAAAGGCAAAGATCAATTCGTCGTCTACCAGTACATCCGGTCGGCGTGACTTATGCTCCAGCGCCTCAATATCCCGAATTAATTGCTGATTGTGCGAGAAGAAAGGCGCGAGTGTATGAAACTCACCCGCCACTAACGCCTGACGAATGAACACCGCGCGCGATTCCGACACGTTCATCGGGCCGTAATGCACACGTTTTTTCGGATTGATAACCAGGCCATACAAGGTGCTGCGTTCGAATGCCACGACCTGTGCCGCCTTTTTCTCCCAGTGCGGATCAAAATAGTGGCGCTTGATCAAATGCGCACCCACTTCTTCCAGCCATTCCGGCTCAATGCGCGCCACACAACGGGCATACAATTTCGTCGTTTCGGTCAATTCAGCCGCCACGATCCATTTTGGACTTTTTTTCGCTAGCGCCGAATTCGGCACGATAAAAAATTTTATTTCGCGCGCGCCCTGATAATGCGCTTCGCGGTCCACGCTCTTACAGCCGATATTACCCAGCAGGCCGGTTAACAAGGCCTTGTGGATTTCCCCATAACTGGCAGGAATTTCATTCAGCCGCATGCCCATCTCGGCAACTTGCGCGTGCAACTGCTGATACAGCTCATGCCATTCACGCAGACGCAGGGGCGACAAGAATTTCTCGCGGCATTCATTTGCCCACAGGCGCTTGGATTTCTTATGCTTAACCGCCTCTTGAAACCATGCCCATAATTTCAAATAGGCCAGAAAATCCGAGCGCTCGTCATTAAAACGCTGATGCGCGTCATCGGCCGCTTTGCGCCACTCCGACGGACGGTCACGCGGATCCTGCAATGACAGCGCACTGGCGATGATGAGAATTTCCTGCAAGCAGTGATATTGCCTCCCCGCCAACAGCAGACGGGCAATTTTTGGGTCAAGCGGCAGCTTTGCCAGCTCGCGCCCCAGCGGTGTCAGCTGCCGCTCTTCGTTTATCGCATTCAATTGCGCCAGCAACTGGTAGCCATCGGCAATTGAACGCGATCCGGGCGGCTCGATGAACGGAAATTGCTCGACTTCGCCCAAACCCAGTGCACTCATACGCAAAATTACGGTTGCCAATGACACACGAAAAATTTCCGCATCGGTATATTCTGTGCGCGCCAGAAAATCCGGCTCGTCATACAAACGCACGCATATCCCGCTCATCACCCGTCCGCAACGCCCGGCGCGCTGGTTGGCGGCGGCACGTGCAATTTTCTCCACGCGCAATTGCTCGACTTTTTGCCGGATGCTGTAACGATTGATGCGAGCCTGCCCGCTATCGATCACATAGCCGATATTCGGAACAGTTAAGGAAGTCTCCGCAACATTGGTGGCCAGTACGACACGGCGCATACCGGAAGTTTTGAATACACGATCCTGCTCAGCCGCCGACAGGCGCGAGAACAACGGCAAGATTTCCACGCCTACGGGATGATGCTTGCGCAAGGCCTCCGCCGTGTCACGGATTTCGCGCTCTCCCGGCAGAAAAACCAAAATGTCGCCGCGCAAACCACCCACAGCCAGTTCGTCCAGCGCAGCACACACCGCCTGTGGAATATCCTGCATCTCGCCTTCGGTATTTTCCTGCAATGGACGATAACGCACCTCCACCGGATAACTACGACCACTGACCTGCATGACCGGCGCACCGCTGAAATGTTTGGCGAAGCGCTCCGCATCCAGCGTGGCAGAAGTAATGATGAGCTTGAGATCACGGCGGCGTGGCAACAACTGCTTGAAGTAACCCAACAGAAAATCGATATTCAGGCTGCGCTCATGCGCCTCGTCGATAATAATGGTGTCGTATTTTTTTAGCAGTCGATCGCTCTGGATTTCAGCCAGCAAAATACCATCGGTCATCAGCTTGATGCAGGTATCCGGTGACACCTTGTCATTAAAGCGAATCTTGTAACCGACCAGGCCGCCCAGCTCGGTTTTCAATTCAACCGCAATGCGCGCTGCCACAGACCGCGCCGCGACACGACGCGGCTGGGTGTGGGCAATGACGCCCTGCACCCCCCGGCCCAGACTCAAACAGATTTTAGGTAACTGCGTGGTTTTACCGGAACCCGTCTCACCACACACGATAACCACCTGATTGGCAACGATGGCTTGCGCTAACTCTTCACGTCGCAATACCACCGGCAAATCGAGTGGAAACTCGATTGGAGCAAGCAATTCAATACGTGCGGCACGACGAGCTTGAAGAGATCCAGCGGGAATGGGGTGAGGTGGGCGGTCATTCATTGCGCAGGATTGTACCTGAAACCGGTAGGTGTAGAAAAACTGGGGAGAGCAAGCAGCAGTATGGCTGGAGGTCAGTGTATTGTACTGGTTCCGGTTCGGTCGCATGTGCCTTCCGCTGTATCGGCGCGTAGATAATGCGTGTACTCATCCCTCTGTATTGTAGCGCTTTTAACCCGCACCTTTAACCTGCGTAATTAAAAACCACATAGTTAATTTTTTTCGGATGATTCGTTAATTTCGATTATTGCGTTTGCATAAACTATAGTTTAAATTACGCGCGTAATTTAAAGCAGTAACGTAATTCGTAGCAACAAGTCAAAAGTTGCAGTTATCGTAATCGGGAGATGTATTGTAAATACAATAATATTCAAATACTAACGGGGTGAGGAAATGAGCAATAAAGCGCAAACTAGAGATTTGCCTTTTTTGCCAAGCGATGAAGACATTGCTTTAGCAAAAGAAAGTAGCAGAGCTCTTTCTATGATTTTGGAAACAAAAGCAGAGTTTCAAACAGTAACGATTCAAAGTGACAGCGAAAAAACCAGTGTTGTATTGCCAGTAGCGGCATTCAGGCTTTTTATCGATATTTTGGCAAACTTGTCTCAGGGTAATGCAGTACAAGTGGTACCTGTACATGCAGAACTTACAACACAAGAGGCGGCAGATTTATTGATGGTTTCTCGCCCTTATTTGATTCAATTGCTTGATCGTAGGCAAATCAATTTCAGAAAAGTTGGGACGCATAGACGAATCAAATATAGTGATTTATTGGACTTCAAGAATCGTGAGGAAGTAAGTCGTGATAAAGCTCTTGATGAATTAGCTAGACAGGCCCAAGAGTTGGGAATGGGATATTGATATCAATGAGTAGATTCACTGTTGTGTATGACGCAAATGTTGTATATCCCGCACCATTGCGGGATATACTAATGCGTCTTGCTGCGACAGGCTTGTTTCGTGCTCGATGGACAGATCGTATTCATGACGAATGGATACGAAATGTATTAAAAAAACAGACCAGATCTTGACCCTTCTAAACTTGATGCCACCAGACAAAATATGGACAGTAACTGTCACGATTGTCTTGTTACTAACTATGAGGTTTTCATAGATCACCTGCAATTGCCTGACGTAGACGATCGCCATGTATTAGCCGCTGCAATTTGTTGTGGAGCTGATGCAATCATTACATTTAATCTTAACGACTTTCCTGTGACTGAATTGGAAAAATATGGCATCGAGGCAATTCATCCTGACGATTTTGTAATCAACAATTTCGATCTGAACTGCGCAAAAGTATTGGAAGCTGTCCGCAAGCAGCGCGCTTCACTCAAAAATCCAATTACTGATGTAGATACATTCCTCGACACCTTGCTCCGTCAGGGACTCCCTCAATTCGTAGAAATTTTAAAAGCCTACAAAATAACCATCTAGCCCGGTAAATTGGGTTAAATGAAATGAAGCCAAAATTTCACCGCCCTCCGTAACCCTCTACACCATTACCTATTTGTACACCCCAATTCGATGCTGCCACCCCCCTCACAATGTAGCCATGCCATGTTGAATGTGGCCAATCAATAGGGTGAGTGATCCAGCCATGTTTACGGGATTGAAATGAATGTAATCAACGTGCAAATTAACAGCAAAGAAGTATCTGCTTCCCACCGTATTGACTCGTCAGTAACGCATGGGTTTATTCCATTGTAATGCTGGGCTTCGCAAGCTCCACGCTAACCTGTCAAGCTCTAAAGGTAAAGAAAACAACCTCATTTTCGCTTGATTCACATGGATGACAGGTGCGATTCAAGCAACCACACGATGAAGTAAAATGGGCGAAACCGGTTTGCAAAATGTGGGTGATGGCCAGTGCAATAAATTTTTATCGCGGTTATTTGCGAGTGTTTTGTTTGCACTTTTGACTATTGAGGACTAACGGGTGACCCCGTCCTTTCGCACAGCAAACTATCGCTTTATGTCAGCAGCGAACATGCCGCCGTGTAGCTTTGGATTAGTTGTTGCACCTTTATGCAGATCAATCTTGTCGGGTTCTCATGCGCAAGTATCTTGCTGGTATGGAGGTGCGCCCTTTATACTGCTTGCTATCTATCTTGAATAGGAACCAGCATGAAAGGTGTCGTCTTTACCGAATTCATGGAGATGGTGGAGTCCCGTATGGGCTTGGACGTGCTTGATCGCATCATCACCGAAGCCGCGTTGCCGAACGATGGTGCCTACACCTCGATCGGTACCTACGATCACGCTGAACTGGTGCGCTTGGTCACAGCACTGTCAAACGCCACCGGGCTGAGCACACAGCAACTGATTTTCATCTTTGGTGAACAGTTGTTCCAACGCTTCAGCGTCGGCTATTCGGCGTTGTTCAACAACGTTCGCAATGCGTTCGACTTTCTTAGCCGTATCGACGGGGTCATCCACGTTGAAGTGCGCAAACTGTATCCCGACGCCGAGCTACCCAAGCTCGAGTGTGAACGGCCGTCCACCAACGAGCTGACCATCCTGTACAGTTCGCCCCGCGGATTTGGCGATCTTGCCGCCGGCCTGATTGCGGGCTGCATTAAACATTTCGATGAGCCGATCAGCGTTACCCGAACCGACCTCGAAAAATTGGATACCTGCCATCGGGTCCGTTTCGACCTCGTGCGCGGATAAACATGACTGCCGACGTGCCAGACACGGTTATCTCGCGCAGTCTGATGCGCGAACGCACAGCACGCAAGGAAGCCGAAACACTGCTCGAACAAAAGAGCCGCGAACTGTACGACATCAACCTGAACCTGCGCAGCCTCAACGCACACCTGGAAGAAAGCGAGGGGCGCTACCGTACCCTGGTCGAAATGATCCCTGATGCGATCTGGATTCACAGCGCCGGCCGGGTGGTATTTGCCAACCCGGCCGCTTATACCCTGTTCGGCGCCAACACACCCGAGCACTTGCTCGGCACCGATGCGCTGAGCCTGGTGCCTGCGTCATCCCGCCATCAGATGCTGGAAGGGACATATAGCGACATCGCGGCGGCGCAGTGCCAGCCGCGCTGCTCGCTGCAAGTCGAGCGGCTCGATGGCCGCCTGGTCGAGGTGGAATTCTTCGGCTGCGCGATCCGCTTCGATAACGCGGACTCAATCATGAACGTCGCCCGCGACCTCACCGAACGGCGCGCGCATGAGAAAGCGATGGAGTACCAGGCCACCCACGACCTGCTGACCGGCTTGCCAAACCGCGCCTTGTTCCTCGACCGCCTGACCCATACGATCCGGCGCGCCGAGCGCCACGGTAGCCGGCTGGCGGTGATATTCGTCGACCTTGACAAGTTCAAGGCTGTCAACGACACGCTCGGTCACAGTTTCGGCGACGAGCTGCTGCGCATCGTCGCCGCCGAGCTCAAACTATGCGTACGCGAATCGGATACCGTGGCGCGACTCGGCGGCGACGAATTCGTGTTACTACTCGACGATCCGGTTGGTCCGACCATGCCAGGCGCCATCGCCGAACGCATCGGCGCGCGGCTCGGCGTGCCCGTCATGTTGGCGGGACAGGAGCATATAGTCACCGGCAGCATCGGCATTAGCACCTATCCCGAGGATGGCGGCGACGCCGAAGTACTACTACGCCAGGCTGACATCGCCATGTATCGGGCCAAGGAAAGCGGGCGCAACGGCTTCCAGTTTTTTACTGAGGAAATGCAGCGTCGCATTGATGCGCGTGTCGCGCTAGAACAGGGCCTGTACCGCGCCTTGCAGCGTAACGAATTCGTGCTGCACTACCAGCCGCAAGTCGACCTGGCCAGCGGGCGAGTGATCGGCATGGAAGCGCTGCTGCGCTGGCAGTCGCCCGAACTGGGGCTGGTGCCACCCATGCAATTCATCCCGGTAGCCGAGGAGAGCAACCTGATTGTAACGATAGGTCAGTGGGTGCTGGAGCAGGCTTGCGCCACGCTGCGCCGCTGGCAGAACAGCGGCGTGCCGCTGGTGCCGATGGCGATTAACGTGGCCGCCTCGCAATTCGCCAACCAGGATCTGGACAAGCTGGTGCGTAGTACCCTCGAACGGCATGCCGTGGCGCCCCGTTGGCTCAGTCTCGAATTGACCGAGGGCCTGTCGATGGAAGACCCGGAGTCATCGATCGCCTTGATGAATCGTCTGAAGGCAATCGGCATCACCTTGTCGATCGACGATTTCGGCACCGGCTACTCGAACCTCAGCTACCTGAAGCGCTTCCCCGTCGACAAACTCAAGATCGACCAGTCGTTCACGCGCGGCCTGACCTTCGTGCCGGAAGACGGCGCCATCATCACAGCCGTGATCCGGCTAGCCCACAGCCTGGGACTGCGCGCGGTCGCTGAAGGCGTTGAAACGATCGAGCAGTTGCGAATGCTCACGGCCGAAGGATGTGACGAGATCCAAGGCTACTACTTCAGTCGACCGGTTCCGGAAGAAGAAATGATCGCCATGCTTCAGTCCGGAATCGGTCTGGACCCGGCTATGCTCGGAAACCAATCAGCATAGGGAGCCATATCTGGCTGCTTCCTGTTACACCACCCGGCATACGGGTTCACCAGCTAGCCTGGTTTGAGAAGCCCGGCAGGTTGGATTGAATGAAATGAAGCCCAACATCTCATCGCTCACCATCACCAGAATAGCAAACGGGTGTCTTTCACCGTTTTCATGGCTGCACGCAAATCATCGATACGCTGCGCCAATAAATCAGAGCACCGTTCAGCCAAACTCATAGTGAAGAAATATGTACCTCCCGCTGCATCGGCATGCCGGTAACACGGTGTTCATCCACCCCTGTGATGTTGGGTTTCATTTCATTCAGCTCAATCTACCGGGTTTCTAATTGACGCTCTACATTAGCTGTTTTCGCTCCGGCAACATGGCATTCGAAATGTAAATTCGGTCATTAGCATACCTTTATAAAATAAAGAATTTGCTTATTTTTATAATTTTAATATTACTTTACTATGCCTCACGAGCTGCCGGATGTGAATGCGACAGTGTCTTGCATGCAACTTATCGCTGCGCTTAATCCAGTAGTTTTGGAGGGATTTTTTTGGAACGAAGAATGCCGTTACAGAGTTCGATACAGCGCTACAACGAGAACAATTAAAAACAAAGCAGCAACATGGGCGACGGAGAATTTTCGTTCCTAATGATTTCCACGTAGATGGGAACCAGCACCATTTTGCTTCAGGGGGAACACATCATGTCATCTGTAACGCCCATAGTGCGCGTGGCTTTCTGCCAGCGCGCATCCATCCAGATAATAGGTTGTAACCTGTATCGCAGAATCAAGCTACTGTCTGAAAAATCAATTACACCACGCTCCAAAGCGACTCTCCCCATTTTTACACACGTTTAAAACCACTCCCTACCCAATGCCGAGGTGATCCTATGCAATGCGTTCAAAGCACAGCACGTTTTATTTATCGCCTGATTCCACTGGCACTATGTCTACTTTGCAGTGCATGCAGCTCCATGAGTCATGTTGCACAACGTAATTTTGCTGCCGGCGAAGGTGCCCTGGCAGGAACATTCGTACCAACCACCGCGCTGGAACAAATCTATTACCTGGGCGTATTTGACCCGCAGGAACAACTGCCGCCGACGATTTATCGGGTGCGCGTCAAAGGCCAGTCCAGTTTTTTCAACACCACACGTTATGCCTCAGGGTGGGTACCGGCGGCAGTTATTGATTCGTTGGGATCGACGGCGCGCTTTGATAATGTGAATAGTCATGGCGTAACGGTTTCCAAAGCTGAAGAGGGCATGCAGACGAAATTGACTGGTCGCAGGTTAATGCTATTTGGCCCCGAAGGATTCCGTGAAGCACCCAAAGACCATCGCCTGGTGATTGCGATGGGCTCCAGCCCCGAAAAATTTTTTCAGGCAGTCGATGAAGCATTGGGGATCGTTGCTGCGGTCACACAGGGCCATAGCGGCCCGGCACTGGAACAAGATTTGTTCAAAGAATTATTACGTGTAAAGACTGAACACGAGCGGCTGGATCAGTTAAATAGCGAAGCCAGTAATGACCGTTTGAAGGAGCAATAAAAATGAAACATGCTTATATGATTAATGGTATTGGTGGGCGTTGCTTGGCTTTTGTTACCGCGCTTTCACTAAGTGCCTGCTCCGTACTGCAAATTGATGTAGATGAATACAAAGGGCCAATGGCAAATCACGAGGATATCCAATTGCGGCAATATGTCGCGCTAGCCACCTCAGCCAAACCGATTATTGTGGCGCTGCGCAATAATTATATTTTGGACGATGATAGTTACAAGTCGGATAAAAATAGCGATAAGGCTGCGGATAGAGATTGCCTCAAAAATAACCGCACTGAGCTTGATGAGTATGTCGTATGTACTTTTACACTTGACATTGCCTATTTCCTTAATTCAATACTTGCACTTTATGAAAACACAAATGATCTTAATAACAAAATTACAGAATATTATGCGTCTGTGCCAAATAGATTGTTATCAACAGCCGGCAGAAAAGAAAATTTTGCTACAGTTGAAGCTTGGGATGATGCCAGAGATAAATTTGGAATTACCTTGTTAACAAAAAATTTTATTGACGCTACCGAGAAGGCAAATGAACGCCAGAATGAGAGCACCCTTAATGCCCTCCGCATAGCCAAAGAACGTCTTAATAACGCGCTCATCATCTTTGCCGAAAAAATACTTTACACGGTCAACAACCATCAATTGGCCAATGGCAGTACGAACAAGGAAAGTTTCGCAAAAAAACTGGCTGTGCTTCAATCTCTTGGAAACACAATCGTTGTGCACGCGGATGATCTGCGTAAACGCGCTGCGCATGATCAGCGTTTAGTGGATCGTAAAGATAGTGAGTTAGCCGCATCACGACTAGCATTTGCACCGGGTGCCCAAAATGCATTTGATAACTTAACACGAGACTTAGGCGCAGCCATCCAAGAAAAAATAAATCAGGAAGCAAGTCTGCAAAGCGCGATAAATACTTTCTCAACAATGAATATCACTGAAGAGAGTATCTCCGATTCAAAAAAGAAGCTTATTAATGATGCGAAAGGAAAGCAACCAAAGCTAGACACTTACCGCACAGTCTTTAATGACTACAACTTTAAGTTTGAGGGAAATATTTTAGCTGATAGTTCAGTTGCTGATGATCGTAGTGCAATTGCTAGTCATATTGGACAAACTAATTCACCGGTAGCAATAAAAGTTGTTCTCGATAAACTGGTCTTATGGCTTACGGATAAAATTAAAACGCCATTAACACCATCAACGCTAGAACATGACCGTCGCGTAAATGCTAAATCATACCTTGAAAAATTACCCGCAGAAGATTGGGGCATTGCAAATGGCTCGGAAAAAGAGATTTTTAAAAAAATAGGGGAGAAAATCCTGGCGGGACTCAATGTTGACAATGTTAATCTCGAAGAAAGACAAAGAAATATAGCCGATAACTTACAAGCGCTTAACACAAATAAAAAAAATACGGAAGAATTACCTATGGTGCGGAGCGCAAAAAATAAGTTGGAAACCGCTCGCGATACGATTGGGTCATTAAAACAAGTGGTGCTGCAACAGGCTGAAACTGCCAATGTCGTCGATTTGTCTGGCTTGCGCCACCTGCTGCTGCTTGAACTCAAAGAACAAGGTGAAAAAACAAAGCCAAAAAAGATAATTTTCTGGCAGCAGGCGAGGTGTTAACAGCGATGCCGATTCCAAAGACGTTTCGATTTTCTGGTGGGTCTACCGTAAAGACTCAGCGCGATGTATTGGATGATGTCATCGCACAATTGCAACTACAACGTTTGGAAGCAGCCTCCAGAGCGGGGGACCTAACCGCACTAAATAAAGCATTGGAACTGGCCTATGAACAACGGGGTGGACTTGCCTATCTTCGCCCAGCCAGCGCTTATTTGCGTAACGCTTTCGCCAATACATCAATTCAAGATAGTGGTGGAAGCACCAATTGCCGTAATCTACTATTTTCTATATTTTGCGAAGATGGCAGTGATGGTGCGATCCGCGATACCAAGCTCGAAATCGACAAACAATTCTGGCAAACAATCAACACAATCAAGGTTCGGGGCGGCGGTGCAACCGACTTTGCCATCGTCAAAGATGATGTTGGCAACTGGTATGTCAAAGGATTGTCATCTAACCCGGAAAGCATCATAAAAAGCGCACAGAGTTTGGCCTTGTTTAATATGGGCAGTAAAGTGAATCTCGATTTGCTGGGGCAGGTGGAAACTAGACGGAAACTGGCAAATTTAGATATTAGCGATTCAAACCGCAAAACTCTAAAGGATGAACTTAAAGAACAGCAGTCGGGCAGTGGAGCCAATACCGCCGGATTGAAAAAAGTATTGGATAAATATCATAAGGAATATGTTAGCTCCACTACTACGGATGTGGATGGTCTGATCGGTAAATTAGACCAACTAACAAATGATATTACTGCGGCATGGCAGGATATTAATTTTGGTGAAACCAACAATACCAATCTCACGAAATTGAAAACTTTGCTAGCCAATCCAACTGAATTGGTTACAGCTAAAAGCACGCTTGATTCTGCGAAATCCGATCTTGCCAAGGCTGCCGAGCCCGCCGTGCAGGCTTCGAATACGACATTAGTTCCAACTCAAAAAATAACTGCAACTGACCCTGCCAAGGATGTTGTGCCCGCTTCGAACACGGCCAAAATTGACATCGAGACGGCCAAGGCAAACGCTTCCAACGCTATTGTCAAATCACTGATTGAGGTGCGGAATATGCGCAGCAGGTTGGTGAAGGCAATTATCCAAGACGATTCGTTCATTGCGACCCAGAGGCAAACCTATGATGATGCAAAGATAAAGATTGATGCAGAGATTGTGACAGTCGATCAAAAGAAAAAAGAATGGGAGGGCGCTGATGCTAAAGTAACAAAAGCACAGGCACTATTGGATGTCCTGAATGAGGCAGTCGATAAACAAAAAATTGAATTAGAAAAAGCCAAGCAAGACTTGATAACAGCACAGGAAGAATTAAGTAAGGTCCGATCTGCGCAGGAAACAAAGGTAAATAATCAGCGCACCGTATTAGATAATGCGGTTACACGTAAGAACAAGGCGCAGGCGGCAGTTAATGCTGCTGGTGCTAACGCCACAACTGCTGAAACACTTGAATTGACCACGGCTACGAACGAGCTTAATACGGAGGCGACAAAACTTGCCGGGATGCTGATCCCGAGTACCGAAGTAACTGACAAGACCAGGGCAAAAGATACCGCTCAAACTATACAGGCAGCTCAGCAAACGATATTGGATAATTTAACTGCTTCCCCAGATATCAAAAGTGCCGGCGATAACTTAGTCACAGCCAAGCGTGAACTCACTGCTGCGAAAAATAAGTTGGATGAAGCAAACGATAATTTGGTCAAATCACGTACCGCTGCCAAAAAAGCAGAAGATGCCTACACCTTGGCTAAATCCAATCGGCTTGCGGCAGCGCGAAAAGTGACACTGTCGGCTAATTCTTTAATTGAAACGACCGCTGCCAATCGGCTTGAGGCCGTTAAAGCCTACGAAGTCGCCATCGGCTTTGTCGGACAAACAGCAGGGGGGCAGTGAGGAACTGCCAAAGATTTGGGGGTTATGTACCAAATAAATATTGGATGAGACCGCAGGTATCCAAAGACACAAAAATGGCTAACCGAAATAGTTCCATTAAAATAGGGAGAAATGCATGCCCCCGGCATTTAAAGACGTAACGTTTGGAAACGAATCAACACATAGTAACCCCGCTAACACCAAAGCCACCGTTGCGCCTGACGGTAGTGCGATCAGTATATTGTTTGACAGGATGCAGGCCCAAGCGGGTACGACGAAGCAAAGCAGTAGCCACATACGCTGCGATTTGACACTGATACTTGTATCACCCATACAGGACACGACAGAAATTCTGCTTGATGTGCGGGGCAGTATCATAAAAACAGATCGTTCCACTGTTAGCTCGACAATCCTGATACATAAACGGGCGCGCCCACTAACCTTCAGCGACCCTGATGCGAACGGTCGCTCGTGCTATGCCGTAACCTTGCCAAAAGGAGCATACAAGTTCAATGTGAGTATTGCCGCAACGGCCAAGGCAAAGTATCCAGAATCCGCAGTTGTGGCAATTGATACGTTAGACGTTACTTTTCGCAAGCCACAATAGCGCTGTCGTCACCCGCGAGCGCCGTCTTTGGCTGCCTTGCGCACCCGATCACGCAGTCCTTCGCCTCAAATAAGTTTACTGCCCCGCCACCATCATATTTTCAACCAAGATAGAACCGCACTGCCGTGATCCCTGCACCAGCACGTCGTTACCCACTGCTGCAATATGCGTGTACATGTCTTTCAAATTACCGGCGATGGTGATTTCTTCTACCGGATATTGAATTTCTCCGTTTTCCACCCAGAAACCCGCCGCACCGCGCGAATAGTCTCCGGTGATGTGATTTACACCTTGTCCGAGCAATTCGGTGACCAACAGGCCACGCCCCATTTTTTTTAGCAGGCCGTTAAAATCCAGTTCGCCGGGGCGCAGAATGAGATTGTGATTACCGCCGGCATTACCGGTCGTTTTCATGCCCAGTTTGCGCGCGGAATAGGTGCCGAGAAAATAGCCTTGCAGTACGCCATTTTCAACAATGGTGCGGCGCTGCGTTTTTACGCCCTCACCGTCAAACGAGCCGCTCGCCAAGCCACGGGGAATGTCCGGTATGTCATCAATACAGATATTGGATGAAAACACTGGCTTGCCCAAGTAATCAAGCAAAAAGGAGGATTTTCGGTACAGGCTGCTGCCGCTCACTGCCCCGACAAAATGGCCGAGCAAGCTGGCAGCGATCGGTGCCTCAAACAGCACCGGCACTTGCATGGTGTCGAGTTTGCGGGAACTGAGCCGCCGCACGGCGCGCTCTGCCGCGATTTGGCCGATTTTTTCCGCAGCCAGCAGATCACTTGCGGCACGCGCTTCGCTATACCAGTAATCGCGCTGCATGGCGTCGTCCTTGCCGGCGATAACGGCGCAACTGATGCCGTGGCGCGAGGTGGGATAACCGCTGATAAAGCCCAGGCTATTGGCATACACGAAATGGGATTCAAGCACATTTACCGTGGCGCCTTCCGAATTGTCGATCCGCTCATCTGTATCAAATGCAGCTTGCTCACAGGTTTTTGCCAGCTCAATGGCACCTTCCACGTCCAGTAACCACGGATGGTACAGGTCGAAATCGGGAAACTCGGTGGCCAGCATATCTTTTTCAGGCAATCCGGCGCAGTCATCACTGGCGGTGTGGCGAGCGATAGAGAGGGCGGCGTCCACCGTGTCGCGCACTGCCTGCGGTGAGAAATCGGAAGTACTGGCATTGCCGCGCCGCTGATCGATGTAAACGCTAATACTAAGTCCTTTGTCACGGTTGTATTCTATGGTTTCGACCTCACCATGACGGACAGTGACGGCTTGCCCGAAACCATCCGACACTTCCGCCGCAGAGGCAGTTGCCCCTTGGCGGTTGGCGTATTCAAGCATGTCCCGCGCAATCTGGCGCAGGGTATCGGTGGAATGGGAAAAACGATGTTCAGATGGTGTAATGTCATTCATAAGGTAAACGCTTTTATGGGAAAGCGTTATCATAACAACATCTATTTATAATTTCGCACCTATGCACCACTACAATGACAATGCCGAAGAATTAAATTTGCCACCCAGCAAAACCAAGATCAAGAAACAGATGCATGATCTGCAGGATATCGGTGAGCAATTGGCTGAACTTAGTATCGACAAACTAAAACAAATGGATTTGCCGGAAAATTTGTTTGACGCCCTCCGCGAGATGAAGCGCATCAATAAATTTGGCGCGCAACGACGGCAAATGCAATACATCGGCAGATTGATGCGCGATGTGGAAACCGCGCCCATCATCGCCAAGCTGGAAGCATGGAGCGGCAAATCGCATCAGCATATCGCCTGGTTGCATCAGCTAGAGCGGTGGCGGGATCGTCTGCTGGAAAACGATGCGGCGCTGACCGAATTGCTCGCTGATCACCCCGAAGCGGATGCACAAAGGCTGCGCGCGCTGGTTCGAAATGCAATCAAGGAAAAAGAGCTGGCAAAACCACCGAAGAATTATCGTGAAATTTTTCAGGTGCTGCGTGAAATTTTGCCAGAGCAGACTTTGTCGGCATCCGAATAAACGGATCTTCCATTTCAAGCGGGTAATATCAAATCATGGATAACGTTCTACCCCATATCACTCTCGAAACCGGAAAATCCCCGCAACACAGCATTATCTGGTTGCATGGATTGGGCGCTGACGGCGAAGATTTTGTTTCCATCGCGGAAGAAATGAATCTGCCGGTAGCGGTGCGTTACCTGTTTCCGCATGCACCCAAACAGCCCGTCACCATCAACGGCGGAGCAATCATGCGCGCATGGTATGACATCATGGCTTCTAATATCGTTACACAACAAGACGCAAAGGGTATTCGTGCTTCACAAGCCGCTATTGAAGTACTGATTGCACAGGAAAAACAGCGGGGCATTGTTACCGATAATATTTTTCTCGCGGGTTTTTCACAAGGCGGAGCCATTGCGCTGCATACCGGTTTGCGCCATACATCGCGTCTGGGCGGCATTCTTGCCCTATCAACCTACCTTCCGCTAGCCGAAACATTGTCGAGCGAAATCAGCGCAGCGGCTCTCAATACGCCCATCTTCATGGCGCATGGGCAGAATGACCCGATAGTGACTTATGCGCGAGGAAAATCCTCGGCGGATGAATTAAAAAAACGAGGTTATCAGGTAGCATGGCACGAATATGGTATGCCGCATTCGGTATGCGCAGAAGAAGTACGAGATATCCAGACTTGGCTGACATACAAATTAAATACAAAACCGCTTTAAAACCTGATTTGCGAACATCTGCCAGGCAGCTTGCCTGCTTGCACCACTTCACGTCGTCGGTTCGTTTCAGAAAATGATCGCATGGCTGAATGATGGCGCACCCTTTCCACCGGTAGAGCAGGCATTGCTCCAGCCCAATGGCTTGCTGGCGGCGGGGGGAAACCTGTCTGCACACCGTCTGCTGGAAGCCTATCGGCAAGGCATCTTCCCCTGGTTCAATACAGGAGAACCCATACTCTGGTGGAGCCCAGACCCACGTATGGTGCTGATTCCCGAGGAATTCAAGATTTCCCGGTCGCTACGTAAGACCTTACACAATACAAGCTATGACGTTCGTACCGATAGCGCTTTCGAACAAGTGATGCGTGCCTGTGCCGCACCGCGCCACGGACAGGCGGGAACATGGATACATGAAGACATGATTACCGCTTATACCGAACTGCATCAAATGGGCGTGGCGCACTCGGTGGAGGTCTGGATGGATGGTAATCTGGCGGGTGGGCTGTATGGCATCAGTATTGGACATATGTTCTATGGCGAGTCAATGTTCAGCCGCGCCACGGATGCATCCAAAATTGCGCTCGCCCATCTCACTGCGCAGTTACAGCGCTGGGGATATGGCATGATCGACTGTCAAATGAACACACCGCATCTGGCCTCGCTCGGCGCACGCGAAATCCCACGCGCGGAATTTATGCATCGCTTGAAAGAATTGATACACTGTCCGAATCCTCCGCACAAATGGCAGTTCGACCATGAACTTGTTACATAACATTCCGCTATCGGCGCTGCAGCTATATCTTACAGATCCGTATCCGTGCAGCTACCTGCCGGATCAACTGGCTCGCTCGCAGGTTGCCACCCCCAGCTTTCTGATCACCCCGACTGTGTATTCGGAACTGGTGCGAGGCGGCTTCCGTCGGAGCGGGTCGGTTACTTATAGACCACGTTGTGACATCTGCCAAGCCTGCATTCCGGTGCGCGTCGAAGTGCCATCGTTCGCACCTAACCGCACACAACGCCGCTCCAGGCAACGTCATATCGGCCTCGAAACCTCATTGCAGCCATTGAAAGACAACGAAGAATACTTTATTTTGTATCAACGTTATCAAAAGGAGCGACATCCTGACGGTGGCATGAAAAATGACAGCCGAGACCAATACCGCAATTTTTTGCTGCAAAGCCATATTGATTCCATGCTGGTGGAATTCCGCGAAAATGGAGCGCTGCGCATGGTAAGTATCATCGATATTCTCGATGATGGATTATCTTCGGTTTATACGTTTTATGAACCCAATATCGCGCAAGCCAGCTTTGGCACCTACAACGTCTTGTGGCAGATCGAGCTGTGCCGGAAGTTGCAATTGGACTACTTGTATCTGGGATATTGGATAGAAAAGAGCGACAAAATGGCGTACAAAGCTAATTTTCATCCGCTGCAAGGGCTTATCCAAGGCAAGTGGCAAGCGCTTCCTACTCACAGGCCGTAACATGTATTCGCTGATTCGACCGCTGCTTTTTTCCTTTGATCCGGAAACCGCCCACCACATTACGCTTGATACATTGCAGCTTGCCTATCAGCTTGGCCTGCTGCCGTTATTGGTCAAACCCCCGATCGATAACCCGCAAAAAGTGATGGGGCTGACTTTTCCCAACCCGGTCGGACTGGCCGCAGGGTTAGACAAGAACGGCGATCATATCGATGCGCTGGCCGCGCTGGGTTTTGGTTTCATCGAGATCGGGACTGTCACGCCACGCGCCCAGAATGGTAACCCCAAGCCGCGCTTGTTTCGCCTGCCCGAGGCGCAGGGTATTATCAACCGCATGGGGTTCAACAACCACGGGGTGGATGCCCTTATTGAAAACGTAAAACGCGCAAATTATCGCGGCGTTCTTGGCATCAATATTGGCAAAAATTTTGACACACCGATTGAACATGCAGCCACCGATTATCTGATCGGACTACGACGTGTGTACACCCACGCCAGCTATGTCACTATCAATATTTCTTCGCCTAACACCAAGAATTTACGCCAGTTACAAGGAGGAGATGAGCTGGATGCACTGCTCACGCAACTTAAAGCGGAACAGGAAAAATTGGCGGATTTGTACGGCAAATATGTTCCGTTGGCGTTAAAAATAGCCCCCGATCTTGATAGCGAACAAATCCGCCAGATCGCGACACTGTTGCAACGCCACCACATTGACGGCGTGATTGCGACCAATACCACGTTGACACGTACAGGCGTCGAACATCTGGCACAACATACAGAAACGGGCGGATTGAGTGGCGCGCCCGTGTGTGACCGCTCTACTGCCGTTATCCGCCAACTGGCTACCGCATTACAAGGCACTCTGCCTGTTATCGGCGTAGGCGGTATTTTGAACGGGAAAGATGCAGCGGAAAAAATGCAAGCTGGCGCTGCGCTAATACAAATTTACAGTGGACTGATTTATCGCGGCCCTGAATTAATCAATGAGTGTGTTGAAGCGATTGGGCATTTGTAACGCAGGATAACGCAGGGGCAGCGCAATCATTTGCGCTGATTGTAAGCGTGTATCAACAAGGGAAATCTCTGTTCACGCTTCTGGCGTATTCTTCTTCTATTTTGTTGACCACGCTAACGAGATAGTCAACATAGGCAAGCTTGATTCCTTCGTGTAAATTGACTTGCATTGATTTTCGCCAAGGCCATCGGCGAAGATAGCGCTCGGTCAAAACTAGAGTTATTATAGCTTGGCTGATCTTAAGTTTTGCTGTTGGATTATTCCCCTGCCAAGAGCCGATATAATCCTGACTATGCCCTTTATACAATTCCTTACCCCATGACTTCTCGCTGGTGGTTCTATCCGGTTATCGCCGGCTTTGCCCTTATTATTACCCCCCTGTTATTGCTGATATTTGCGGCAATGCTGGTCTATCCAACGCTGCCCTCGCTTGAAGCCTTGACCGACTATAAGCCTAAAATCCCGCTACGTGTATACAGTACGGAAGGTGTTCTGATCGGTGAATTCGGGGAAGAACGTCGCGCATTAGTCAAGATTGACGAAGTACCCAACTTGATGAAGAAAGCCGTCCTCGCCGCGGAAGATGATCGGTTTTATGAGCACGGCGGCGTGGATTATATGGGCGTATTGCGCGCCACTTATAACAATTTCACCTCGGGTGGCGCCAAGCAAGGCGCCAGCACGATTACCATGCAAGTAGCACGCAACTTCTTCCTGACGAAAGAGAAGAAATTATCGCGAAAATTTAATGAAGTGTTGCTTGCCATCAAGATTGAACACAATCTGAGCAAGGATGAGATCCTCCAGCTTTATATTAATCATATCTATCTGGGTCAACGTGCCTATGGTTTTGCTGCCGCTGCGCAAGCCTACTTCGGCAAAAGCCTGGACCAACTTGGCGTGGCTGAGTTCGCTATGTTGGCCGGTTTACCCAAGGCGCCTTCCATTTACAACCCGGTGGTCAACCCCAAGCGTGCCAAACTGCGCCAAACGTACGTACTGCGCCGCATGCATGAACTGGGTTTTATAAACATCCAACAACAAGAAGCGGCACTACATCAACCGTTGATGGTGAAACGCAGCTATCAGGAATTTTCAGGCAAAGCTGACTATCTGGCAGAAATGGTCAGGCAAGAGGTATTCAAACGCTATCAGGATGACACTTATACGCAGGGTATCAAGGTCTATACAACTATCCGTCAGCAAGATCAGGCAACTGCCTATGAAGCGCTACGCAAAGGTGTACTGGAATATGACCGGCGCCATGGTTACCGCGGCCCGGAAGGCTATATCGATTTGCAGAAAGGGAGTACCGAAGAAGAATTGGAAGAAGCGTTACAGGATATTGCGGATAGTGATGACATGATACCCGCCGTGATACTTGAAGTTAATCTCAAAGGGATCCGCGCCTACAGCAAGGGCGGCGCTATTGCCAAAATTAGCGGGGAGGGTCTTAAATTTGCGCAGCCCTATATGAACAGCAAGACTGCGCTGAATCGGCGCTTACGTACCGGCTCTCTCATCCACGTGCAGAAAGACGAGAAGAATATTTGGAAAATTGTCCAACTTCCGCAAGTAGAAGCCGCTTTTGTTTCCGCCAGTCCGCGCAATGGGGCGATCTATGCGCTGGTAGGCGGCTTCGACTTCAATCGCAACCAATTTAACCACGTCACTCAGGCTTGGCGCCAACCCGGCTCCAGTTTCAAACCATTCATTTATTCCGCCGCATTGGAAAAAGGCCTGACGCCTGCCACCGTTATTGACGACGCCCCCCTGGTGATTGATGCGACAGAAACAGGCAATGAAGCCTGGGAGCCGAAAAATTACGATGGGTTATTTGATGGCCCGATGCGCATGCGGCAAGCGCTGGTCAAATCCAAAAACATGATCTCTATTCGCATCCTGCAAACGATTACACCGCAATACGCACAAGACTACATCACCAAATTTGGCTTCGATGCGGCCAAACATCCTCCTTACCTCACGATGGCATTGGGTGCCGGTTCGGTTACGCCGATGCAAATGCTGACGGGTTACTCCGTCTTCGCCAATGGCGGCTTCCGCATCGCCCCTTATTTCATCCAGCGCATTGAAGACAGCAATGGCAAAGTGCTCCATCAAGCAACGCCCGTTGTGGCCGGAGAAAACGCCCAACAAGTTATAGACGTGCGTAATGCCTACACCATGGTAAACATGATGCAAGGCGTGGTACAACACGGCACGGCCTTCCGCGCCATGCAACTGGGTCGCCATGATTTAGCGGGCAAGACCGGCACGACCAACGATTCGATGGATGCCTGGTTCAGTGGCTTCCACCCCACAGTGGTCGGAATAACCTGGGTGGGTTTCGACAATCCGCGCAGTCTGGGCGAAAGAGAAACCGGAGGCGGAGCGGCATTACCCATTTGGATGGACTATATGGGGAAAATACTTAAGAAAGTGCCCGAAGTCACCTACACCATGCCGGAAAATATGGTGGTCGCGCGCATTAATAACGAGGGACTACGGGATGAGGCTGGCGAATTAGTGGAATATTTTTACACAGAAAATTTACCACCGGAGCAACCCGTTCCGCCCCCGGAAAAATCGCTTGTTGAAACAATCATCGATCACGTATTTTAATTTGACATGGGTAAAGATCGTTTACATCGGCGTGACCTGATGCGTGAGCAACTTGCACATCAAGCCGCGCGCCTAATGGCCGAGGGTGGCATTACCGATTATGCGTTTGCCAAACGCAAGGCCGCCAAACAATTGGGCGCAGAAGATACTCAACACCTGCCCAGCAATGATGAAGTGGAAATGGCGTTGCGTAGCTTCCGTGCCCTGTATCAAAGTGAAAGCCATCCCCTTGTCTTGCACAAACTACGCCAGCAAGCGCTCGCTACTATGCAATTATTGGAGCCATTTCATCCTTTTCTCACTGGCTCGGTGTTGAAAGGCACGGCAGGCGAACAATCCGACATTAACCTTTTGGTTTACTCCGATGACGAAAAAGCAATGATGATGTTCCTGCTCAAGCATAACTTGTCCTTTGAAGGCGGGGAATGGTCGATACATCTGACGGGTAGGCAACAAACTGTGCCCAGCTTTATGCTAAAAACTGAAACCGGTGTACCGGTAAATATTGCGGTACTGCCTGAAAATGCAAGGCACAGTGGTAGCCGAAAAATCGGCAAGCAAGCGGATATGGCGACAGTTAAGCGGTTGCTAAGTGAAAGTGTAAATACCGAATAAATAACTTGCGTGCAATATATTATCGAATGTCTAGTCGCAGGCGAACATACGATAGACTGGTATGCAGCAGCTCACTCATAACAATGGCCTTGAGCAGAGGTATCCATAAGTAAGCTGTTGTTCTTCCAGCTTAAATCCGTCTCATCAATTCAACGTCGGTTCCCCGCCTTTCGGAAAGAGCACCCATAGCCGTCCCTGTTGTTTCATCTTGCCCGCCTGCACGCCCGCAGATTCACCAAAACCCCAGAAGAAATCCGCGCGCACTGCACCCTTGATGGCGCCGCCTGTGTCTTGCGCCAGCATCAGGCGATTGAGTGGCGCGCTATCATTGGGGTAGGTCGTGGCAAGAAAGACAGGCGCGCCCAGTGGAATCGTGCGCGGATCTACGGCGATACTGTATTCATTGGTCAGTGGCACGCCCAGCGCACCCAACGGCGCAGAGAGACTATCCGGCAACTCACGTAAAAATACATAACTGGGATTCTGCTCCAGTAATCGGTTAATTTTATCCGGATTTTTCTCGGCCCAGCCCTTAATGCCCTGCATGGAGGCCTCTTCAAGCTTAAGTTCACCCATTTCAACCAGCTTTTTGCCGATGGACATATAAGGGTGACCATTTTGATCGGCATATCCAACTTTAACCTGCTTGCCATCCGGCAATTCAATGCGCCCAGACCCTTGTATTTGCAAGAAAAATAACTCAATCTCGTTCTCCACCCAGAACAATTCGTTCCCCGTAAGCACATTTGCCCCGGCTCCAGCATCAATTTCTGCACGATTGTAGTAGGGCACAATACGTTTGCCCTGTAAGCGGCCGCGTAAACGCAGGTCTTTGAGCTGCGGATAGACCGCGCCTAAATCGATCGTGAGCAAATCATTCGGCGCGGCATACAGAGGATATTGGAAGTGCGGCGTCTTGGAACGACTACCCTTGAGCAAAGGCTCGTAATAACCGGTAATCATTCCCTGCTCGCTGCCGTCCGGATTGAGCAATTGGTAAGGGGTAAACCACTCTTCATAAAATGCACGCAGCGTAGCATTGTCATTAACCCCCAATTGTTCGGCCTGAACACATGCCTCCTGCCAGTGCGGCTTGTTTTTCAGCACACGACAGCTTTGCAAAAATGCAGTTTGAGAAGGCGCAAGATCGAGCGTTTGCCAATCCGGCAGCATCTCCCACTTACTCACAATAAACAATGGAGCAGGCAACCCTGCTACGGGGGTCGGTACCACCTTGGGAGGCAGCACAACGGGTTGGGGACGTGACACAACGGGCGGTTTGGGTAATGAAGAACAAGCGGTAAAAAATACGCTAAGCACCAAAACCAACCATGTTTTATTTATTTCAATATGATGTTTCTTCATTGATGAATACTTTTATAAATTCTGTTTGGCTACCAGGCTTTCTGAAAACGCCATTCCCATTTAAAAATATGGCTAACTTCTGGCAAATGGACAGTCGGCAATTATTCAGAAAAATTTTGTTAATTAGCGCATTGTCGTGGTACTGCATGACGAATAAGGGTAACGTAGTTTCCAACTTGTTAGCCAGACGGCGTAAAATAAAAATTTAATGGTTATCATTTTTCCGTCAGATTTCCATATGTAGGGGAGTTTATGCACGATGTATATTATCGGTCTTTTTTTTGTAAGCCTGCTCGTTTTATCTTCAAGTGCGCAAGCGAAACCCACGCATCAATGCAACACGCGTGCATCTAACCAGCTTTTTTTCACAACAGGAGAGCTGGAGAAGTCGCGCATTTTGGCAGCAGTAGCACGGCCTGAATCGGATATTAGCTTATACACCCGGCTATGGGAGCCTCTTCAAGCCGGATCGCAACCCTTTTTTTCGTTCTCAGGCTGGATGGTGATCCTTACTATGGATCCATTTCAAGATCTATCCGAGATTGCTGATTCTATCCGCGCCGACCCTTCTCTTGCCTCGTTAGGTGTTTCCGACATAGAGGTCAGCTCGGGCGTCTGTTTCGCCATTGGTCTACCACCCCAAACCCAGAGCGTCACCGAATACCATAACACGCTTCTAAACCACTACTTTCTTTCGAGCACCATAGAAGAAAATACATTCATTGACTCTGGCGGTGCGGGACCTGGCTGGGTGCGAACAGGCGAGTCATTCCTCACGTTTGCCCCTGACTCTTGTTTCGGTAGCGTTAATGTATTTCGATTTTATGGACCAGGGCCAAACTCGCATTTTTATACCGCAGACCCGAAAGAATGTGGGGGCTTGCGAACTCGGGAATCTGGCTGGAATGCGGAAAATATAGCGTTCGGTGCCATACTTCCGGAGGATGGACAATGCCCGAACCATAATGGATCTGTCCCGCCCCTTTACACGCCTCTTTACCGCTTATATAACAACCGCTGGATGTTTAACGATTCTAATCATCGCTACACGATTCGAACCGACATTTACGAACAAATGATCAATAAAGGATGGGTTGGGGAAGGTATTGCATTGTGCGTTCGCAATGCAAGGTGACCCATAAGTTCGCCAGAGGCAAAAACCAAAATAGCAAACCAAGGGTGCACTCAAAATTTGATTACCCTTGTGTGTTTATGCGCAAGCGAGTGCATAAACACTTTGGTGTACCAAGACTAAACAGTCAGATCAATACCATTCCCTGGACAATATTTGATGGTAAAGACGGTATCTACCCGGCTCGGACTTGACTATCAAAGGCGGGGATAGTCACAAATTCACAACGCAATTAAAGCTCGACGTGAAATGACCGATAGAAGTAAACGCAAACAACCTCAATGAGCCGAAACGGTCATTTACTGATCACTCTCCATTGAGCAGCCAGATTCCACAACAGCTTGCTTAACTTTATCGCAAATAGTCATTAAGGAAACCCCATGGCAGCGGAACAACTGAAAAAAAAAGAATTCCAATTTCGATGGGAAGGTAAAGATAAATCCGGCAAGCTGGTAAAAGGCGAGGTACGAGCTGTCGGCGATGCCGTTGCTGCCACTCAGCTGAGACGTCTGGGCATTAATGTTACCAGTATCAAAAAATCCCACAGTGGCGGAGGCAAAAAGATCACCCAGAAAGATCTCACCCTGTTTACACGCCAACTTGCGGTCATGATGAAATCCGGCGTACCGCTCCTACAATCATTCGACATTGTAGGCAAAGGGCACAGCAATCCTTCGGTTTCCCGACTGCTGAACGACATTAAGACCGACGTAGAAACCGGTAGCAGTTTGGAACAGGCATTCCGTAAATTCCCGCTGTATTTTGACGATCTATTTTGCAATCTTATAGGCGCGGGTGAGCACGCCGGTATTTTGGATAGCTTGCTGGAACGTTTGGCAACCTACCAGGAAAAAACGCTGGCCCTCAAGAGCAAAATCAAAGGGGCGTTAATGTATCCCATTGCAATTATTGCAATCGCCTTTATTATCACCGCAGTAATCATGATTTTTGTGATTCCCGCGTTCAAGCAATTATTCTCCAGCTTTGGCGCCGACCTACCTGCGCCGACGCTGATTATGATGAGCATCTCCGATTTTTTCGTTGCTTATTGGTGGGCGATCTTCAGTATTATCGGAGGCGGACTTTACAGCTTCTTCTACTTCTGGAAACGTAACAAAAAAATGCAGGACGCCATCGATAGAATAATGCTCAAGCTCCCCATTTTTGGAGATGTCATCCGCAAGGCCTCCATCGCACGCTGGACTCGTACTCTGGCAACCATGTTTGCCGCCGGAGTACCCTTGGTGGAGGCGCTTAGCTCGGTAGCAGGCGCTGCGGGCAACGTGGTGTATTTTGATGCGACCAAGATAATCCAGCGAGAGGTCAGCCAAGGTGGCACCTTGACGGCAGCCATGCAAGACGTAGGCGTATTCCCCAGCATGGTATTGCAAATGGTCGCAATTGGTGAAGAAGCAGGCTCACTGGATGGCATGTTAAACAAAGTAGCGGATTTTTTTGAGGCTGAGGTAGACGATGCAGTAGCGGCGTTGGCCAGCCTGATGGAGCCTATCATCATGGTGGTGCTGGGCACACTGATAGGCGGTATGGTGATAGCAATGTATCTGCCCATTTTCAAGATGGGTCAGGCTGTTGGTTAAATCACTTTAGGATATCAATTCTGACTGATTTTCGACGTCACATCCCAACATGGAAAATAACGGCGATGATCTGGCCTGCATGGTGACACTCCCAGCAGCATACCGGTATGCCGAACACCAAAACACCTCTGCTGTGAGTGAAAACAACATAAGTACCGGTAGTAAGAGTGCCTCACCTGGCTTCGCAGTAACACTCAAGGTATTGGTCTAGGATAGATTACATTCGATCCCTGATGTTTAGCACTGGATGAATAATCTACTTCCTGCATCACTCACCTCAATTCGTGTTACTTTGGTAAAAATTGCGTATTTGTATCTTGGATAACCATGACAGCACTCGTTGAGTTACTACAAACCCTTCCGTTTTTTTTCATTGCTTTGTGCGGCATTACCGGTCTGCTGGTGGGCAGTTTTCTAAATGTAGTCATTCATCGCTTGCCCAAGATGATGGAGCGTGAATGGCATGCCCAATGTGCTGAACTCACCGGCAAAGAACCGGCAAATTTACCGCCTTATAACTTGATCATGCCGCATTCTGCCTGTCCGCATTGTGGCCATCAGATAAGCGCGCTGGAAAACATCCCGGTTATCAGCTATTTACTGTTACGCGGCAAATGCAAGGATTGTAACACACCTATCTCAGCACGATATCCCATCGTGGAAATGGTGTCGGGACTTTTGAGCGCCTACGTCGCATGGCATTTCGGCTTCGGTTTAACTGCCGCGGCCGCGTTATTGTTTATCTGGATGCTGCTGGCACTAACCTGCATAGACATTGATACTCAACTGCTGCCAGACGACATCACATTGCCGCTTCTGTGGCTGGGTCTGCTGTTTAATTTGTCGACCACATTTACTGACATTAATAGTGCCGTCATTGGTGCAATCACCGGGTATATGGCGCTATGGAGCATATACTGGCTATTCAAGCTCGCCACCGGTAAGGAGGGCATGGGTTATGGTGACTTCAAACTACTGGCGGCAATCGGCGCATGGTTGGGCTGGCAAATGCTACCGCTGGTTATCATGCTCTCTTCAATAGTAGGCGCAGTGGTGGGCATCACATTAATTATCGCGGCGCGTCTTGGCCGCAACGTCCCTATTCCCTTTGGCCCGTATTTGGCAGGCGGCGGCTTGATTGCGTTATTCTGGGGGCAATCCCTTACACAGGGCTATCTGCAACTGTTCAGCATTCAATGATATATCGCGTAGGACTAACCGGGGGAATTGGCAGCGGCAAGAGCACCGTCGCTTCACTATTCAAAGAATGCGGTGTGTTAGTCATCGATAGCGATGTTATTTCACACCAGATAACCCAATCCGGCGGCGTAGCCATCGCTGCGATCCGTACGGCATTCGGAGACGGCTATATTGATGCCAGCGGCGCATTGAACAGAGTGCTCATGCGTCAATTGATATTTTCTGATCATACCGCCAAGCTGAAGCTCGAGGCTATTTTGCACCCGCTTATCCGCGCGCAAATTCTGGCGCAGATCGATAATCCCCATATTAACAGCACACCTGCATCTCCTTATCTGTTGCTGGTTATTCCGTTATTGTTTGAAACGCTTAACTACCGCGAATTGGTGCAACGCACGTTGGTAGTGGACTGTGCCGAAACCACCCAAATTACGCGCACCATGCAGCGTAGCAATCTGGATGAGCAAACAGTGCGTGCCATCATGGCATCTCAAGTCACGCGTACCGAACGACTACGATTGGCTGATGACATCATTCAAAATGATGACAATCTGGATATTTTACGCCGGCAGATAACCAAACTGCATCAACACTATCTAGCCATTTCTTCAGGAATTGGTGTCAACGCCAAATAGAAATGTCCGCTTTGATACTTCTTGCGGGCTGATCTTGTCTTCTTCAAGCATGTCCAATACTTGTGCTCGTTTCACTTTTTTTGATTCAAGGTTAGCTTGTATCACCAGCGGATATTTCTACTTGGGGTTAACATGCAAGTGCCAGCGTAATTGACAAGTAGTCGTTAAATCCGGAAAATGCCGCGCTCTTCGTGACAATTTAGGGCAGTTCACTAAAGCGACGAAAATGATTTCCGGTGATATAGCTCAGATGGTTAGAGCGCAGCACTCATAACGCTGAGGTCGGTGGTTCAACTCCACCTATCACCACCAATAAGCAGTATAAAGCAGTGCAGGCAAGTCCAAAAAACCCGCGTCAATCCTAGTGATTCGCGGGTTTTTTGCTTTACCGCGTCTATTCTCGTATATTGCAATCTTGAGCGCACAGGGGGCACAATTGCCATGTTTATGTCCCCAGTAAAATTTAATGCCCCCAGCGAGGTGATAACGTGAAGCTATCAGATGCAGCGGCAAGGAAAGCAAAGCCTGAAGCGAAGGCCTACAAAATGGCGGATGGGGGCGGCATGTATCTTGAGGTGATGCCAACGGGATCAAAATATTGGCGGCTCAAATATCGTTTTGGCGGCAAGGAGAAGCGCCTGGCCTTTGGCGTATATCCAGATGTAAGCCTAGCCCAAGCCCGCGAACGTCGCGATGATGCGCGCAAGCTACTGGCGAATGTAATGGTCAAGTAATAACGGACACATCGATAGGTTGTTTTGCTGCGAACTG
>NZ_CAKMAA020000025.1 GCF_924101635.2 Candidatus Nitrotoga sp. HW29 | reverse complement strand
TGGCGATATTTTACCAACTATCAACACGGCTGGCGTTTTTCAGCAGCCTGCTAGATAAAACTATCCCATGCTTTAAGCTTAAGGTCTCCCAAAGCTATAAACCATAGCTCATTTATGTTCATAATCTAACAATTTTTATTGTCAGATTATGAACGCGACAAATATCCTTTTGAATCTGCTAATAAGTTAACATTTACTCTCTAGAGAGCTAAAAACTCGTATCGCTGACAAGCCAAATATTAATTAGTAATGAAGAATTGAATGCTGTTGGTTTACTGATCTCAAATGGAATCCATTTTCGAGATTAAGTAGCAGTGAGTAATGGCTTAACTCTTACGAGCCATTTTTTATTTGGCGTCCCCAACGAGATTCGAACTCGTGTTATCGCCGTGAAAGGGCGGTGTCCTAGGCCTCTAGACGATGGGGACTAAAGGGCTTTGTGATGCTATTTTGGTGGAGATAAGCGGGATCGAACCGCTGACCTCTTGCATGCCATGCAAGCGCTCTCCCAGCTGAGCTATACCCCCAAAATGTGCGCGCATTATAATGATCGAGCCTATCCTTGTAAAGCCGAATACCCAGTAAGTATTAAAGATGCCGTGTTATACGCGCCAATGCGGCCTCGCGTGAAAACAGCATTAATACCGCATCTACCGAAGGAGTCTGGGTTTGTCCGGTAAGCATTACGCGCAATGGCATGGCCAACTTAGGCATTTTCAAGCCATGCTTGTTTACTATTTCTTTGATTGCCGCCCCGATCACCGTAGTTTCCCATGCTATATCTTTTAGGCGCTCTGCTAGCTCTTGCAATGCAGGTATCGCTTCAACAGACAATTGGGTATTCAGTAATTCCTGATTGGGATGCAAGTCGATATAAAATACTTCTGCTGCATCGGCCAATTCGTTGAGAGTTACGCCCCGTTCTTTATAAAGGGCAATGATAGCTTCCAGTGCTGGTACGGCGCTCACCAACACGCCTCGTGCTTCCAAGCGCGGACGTATTAGCGCAACAAGCCGCACATTATCGGCCTGCTTTATATAGTACTGATTAAGCCAGTTTAATTTCTCTGTATTAAATTGTGCCGCAGATGGCGTGATATGGTCGAGGTCAAACCACGCACAAAACTGCTTCACTGAAAAAATTTCATCATTACCGTGCGACCACCCTAATCTTGCCAAGTAATTAATTACTGCTTCTGGCAGATAACCTTGTTCATCATATTGCATTACGCTAACCGCACCATGGCGCTTGGATAGCTTCTGTCCGTCGTCACCCAATATCATCGACAGATGTGCATACTGCGGTACATTGGCGCCCAATGCTTTAAGAATGTTGATCTGGCGAGGCGTATTATTGACGTGGTCATCGCCGCGGATCACGTGCGTAATGCCCATATCCCAATCATCCACTACTACACAAAAATTATAGGTAGGCGTACCGTCGGCACGGGCAATAATGAGATCATCTAGCTCTTCATTGTCGAATTCAATATGTCCTTTCACCAAATCTTTCCAAGCTACTGATCCTCTAGCTGGATTCTTGAAACGCACCACTGGTATCGTTGCAGTAGGTGGTTCAGGTAATATTTTGTTGGATTCTGGACGCCAGCGACCGTCGTAACGTGGTTTTTTACCCATTGCACGTTGAGTCTCACGCATAGCTTCCAGTTCACTTGGCGAGGTGTAACAGTAGTAGGCTAATCCCTGTGCCAACATATGCTGGATCACTGCTTTATATCGTTCCATACACTGCATTTGATAGAAAGGGCCTTCGTCATAACTTAGATTAAGCCAAGCCATTCCATCTAAAATAGCTTGCACCGCTTCCGGCGTGGAGCGTTCTATATCAGTATCCTCTATGCGCAGAATAAAAGCGCCACCATGTTTGCGGGCATAAGCCCAAGAGAATAGTGCAGTGCGGGCGCCGCCGATATGCAGAAAGCCCGTGGGACTAGGCGCGAAACGAGTACGTATGGTCATAATTTCTCATCAGTAATTTTAGTCAGGAACAGAATGTATATTTTACGTCACCTTGCCGCTGGCACTACTATCAAAGTTAATATCAAATAGATTGACTCGGTCTTACAACACATGGATTATCCGCTTTTGATTTCTCTATTTTTCAAATCACTGCAACGGATTTGTGTAACAGCTGGAAATTGATCCAAAAACAAATATTTGTATATTTACCAATGACGGCTCTAATTGTTGGAAGCTGGCAAATGTTCCATGATGTAGGCATAGCTTGCTACTAACTTTGGGGTCAATAATTTTGAGGCCAACATTTGAGCTTGACTTAGAATTCGGTTATAATGCTACGCTTTATATAGGCGCGTAGCTCAGCTGGTTAGAGCACCACCTTGACATGGTGGGGGTCGTTGGTTCGAGTCCAATCGCGCCTACCACTGAATTCGCAAAATAATCAGTGGATTGCCATATATAAAACAGACCATAAGTTTTTAAACTTCATTTTGATAAACTTAGGGAAACGCTGAATAATTCACCGCACAGCAGAGTCCGGCGCGTAGTTTCCGGATGCGAGGTGAAGTTCTGCGGTTTTTTCCCTGAATGGCGTCATTTTTTGCATTATTTCCCCCATTTTTCGTATTCAGGACGCAACTTGGCCGTCAGCAATATATAGCCATCGGCGCGCCAGCACCAAATTAGCAAAACCAAACAGCGCAAATAGCTGAGCGGTGTTCTTGGCTAACCCTTTGTAGCGGGCCTTGCGGTGCATGAACAGGTTCTTCACCACATGGAATGGATGCTCGACTTTGGCACGAATACTGGCTTTGGCATGTTCAAGTTTTTCCATCAGCTCGCCTACAGTCGACTTGTCCAGCGCTTTACATTTGGAGGGCCGCATCGCAACATGCCAGGTCACGGGCAGCTCCAGATTCTCTTCACGCTTCTCAACGCCCTGATAACCCGCATCACCAAACACATCCGTTTCATCGCCATGCAGCAGCGCCTGCGCCTGGGTTACATCATGCACATTAGCTGCCGTGCCGACGAGGGCGTGGACAAGCCCTGACTGCACATCAACCCCAATGTGTGCCTTCATGCCGAAATGCCACTGATTACCTTTTTTGGACTGGTGCATCTCGGCATCACGTTTCCCTTCCTTATTCTCGGTCGAAGAAGGTGCAGCAATCAGCGTGGCATCGACAATGGTATCCTCACGCAGAAGCAATCCCTTCTCAGCCAGATGGGCGTTGATCGTGTTGAAGATGGATTCGTTCAGTTGATGCGCTTCCAGCAGATGGCGAAATTTGAGCCGGCTCGTTGCATCCGATGCCGCTTCACGATTCAAATCAATGCCTACAAAACGGCGTATGGTCTGACTGTCGTAAAGCGCATCTTCCGTCGCCTCATCCGAAAGACCGAAGCACTGCTGCGCAACATACATACGCAGTATCCGCTCCAGCCCGACCGGCGGGCAACCGGGGCCACTATCGCTCGGATAATGCGGAGCAATGACATTCGTCAGGGATAACCAAGGCGTGACCGCTTCAATTTCGACCAGAAAACGATCACGTCGTGTCACACGCTTCTTTGCCGCATACTTCAGTTCAGATTGCAGCAAAACATCCGATTGCGGTGTCTGAAATTACTTGACCACTACAGACTACCATCTCATATCCTGAATTACTATTTGGACGACTGAAGCATGAAACTATTGACTCGGCTGTTAAATCTCTACGGGTTCAATTCCCCGCTCCTTGGAGCGAAGGCTGGTTGAAAGCCAGCGGCTTGAAAAGCGTATTTAATACCCCGTAGCTTGCTGCGGGGTGCTTTATTGAACATGCTCCTGTTAGAGTATATGGTTTAAGTTCAACAATTTATTGCCGGATCAATAACCAAGTGTTGTTATTTGACCTGTCAGATTTTACAGCTAGCTAGCCGTTGAGATACGTAGTCTTATTCCTCCTGTCATCAATCAACGACAGGAGGAATAAATAATGAGACAAATAATGCTTGCGCAACATGGAGATGGATCCCTAGATCATCAAGCGGTGCTGGGAATGTATCGTCTTAGGCATGAAGTTTTCCATGACCGCTTGGGATGGGATGTCAATAGTGATAATGGTATGGAACACGATGAATTTGATGAAGCTAACCCAGTATATGTGTTGGCAAGAGGTGAAGAGAATGAGGTGCAAGGTTGTTGGCGATTATTGCCTACAACTGGTCCAAATATGTTAAGGGACACCTTTCCACAGCTCTTGCATGGACAGCCGGCACCTCAACAAACTGCCGTATGGGAATTAAGCCGATTTGCAATATCCAGTGGCAAATTGGACAGTAGTGGTTTTGGGCTTAGTAATATTCCCGTTCAGATGATTCAAGCAGCTGTAAGGTTTGCTCAAAAAAATGGAATAGAGCGCTATGTTTCAGTTACGAGTGTGGCCGTTGAGCGCATGTTTCGCAAGTTGGGAGTAAGTGTAACTAGGTTAGGTGCTCCCATAAAAATAGGGAGGGTTCTAACGGTGGCCTGTGCGTTAGAAATTGATGAAATAACCGAATTTGCCTTGTTTGGCACTCTGCCTGAACATGCACATAGGTTAGCCGCATGAATATTCTGTTACTCGGTGAAGCGTCAGGCACCCGTCGCATCTTAAATAAGATACTGGAAAAATCCAGGCATCAGTTAATTCAACAAGCATGGGAAGATATGCCTGAGCTAGATTTGGAACAATACGACATGGTGTTGATAGATGGCAATGTTTGTGATTGCTCTGAACAAATGCGCTTGTTGGAATGGGTGCGTGAGGCCAGGCGTCTCTTTCCGGATCTGCCGGTAGCGGCATTGAATTACGTGGGTACTTCTGTAGCGGCTGAAAACGCACAATTCAATATGGCCGACCATTCTTGTGGCGTTTCCGAATCCGGTGATGGGATTTGGCGCATGCGCTGCCGTTTAAAAGAACTTGCCTTGAGCGAAACTGCCGCTTTATTGCGTGATGCATGCGAGCGTCAGCCTCTGGAGCCAGTTGTTTTTGAATATTCGGGGCAAGGTTAATATATACACGATAGTTTCGAAACACAGATTTATTTGTTCGTTTAGTTTGAATTTTAAATTTCGATGTTCGTTCTATCCGATGTTCGTTGCTTAGCCTGATTAATTAACCAAGATAATGAGTGATATTAATGCAGGACTTACCTAGTTCCGACCAACAAATTGATTCAGATGCCACGAATAATAAGAAAATTCATCCAGTTTTGGGACAAGAGAGAAATGATGTACGCCAAAAAGAAAGGCAACTCAGGCTATTCGCGCATATATTCGATAGTGTAAATGAAGGCATAATTGTCACCGATGCCGACAAAAACATGTTGTTTATTAACCCAGCCTTTTCCACTATTACAGGTTACAGTGCTAATGATTTGATAGGTAAAAATTTGGACTTGTTACACCTTGGCTTGATGGATGATCCATTCAACCAAGATACATGGCGAAGCATTAATGAAATTGGGTACTGGCAGGGTGAAATGATCGGCCGGAGAAAAAATGATGAAAGCTACGCCGAGTGTTTAAGTATCAGTACAATGAAAAATGAATTCGGCGAAGTTAGTTATTATATTGGCGTTTTTTCTGATATCAGTGAGCGTAAGGCAGCAGAAGAACGCGTGGCATATGTTGTATTACATGATTTTCTCACCAATTTGCCCAATGGTCTGCTATTACAGGATCGTTTAGCGCAGGCTATTTCTCATGCTGGCCGTGAAAAACACAAAGTGGCAGTCATGTGCCTTGATCTGGATCATTTCAAAGTTATTAACGACATGCTGGGCCATCTTGTTGGCGATAAATTATTGCAAGAGGTTGCTAGACGTATTAGCAGTGTGGGTCGCGCTAGCGATACAGTAAGCAGGCGGGGTGGAGACGAGTTCGTTATTATATTACCGAATTTAGAAACTGTGGATGATGCTGCCGTTATTGCGGTCAAACTGTTAGAGGCTATTTCTGGCTTGTGCATAGTAGATGGCAATGAAATTAAAATAACTACTAGTATCGGCATCAGTATATTTCCCGAAGATGGATATGATGGGGATTACTTGATCAAGTATGCTGATGCTGCGATGTACCATGCTAAAAAAAATGGTCGCAACAATTACCAATTTTTTACTAATGAAATGAACCAGCTTGCGCTTGAGCGCATGTCGATTGAACGGAAATTGCGCCATGCAGTAGAACGTCAGGAATTCTGTTTACATTACCAACCACAGGTAGATTTACGGAGCGGTCGTATCATTGGTGTAGAGGCATTGTTACGCTGGGATAATCCAGAAACTGGGATAATTTCGCCGGGATATTTCATTCCTATCGCGGAAGAAACCGGTCTGATTATTCCGATCGGTGAATGGGTATTGCGTGAGGCTTGCCGGCAAAATAGCGAATGGCGTTTGCTAGGTTTACCGGAACTCACTGTGGCGGTCAATTTATCGGCAGTACAATTTCGCCAAAATAATTTTGGCGAAATGATCAAGACAATTTTGTGTGAGAATGGTCTCGAACCGTCTGGCCTTGAGCTAGAAATTACCGAAGGCGTTGTTATGCAAAATGCCGAAGCGTCGATTGAGTTGTTATTAGAGCTAAAGGCGATGGGACTGAAGCTCGTCGTGGACGATTTTGGTACTGGCTATTCTAGCTTAAGCTATCTTAAGCGTTTTCCTATCGATAAGCTCAAGATTGATCAATCATTTGTGCGTGATATAACAGTTGATTCGGATAATGCCGTGATTGTCAGCACGATCATTAACATGGCGCGTACCCTTAAGTTGAAAGTGATTGCTGAGGGAGTGGAAACTATCGAGCAGCTAACTTTCTTGAAGCATCAAAGATGCGACGAGATTCAAGGTTATTACTTCAGCCAACCAGTGCCACCTGAAAAAATTAGCAGTCTGCTGGTATCCGGTTATAAAGAGGGAAGTCAATGGTTGTATGTATTGAAATAAAGTAGAGTGTACTAGGAAGGCACTGATTTTATTGTGGCTATCGAAGGGGCGAATTGATTTTTGAGAAAAGCTATTTGGAAACGGTATGCATGATATAAAACCTGATCAATCAATTGATCTGCTCAAAGAGCTGCACATTCTTACTCGAGATGGGAAGATGAATCAAGATTCCCGACGCAAACTTAAGCAGGTTTATCATCTCTATCAATTTATCGAGCCGTTGCTGCAAGAAATTAAGCAAAGCCACCATAGTATTCAACTGGTGGATCATGGGGCAGGCAAATCTTATCTTGGCTTTATTCTTTATGATCTGTTTTTTAAGACATTGCACGATGCATCGCGAATCTACGGTATTGAAACACGTGATGATTTAGTCAAGTACTCGCAGGTATTGGCGTCACGGTTAAATTTTTCAGGTATGTCATTCCTCAATCTATCGGTAGAACAGTCTATTGAGTCAGAAGCTTTACCTGCCAAGGTGAATGTGGTCACAGCACTCCATGCGTGCGATACCGCTACTGATGATGCTATACGTTTTGCGTTAAAGAAAAATGCTCAATTTATTGTCTTGGTACCATGTTGCCAAGCCGAAGTGGCAGTGACTTTGAAGAAAAATAAAGGCAAAAATCTGGCGAAAAATGTTTTGAGTGAACTATGGCGTCACCCTATCCATACTCGTGAATTTGGCAGTCACATTACCAACGTGCTGCGCTGTTTGCAATTAGAAGCTCATGGTTACCAAGTTACAGTGACCGAGCTAGTGGGTTGGGAGCATTCGATGAAAAATGAACTTATCATCGCGAATTTTAAAAATTTGCCATGCAACCGTTCGGCTGAGCGATTGAGGGAAGTGCTACAAAATCTGGGGCTGGAAGAAATGAGTGGTCGTTTTTTTATGCGGATATAACAGTCATCGTGGAAATCCTTCAACTATCATAGATATCAAGCTTGTTCGGTGATTCGTCCGATTTAGCAAATTATATTGCACTCCGTTAACTATAATGTCATGTCGAAATTGGAGGGAATAATGTCTCTCCTTAAAAGAATTTGAGATAGAGGCAACAAGTTGTAAACAAGGCTTTTCCTTGACCTAACTGAATTTTTCGCTATAATTACGCTCCCTCAAACCCTTGCTCTACCGTTACGCATGACGGAGGGCTTTATATCCAAAAGGAGAATCAATGCGACATTACGAAATCATATTTATCGTGCATCCCGACCAGAGTGAGCAGGTGCCCGCTATGATCGAACGTTACCGTGCTCTGGTAACGGCCAAGAATGGCGTGATCCATCGCTTGGAAGACTGGGGTCGCCGTCAATTAGCTTACCCGATTCAAAAAATCCACAAAGCGCATTATGTGTTGATGAATATTGAATGCAACCAGGAAGTTTTGGACGAGATAGAACATGCATTTAAATTTAACGACGCTGTGTTACGCCATTTAACTATCAAAACCAAGTCTGCGGTAACAATTCCTTCGGCGATGATGAGAGAAGAGAAGTCGCGCTCGTTGACTGCCCCTGCGGCAGGATCAGGCCAGGCTTCTCATATTGAATTAGTCGCGCCAACTGAAGTTGTTGCGGCTATTTGATTGAGTGTTGTTTGTAATCGGTTCTTCGTTAATGGAGAACTCGTTGAACTGGATTGTTTGCGATATACCCCGGCAGGGGTAGCGCGAATTGCATTAAAAATTCGTCATGCTTCAACGCAACTAGAGGCCGGCATAGCGCGTCAGATACAGTGTGAGATCCCTGCGTTAGCACTGGGTGCCGCTGCACAGCAGGCTAATAATATGCAACTGGGACAGCGAGTAAAGGCAGAAGGATTTTTGGCTCAGCGCAGTTTACGCATTACACAACTTGTGTTGCACATTGATAACATTACATTAGAATAAGGAGCACAACATGGCTCGTGTTTTTAAGAAAAAAGATGACAAAAAGAGTAATTCTTCGCGTCAATTGTTCAAACGTCGCAAATTTTGCCGCTTCACAGCAGATAAGATTGCAGAAGTGGATTATAAAGATTTGAATATTCTCAAGGAATTTATTGCTGAGAACGGCAAGGTTATTCCGGCACGTATTACTGGCACTAAATCGCGCTTCCAGCGTCAATTAGGCATTGCAATCAAGCGTGCAAGATTCTTGGCGTTGTTGCCTTACACAGATTTGCATTAAGGAGCGAAACATGCAAGTGATACTTATGGAAAAAATGGTAAACCTTGGCCAATTGGGTGATGTAGTTAAGGTTAAAAACGGCTATGCACGTAATTTTTTGATTCCGCAAGGCAAAGCCAAGCGGGCCACTGAGAGTAATAAGGCGGAATTCGCAGTTCGTCGTCTTGAACTAGAAGCTGCGGAGCAAGCCAAAGTGGGAGAAGCTCAGGCACGTGCTGAGAAATACAGTGGGCTGACTGTACAAATCGTACAAAAGGCCGGTGTTGATGGTAAGTTGTTTGGCTCCGTGACTAATGCCGACATTGTTGTGGCATTGGCAGTGCAAGGTTTTGCTATAGAAAAAACGCAAGTGCGCATGTCGGCTGGGCATATAAAGCAAGTTGGTGATTATCCAGTCAATATCGCGTTGCACACTGATGTGGTAGCTAATATCATAGTTTCAGTGTTAGGCGAGCATAAGCCGTAGTCTTTATACGTATTGTTGTAAATAAAATAGAGCTGGTGACAGCTCTATTTTATTTTTGGTGGCATAAATTTTCTCGATGATAGAAAATGTTACAGCTGGTTTGGTGCTTACGTTAATTGAAGCTTACATAAGTCGTCACAGAAGAGGTTTTTTGTAGAATATTATTAACGTAGCGGCTAAAGCTACCGGTCTGGTTTTTATATTTCATGCAGTAAATATCAAACATAATGATTTAAAAATAAATTCAGTCAAAAAATACAGCTCTGCATTAGTTTTTGATCAACGACTCGGCACTATGCATACTCCTTACATTCCTCCTCCAGATCCTCAGCTTGAGGCATTAAAGCTTCCACCGCATTCGGTAGAAGCTGAGCAGTCAGTATTGGGTGGTATCTTTTTGGACTCGGCAGCGTGGGATAAAATTGCCGATCTAATCAATGAACCGGATTTTTATCGCTTTGAGCATCGTTTAATTTATCGGCATATCGCGCGCTTGACTGAACATGCCAAACCGGTAGATGTTATCACTGTGGCGGAATCGTTGGAAAGCAATGCTGAACTCGATAAAGCAGGTGGATTAGCTTATTTAGGTTCCTTGGCGCAAAACGTGCCGTCTGCAGCTAATATTCGACGCTATGCTGAAATTGTGCGCGAACGTGCTGTCATGCGCAAACTGGCTGAGGTTGGCAGTGAAATTGCTACTAGCGCCTATAACCCAGCTGGGCGCGATGCGAACCAGTTGCTGGATGAAGCGGAAAGCCGTGTATTTGAGATTGCTGAAGCCGGTGAGCGTGGCCGTCAAGGTTTCAGTTCTCTTCCACCACTACTTACGAAGGTAGTGGAGCGTATTGAGACACTTTACGGTCGTGATAACTCCAGCGATGTGACTGGTGTAGCGAGCGGCTTTACGGACTTGGACAGCATGACCTCCGGCCTGCAACCAGGTGAACTAATTATTGTTGCGGGGCGCCCGAGTATGGGTAAAACTGCTTTTGCTATTAATATCGCCGAGAATGTGGCGTTGGAAAGCTGTAAACCAGTGGCAATCTTTAGTATGGAAATGGGTGGCATTCAATTGGCCATGCGTATGATAGGCTCAGTAGGTAAACTTAATCAGCATGATTTGCGCACTGGGCGTTTGCAGGAAGATGATTGGCCGCGCCTGACCCATGCGCTGGGGCGTTTGAATGATGCAGCTATTTTCATCGATGAAACCGCTGCGCTAAATTCGCTTGAACTACGTTCGCGTGCACGCAGATTACATCGCCAAAATAATGGCTTAGGATTGATTATTATCGATTACTTGCAGTTAATGTCTTCTCCTTCAAGTAAGGCAAGTGAGAATCGTGCTACCGAAATTTCAGAAATTTCACGTTCTTTGAAAGGGCTAGCAAAGGAATTACAAGTACCTGTTATGGCGCTGTCGCAGCTTAACCGTAGCTTGGAGCAACGTCCTAACAAACGTCCGATGATGTCTGATTTGCGCGAATCCGGTGCTATCGAACAGGATGCCGATCTGATCCTGTTTATCTATCGTGATGAAGTGTACAACCCTGATTCACCTGACAAGGGTAAGGCAGAAATTATTATCGGCAAGCAGCGTAACGGCCCGATAGGCAAGGTTGAATTGACGTTCCGTGGTGAATATACGCGTTTTGATAACTTCGCTCATGCTCAATATTGAATCTCTACGGGTTCAATTCCCCGCTCCTTGGAGCGAAGGCTGGTTGAAAGCCAGCGGCTTGAAAAGCGTAGTTAATACCCCGTAGCTTGCTGCGGGGTGCTTTATTTGGTTCAGAAATGATACGTCAGTATGACAAAGGTACTGAAGAACATAACGGTACGGGAGATACTTAGGTGTTGTCTACAGGTAAAAACAATTTTACGGAATGGTGAATTCTGGTCGAATATTTTTTGCGTAGCTCGCTGCAAGGTTGTTTATTTGCGGAATTACACAAAGAGATTTATCATATATTTAGGTGCTGCCATTACACCTATCCATTTAAAAATAGGCGGATTCAACTCTGAAGTGCAACTTTTGTAAGAGAATTTAGGTGGAGAGCTGG
>NZ_CAKMAA020000024.1 GCF_924101635.2 Candidatus Nitrotoga sp. HW29 | reverse complement strand
ACCCCATGCCCTGAAATTACTATACGCGCGGCTGAGGTATGTAACTAATTAGGAAACATTTTTCTATGCCGGTAATGCCTCAATCAGGAAAGCTAAATTTCACTCGCTCGGCGGTTTTGATGAGCGTTTTTAACCGATGCCTGGGATGACTTTGAATTCGGCGTACGTTGGGTAGCGAGCGGTGGATATTCCCGGTTTGTTGCGGGTGCCACGGCAACACACCGACATGCCGTTTCATTTGATGAGCGTTGCCGGAACATGGAGCAAGCCGGTAAAGCCGCCCGAGTAATGGAAAAATTGCACCCCAATCTGGATCATGTATGGCGTACTGTAATTCATCGGAACAATCAACCTGCCTACTCCTCACCCGAAGTAAATGCTTCCATGGATACCTGGATCGCTTTCTATGTTCAACAACTGGATGCCGCATTCCGGCGCGGTTATCTTGGCGTCGTTGAACCAAATTAACTAATGGCAGATTCAATTAACGCCGTACTTTGGTTTAACGGGTGGAAAGGCGCGGTAGATACCTGCTGGATAAGCCACTTGGATATAAGGCACCTCTAAAAATCCAATATTTCTAATGATTGCCCCCCTTAATTGATCTCAATTCCCCGTGTTGTTTAATGCATTGCCAGCTTTGCTCATGTCCCGCGCTGGGATATTTTTGTCCAGCGCGAAAATCAATATACCTTGCCCAACCTCACTGCCAAGTCTTCTTCATGCAAAGCTTTAACCCTGACCAAATGAGCTCGTAAAGTTGCCACAATCGATTCAGGTAACATCATCACCCGATCCTTAAACCTTGCCTTCACGCACAATAATCTCATGCCGTGCAAATTCTGTATCTTTAACCCTTAACCGCAACTCATCCAACAGGCGTATTCCCAGTTGAAAGACTAGCGCTTGACACTCCCCCCCTCCCCAGACTTAGAATTAAAAAGGGTGCGTTAATAAATTTAAAATATAAACAAAGGGGAGGAATAGTAATGCGTCGCCTATTATCCATTTTATGTAGTAGTGTAAATTTAAGGGTTTTGCTGCTTCCAGGTAATGCATCAGCCGCTGTACAAACTGTTACCAAGGGAGGGTTCATGAGTCAGGCACCTCTCAGACGGAAACCGTGGCTTGCTGTTTTTCTCGTTTTCCTTTGCTCTATGTGGGTTCTGCCGGCTTCTGCGGGGCCGATCATCCTGGGCGGCGACGATTTGACCGATCACGGTTCGGCGACGTCGATTGGTGTGGGGAACGCGCAGGGCTGGCTGTACATCCAGCGAGCTATTACCAGTATCTTGTCTCCTGGTAGCAACATCACCCGCTCGGGTCACATCCCCGGCCGGATCGCGGCGCTCGGCGCGGCATCCTCGAGCGCCCTCAGCGGCGATGCCGGCGCGGCAATCGGCTCGGCCGCCGCAGCTGCGGGCTTCACGGTTGACTATTACGATGGCGCCGCCGCCATTAATGCGTTCTTCGCGGGTTTGGCTAACAACACCGTCCCTAACCCCGCCATGCTATGGATTGCCGGCACCGGCGCCAGCAATGACCTGGATTCAGATGAGGGAGCGGCGCTGACCGCCAATGCGCCGGCCATCGCGGCCTTTGTCAGCTCCGGAGGCGGTCTGATGGCGCATGGCTACGGCGTGAATGCCTACGGCTGGCTCACGGCTATTTTGCCGGGATTAACGGTAAATGACGTATGCGATGTGAACGGCGTGCTGACGCCGGCGGGCGTGGCCGCCTTTCCCGACCTTACCGATTCGGATATCAGCGCGGGGCCATGTCATAGAAGCTTCTCGGGAAACTTGGGCGGGCTGCAAGTGCTCGCGAACGACGCTAACGGGCTCCACTTCATCATTGGCGGAGGCGCGTGGACAACTTTCGCAGCTGCCGACATAGGTCCGATCCCTACGCTGTCCGAATGGGGCATGATCATCCTTTCCAGCCTGTTGGCCTTGGGCACGATCATCACCCTGCGACGCCAGCGTCAGTAAGGCTTTACCCCATAACCCGCCCTGTTTCAGGGCGGGTTATTTTGTTTCTGTGACCGTAAACACTTAAGTTAAGCTGCATCTATATTTATGCTGCGATTCTTCATTCTCTTCTTGATCATTCAGGTCGCGTTGTTCGGGATTGAGCTGCTCGGCCCGGTGCAATCCGGCTTCATCATGCCCTTGACTGGCCTGCAGGCAAGCTTCAGCGCCAATCTGGTGCAGTTCTTTGATGCCAACGTCACGGCGTATTCCAACATCATCCAGAGTACGACCAATGGCTTTGGCGTCGCCATCATGCCCGGCTGCAACGCGGTGGAGGCCTGTACCATCCTGATTGCGGCCATCCTCGCCTTTCCTGCCGCCTGGCGGCCGAAGCTGGCTGGCCTGGTCATCGGCATTCTCGCCGTGCAGGCGGTAAATATCCTGCGCATCGTTAGTCTGTTCTACCTCGGCCAGTGGAACAAGCAGTGGTTCGAGTTCGCTCACCTCTATCTCTGGCAGGCTCTGATCATGCTCGACGTGATGGTGATCTGGCTGCTCTGGGTGCGCTACCTTGCCAGCCGGGATCTCATTCGGATGCCGTCTCCCCATGCGGCTTAGTTTGGTTGGTCACTTTCTACTCAAAGTCATCGCCTGGTTCATTGTCTTGTTGTTCATCTGGTACCAACTGGGCAGTCTGGTGACCATTCCGGTGTGTCTGCCTGAAGTATGGTTATGGCCTGCCCTTGCTGGTTGCCATGCTGTTCGCTTCAAACGCTCGACGTGATGCCTGCCCTGGTGCCGGTACTGCTCTGGGTCGTCATGAACAGACTATTTCTGGTGACCTTTATTCTCGTGCAACACTGGATGGGGAAATGGCAAAACAGACGGAAAAGGACAGGTCAGCGGCCAGTTAAAGGCAGGTTGTGATCGATCATTTGTTATTACTTGTCAGCGGAAGATGGGGGCGGCCAGTGTAGTGCGTCATGAACAAAGGGGACGCTACCATTTTATAGATCCGGCATGATTTATAAATGAACTTATCTTGATTTTCGCTGTTTTTGAAGTATGGAAAAAGAAGATGCCCGCAAGCAGACGCGAGAAGTACTGCATGAACGCCGCAAGCAAGTCATTCGTATGCACCGCAGAGGTGTGGCGGTGATGGAGATCGTGGTGCAAACGGGACTGAGCTGGACGGCCGTCAACACGGCGCTGCGGTTGTATTAAGACTGAAGGTTCGGGGGCACTCAAGCCTGGCGTACGAGGTAAAAAACCTGGCAGTGGACGTTGCTTGACGGCTAGCCAAGAACTGACGATTCAGCAAACTATCTGTGACAAACGCCCGGAACAACTCAAGATGGATTTTGCGTTATGGAGCAGGCCTGCTGTGCGCCAACACATTGAGCTGGCGCACGGTATCAAGCTGTCTATTCGGGCAGTAGGCAACTACTTGGCACGCTGGGGTTTCACACCCCCAAAACCCATTAAAAAGCATACGAGCAGCGCCCTGAAGCCGTCCAGGCATGGCTTGATGAACAATATCCGGCCATTGAGGCCAGAGCGAAAACAGAAGGTGCGGAAATTCACTGGGGCGACGAGACGGCCCTGGTCAACACGGATGTCAGAGGCAGGCGCTATGCGCCGGTGGGCAAGACATCTGTGACGTTCGCAGTAGGCGGCACGCGCCACAAGCTATCAATGATTGCGACGGTAACTAACCAGGGTAAAACGCGTTGGATGATTATGGATGAGGCCTTTAACGCTGACAAGTTCATTGAATTTTTGGAGGTGCTCATCAAGGATACAGACCGCAAGGTGTTTCTGATACTGGACAACTTGAGCGTTCATCATAGCAAACCTGTAAAGGCTTGGGCTGCCGAGAACGCACAGAAAATCGAGTTGTTCTACTTGCCCAGCTACAGCCCTGAACTCAACCCCGAAGAAAGACTGAATGCGGATCTCAAATACGTCATCATTTCAAAGATGCCAGTACGCACCAAGGCAAAACTCAGAGTTGCTGCGACTGATCACATGACCATGCTTGAGCAAAACCCCGAACGCGTACGCTGCTATTTCGGCGACCCTAAAGTCGCCTATGCAGCTTCATGAATAATTCGTGCCGGATCAATAACCTACTTGGTTAACGTTATCCAGCCACGGATTTTTTTCCAACACTTCGCGGTATAAAAACAACAACGCTGATTTCACCTGGTTTTGGGTTGAAGCAAAAATTTTGCCCGCGACGGCAAGATGCGTCAGAAACGTCTCGGCATCCTGCGCAGCTAAGTCTTTCGGGTGGGTCTTGCCGTGGAAGTCAATATAACGTTTAATTCAGTTCACATAGCTTTGTTCAGTTTGGATAGCATAGTGCTTTACCCGCAACTTATCGCGTACTGGATCAAGCAACTTAGAGGATGTATTTGTGTCGTTTTGATCAGAAAAATTAGAGGGTACTAAATTTTGTAACAAAATTAAAACAATGTATGACATGGATATTTTTAGACTAAACACTTCGAAAGTGTTCTTATCGGTATTTTAGTATGTCTATACTACGTTAGGCTTTATCGCATACAGAGAGGAAATAGCAATGATGAGCAAGCATTCACTCAGTGGAAAAGTGGTACTTGTTGGTGGTGGCGCCAAAAATCTTGGCGGTCTCATTAGCCGTACCTTTGCCGCTGAGGATGCCAAGGTGGTTGTTCATTACAACAGCGCATCAACCCAAGCCGATGCGGAAAAAACGGTTGCAGAAATTACTTCGGCGGGTGGTACTGCAATTGCCGTTCAGGGCGATTTCACCAAAGTCGCTGATGTCATCGCTGCATTTGCTGCCGCGAAGCAACGCTACGGTGGTATCGACATCGCTATCAATACTGTCGGTAAAGTCTTGAAGAAGCCTTTTATAGAAACCACCGAGGCTGACTATGACGCAATGGCGGCAATCAATTCCAAGGCTGCCTACTTCTTCATTCAAGAGGCGGGCAAGCAACTTAACGACGGCGGGAAAATATGCACGATCGTTACTTCACTCCTCGCGGCCTATACGGGTCTCTATTCCACCTATGGCGGTATGAAAGCTCCAGTTGAACACTTCACGCGTGCCGCTTCAAAGGAGTTTGGTGGTCGTGGAATTTCAGTAACGGCTGTCGGGCCAGGCCCAATGGACACCCCGTTTTTCTATGGTCAGGAAACACCGGAAGCGGTGGCGTATCATAAGTCCGCTTCGGCACTGGGCGGTTTGACAAAAATTGAGGACATTGTGCCACTAGTCAAGTTCCTCGTTACCGACGGATGGTGGATCACCGGGCAAACCATTTTTGCCAATGGCGGGTATACGACACGGTAGGGTGAACAAACAATGTCAGCGCAGCTCCGCGCTGGGCGGTGGCAGGCACGTAAATATAGCGACTTGTTGGACATTACTATCAACTAAAGCACAGGAGAAACCTATGAAGAAGTATAGTGCAAAATTTGTCGGAATCTTTTGGTTGGTTCTTGCTCATTAGGTTGCAAGAGGAACAAAGTGCCATCATGCGCCAAGCACAAATTGCATCTGTTATAGCGCTAGCATTGCTTGGAATGGTCGGCATGTGTTTAATCTTTGCGGAGCAAGGATTTACTACATCGAGTAAACGAACAAATTGGTCTGTTTTTGTGCCATTGCCACAAGCGTATATTATGGCAGGCATAATGTTTGCACTTTCAAGTATCGCTGTTCTGTGGCTACTGCAAGAAGCCAAAGCAAATTTATTAGGCTATGCAGTAACGATCGCCGCATATATTTTGGCCAGTATTTTTCTAACGGAATTACTTATTAAATGGCTATAAATCTCGCATATTTTATTAGTGTGAGTTTGTAACCTGGTAAACCGTTCAAGCTTGCTCGCGTTGCATCGCTGGATAGTCTCAATCGGCGCTGCTTCGCAGTGTTGTACCGGTTTCATCTACCGCTTAGCGCTGCGTTGGGTGGTGAAAACATAACGACTTGTTGGGTATTACTATTATCAAAACACGGGAGAAACTTATGAATAAATATGGTGCAGAATTTGTTGGGACCTTTTGGCTGGTTCTGGGTGGATGTGGCAGTGCGGTCTTGGCTGCCGCGTTTCCAGACCTTGGTATCGGTCTACTGGGAGTGGCCCTGGCCTTCGGCCTGACCGTACTCACGATGGCTTTTGCAATTGGACATATATCTGGATGCCATCTAAATCCTGCGGTTTCGTTTGGTCTCTGGGCTAGTGGCCGTTTTCCAGCAAAGGAGCTGCTGCCCTATGTTATTGCACAGGTCTTGGGTGGCGTTGTGGCAGGCGGTGTTTTGTACCTCATAGCCAGTGGTAAGGCGGGCTTTGAACTCTCAGCAGGTTTTGCTTCGAACGGTTACGGTGCCCATTCACCAGGTGGCTATAGTTTGGTGGCCGCCTTTGTAACCGAGGTGGTTATGACCATGATGTTTCTCTTTGTTATCCTTGGTGCTACCGATAAGAGGGCGCCACAGGGATTCGCTCCGATTGCCATTGGTTTGTGTCTGACTCTTATTCACTTGATTAGCATTCCGGTTACAAATACCTCGGTAAATCCTGCGCGCAGCACAGGTGTTGCTTTGTTTGTGGGGGACTGGGCAATCTCGCAGTTATGGCTGTTCTGGGTGGCCCCAATTATTGGCGGTATCCTTGGTGCAGTGATCTATCGTCTTATTAGTAGCGAGGAAAGCCGGTAGCCAATGCTCAACACAGCGTTCCAGTGGATCGCTCCTGACGTCGTCGTGGCCGTTGAGCTTTGGTCATTAGGCGACACCCTCCACCTAAATCTGTGCTTTATGGAGACATCCTATGAGTGACCCCCAGTTATTGATGGTCTTGCACAGTTTTTTGCGCATTTAATGCGAACATCCATCCTCAGATAGCCGGATGAGGATGGCATGGATCATGAAGATGTATTTTCCCTGTCGCTTGATGACGTTGCCTTGGAAGGTTGGTTTATCCCAGCCAAATCAAATCACCTCATTATTTTCAATCACTTCATGTCCGGCAATCGCTACGGGTACCCGGGCCGTCTCGAACCCCGGATAGGATTCGGTGGTTTCTAAGTCAGTTTTCTCCTCATGTACAAGGTATTGTGCGAATCTGACTACAACATTTTTGACATTTGATCACCGCAATCATGGGCAGTGGCTCTGGATGATCTTGAGCAGCATGGCGGGTGGGTAAGCACGCTGCGCGTGCGTTGTTGCAGAAGCGGACATCGAAACCAGAGAGATCAGGCTCGTGATCAAGCAGGTGATTCAAAGCGTATTCGAAGGTGCCAGGTAAGAGTTGCCGTTACAGGTCAACGGCAAGAAATCGAGGGTGAGTGTCGATGTGCTTATAGTGAGCCATCGCTGCTTTATTCATCAGAATAATGATGGGTGGATGTTGATGTACCCGTGCAATTACGGCAAGATGCGCTAAATATTTTTTCTATAACCTCGTTATGCATTAGTCACAGAATCACGATCCGCGATGAAAAGGAGAGTAAATATGAACATAAAACCGACAATTGTTCTTGTGCATGGATTTTGGGGTGGCGCAGCTCATTGGGCAAAAGTTATTCCAATTTTGAGCACTGAAGGATATAGGATTCGTGCAGTAGAAAACCCACTTACTTCTTTAGCAGATGACTCAGAGCGCACGCGAAAGATGATCAAGCAAATTGACGGCCCTGTCGTACTTGTTGGTCATTCATATGGTGGCGCCGTTATTACAGAGATGGGTGACCATCCCAATGTAAAGAGCCTGGTGTACATCGCCGCGTTCGCCCCGGATTCAGGAGAAAGTCCTGGCAGCATCTCCCAAGCCCTGCCGCCTGAGGCTTTCGGCAATATTCAACCCGATAGTGATGGTTATTTATGGGTGTCGCAGGAAAAATTTCATGAAAGTTTCTGTCAGGATCTTGGTGCAGAAGAAGCATTGATTATGGCTGTCACACAAAAAGCGCCTCTTGGCGGCACTTTTGGCGACAGCATTAGCTCACCAGCGTGGAAAAAGAAGCCGAGTTGGTATCAAGTTTCAACGGCTGATCGAATGATCAATCCAGAAAACCAAAAAATGATGGCTTTGCGCATGAATCCGCGAAGTACGATTCATCTTGATGCAAGCCACGCTTCACTTGCATCAAGGCCAAATGACATTGCCAAACTGATTATTGAAGCTTCTGTCTAACAAGTTATTTAAGGCCGAAGGCTTACAGTCACGGCCTTAACTTCAACGCTGACATGGTATAAAAACTTTTATTTTTGTCAATTTTGGCTCAAGACGTTCCCCTTGAAACACTTCCGTTTCAACATCAATATTAGTCACAATTTCTGTTGCGGAGAGTGCACGGAAATGGCTTCGCTGGGAAATTTAAATGGTGGGCTTTGTTGAGAGATTAGCTACTGCGCATCTACCTTCGTCCGCCCTCTGAGCGTGAAGTGCTGGCCGTATTCGATGCGCCCTTGCGGGCTGTTGATTCGCAAAGTGTTCATCGATCGTTTTGCTGATCGCTTTCTTGATGAATAGGTTTTTGGCCATCGTCGATTTGAAAGATGGCGCAGAAATTGCTGTTAGGTAAGAATGGATTCTGAGTGTTCTAGCGTTGCAAATTTTGTGCTTAAGAATCGTACCTAATCATAGGTTACAGTGGATGCTCAGTAGCGGCACATTTGCTTCGCAACACTGTATGCGCCGCCGCTAATCGCTACGTGCCATTTGGGCACGTAGCTGTGCCACTGAATTTGGCGTTAAGCAACCTAGCCTTTTACCAGCCTAGAGATATTAAAAATGGAAGTTAGAATTGTCGATTTTCCAGTAACCAAAGTTGCGGTTATAGAACACTATGGTCCTCCCGCGCTGGTGCATGAATCTGTCCGCAAACTTATTGCATGGCGTCTTGAAAATCGTCTATCACCTGACAGGCATCGTACTTTTGGGGTTCATTACAATGACCCGCGTACAACGCCACCAGCAGAATATCGAGTGGATTTGTGCATCTCCGTAGAGCATGACGTTCCACCCAATCCACAAGGCGTAGTAAACAAGCTTATTCCCGCCGGCCGTTGCGCTGTTGTGCGTCATCTTGGATCACGCGAAAACGTATCGGCAGCGGTATACCTTTACGAGGTGTGGCTCCCCGATAGTGGTGAAACTTTACGAGATTTTCCGATCTTTTTTCACTACGTAAATGTCGGCCCGCAAGTGCAAGCACACGAGATGATTACGGACGTGTATCTTCCCCTGTTATGACGTCCCCAATGCAGGTGGCGATTATGTTCCCAACAAGTGAAAGAACCATGTCATGAAGCCGCGTATCACCGTTATTACCCTTGGTGTTGATGACTTGGAGCGGGCGGTACATTTTTATCGCGATGGCCTTGGTCTGCCAACGCAGGGCATTGTCGGCAAAGAGTTTGAATATGGGGCCGTCGCTTTTTTTGATTTACAGCCCGGTTTAAAATTAGCAATTTGGCCGAGCAAGAGCCTCGCCCATGATGCGGGTATTTCGACAGGGATTCCCAATCCCACCGACTTTTCTATCGGCCATAACGTCTCATCCATAGCTGAAGTTGATGCCGTTATGGAGCAGGCAAAAAGTGCAGGTGCTGTTATCGTCAAGCCAGCGCAGAAGACTTTTTGGGGTGGGTATGGCGGTTATTTTCAAGACCTGGATCATCATCTCTGGGAAGTCGTGTGGAATCCACAGTGGTTGCCCGGGAAGTGAGGCCCAGTCCGAAAATCAAGAGAGGGCACTTCGAGCGAGATCGCTTACGCTTTTTATTTTCACGTTAGGGCAACCCGAACATGTGTATTGATACATTTCGTATAGCCAGCAATTCGGATTCTGAGGTAATAGCCAATCTCGTTAATTAAGGGGATTCATATGCAACACGTTTTAATTATTCATGAGGTGGACTCCTACCCGGCATGGAAAGTGGTATTTGACCAAGCAGTATCCATCAGAAAACAGGCGGGAGAACTCAGCTATCAGTTATTGCATTACGACAACGACGCTAATAACATCGTTCATTTTTCAGAGTGGTCATCGCTGGACGATGCCCGGCGTTTCTTTGAATCTCCAGAATTGGTGGAAATCAGAAAAAAGGCTGGCGTAAAGGCCCCAGATTTTATTTATCTTCACGAGATTGAACGTGGCGTGCTCTAGCTTTGTTACTATATTCAAGTGACATACGCAATGGACATGGGTGAGCGATGGTTATGCGCTCCTGTGCAATCATCGTAGAACTTGTGTATTTGTGTCTCTATGGGTAGGTGAACGGCAGTAGAAAACGCTGGGTGCGCATTTGTTTAATCCTTGACCCGATAGTTAACGTGCTGCTAATATACCTCAGTAAATTACTCAACTAAATTCTAAAGGCTATAATCATGGACGTACAGGCGCTTATCAAAGAACAAGTAACCAGCAATCCTGTGGTGTTATATATGAAAGGTACACCGCAATCTCCACAATGTGGATTTTCTGCCAATGTAGTACAAACCCTTAATGCATGTGGCGTGACAGGGCTTTTTAGCGTTAACGTGCTTGCTGATCCCGAAATTCGCCAAGGTATCAAAGACTATTCTGATTGGCCAACCGTTCCCCAGCTTTATGTACATGGCAAATTTGTCGGTGGCTCTGATATCGTGAGTGAGATGTATAACAATGGAGAGTTACAAAGATTGCTTCGTTCATAAATAAATGTTCTAAGGTATTAATTTTTAGGCGACCGCAAGGTCGCCTTTTTAATTAATTTTGCCCTGCCAAGTGTTTGCGCGCTTGTGCGATGGCAGCTGTAACCTGTTGAGGCGCAGTGCCGCCGATGTGATTGCGACTGGCTAATGAGCCTTCCAGTGTGAGTATAGAGTAGATGTCATCTGCAATGAGTGCCGAGAACTGTTGTAATTCCTCCAGCTTTAGATTACTCAGGTCGCAATTGCGCTGCTCGGCAAAGCGCACTACCAGTGCAACCGCTTCGTGTGCATCCCGGAACGGCAACCCCTTCTTCACCAGATAATCAGCCAAGTCTGTGGCCGTGGCATAACCTTGCAACGCAGCTTTGCGCATGGCTGCGGGCTTGACAGTGATGCCACCTACCATGTCGGCGTAGATGCGCAAGGTTTGGGCTAGCGTGTCTACCGTGTCGAATAGAGGTTCTTTGTCTTCCTGGTTGTCTTTATTGTAGGCCAGTGGCTGGCCTTTCATCAGTGTCAACAATGTCACCAGATTGCCGTTCACGCGGCCGGTCTTGCCACGTACCAGTTCCGGCACGTCTGGGTTTTTTTTCTGCGGCATGATGGACGATCCCGTGCAGAAACGGTCGGCAATGTCGATGAAGCCGAAGCGTGGGTTCATCCACAGGATCAATTCTTCTGACAAACGCGATAAATGTGTCATGGTGAGCGCCGCGCAAGCGGTAAATTCGATAGCGAAATCGCGATCAGATACTGCGTCCAGAGAATTTTCACATATGCCGTCGAAGCCAAGAAGTTCCGCCACCATTTCGCGCTTGATCGGGTAGCTGGTGCCGGCCAATGCAGCCGCACCAAGAGGCAGGTGATTGACGCGTTTCCGACAATCGATGATGCGTTCCGCATCGCGTTTAAGCATCTCAAAATACGCCATCAGGTGATGCGCGAAACTTACCGGCTGTGCTACCTGTAAATGGGTGTAGCCCGGCATGATGGTGTTGGTATGCTGTATGGCAAGATCAATGATAGCAGATTGCAAACTGCGTATGAGTTCATGAAGTTCGTCGATGGCGTGGCGCAAATACAGGCGTACATCGGTTGCCACCTGATCGTTGCGCGAACGACCGGTATGCAAACGTTTACCCGCATCGCCCACAAGCGTGGTCAGGCGTTTTTCGATATTGAGATGGACATCCTCCAAGTCGAGTGACCAAACGAATTGGTCGTTGAGAATTTCATGTTCGATTTGTGTCATGCCGCGGCGGATATCAGTTAAATCCTGCATCGTAATGATGCCGCATGCCTCCAGCATCTGTGCATGAGCCAGCGATGCATGGATATCGAACGGTGCCAGCCGTTTATCAAATTCTACTGAAGCTGTGTAGCGTTTCACCAATTCTGCGACCGGTTCGGTAAATCGTCCGGACCAGGTTTTTTTGTCTTGCATCGTCATTGTCTATTGTCCAGAATGTGCGGTATATACAGAGGTATATCTGTCATGCCAAATGTGCAAAGTATAAATCAAAACACGCTGTCCGATGCGTTACCCGATTTTCGTAACTGGGGCGTCATATTGCGTAGCTTGTTGTTAGTCAATGGTATGGTGCCGTTGGTTGCCATTGCACAAGCATCATCTTGGCAGAATACCTTAGAGCGCCTGATAGATATCTCTATATTTCTACAGCCGGTGTTGTTGTTGAATTTGTTACTATTGTTCGTGCTTAATTTTTGGCTAATACGGTTGCCCTATAAACGGGGCGCTACGGTAGTAGTACTATTGGCAATGTTTGTTACATTGATGATCTATTATTTAGGGAGTAGGCTGAACATTACTACCATAGACTATGGACATTTCCAAGCTTGGCGTAACGCTTTGCTCAGTAGTGTTATTGCGGGTCTTTTGTTGGTCTATTTTCAATTTCGCGCCAATGCTCTTTCCCCGGCATTGGATCAAGCGCGTTTGCAAGCCTTGCAGGCTCGTATCCGTCCGCACTTCCTTTTTAACAGTATCAATGCAGTGCTTGGGATTGTTCGTGCCAACCCCAAGCGTGCCGAAACCGCATTGGAAGATATGGCCGATCTGTTCCGGATGGCGATGGCACACGATGGCGATTTGGTGACTGTGCGACAAGAAGTGATGCTTGCGCGTCAGTACCTGGCGCTAGAACAATTACGCTTGGGCGAGCGCCTCCAGGTAAACTGGTACACCGACAATATGCCGGATGATGCCTTGTTGCCACCGCTGATCTTGCAGCCATTACTTGAAAATGCCGTATATCATGGCATTGAGCCGCTGGCCGAGGGCGGGATTGTCGAAATCAAGCTATATTGCAACGGTAATGAAATGCACCTTGAAATATATAATCCGCGTCAGGAGCAAGGCAGTCATCATATAGGCAACAAAATAGCATTGGGCAATATACGTGAACGTTTAGCACTGCAATTCGATGTTGAAGCAAGTTATAAGGTTGAGATGGGCAAAGATTTTTATCGCGTGCATATTAAGCTGCCCTATGTTAAGGAACTTTTAAAGCCGCCTTCTGTCACTTGAGGGAGTCAGGATAAAAGCGCTTGCGTTGGAAAAGAGGGCTGCATTGCTTGATTAAACTTTAAGGAGAGTTTCTTTAAGGAGAGTTCAATGAACGATGTTGAAATCCCTCTCACTATTTTTATAGTGGATGACGAGCCGCCTGCACGCAATCGCCTTAAAGATTTACTTGCCGATTGCGCTGAAAAAATGCCGCTGAAACTGGTGGGCGAAGCAGGCAATGGGCACGAGGCGCTGGATAAATTATCTGAAATGCAAGTTGATGTGGTGCTGGTCGATATTCGGATGCCGAAAATGGATGGGGTCGAGCTGGCACAACACCTCAACAAGCTGTCCAAGTCGCCAGCAATCATTTTTACCACAGCGTATGATGCTCACGCCATCCAAGCTTTCGAGTTGCATGCCGTTGATTATTTGCTTAAACCTATCCGACTTGAGCGTTTATTCGAGGCCCTTGTCCGTGCACGCTCTGCCGTGCCTTTAGTGATTGCAAAATTACAGGAGCTTGCCCCTGAGCCGCGTAAAAATCTTGCTATTCATGAACGTGGCAAGATCCATCTTCTTCCCATCGAGCGAGTGTTGTATCTGCGTGCCGAGTTGAAATACGTTACTGTGCGTACAGTGGAACGTGAGTATCTGATTGAAGAATCGCTCGGCGCGCTGGAAAAGGAATTTTCCGCACGTTTTATTCGCATTCATCGCAATTGTTTGGTGGCGAAAAATGAGATTGTCGGCTTTGAGAAAGTGGTCGATGAGAAAAGCGGTGAGTCACATTGGACAGTCAATCTTAAGCAATTAAACGAGATGTTGCCAATTAGTCGCAGACAGCAGTTTATTGTAAAAGAGTTTAATTAGTTAGGCCACGCTTTATTGACCTTGCCGAGTCAACTAAAAATTAAAGTCGGTTGCAAGCAGAATGCATACAGGGATCAGCAAACTGTTTTCACATATCAAAAACTCCCCCCAAGATTTACATAAAACAAGGCTTACATAAAAAAATGAGAGGCAATGACAGGGTCTTTAGCGCTATCCGCTATTTCGCAATCCCGCCGCAATCCCGTTAATGGTCAGGTGTATCGCACGTTTCACTAGGCCGTGGGTATCGCCCGAGCGGTGACGGTGTAATAATCCTACTTGCAGGTGGTTAAGCGGGTCGATATAGGGAGTGCGCGTAGTAAGACTGCGCGCCAAGGTTGGGTTGCATTCCAACAAAGTGGTTGCGCCGGTGATTGCGAACAGCATGTCCACAGTGCGTTGCCATTCCGTTTCTATCATGTGAAAGATGGTGTGACGCAAGTTTTCGTCCGGTACCAGTTCGGCATAGCGTGAGGCGATGCCCATATCGGTTTTAGACAGAACCATATCCATGTTGGAGAGCAGACCACGAAAAAATGCCCAGTTTTGATACATGGCTTGTAGTTGCTGTAGTCCGGCTTCGCCTTCACGCTCGATAAATTGTTGTATTGCGCTACCAAAGCCGTACCAGCCAGGCAATAGTACGCGATTTAAACTCCAACTGAATACCCAGGGAATAGCGCGTAAATCTTCAATATTATTGGATGCCTTGCGTGAGGAAGGGCGACTACCGATGTTGAGTTCAGCAATTTCTCGGATCGGAGTGGCAGCGAAAAAATAATCGGTAAAACCGGGGGTCTCATAAACCAGTTTGCGGTAGGCGGCGAAGGCATCCAGACTGAGTGCTTCCCCAATGCGGAGGTATTCCGGCATGGTGCTGTCATTATGATCGCCGTGGTGATGCAATAGTGTGGCTTCCATGGTGGCGGCGACAAGAATTTCCAGATTGCGTCGTCCAATTTCCGGGTCGGAATATTTGCTGGCGATCACCTCGCCTTGCTCGGTGATACGAATTTGAGCGTTTACACTGCCCGGCGGCTGCGCCAGAATGGCTTCGTAGCTTGGGCCGCCTCCGCGCCCTACCGTGCCACCACGGCCGTGGAAAAGGCGCAATTCAATGCCATGCTTTTTGAACACTTTAACCAGTTCGAGTTCAGCCTTGTAGAGTTCCCAATTGGCGGTAAGGTAACCGCCATCTTTGTTGCTGTCGGAATAACCCAGCATGACTTCCTGTGTGTCGTCGCGGCTCTTTAGCAGTTCGCGGTAGAACGGAATAGAGAATAATTCGTTCATGATTACGCCGCAATTACGCAGGTCAGTGATGGTTTCAAATAGCGGAATAATGTTGAGGTGCAGCTCATGACAGCTGTTCAGCAAGCCGAACTGTTGCAGCATTAGTGCCACTTCGAGCATGTCGCTTACCGAATCAGTCTTGGAAATGATGTAATTGGGCAGTGCTATATGACCGAACCGGTGGTGAATTTCTGCACCCACTTGCATCAGTTGTAGCTCGCCTTGTACGGTATCGGAGAAAAGCTCCAAATTGTTGGCTAATGCCTTGTCTGCCTGCAACGCTATAATTAATGCACTGCAACGACCTGGTTCGTCCAGCTCGAGGTAGTTAAGGGTGCCTGCCTGAGCGAGCAATTCACTCACTACTTGTTCATGTACACCGCTGTGCTGACGCATGTCTAGCGGTGCGAGATGGAAGCCGAATACCTCGACAGCGCGGCGTAGATAAGCTACCCGCCCGCGTGCCAGATGCAACGCGCCGTGTTGTTCCAGTGAGTGAATAATAATGTCAAGATCGGTTATATATTCTTGTGCATTAGCGTAAGGTTTGGCATCTTGGCCAACGGCACGCAGGTGCTTGACGTGGTGTCCCAATTGTTCTGTCGTAGCCACCAGACGCGAGTAGATGGCGATCAGCACGCGGCGATACGGTTCATCTTCCCGGCTTATCGCTTTGTCCGGCGATTGCGCAGCAAACGTCTCCAACTCTTGGCTGATTTTTACCAGCCGGTTAGACAGACTCAGTCGTGTACCGAGCAGATGGGTTTCTTCCAGATAATATTCCAGTACTGTAGCTGAATGTCGCATGGCCGCGTCCAGCATGACCTGATGCGTGACAAACGGATTGCCGTCGCGATCGCCGCCGATCCAGCTGCCGATGCGTAGAAAGGGTGGAATGCGCAAGCGCTTGTCGAAGCGAGCTTCTATCTGCTTTTCCAGGCTGGCATAAATCTTGGGGATTTCACTGAGAAAAGTATAGCGGTAATAGGTTAGCCCATTCTTTATTTCATCCGGTACCGTTAATTTGGAAGTACGCAACATGCGCGTTTGCCACAGAATCAGCACGAAGCGGCGCAAGGCTTCTTCATTATCGGCAAGCTCGTCCGGTGTCATGTCGATCCGGTCACGGTCTGATAGCAGGCTGGCGATGATGAGCTGGCAGTCGAGAATGCTTTTGCGCTGTACTTCGGTAGGATGTGCGGTCAGCACCGGTGAGATTAGTGCCTTGTCAAGAAAAGCCTGCATCGCCTCGGCAGAAATATTTTTGTCCTCTATACGATCAAGAGCCAGTTGTACACTGCCTTCTTGCGGTGGTGAACCGGTATTGAGATGTGCGCGGCGACGACGGTTGTGGTGCAGATCTTCGGCAATGTTGGACAGTTGCGAGAAATAGCTGAAAGCACGAACTACGGACAACGTGTCGCGCGGTGACAACGCATCTAGAATTTGTTCCAATTGGTCGCGATCGCGCTCATCTTGAGTTTTTCGGAAAAGTACTGCACAGCGTCGCACGTTCTCGACTAAATCGAAGGTTTTCTCGCCTTCCTGTTCGCGCAGCGTGTCACCAAGGATACGTCCGAGCAGGCGAATGTCTTCCCGTAATGGGATGTCTTTAAATGATATGTCGGCAGGCGTGGCAAGCAAGTTCATGGCGTTTATCTTTATAAAACAGGTGTCTTCTATGTAACGCGCGCGCAATAGGCTCATGTTAGAATGCGGCGCAATCGAATTTACAACTAAAGATTCAGGAAAAGCAATGAATCAGGTATCTCAGACGCAAACCATTCCCGCAAAACTGGTCATCGTATCGCGTGAAAGCGCGTTGGCAATGTGGCAGGCAGAATTTATCCGTGATCGGCTGCGCGCATTATACCAACAAACTGAAATCAGCATATTGGGCATGACCACGCAAGGCGATCAAATTCTTGATGTAACGCTGTCTAAAATTGGTGGCAAAGGTTTATTCGTGAAAGAACTGGAGACTGCGCTGGAAGATGGACGCGCCGATATCGCGGTGCATTCACTGAAGGATATACCCATGCATTTGCCACAGGGGTTTATGTTGGCCTGTATCGGCAAGCGTGAAGATGCGCGTGATGCTTTTGTGTCTAACCTTTACGCCAATCTCGAAGCGCTACCACCGGGTAGTGTGGTCGGCACCTCCAGCTTACGCCGCGAAAGTCAGTTACGTGCGCGTTTCCCGCATCTGAAAATTGAGTCATTGCGAGGTAATGTACAGACCCGTTTGCGCAAACTGGATGAAGGCAAGTATGCCGCCATTATTCTCGCCGCTGCGGGTTTGAAGCGTTTGGGCTTGGGCGATCGTATTCGTGATTTAATTTCTCCCGAGAATAGCCTGCCGGCAGTCGGTCAGGGTGCGCTAGGTATTGAATGTCTCATTTCCCGTCCCGATCTGGAAATTCTGTTGCGCCCCTTGCACCATGCGGATACTGCTGCTTGTGTGCAGGCGGAACGTGCCTTGAGCCGTGCGCTGGCGGGTAGTTGCCAAGTGCCGCTAGGCGGCTTTGCCGAAATAGCGGGCAATGATCTGCGTTTGCGAGGTTTTGTCGGCAGCCCGGATGGCAGACGCATGGCGCATGCCGAATTATGCGGTTCAACCGCCGATCCGGAAGCATTAGGTAATGCCGTGGCGCAAGCTTTGCGCGCGCAGGGCGCGGATGAAATTCTTGCTACTCTATGAAATTGGGCACAACAATTTACGACAGAGGCAACAAAATAAAAAGATTACAATTCGTCTCTGGTAGATATATTTCACTGTTGATGACTGTGATAAAACAAAATTTGTTTTTGGCATGATGCAACAGCAGCCACTAGCCGGGTTGAACATCGTGGTGACCCGCCCGCGCGAGCAGGCAACGCAATTGGCACAACGCATAGTACAGGCTGGCGGGCAAGTCACGCTATTTCCCCTATTGGAAGTGAGTCCGGTGCTTGACTTGCAACCCTTGTGTACGCTTATTACCCGTTTGCATGAATTCAATCTTGCTATTTTTGTTAGCCCCAATGCAGTGCGTTATGGCATGGAAGCTGTCAACGCTGCAGGCACATTTTTTTTTTCCAATCCGCCGGGTTTTCCCCGCTCCTCGTCTCTTACAAATGGAACAGATACGGGTAATAACACGGGCAAGGGTAACGTTGATATTTCAACCGAACAATATAATGCGTTACCAACGACCTTAAAAGTTGCGACGGTAGGACAAGGTAGTGTTCGCGCACTGTGCGATTACGGTGTAAAAAATGTCATCGCGCCGCAAGATCGTTTCGATAGCGAAGCACTGCTGGCATTGCCGGAATTACAACAGATCGCAGGCTGGCGTGTGGTAATTTTTCGTGGCAATGGTGGACGTGAGTTATTGGGTGATACCCTTAAAGCACGAGGCGCCAAGGTTGAGTACGTTACGTGTTACCAACGTGCCAGACCGTGTCAGGATGCCTCCATGTTACTTGCGGCCAATCCGGATGCTATTACAGTAACCAGCAGTGAGGCGTTAGGTTATTTGTGGGCCATGCTGGATAACATGGCAAAAAAACGGTTTGCCGCTGTGCCACTATTCGTGACGCACGCACGCATTGCCGAAATTGCACATCAGTTGGGTTGGAGCGAGGTAGTGCCGACTGAAGTAGGAGATGACGGCCTGATATCGGGTTTGATAGCATGGGCAAAGAAAAATGCTTCAAACAAAATTGGAAATAAGCTATGACCAAGCAAGTGCCGCCCGCTGAACAAATTAATTCTGCCACGCCGGAGATTGTGGTAGCGCCTGCCCCTTCGTCTCATAACTCAATGGAAAATATTATTTCCCGTATGAGTATTATGAAGGTGGTGCTGGTTGTGGTACTGGTAGTGTTTTTATGGCAGTGGTTTGACACTCACCTCCAGATTAATAATATGCAGCAGGAGTTGGCGCGCCGCTTGACTGAAATGGATGGTAATAACAAGGCCAACCAAGTGGTAATGACGCAAGTGAAGGAGTCCACGCGCGAGCTGTCTGTCAAAGTCGGTGTACTGGAAGCCCATTCTGCCGAAGTACAAAATCAGCGTGCCGCGCTGGAGTCGTTGTATCAGGATTTGTCCGGCAGCCGCGACGAGACCGTGTTGGCTGAAGTGGAGCAGATGCTGTTGATTGCCGGACAGCAATTGCAACTTTCTGCCAATGTGAAAGCGGCGCTAATTGCTATGCAGCAGGCCGATGATCGCCTTAAGCGCATGGATCGTGCCGCTTTAAATGGATTACGTAAAGCGATCAGTCGTGATATCGACAAGTTGCGGACATTGCCAGATGTGGATGTGCCGGGTATCAATTTTCGTCTCGATAATTTGATTGCCGAAGTCGATATTTTGCCGCTGGTACAGGATATTGCTCATATACCACAGGAAAAAAATATTATTACAGCCACGCCGGTACGTGAGGAGAGCGCATGGCAGAAGTTAATGCGCGAAATCTGGGAAGATATGAAACGCTTGGTTCGCATCGAAAATATGCAGAAGCGTGAATTGCCGCTATTGCCGCCCACGCAAACGTTCTTTTTGCGCGAAAACTTGAAGTTACGCCTATTGTCAGCACGTCTTGGTTTGTTGTCGCGCGACGAAAAAAGCTTTAAACATGATTTGCAATCGGCGCAGGAATGGATAGTGCGCTATTTTGATGCCAAATCCACCCGGGGTGCGCAAGCTGTCACGACCTTGCAGAAGTTGCGGGAATCTAACATAAACATTGAAATGCCGGATGTCAGTGCGAGTCTGGAGGCCGCGCGTAACTATCGTTCTTCGCTTGGCAAGGGGTTGCGATGAAATTCCTGATGTGGATATTGGGACTATTTTCGCTAGCCGTGGCGCTGAAGCTAGCTGCACACAATCCCGGTTACGTGTTGTTTGTGTACCCGCCCTATCGGATTGAAGTGTCGCTCACTTTGTTTTTATTGATAATGTTGGCTCTGTTGGTGCTGGGATATTTAACCGTACGCTTGGCGTTGTCCGTCATCCGCCTTCCTGCTTACGTGCGCCAATTTCGCATTGAGCGTGCTCATCGAAAAGGCCGGTCAGCCATGATGGAAGCGCTTGACGCGTTCTTCGAGGGGCGTTTTGCGGTAGCGGAGAAGGCTGCGGTACGCGCGATGGAGTTAGGCGAAAATTCCGGCCTTAACCCTGTTATTGCAGCACGTGCAGCACATGAGCTGCGTGAATTCGAGAGGCGAGATGCTTACTTGGCTACAGCCGATAATGAGTCGACAGGTGTATCCACCATGCGCTTGATGGCGCAAGCCAAATTTAATCTTGATCAACATCAACCCCAGGCCGCGCTTCAATCGCTGAAAGAATTGCGCGAAAGCGGCGTAAAAGGACATGTTGGCGCGCTTCATCTTGAGCTTAGAGCACAGCAACAGGCGCGAAATTGGGACGCAATATTGGATGTTGTAGAGCAATTGGAAAAGCGCAGCGCAATGGACAGCGCCGCTGTTGCACAGATACGCCAGCAAGCTTGGCTGGAAAAAATTCGCGCACATATGCTGGATGCTCCAGCTTTGTTGGCTATTTGGAAAAGCACTCCTGGCGAGTTTAAAAAGCGTCCTAAAGTTGTAGCGGCTGCTGCACGTGCTTTAATCCATCACGGGGATTGTCGTAACGCCAGGCAGATTATCACTGACAGGCTGAATGCGGCATGGGATAGCGATTTGGTAATACTCTATGGGGAGTGCCTGACGGGCGAAGCAGGAAGCTATATTGAACAGGCAGAGCGTTGGCTCAAGCAGCATCCTGATGATGCCGGATTATTGCTGGTGTTGGGAAAATTGTGTTTGCATCAAGGGTTATGGAGTAAAGCTCAAAACTATCTGGATGCCAGTAACAGCATTGCACCCAGCAGCGTTGCGTATACTACGCTTGGTCATTTGTCGGAAAAATTGCAGCAACCGGATGAGGCATTTAAATATTTTCAAAAAGCAATGGCGTTGACACATGGTAAATAAGTGAACATAACCGGAATCAAATCGAGTTCAAGAATCAAATGTATTGAGCAATATGTTTCTAATTTTTATTGTTTTCGAATCGACTTGAATTAAATAACGTGGATAATTTTTTTGCGATCGCCATGATGTCCTCTGCGCCAAATAAAGCTGAAATCAGCGCCAGCGCATCTGCACCGGCATGCACTAACGATGCGGCATTGCTCAGCGTGATGCCACCTATTGCTACTAGTGGTACGGAAAGTTCGGCGCGTGCCTGCTGCAATAATTCAATATCTGCCGCTACAGCGTTGGGCTTGATGGTTGATGGAAAAAATGCCCCGAAGGCCACATAATCTGCGCCTGCATGAATTGCATTTTGAGCCAGTGATAGATGGTTATAGCAAGAAATGCCGATGATTTTATGCATGCCCAGTATGGCGCGCGCTGTATCAACGCTCCCGTCTGCCATACCTAAATGTACGCCATCTGCATCGACCTGTACCGCCAGTTGGGCATCGTCATTTACAATAAACGGTATGGCAAATTCACGGGTCAGTTTGCGTAAAGCGTGAGCCTGTTCCAGTCGCTGCGTGGTATTTGCTGATTTATTGCGGTACTGTAGAACCCCTATCCCGCCTGTCAGTGCCAGTTGCACGCGATGCAGCAAATCGGTGGTGTCAGTGCAGTCTGGGGTAATGGCATAAACGCCTTTAATGGCGTACGTTGGATTCATCCTCTTCATCATCCCGAGCCCAAAATAAACGATCTGGAATGTGCTGTCCCATGCCGGGGCGGAAGGCATATTGCAATGCCTGCCAAGTGAATTCCTGAGCCTCTTTCACCGCTTCATTCATCGACAGTCCGTTTGCCAGCAAAGAGGCAATGGCCGAGGCCAGTGTGCAGCCGGAGCCATGATAAATGCCTGACAGACGGGTCCAGCTATCGCTCCGTACTAATGAGCCGTTCTCGCCGTACAGCGTGTTAATCACTTTGGGCGTATGTTCGTGTGTACCCGTCACAAGCACATATTCACAACCGAGCTGCACGATGCGCTTGGCACACTCGGCCAGGTCGGGATTATCTTCGTCGTTATCCTCATCCTGAATGAGACGGCGTGCCTCTATGCTATTGGGTGTCAGAATAGTGGTCTGCGGCAATAGCAGTTCACGCAGTGCCTCCAACATGTCCTCATCGGTCAGCTCATCGCCACGGCCGGACGCTAACACCGGGTCAAATACCAACGGAATATCGGGGTAATCTGAAATCACTTCAGCAATCGCCGCGATATTTTCCACGCTGCCCAACAGACCGATTTTGAAAGCTGCCACGGGCATGTCTTCCAGCACTGCGCGTGCTTGATCAGATACCCATTCAGCATCAATTGGCAAGATATCATCTACGCCACCCGTGTCCTGTACCGTGACTGCTGTCACAACGGATAAGGGATGACAACCCATGCTGGCAATAGTCAGAATATCGGCCTGCAAACCTGCCCCCCCGCTGGGATCGGTGGCACCAAAAGCAAGAACAATAGGCGGGATATCAGACATGGTAGTAAGTGTCATTGTAAAATACAAAATATAAAGTGCAATTTTAACTGAAATTACTCGCCATGACCTTGAACCCTGAATATAAAACCTTTATGTGTCTTATTTGTGGCTGGCTGTATGATGAAGCTACTGGCTCTCCTGAAGATGGCATCTTGCCCGGCACGCGCTGGGAAGATATACCTATAAACTGGACCTGTCCGGAATGTGGGGCGCGTAAGGAAGATTTTGATATGGTTGAATTTTAATGCTTGGCTTTTAAGAAGCTTGTATTTGTATAGAGTTGAGCGTATAAAAGTAAGCATCAAGACTGGGTAAGATTAAAACGTAAACCATTTGGGGGACGCTTATCGAGACTGTAATAAATACAATCTAAAGTGAGTATCGCCGGTGTCAACCCGGCTAAGTCGGTAACCCATATATCGACAAATAACGCCGCGTAATCGCGGCGTTATTATCTTTCAAGTGTGAATTTACGGATTGCTGTAGTCAGTAATTGCCCATCCTGATCAGATTGTAGATTGTCGTTGTGAGCCGGGATGTTAATTTTTTCCCGCTTCTCTATAACGATGGCTGCATTTACGCATCAGGTCAATTTTTCTGCCTAAATAGTCTTCGATCAAAGTGGGCTACAACCTCAAGATAATGCTCTGGCAACACGGAAACCCGTGTAAGCGTTACGGCTCAACTGGTCACTCATAAAGCGAACTGCGGAGCGTGCGTCTCTCGGGTCAATGATCCAGGAACCGCCGCGCAGTACGCGCCATTCCTGATTGCTAAGGGTGCTTATTGCGCCGTCAGACGACCAAGCCTTGCCATCTGCCGGAGCCCCGTTGTAGGTACCATGCCATGTATCTTCTACCCATTCCCATACGTTTCCCAGCATGTCATGCAATCCAAATGCGTTAGGCGCAAAACTACCAACTGGTGAGGCACGCTTACAACTCCATTCACTTTTGCTATCCTGGCAGTTGCAGTTGTTTTTGCCAAGCGCATCACCCCAGTAATATTCTGTCACCGATCCGGCACGGCATGCATATTCCCATTCTGCCTCGGACAATAAGCGGTAGGCCTTGCCCGTTTTGGTTGAGAGCCAGCGCACATAGGCTTGCACATGAATAAAATTAACATTGGTTACGGGCAGATTGTCACCTACCCAATCGTTATCTGCAGGGGAGTAGGTAGTTTCGCCGGATACGACGAAACGTTTCCATTCCGCCACTGTGACTGGGTATCTTCCTACTGCAAAAGGGTGAGTAATGGTAACCTTATGCTTGTTAGATACTTCGCCCATACGGTAACTACCTGCTGGTATTACTACCAGCTCGGGAGTATCCGGTTTATCGCGGAACACTTTTGTAAGTCCAACTTTGGTTGCTGCCGTTATTTGTTCCAGTTGAATTTGTTCTACCGACCAAGTCTCTATGCCTAGCGGTTCCTTCAGCTCTTCCTTCTGTTCTTTAAGCTTTACCTGGGCTTGTGCATGTTCCTCCGCCAGATAGATGAGATGGGCAACTTCCGTATCATTGGATGCCTGCACCCATTCCTTTTCTATCAGGCCGTCTTGCGTGATGGCATTAATAAGGTGGCTACCCGCAGACAGAAAAAAGCGCCGGGGTGTGTTTTTATCCAGTTGACCTTGATCATCGCCATTTATCGTGAGATAGCAATCTAAATCAGATTCAAGCAGCAAAGCAGCGGTATTCTTAACAGGAGACTCGCCACCGGAGTCTGAGTTTTTGAGAGGGTTTTCGTGTTGTTCATTACTCATTAATGCGATCCCGTATTAAAGAATTGAAGAGGAAATGGTAAAGGTTCAGGCATGCTCTAAATTCAAGATGACAATTTACAAGAGCCCGGTATGCAGATTTTCAAAAAATTATATTTTTGAAAAATACACTTCAATACATAGCTACCATTTACGGTAGCGTCCTGGCGAGACGAAGGCCGAAATTAAAATTCCTTATTGCGGGTACACTTCCATGACGATGAGCGCAACGCGCGTATCTGGGAAAGCTACTCCAAGAACCGCCGCGCATTACGCGACCTAATGGATTGCCTCCAGACGACCAAGGTTTCCCATCGGTCGGCGCACCTTTGTAATTATCATGCCATATGTCCTCTAGCCATTCCCATATGTTCCCCAGCATGTCATGCAATCCAAAAACGTTGGGAGGAAAGCTCCCAACGGGTGAAGCACGTTTACGACTCCATTCACTTCCGCTGTCCTGACAGTTGCAGTTGTTATGTCCTATTTCATCACCCCAATAATATTCCGTCACCGAGCCGGCACGGCAGGCATACTCCCATTCCGCTTCAGACAATAAGCGATAGGTCTTACCTGTCTGGGTTGATAACCAGCTTGCGTAGTTCTGCGCGTCAAACCAACTAACATTGGTTACCGGCAAATTATCACCCTCCCAATCGTTATCCGGGGGGGAATAGGATATCTCGCCTTTTTCGACATAGCGCTTCCATTCTGCTACCGTAACTGGATATTTACCGATTGCAAAAGGGTGAGTAATGTTAACTCTATATTTGTCAAATGCTTCCCCCCTGCGATAGCTGCCTGCCGGTATTACCACCATTTCGGGAGTATCCGGCCCATCACGAAACACTTTGGCGAGTCCAATTTTGGTTGCCACCGCCATTTGTTCCTGTTGTATTTGATCCGCCGACCAACATTCTATGCCCAGCGGCTTGCCTACCTCTTCTTCACGTTTTGCTTGTAGTTGGGCGTATTCTTCCGCCAATTGAATCAAGTAGACAACCTGTTCTTCGTTATTTAAATCCTGCGTCCATTCCTTTTCCAGCAGGCCATCTTCCGTGATGACGTTGATAAGATGGCTACCCAAGGGGAGCGTGATACTGAGTGGAATGTTTTTCTGTAGTGCACCATGGTTATCGCTATTCACCATGAGGCGGCAATTCATGTCAGTCTTGAGTAGCAAGATAGCTTCACGACTGCGCTCGGTTTCCTGCAGTTTTTGTTCTTTCATATGAGTCATTTAATCACCCCTCGTCATTTACCGCTCATTGTTAATGACAAAAATCGAGTTAACCTTGTGCTAAGTAGTAGTCTGCTTGGCACATACAAACGCGAAAGATCAGTTATCTCACCAAGATTGAACTGGGATTGCACCAGTATTGTTCGTTATTCAAGTGAGATTGAATAACGAAATGGTCAAAAACTGGAAGGAATCAGTTAAACGGTCGGCTCATCCAGTGTGCTGGCAACGCGGAACCCAAAATCGTCGTATCGGCTTGATGTTACGGCTCGGGCGCGGCTAGCGCAGCGCGAAAGTTTTGGACTGCAATCCCAAGAACCACCGCGTACCACACGTCCTTGCTGGTTACCGCCATAGGTCCAAGCGGTCTCGTCCGGAGGCGCTCCCTCGTAATTATTATGCCAATGGTCTTCCACCCATTCCCATATGTTTCCCAGCATGTCGTGCACACCAAAAACGTTAGGCGCGAAATTGCCTACACTTGAAGCGCGTTTACAGCTCCATTTACTCCCGCTGTCCTGGCAATTGCAGTTGTTGTCACCTATTTCATCGCCCCAATAATATTCAGTCACAGAGCCCGCACGACAGACGTACTCCCATTCCGCTTCAGTCAACAAGCGATAGGTCTGGCCGGTCTGGGCAGTTAGCCAACGTACATAATCCTGAGCATCAAACCAACTGACGTTAGTGACCGGCAGGGTAGTTCCTATCCATCCATTATCAGAGGGGCGATGAGGAGGATCTTCCGGTTCCACGTAAGGCTTAACTTCACTCCCATCCCCTGCTGCACCAAAGTAAACGCTCATCGGTTCTTTGGCAACGACGCTCTTCGCCTCAACGTATCTTCGCCATTCGTCTACTGTCACGGGATATTTGCCTACGGCAAAAGAACGTGTAATGGTGACTTTATGTTTATCAGTTACTTCGCCCATCCGATAGCTGCCCGCCGGTATCACCACCATTTCGGGATTATCCGGTCCATCACGGAATACTCGGGCAAGTCCAGCTTTCTTTGCCGCTTCCAGTTGTTCTTGCTGTATCTGTTCGACAGACAGACATTCTATGCCTAGCGGTTCTCGCATTTCCTCTTCAAGTTTTGTTCGTGCCTGAGTGTGCTCATCTGCCAGATGAATAAAATGCACGACCTCTTCTTGCCGATATAGTGGCTGCACCCATTCTTTTCCCATCAGACCATCTTGCGTAGCAGCATGAATAAGAGGGTATCCTAATGGTAAAAGGAAGCTACGGGGATAGTCTCTTTCCAGCTTACCCTGATCTTCACCATCAATCGTGAGGTAACAGTCCATATCCGTTTCGAGCAGCAAAGTGGCTACTTGGCTGTGTTCGGCTGCTTGATGTTTTTGTTCTTCCTGATCAATCACCTAATCATCTCCCATTCAGATTTCTCATGTTAATAGCGATTACCCTATCATCATTCCAAGACAAGATAATGTATTTGGATGCGATAAATCAGAGTAGGGCATCTCCGCCCAGATTAAATTTTTTTGGACGGTTGCCATATATTACGTTGTTGTTTAGTGCAATTTTAATGTTAAAAAGTGGGGGCAAGTGTAGATTCAGATTAAATGAACAGCCCGCTGTTTTATTACAGCGCCCTGGCAATACGGAAACCAATACCGTAATTTCGGATTGAAGGTTCAATCCACAAACGAAGGGGAGCGCGCGCGTCCCGCGGATCGCTATCCCAGCAACCTCCGCGTAATACACGCCATTGCCGGTTGCCTTCCAACATCCAAGCGGTTCCGTCGTTCGGAGCCCCCTCGTAATTTTCATGCCACGGGTCTTCCACCCATTCCCATGCGTTCCCCAGCATGTCGTACAGGCCAAAAGCATTCGGTTTAAAACTGCCTACGGGCGAGGCACTTCTACAGCTCCATTCACTCTCGCTGTCTTGACAATTGCAATTGTTATGACCTATTTCATCACCCCAGTAATATTCAGTTACTGTTCCTGCACGGCAAGCGTATTCCCATTCTGCCTCAGTCAGTAAGCGGTAGGTATGGCCGGTTTGAGTTGATAGCCAACGTACATAATCTTGTGCGTCAAACCAATTGACATTGGTTACCGGAAAATCACTGTTAGTTTCTTTAACGTAACTTAAAACTTCGTGATGCAATTCAGTTGCCTTCGTAGGCGTTTTGAGTAGCGTTTTGTTATGTCCGCGAATTGTCCCTGTACCCGCCAAATACCCTGCTCCAATACCGGGCAATGCATCATCCCCAGGCCGCAACCGATCGACGAAGCGTTTCCACTCTTCCACCGTAACCGGATATTTTCCTACCGCAAAGGGACGAGCGAAAGTAACCTTATGTTTCTCGAATGCTTCGCCCATGCCATAACTTCCCGCCGGCAATATCACCATTTCAGGGGTATCCGAGCTATCGCGAAACGTTACTTTTTCAAAACCGGCTTCTTTCGCCGCTGTTATTTGCGCTTGTTGTATTTGTTCCGTCGACCAGCACTCTATACCCACAGACTGATTCAACTCTTCAATTTTTGGATCATTTTTCATGATATCTCCGTGGCTTAATGTAGATAATTGCACGGGCTGTCAGTCCTGCAGGTGATCGGCCAGGAGCCGCAACTCGGGGAGATTTTCTCTCTTTCAGGGAAACATTCTGGTAGCCATCCCATATGAAACTTTCAGTGGTTTTAAGCCCCCCTACTTACTCTCCAGAATAGCCTAAAGCACTCCTCCCAGTCAACCGAGAGGAGTGCTTGGCTTAGCTTAACGCGACCCCAAGAGCTTGTTGGAATTACGAGATAATAGATTGATTACATTTAAACAAACATATCAATCTGTAATAAACAAAAGTCATGTGGTAGTAAAACCCCAAGCTTAACAGGCTGCTAGCTGTGCTCGCAACGGTGTTTTTTGGTTTATAAACAATAGTAATGTAAATTGCTGCCGACTCTATACATTGCATTCTGAAAACGCGTGATTCAGTACTGGTAGCTCGCGCCGATAAATAGTGTGCGTCCTGGTAATGGATAGGCGTTATATCTTCCCGGGGTAAATTGGCTGCTTACTGCATAATTAAAATATTTTCGGTCAAACAAATTATTCACGGACGTGCTTAACTGCCAAGGACCTGTTTTATGTATAAGTTTTATATCGGCAACCGTGTAGGCTGGAATTTTTTTCCCCAATGAATTTGCTTCGTCATTGTCCATGAATTGTGAGTCAACGTAGGTTGCAGATGAGTTCAGTAGTATTTTTTCATTTATTACCCATGCGGCACCCACATTAAGCTTGTGGCGAGCTACCAACGGTACTCTTTTATCTGCGATATTTACGTTGGTTTGCGTAAATGCTCCGCCGGCCAAAACACCACTTAAAAATTTTGCGTCTATAAAAGTATAGGCTGCATTTAATACAAGCTGGGGTAATGCCTGCCATTTGCCATCCAATTCAAACCCTCTGCGTCGTGTCGGTGGTAAGTTGGTATTGCCAATACCCGTCGTGAAGGGATCAAGGTGGATTTCATCACGTACCTTGTTATTGAATAAAGTCGCGCGCCAGTTCCCATTCTGGAGACGTTGTTCCATACTGACTTCCATGTTATTCGACGTCTGTGGGCGTAAAAACTGAAATTGATTGGTAAAGGCTGGCGATGATTCGTAGATCTCATCCACATTTGCGAAGCGGAAACTTCGTCCAACTTTTCCATTTAATGTCAGCCCACTATCAAGTTGATGGCGCAGACCGAGTTCGTAGGCATTTTTTGATGCCTTAAAAGAACCCGGTGTAGCAGCAGAGCCAAATGCCGCGCCCGGAGCGGCCGCGTTATAAATATCATTCCCGTCTATAGTGATCCGTTCTTTACGTACCCCGGCCAATAGCGAAGTTGCTTTTGATAGATGCGTCGTATTCTGTAAATACAAAGCGCTATTTTGCTGGGCCATGGATATTTGGTTAATTGGCTGTCCGATATTTGCCGCAGCGTTGGACGTATTTAAGTCGTAATTCCAGCGATACACATCAATACCCGCTACCAGGGTGCTATTCCCGCCTAGTGAATGGGGAATCTTGATGCGGGGAGTAAGTGAAGTCACGTTCAAATCGCTATCGCGGTAATTTGGGAAACCGTTAAAATCAAAATAGGATTTTTGATTCTTGGTGCGATGTGCTACACCTACATTAACATCGGCATCAGAAAATCGTTGCTGCCATTCAAGTGCAACTTGGTTGCCATCACGGCTGGCATAGTCCAGGGGGGTGGCAGCGCCACGCGGATCAGTCGCCACCAGGTTAATGCCGGCACTCGGTTGCACGAGACGCGCGCCGGGCAAGCGAATGTCCTGTCGATCGATCCCAATTTTTAACGCCAACTCACCTGCCTCCAACATCCACCGTGTATTTGCTTGCACATTGGTTTGCTCGTTGCGGTTGTTCGCACGGTATCCATCAGAAACCAATTGACTTGCTGTAAAGTCAATTCCGGCTTTACCAGAAAAATAATTGGCATTTGCTTGCACCTCAGCCAACCCATAACTACCCGCCTTCACGCTGACTTGCCCTGTTGTACCTATTTGCGTAGGTGATTTGGTGATGATATTGATCACGCCGTTGGTTGCGCCGTCGCCGTACAACACAGCGCCACTGCCACGCATAATTTCAATACGCTCAATTGAAGCGAAGGGGATGGCCGACCACTGCACACCTGAAAGATCAGCGTTAGTGATGCGCCGCCCATCCAGTAGAATTAGCGTATTTTGTCCGGCTGCCGCGCCAAAACCGCGCAAATCAACCGTGGCTAACGCGGCATTGTTGCCAAATAGATCGCGTGCAGAAATCCCAGCTTGCTGTGAAAGTAATTCCGGTATCGTGCGGGCGCTGCTTTTATTGATAGCTTCGTGCGTAATAATGGAAACATTAAGCGGCTTGTCAGCGTATGCCTCCTCGAATCGCGTTCCGGTGACAATGAGCGTTTGGAGAGTCGGATCTTCCGTTATTGCGTAAGCTGATGAAGTAACCGCGCATAAAATGGCGGCGACCAATTTTTGGTGTTCCATTAAGATTTTCCTGAGCGAATTCCAAGGTTCCCCGTTGGAATGTTCAAATACAGGAAATGCACAAGCGAAGGAAGGAAGTGCTGACTAACCGATGCGGTTTGCCATCCCGCCGTCCATGCGCCACCCGCACATTTCCCGACCTAAAGAATCTCTGATGAGATTCCTGTGCTCAAGGCCGGTATCCGGGCTTGCAGGACGAGACGCATCACCTTCCCATGATTGCTCACAGTGGCTTAACTCAAGTTATTTCATAATTGTCGCGTCAAGCATGTGCGCTTGCTGATGCGAATTTTTGAAACACCCAGGTTATTAATACGTCCACACCTGCTTACCGTTGCGGGGGCAGCACAGGCCTGAGGAATTAAATTCCCGCACCTGTTTCCCGTTTAACCAGACGCATTCCTGTGTCTGGCACCTTTAAGCGGCGCGCAGTATAGCAGACGTGCAAGATGAATCGTTTCGAGCTAGAACATGTTTCCTTGCCCTGTATTTGTTAAGACGTTTTATCAAATATAGTGAATTGAAACAAACGCTGAAATTTCATCTTATAAAGCACATCCCAAGAACAATGGTAAAATTATCGTTTATGCAAGATTCAAATTTTAGGACGATGTACCATGAGCTCACGCAACGAAAATTTGTTTGAACAATCGCAACACGTCATTCCAGGCGGAGTCAATTCGCCAGTACGCGCATTTAAATCGGTGGGCGGTACGCCGCTGTTCTTCAAGCGCGGGCAGGGTGCATATGTGTGGGATGCCGACGATAAACGTTACATTGATTATGTCGGTTCATGGGGGCCGATGATTGTTGGTCACTGTCATCCGGCTGTGGTTACGGCAGTGCAGGATGCTGCCGTGCAAGGTTTGGGTTTCGGTGCGCCCACTGCGACCGAACTGGAAATGGCCGAGCTATTGTGCAAGCTACTTCCCAGCATAGAAATGGTGCGCCTGGTGAGTTCCGGTACTGAAGCAACCATGACTGCAATCCGTTTGGCACGCGGCTTTACCGGACGTAGCCGGATTATTAAATTTGAAGGGTGTTATCACGGTCATTCTGATGGCCTGCTGGTCAAAGCAGGTTCCGGTGCCCTCACTTTCGGTCAGCCGAGTTCTTCTGGCGTCCCAGCGGAAATCGCGGCGCTGACTACCGTGCTTGACTATAACGATGTGGCTGGATTGGAGCGTACCTTCGCCGCAATAGGTAACGAGATTGCCGCAGTTATTGTCGAGCCAGTTGCGGGTAACATGAATTTGATTCTCCCCCAGCGCGAATTTCTGGATGCGTTGCGTGCGCTGTGTACTAAATATGGTGCAGTGCTGATTCTGGATGAGGTGATGACGGGCTTCCGCGTCGGTCCGCAAGGCGCACATGGTTATTACGGTATCAAGCCGGATCTGGTTACGCTGGGCAAGGTGATGGGCGGCGGTTTGCCTGCCGCGGCTTTCGGCGGAAGGCGGGATATCATGCAATGCTTGGCACCGCTCGGTGCGGTGTATCAAGCTGGCACTCTATCCGGCAATCCGGTGGCAGTCGCGGCGGGGCTGGCTACGCTTGAATTGGTGCAGCAGCCGGATTTCTACGAGCACTTAAGCATGTTGGCGCGTCAACTAACCGAGGGCTTGGAACAAGCTGCCAAGCAGCACAGTGTCGATTTTTCCGCCCAATCCATCGGCGGCATGTTCGGTTTGTATTTCCGTGCCACCCCGCCGACCTCTTATGCCGAAGTGATGACCTGCGATAAAGAAGCGTTCAATCGTTTTTTCCATGCCATGCTGGACGAAGGTATCTATATGGCGCCATCCGCATTTGAGGCAGGTTTCGTGTCGTCCGCGCATACATCAGCAGACATTGCGCAGACCATTGCGGCTGCCAGCAAAATTTTCGCAGCCTGGTAGTATGGGGTTATTTTCGCGCGCTATATTTTTTACCACGGTTAATCATTTGCGCGATTTGCCGCTGCATGGCGGTAGAGAAGTTGCTTTTGCCGGACGCTCTAACGCGGGCAAATCAAGTGCCATTAATACGTTGGCCAATCACGTTCGTTTGGCTTACACCAGTAAAACACCGGGGCGGACTCAGCACCTAAACTATTTTGATTTGGGTGAAAATTGCTTCCTGGTGGACTTGCCGGGTTATGGATATGCCAAAGTTCCACCGGAAATAAGGGCGCATTGGGAAGAGCTGCTGAGCACCTATATACAGACACGAGAAGCATTATGCGGGCTGGTCATCATAATGGATGCACGCCATCCGCTCACTCCGCTGGATGAGCAGATGCTGGATTGGTTTGCACCCACTGGCAAACCTGTGCATGTGCTACTAACCAAGTCAGATAAATTAAGCCGTCAGCAGGCAAATATGACGCTGAATCGTGTTAAATTGCACCTTGAGGAATATTTTCCATTTTGTTCGGTGCAATTATTTTCAAGTTTGAAAAAGATAGGTATGGATGAGGCCGAAGCGGTGATTGCTGGTTGGTTTTCAGCCAAATAGCAGACAAAAAAACGCCCTCGGCTATAAGGAAAACCAAGGGCGATAATGCCTCGACTTTTTTGGGTCAAGACAGCCCGCTCAGGGAGGAAAAGCGGGAGATGTCTTACCATCTGTTACGTTGGATTAGATAACGCTGAAAGAGTTCCAATGTTAGGCAAAAATTTTAGGACTTAAGTTATGCATACACTCGGACAATATCCACATAAACGGATGCGGCGCATGCGCCACGATAAATTTTCCCGTGCCTTGATGCGTGAAAATGTGCTGACTACAGCAGATTTCATTTACCCGGTATTCCTACTGGAAGGCTCAAATCGCGAGGAGGCTGTGGCATCTATGCCTGGGGTAAAGCGCCAGACATTGGATAAACTGCTGGTGCAAGCGGAGGCGTGTGTCAAGCTGGGCATACCCATGCTTGCCCTGTTCCCCGTGATAGATACTGTGCTCAAGTCGGAAGATGCGCGTGAGGCGCTCAATCCTGATGGATTGGTACCGCGCGCAGTAGCCACGCTCAAAAAACACTTCCCCGAGCTTGGTTTGATGACTGATATTGCCCTTGATCCCTATACCAGTCACGGACAAGATGGGCTAATCGATGCCCACGGCTACGTTATGAACGACGAGACCGTCATCGTCCTCGCACAGCAAGCTCAAGTTCACGCACAGGCGGGAGCGGACGTGGTAGCTCCGTCCGACATGATGGATGGTCGTATTGCCGCCGTACGGCTTGCCCTTGACCGCAAGGGATGTAATCACACCCGCATCATGGCCTATTCAGCCAAATATGCTTCCAGTTTTTATGGTCCATTCCGCGATGCCGTTGGCTCCAGCGCCAATCTGGGTACCGGCGACAAGTACACTTATCAAATGGATCCCGCCAATTCCAATGAAGCGCTGTGGGAAGTCGGTCTGGATTTGCAGGAAGGTGCTGACATGGTAATGGTCAAACCGGGCATGCCATATCTGGACATTGTTCGGCGTATCAAAGATGAATTTAAGGCACCCACTTTCGTGTATCAGGTAAGTGGCGAATACGCCATGCTTAAAGCGGCCTCGCAAAACGGTTGGCTGAACGAACAAGCTTGCGTACTGGAATCCTTGTTGTCATTCAAGCGTGCTGGTGCGGACGGTATCCTGACGTACTTTGCGTTAGATGCGGCACGGTGGTTGAAGCAGGGGTAACTGCGCTAATCAATCTTCGTAGAGTTATGTATGAGAGTTGCGTTAATTTTCTCACTTGTTTGCAGCAGTTTGATCGTTTCGGCTTGTAAAACAACGCCAGAAGACAAAGCGCTTTGGGCTGCTTATGAGCATGAGTTAAACACCAAGGTTGTCGATCCTCGGCCAATTATTTTCGGCCCATAATTCCCGGAACATTCTGCCAGTTACTTTAAATAGTCCGGCCAATCTCTAAATTAGTTAAGGAACAAATATGGACATACACGTTTATGACACTTATGTAAAAGCTAAAGATGGCCATACGATGCACTTTGATGTCTTTACCGCGGTAAGGGATGATCAGAAAGCGATCGAATTCGCTAAAGCGTGGTTAATTTCAATCGGTGAAGGCGAGGCAATTATCACGAGCAAAGAATGCAATTTTTGCCACATTCAAAGCGCATCCAGCAATGTTGTAGAAGCGATTAACAAGGATGGGTACTTCATCTACAAGATGGAAGGTTGTAGATAATTTAACTATACGCTTGATAAAATAATTAAAAATTTGGCCTGCTCAATTAATGCGACAAGATCATTCGTGTGCCATTCTTGCTTAATCTTTAGAAGTTGATCTGAGAAGGTAAAATTTTTAAATCGGGGAAGGGCTGCGGCGCTGTTCCGCTCATCAAAGCGGGGGCGGTTGCGGCTCGGACATAAATTCCCCGTGCCGGTAAATAAATGGCGGTCGGTGTCAGTGTGTCGTTCGTCGGGTCTCGTTGATTGATGGTGGTAGCCGCTACACCCGTGAACCATTGGAATAACGCGATGCCGTGCGTAGTATCGATTTTTTCCTCAAGCGACAAGGCCGTGTTGGATGGCTGGGCATCTGTTAGCACGGCGACGCGCGAAAATGAACCTACCGGAGCGGGCACGGTAGCAGCCGGACCTAACGGATCAGGCATGGTCGCAACTGGCGGGAATGGTGGTGCTTCCGATAGGTCGTATATCGTACCTGTTAGGAATATTGGATCAGAAGGATCATATCCAGAAATCGGGCCGGATTTACCGCTATATCGCACTAGGTTTATATAGCCCATCCCCTGGTTGCAGGCATCCAATGTCGGAAAACCGGTCGCGCACCAACTTTCCCATGACTGTCCCCCTGGCCCCGAAATCTGCGGGTAACTAGAAATAGTCCTAAAGGTAGCTTGATCCCAAGTCGCAACACTACTATAAATATAATGGGGCTCTGAAATGTCTTTGGTGACAACTGCAACCGCATTGGTTTCAGCGCCAAGAGGGCCTGTATAGACAGCTTGTAAGTAGAGGTCGCTGGCATTGATTGGAATTGGCGTATTGAAGTTAAACGTAAGCTGTGTCGCGTCAGTATTAATACCTATCGGTGTCGTCTCTATTACTTCCGAGACAACAATTTCTTCATCCTTGGCACGGCAGGTACGCCAATCAATACCGGGCGAACCGTATTCGCCAGACAGGCTGGGCGTATAGCACGTGTTGCGGTGAAACTTGGCTACTGCAATCAGCTTGCCCGTAGCCGCCATAAGCTCGATGCCCGTGCCGTTCGGAGTCACATTCTTGAGTTTTAATTTTATTTTCCTGAAACCACCTGTATCCTGTTGGTTTGACACTGGGTCGCTGTGGTCGATGATGCCGTAGATGCCTTCGTCGGGCAACGAGATTTCCATCTTGCCACGGAAGAAGTAGTTGATCAGGCCGGCTGAATAACCAACAGCCTTTGGTATCAAAAGCGAATGTGCAGCGTTAAACGTATACCGATTAAGCGTAAAAAGCCGGTCCGTCTTATAATTGAATGGATCCCCAAATTCTAGTAGCTTCAGTTGAACATACTGATCGAAAATCGAAAGGGCCGACGCACGCGGATTGACCACATTTGGACCGTTGCTCGCATAGAATGACATCGTGCAAACCGACACCTGATTGACGCTACAGCTCGTCAGAATATCCTGAGAAAGAGGGGGTAAAAGCTCGGAAGCCGGTACGTTTTGCGGAGATCCATATGGCACGGGCAAGCCGTAAGTTGCGCCGACAACAGGTTGCCCTTGATATAGTTTGAAATTTGTTCCATCGCTGACAAAATTGTGGTTGGTGAACTCGGCCAATCCAGTTTCTTGGGTATTCTTCCAAAAGTCGCGCGGTATCTTGAATGCACCAGGATGAGTGCCGGAGTAGACTGGTTCAGAACCTGGTAAAGAAAATAAGGCCTGAACTTCTGGTCTAGTTTGTTGATTACTCGTATATTTTTCATACAGGCTTGGGTTGACATAACCAGGAATAAACTTGTCCACATGTTGGTCGTTGCGTACATGCTGTGGTTGCGCCATATCCTGCACATGGTGGATTACCTGCCCTATACTCTGGAACAACTTGCCCCACAATACATCCCTGTTTTTCTGCCCCCCTTCGGTAATCAACGCCTGATAGAAATACATGCGTGCGTCCTTGTATGAAAACGCCTGGTTCGTATTATCAATGTTATCTTCTAACCCCCCAGTCAGGCGAGGTCGAACCCATTGCCACCAATGGCCCGAATATCGGTGGTATTCGCACCTTCAGCGGACTATTGTTGATAGGGTCATAGAAGTGATTGAGGGAGCGGGTTCCTGGAACATCTTCAAATTGAGCGCCGCAACCGATCAGAACATCAATAGGGAAGAGAAGCATATGTTTACATTCATCAGTGAAATCAGTTGAATTTTCTCCTTCTGTGGCTAAAAATTTTTGACCCGCAATATCCAATGAACTAAATCCCAAATTCAGCAAAACATTGGAGTCTGTTTGAAGCACTGAACGCTGCGCTGCTTCCCTAGACATATCGAAATGATTGGGTATGTCATAAGCCAATACAGGCGATGTAGCGATAGTCACGGCCAACGCTAAGACAAGGATCTTCTTCATTCTATATAATCCTTGAAAAATTCTTGAGCCGATCCACAGTTTTCTCTGGCTGAGTTATCCTCTATTCTACTGATGGTTATCACGCTAATACGAACTCCCAACTTCCGTAACCGCGCAGATTCCTTGTCTAATGCAACAATCATTCGCGGTATATTTTTCCATCGGCATTCCCCATAAAAGATACCCCCCAGAACACCATCAAGCAGCAACCTATACCGCTCCAAATTTCCTTGATGCCTCTTGAGTTCAATGGTTTTACTGTTCCATTGAGACGTTCGCATTGAAGGGCCTGTGCCAGGGTAGGGACCAGTGATTTCATTGGAAAATCCCTGCACTTCATATCCACTCTTGAACATGACCATACCCGGATCCTGGTTCTTCAAACGCGCGTTCCACGGCAAGTCTGATGGTATGGATTTCGGTCCCCAGGCAGGAAAGTAAAACCGACCATCCTTGTCGCTAACCGACTCCATCAGCATCAAATTGGTTAGCACTCCGCCTTCCATGCCGCCTTCTAATGTCCATTGCGCCACCACATTTACGCCTTCCAAAGGTTGCTTGGTATCTGCATCGATGACCCGAGCTTCAATTTTCTTGGCAGAATAGGTGGTGGTGCAACCTTGAATGGGTAGCGCCAGGATCAGAATAAAAATAGGGAAAAACTTTTCAATAAATTTCATGGTGATGACCTTACATAGAATCCAAACGCCAAACCCCGTCCGTGCCCTTGACGAAATAAATCAGGAACAATTGACGTGCATTTCCATTGGTGGTTATGACCGCGTATTCGCCAATCTCGTTTGAGATACTGCCGCGGACTGGAACAGACCAAGTGCCGACGATTTGCTGATAGTCCGTCTGCAACGCATCAAACACCGGTCCATATTTAATTTGCGCCGTCCCACTCAAGTACGACAGCGCCGTCGCTTTGTCTCCAGCAATCACCGCATTATTCATTCCATCCCACAGCGCCTTGAATTTCTGATCAATCTGCGCCGCATCGTTGACCACGATCATAAACTCCTGCACGCTCGTACTTCCATATGCATCAGTAGCGGTTATCGTCACCGGTGCCACGCCTCCCGCTCCATCCCACTGGATGCCATACACACTTTTGCCGCCAGCAGGCAAGCTAAATGGTGTACCGCTATTGATTTGCACGTTGCTGACACCTGTGCCGTTGTTCTTTAAGGCTACGCTGATAAAGAACCACCGATCTCACAGTTCGGGCATTACAGGCATATTATAAAAACAAGGTGGACGGCAATGAAACAACAAACTTTGGCGATGGCGGCGAAATACACAACTGGATTTGAACAACACCACAGGCCGACACGGCGCGACGAATTTCTGGACACGATGAACCGCATCGTGCCGTGGACTGATCTATGTGCGGTGATCGAACCTCACTACCCGAAGCGAGGCAATGGCCGCCCCCCGATTGGACTTGAACGTATACTGCGCATCCACTTTATCCAGCACGGGTTTAATCTGGCTGACTTTGCCTGCGAAGAAGCGCGCTACGACATCACCCGCTTGCGCCATTTTGCCGGAATTGACCTGGGATGCGAAGCCGTACCGGATGCGGACGCTGCTCAAATTTCGTCGCCTGCTGGAGAAGAACACCCTCAATGAGCAACTTTTCGCCGAAGTCGGATGCATCCTCCAAGGCAGTGGCATGACCCTCAAGACCGGTACGATAGTCGATGTCACCCTTATTGCGGCCCCCAGCTCAACCAAAAACGTCGGGAAGAAACGCGATCCTGAAATGTACCAGACGCGCAAGGGGCAACAATGGTACTTTGGCATGAATGCACATTGGCGTGGACAGTCAAAGCGGCCTGGCGCACAGCGCCCAAGGCCCGCGACTTCACCAATTGTCGCACCCGTAAGGCTGGCGGCAAGGTCGATGAGGTCAAGCGCCGCAAAAACCGCAACAAGTCAAAGATAAGAGCCCGCGTCGAACACGTCTTTGCCGTGATCAAACGACTGCGGGGTTTTACTAAAATGCGCTACCGTGGTTTAGCCAAGAATGCCGGTCGCGTATTTACCGTGCTGGCATTGGCGAATATTTACCTGTCTCAAAATCGATTGATGGCACAGGTGCGTCTATAGCGAGCAAATGGCGGGCAAAAAGCCCAAGGAGCAGCCTGAAAGGGCAAAATAAAACGGGCTGAACGTGCTTTTTTGCATAATCACGCATATTCCGTAATTAAAATCTCAGAAATGCGGGGCTTATTCAGCGTAGCCTTAAATATAGATCAAGGCATTTTTAGACGGGACATCAGAGAGGTATTTCCGGTTCCAAAAGCGGCGCGTAATCAATTTGTCGGGCGCGTCCTCAAGCGATTTGGTTACTCCCATGGGCGGGTAGATAAAGGTGTACTACTGCGCTATGTTGAGCGCATGACCGGGCTATCATGTCAGCAAGTAATTCCATTTATAATGATCACTTCTATGTAATTATTACCCAGACTTAAAGTGTGCTTGACAACATACAGGAGCCAGTAATGCCTAACAAAAAAGTAATTCAAACCCTTGATGCCCCCGCCGCTATTGGTATTTATTCGCAAGCGGTCCGTGTAGACAAAACGGTGTATCTTTCCGGCCAGATCGGATTGGATCCCAACACCATGCAAATGGCAGATGGCATCGAGGCGCAGATTCATCGCGTATTTCAGAACCTGCGTGCAGTGGCCAGTGCGGCTGACAGCAGCTTGAATGATGTGGTGAAACTCAATATTTATCTGACTGATATGAACAGCTTCGCCAAAGTGAACGAAATCATGACGTCCTATTTCCATCAACCTTACCCTGCGCGCGCGGTAGTAGGTGTGGCGGCATTGCCGCGAGGCGCGCTGGTGGAAATGGATGGCATATTGTGCGTACAGGACTAAGCATTCACCTTCTGTGCAATTCCTGCTTTGCAGTATTTCAAACATGCTTCCCACCAGTATCCCTGTAGCTACGTTAACCAAGTTCGAAAAACTTGGTATTCATAACCGCTTTGATCTGGTACTGCATTTACCGCTACGTTACGAGGACGAAACCCGGGTGACGCAAATCGCCGAGCTTGTTCAGGGTGCGAGCACGCAAGTAGAAGGTGAGATCATTCACAATGAAGTCATGTTCCGCCCGCGTCGCAGCCTGATCTGTCAATTGCAGGACAGTAGTGGTGTGTTGTATCTAAGGTTTTTGAATTTCTACCCAAGCCAGCAAAAGCAACTCGAAGCAGGAAAGAAAATCCGCGCCTTGGGTGAGGTGCGCATGGGCTATTTCGGCATGGAGATGGTGCATCCAAAGTGTCGTGTCGCGGGTGAAAGTACGCCGCTAAAACAAGCGCTGACACCTGTTTACCCCACTACCGCAGGCTTGTCACAAGCGATGCTGAGCAAGCACATTCAGGCTGCCTTGAACGAGCTTGAACTGCCTGAAACGCTGCCCGCAGACTTGCTCACGCGTTTGAAACTTGCCAGCTTTGCAGATAGTGTAAGGCTGCTACACAATCCTCCATCCGATATTGATGAAGATGCGCTGCTTAAACGCACTCATCACGCTTGGCTACGTATCAAGTTTGATGAATTGTTGGCGCAGCAACTTTCCATGCGTATACATTACCGCAAGCGACGCAGTCGCAATGCGCCGTGCCTGCGCGCACTCGGTCATTTTACCCGGCAACTGTTGCAGACATTAACCTTTAGTCTCACCGCCGCTCAACAAAAAACCCTGCGCGAAATTAGTCGCGATCTTGAACAAGCGCACCCGATGCAGCGCCTGCTGCAAGGCGATGTGGGCAGTGGCAAAACTATTGTTGCGCTACTGGCTGCTTTGCAGGCGATAGAAAATGGCTATCAGGTGGCATTGATGTCGCCCACCGAAATACTGGCCGAACAGCACTATCACAAATTACGGGATTGGCTGGAGCCACTTGGCATCAGTCCCGTATGGCTTTCTGGCAGCCTGAAGAAAAAAGATAAGCAAGCCGCTATCGAATGTATCGCGCAAGGCGAAACGCAGTTGGCTATCGGCACGCACGCGCTGTTTCAGGATCAAGTTACATTCCCCAAGCTGGGATTGGTTATTGTGGACGAGCAGCATAAATTTGGCGTGCAGCAACGTTTAGCGCTGCGCGGCAAGGGCGATGAACCACACCAGTTGATGATGAGTGCGACACCCATCCCGCGTACTCTGGCGATGAGTTATTACGCCGATCTTGATGTATCGGTAATCGATGAACTGCCGCCCGGGCGCACACCGGTTATCACTAAACTGGTGAGCGACAGCAGGCGTGAAGAGGTGCTTGCGCGCGTTCGCCAGGCCTGCCTCGCAGGACAGCAGGCTTATTGGATATGCCCGCTGATTGATGAATCGGATACGCTGGAATTACAGACTGCACTGGAAACACATCAGAGACTGGCACAAGCCCTGCCTGATCTGCGGGTAGGTCTGGTGCACGGCAAACTGAATGCCGCCGAAAAATTACACGCGATGGCCGCGTTCAAAACGGGTGAAACGCATCTCCTGGTGGCCACCACGGTGGTCGAAGTCGGCGTGGATGTACCCAATGCCGCCATGATGGTAATTGAGCACGCCGAGCGTATGGGGCTGGCTCAGTTGCACCAGTTGCGTGGGCGCGTCGGGCGGGGTGCTGCACAGAGTTTGTGTATTTTGCTATTTCAACAACCGCTTTCTGAATTAGCGCGCGCGCGCCTGAAAATTATTTATGAAAATACGGATGGTTTTGAAATCGCGCAGCAGGATTTAAGCCTGCGCGGCCCGGGTGAGCTGTTGGGTGCACGCCAAAGCGGTGTCCCCATGCTGCGTTTTGCCGATGTCACCGAAGATGCTGCATTGCTCAATTGCGCGCAAGCGGTTGCTGACGAAATGCTGTGCGATTTTCAGCAGGAAGCACGCGCACATTTGCAGCGGTGGATGGCAAATAGACAAGATTATCTCCATGTCTGAAATTTATTTAGCGCACTCACGTGCTTTGTCTGGTAAGCAGAGCGAAGCGAAGCTTATGAAACCGATTTGGGGAGCAGAATCCTGGCGCACTTTCCTGCCTGGCATTGAAGCGGGTTATGCGCCCTGGCTGCATACCGATGGATCGCTTACGTTGCGCATTCAGCAACGTTGCGATAATTTCAGCGTTCGTAACGTGCATAACCGTCTGGCAACTCCCGTGTTTGATGAAACGGCGCTGCTTGGCTTGCCCGCTCGGCAAAAAATATATACGCGTGAAGTGTTTTTGCAAGCCGATGGCAAACCCGTGGTATTTGCGCACAGTGTGGTTGCGGCCCATCATTTGTGCGGTGCATGGCACGCGCTGCGAAATTTGGGCAATCGTTCGTTGGGCACGCTATTGTTTGCCCATCCGCTGGTGCGCCGCTCAGCGCTGCATTTTGACGCGCTTAAACCGAATCATCCGCTCTATCGACGCGCGGCCGTTGCGCTCGATACGCCACCACAAAAACTGTGGGCACGGCGTTCGCTATTTATCTTGTGTAACGCCCCATTGTTGGTGACGGAAGTTTTTTTGCCGGATATTCTTGCGCTGAAAAAATGAATTTCAACGAGCGAATCAATCTGTATATCAAGCTAACGAGGCTCGACCGCCCCATTGGCATCCTGCTGCTGCTGTGGCCTACCCTGTGGGGGGTGTGGATCGCGGGTAACGGCCAACCGGCATGGAACATCGTCGCTATTTTTGTGCTCGGCACGGTCTTGATGCGCTCTGCAGGCTGCGCGATCAATGACTATGCCGATCGTGATTTCGACAAGCAGGTAAAGCGTACCCAAGATCGCCCTATCACCAGTGGAAAACTCGCGCCGAAAGAGGCGCTGTATCTGGCGGCTGGACTGTCGCTCCTCGCCTTTCTGCTGATTTTGCCGCTCAATGGATTGACGCTGCTGTTATCTATTCCCGCTCTGTTCTTTGCCGCCAGCTACCCCTATACCAAACGTTTCTTTGCCATTCCCCAAGCTTACCTCGGCATCGCATTTGGCTTTGGTATCCCGATGACATTCGCAGCGCAACTCGGCAGCGTTCCCGCCATAGCGTGGTGGCTATTAATCGCCAATGTATTTTGGGCGATTGCTTACGATACCGAATACGCGATGGTGGACCGGGACGATGACATGCACATTGGCATCCACTCCTCCGCACTGTTCTTCGGTAAATACGATATCGCTGCGGTGATGATCTGTTATGGCCTTACTCTGGCCATACTCGCCGCAGTCGGCAGTACGCTTGAGCTGGGCATGGTCTACTATTTCGGTTTACTGTGCGCGGCGGGCATCGCCATCTATCACTACACGTTGATTCGAAATCGTCAGCGCGAGGCTTGCTTCAAGGCTTTTTTGCACAACAACTGGTTTGGTGCTGTGGTGTTCGGGGGTATTGCGCTGGATTATCTGCTGCGCTAGTCGAGAGTTTCATAATCAACTTTGAAATCATAATGCTTGATCGGAACAATGCCGTTCTGCAAATGAATCGAGTTCGATCATTGTTTAGTACATGCAAGCCCCGCACTGTAGTCACGCCACAGTAACCGCAGCTCGCTGTGCTAGACTATATCCGTTATGGCATCCATCTTTATCGGGAGCGAACATGAGTAGAAACCTTGAATTTCTAGAAGCCGAAGTCCTACAGCTAGCGTCTGTCGAACGATCTCACCTGCTTGAGCGTTTGATCGTTAGCCTTGATTCAGATCCCGAAGTTGAGGAAGCCTGGGAACGAGAAGCGGATCGAAGAGAATCCGAACTGGAATCTGGTTTGATAGCAACAGTTTCAGGGTCTGAGGCTATCGCCCGGCTTCGAGCAAAAATTTCGCGATGATCTATTCGCTCCATCCTGGGGCGGAGCAGGACATTACCTACGCCTTGGATTTCTACAACGAGCACGCTGGGCCAGTGGTCGCTGAGCGCTTTCTCGAAGAGTTCGAACGTATCGCCAAGCTCTTGGTTAAACACCCCGGCCTCGGTATCCCAACAACGAGAGGAAGAAGAACCTTCCCACTAAAGATCTTCCCATACTCGGTCATATATCGAAATCTCGAAAGTAGTATTCGAATCCTGATCGTGCGCCACCAGCACAGAAAACCTGGTTATGCTGGCGATAGGCGGTAAATATAAAACCATTGTGCGCAGTCCGGTGAAGCTCAACCCTATATCAATCCGGACTCCGTAATAGCGCGGGATCAGTTAATTCTATGGAAGCACTGATTAATTGCGGCCTTCAGTGATTCAGTTCGATTTGGTCACTCTGGTTCTGTACATAACTTCACTTCATTACACATGGCCTTCTCCTTTAGTTGACAGGGACTGCGAGTAATAGTATTGGACAAATCGTGGCGGATTTCGCAAAAAAATTCACAGAATGCATGCATGATAAAACCCACAATTGTTTAACCCCACGGTGTGCTGGAATGAGTTTAGCGTAAAGCGTTCTGGCTCGTTGTTTGTCCATGTTTTGCAGATGTATTCATATGTGGTGAGGCCATTGAGGCCTTTTAACCTTCCGTAGACGTAACCAAGATAAGCCTGATAGTCCTAATAAAATCAATAAAGCAGAAGAAGGTTCCGGGACGTTATTGCTGACCGTAGCGTTGTTTGCAGCATCAATGTCAAATGGATTTCCGAAGCCGTCACCTAACGCATTGATTTTATAAAACGATACGTTCGTGCTTGCCCCATTTCCAAGAACATCCACATGGAATAGTAATGTCGCTAATGTGAATACACTGCCTTGAAGGCTGTCAAGATTTGCAGGTGAGAGATAGCTTACTTCGGCAAGGTTGATTAAACCACCTAAGACACCCGAACTAAAATTATCCGCCTCAGTAGAAGAGATAACTCCAAGAAATGAACTAAGGCTGTAGCTGATAAAGCTTAACTTGGTTGTATCAAAAGCAATATCTAAATCGAAGTCGCCTAATGAGGGTGCTCCTCCGGCATTCAAACCGCTAATGATCAGATCGAGACTGATATTGTCGCCCGGAAGAGCTGTTTGGCTAGCGGGGGAAAGATTAAGAATCACCCCTCCTACTGCCATTGGACTTATCATGGATAGTCCTAAGCCATACATGACTAGCATGAATAATTTGATTTTATATTTCATTGTATTGCTCCCTTTTCTATTGATAATCGGTCATCTAATGTATGGAATTATTGGCATAACGTGTTGGTACATTTGAGCGTACATTGACGGGCATCATTAGCATTAATAATGAAGTTCCCATCAGCGTCCTTTGGATCAGTAGGGCTGGATGCAGGAGTATTTTTAGCGGCCATAATTAAATTAATATCGGTTTTGTTGATAAAACTGTCTCCATTAACGTCACAACGTGGTACTTGAACATTTGTCCAAATTTTTGCAGCCGTATCGGAAAGGTTGCCAACTGATGCGGTAATGGAATCCGTTCCTGCAGTGTTGCCTGTGTAACAAAATTCAGCCTTACCCAGCGCATCCGAGAACTTAAAGCCACCAATAGTGTTAGTACCTGTTACCGCAAAATCAACCCGGATACCAGCTAAAGGATTTGAGTTTTGATCTTTGGTAGTGCCGATTACACAATGCTGTGTATTAATTGGATTGGTAGCTGTTTTAGGGCTTATTACAAGACTAGCCAATGAAGCGACTTGTCCTAAAGCCAAACCGCCTGGATAGCCGTATGAATCAAAGTCAGCAAACCCATAATTGGTGATACCAAAGGGGAGAGTTGCATCCAGGTTATGACTTCCTATTAGTACAGGAATTTTAGCTCCCGAAAATCCGCTGCTGCCGATCGGTAAAAATGAAACTGATGGAATCGCTGAGCCATCAAGATTTATGGTACCAACTATGGCATTGGGTGCAACGATGTTGATAAAGTTTATTGGAAAACCCGATGCCGGTGTCGTTACGGTATAACTCGCCAAAAATTGTTCTTTGGGTGGAATCAATGTTTGAAACGGATCCGAAGTGATACCGTCAAACGAGGTTCCATTAGAATATTGCGCGACTAAAACTGGGTTAGTTGCGTTAATTTCGGATTGGCCAACTATGATTTGTTCATAGAATTGACCACGATTGAGCGTAACGACCAGGCTGCCGTTTATGCGTACTTCCGTGCCATTTTGAGATGCCAGAATGCGGAAAGTATCACCATTAATTCGAGTTGCTAGAGGAACGGTTAAGAAAGCTTGTCCCCAAGTATTTGTCGGTGTGAGCTGTTCGACGATATGATCGCAAGCGATAGTACTTCCATTAGGGATATTGGCGCATTGATGACCGCCGAATACAGCGATGGGTTTGTCTGATTGAATAATCGAACCCGTCAAATCGGCAGGAGCGCTATTCGTGTTTATGAGCTGATAAGTTTGGCCTTGGTTCAGCGTTATTAAATAAGGAACGCCTGCTGTTCGACTTCCTGTAGTCACGGGAAGCGTAATGGTTACTGCAGTACTGTTTTGCGTCGCGACAATACCGAATTGTGAGGCATTAAGGATATCAGTATTCTTATAGCCGAGATTAATGTACTCCGTTCTTAGAATGTCGGTCGGCAGGCCAAGAAATGCGTCTGTCGAAAACTGAACTCGGTTGAGGCCATAGACGGTCACTTCCGCAGCAGAAACAACATGGATACCTAAATTTCCAATTAAATCGGAAGTCGTAACTTGGGCGGAGCTTGGAATGATTACCGAAGTAATTGTTCCGGGGGTTACTGTGAATAGTGATGTAAAGGCTAATCCGGGGATGGACACCGTCCCGCTAGTGGCGGTATCGCCGGTAATAAATAAGGTTAGTTCTGACGTCTCATAATTGCTGTTAAACATTAGCCAAAAATCGGTACCTTTGCTGTCCAGTTGTGCGGCATATAAGTTTTGAGGCAAAGTAGTGATGGCTAACAAGCAAATAACCAACTTAATATAAGTGGTGATTTTTTTGGTTAAACTATGTCGGCTATTTATTTTATTTTTTTCTGAATTTCTCATAATTAAACTCCCTCTTTTTAATAACTTCCTAAGGCAACGCTGAACAAACTTTTTTAATTAAATACCACCGATAAGTACAATTTTTACAATTAAGAATAATATTCAATTTATGTGGATATCTTGCGATCGACGCGAGCAAATCATATGAACCACAAAGCCTGCGCTATTGGCAATTATTGACTGCTTGTCATGGCACGGATTGAATGGTGCCCGAGCCTGTGACAAACTGTCATCCACCATTTGGAGGATGAAGCGTAAGTAATTGTCTGACATACTGTGTCTTGTTATATCTAGACTTTAGGAGCATTGTAAAAAATCCAGCCGGCGTAAAAGTGAATATGGGGAGCTTTCAATATGAATGATTTTGGCCGGCAGTAGCGGGACTTACCGGGCGGTAGGAGATAAGACATGAGGTATTGCACCGGGCCGATTCATGCTTGCCGATGCGACTTATCGGTAGGAAATCGCTATACCACTCGTTTGTATAATCATGTGTGAAGGGGCAGGTGATGACAGAAGAGCAAAGTAAAAGTGGTATGGTGCCTGACGATTACACAAAAAATACACTGTGTATGAGTGACCTTTCATCCCCCGTTCTGCAACGTCTTACGCAGCACTATGATGATATTGTTGCCTGTATTTATCGGGCAGGAAGTGGAGTCGAAAATTGGCGTACACCGATCAACATGTTGGCGGAGGTATTCGAATCATGGGCGATGCAGTTCCTTTGTGTAAATAAACAAACGCGCGCTATTCAATGGGCGTATGAGAGTGGGACTGCGGAACCAGCGGCAGGTGTGGATTTTCTTCGTAAGTATCATTTGATCGATCCACGTCTTAAGGATGTGGCTATATTGCCTGTTAATGACTGGTACTCCTGTGAGGAACACTATGATGAAGCGTTTGTTCAACAGGACCGCTATTACTCTGAATTTCTGATTCCTTATGGTGGTCGTTTTTTGTTGGGTGCAAAAATTCTTGAAGATAGTGCTTCAATGTGCTTATTCTGCACCATCACAAAAGTCGGCAGGCCACCGCTCAGTCAGGACGAAAAGCAGGCTTTCAAGCGTATAACCGAACATTTCGTTAAGGCGCTAAATATTCAGCAAACGCTAACCGATAAATCGGATCACCTATCGGTCGGTGCTGAGTTATTAGAAAGAATGCGTCAACCGATGCTGCTAATTGATAGTCAGCGCCATATCGGCTATCGAAATCAGGCCGGTCGAGCCTTACTCATGCGTAACGACATGGTTTATGATGAGGGCGGGTTGCTGGTATGCCGCGACTGTGAGAGTGACCGTAATCTCACCATCGCTATTCGCGAGTTGGCTTTGGTGCCATTCATTACGCATGGCGCGGACTATATTCCTGCGGATCGCCAGTCAATTCGATTAAAACGACGTGATGGTCGACGCGTGGCGACTACATTGCTGGCGCTACGTCCCGAGACCACAATGGGTAGTTTTGGTCGCACACCACAGGCATTATTCACGGTATTTGAGCCGGGCACAGCAGTAGATATTGATCCCTTTCTTTTGTCTGCGACATTTGATTTAACCCCTGCCGAAGCGCGACTCGCCGCCAAAATTGTCAACGGCCAAACACCGGAACAATCTGCGCAAACATTGGGCGTAAAAATCAGCACGATTCGCAGTCAGCTGAGCACCATCTACGGTAAAACCGGTGCAACGGGACAGGCTGATTTGGTCAGGTTGGTATTGTCAGCCACAGCGTTTTAATCCGCGCTATTTATCACTCACTTTGATTTGAAACCGCCAACGTGAAGCTTGCTTTAAAGCTTTTCTGTTTGGTGTGGTGAGGTCAAATCTAGCCAAGTAGCACAATCCTTCTTGTTCTTCTTCAAGAAATAAAAGCCACCCACTTTCGTTACCCCGTAAGCGAGTGGCTTCTTATGTAGCCGCCAAGTTATTTTTTACTGCCCCAGAATTTGGTCAATTGCACCTATGAGTGTGGTTTGGTCGGTCCCTGTTAGCTGCCCGAGGTGACTGATAATCAGGCCGCGCTCGATCGTTGTAATGACCGGCTTAATCGCGGAAGGCTTCAACAAACCAGCGCCTTGCCAATCCTGCACGAACGTTTCGCCAACGGTCTGTGTGGATTTTACCTAGCTGGTGACAGCCATGATGATCAGGTCTGGCCGTTGTTGGTGGTAGGCTTCACTGCTGATAACAGCGGCAGGACGCTTCTTGGTAGCGGATTGATCGGTAAAAGGGAACGGCACCAACACGATATCGCCGAACTTAAAGTCGGTCATAATCGGCATCGCTCTCGTTATCCCACACACGGCTGAAGCTACTTTCGGCAAGCTTTGCTGCCGCACCCGTTAGAGCGCGAGCCTCACTACGGCTATGCAGAAAATCCACAAAATCTTCCACTGCCGCTACTTGCGCGGGTGGGAGCGCTCTGAGTTTTTCAATGATGATCTGCTCATACTGATGATTCAACATGATTTCCCTTCCTTCATCCCCGCGACCCGGTACCGGCGCTGAGCTTCTCTTTAGTTGATGGTATGGAAACTCCCTATTGCATAACGAATAAGCGATTACGGTAAGCCTTTCTACCTGAATTACTTACAGAAAAATATCATACAAGAGATTAAAAAAATATCAAATCAGCATATTGACAGCTTTAGGGGAGCCAAGTTTTATGGCACGAATAGTAGACGCCGAAATTAAGCGGCTAAAGACTGAAGTCAGCATCGAGCGCCTGATTGAGAGTAGTCCAATCGGGCTATTTCAACCAACCCTTACGATGAAATATCCAGAATGGCACCACCACCGACAATGCCATTAACAAAAGCGCAAAGGGGTAACCCAGGCCCCAGTTGAGCTCGGGCATATGCGTGAAATTCATTCCATAGATGGAGGCAATAAGCACCGGCGGCAGCAGTGCCACCGAAGATACGGAGAACAAGCGCACAATCTTGTTCTGGTTGACGTTAATTAAGCTGATGGTGGCATCCATCAGAAAGTTGATCTTGTCGAACAGGAAACTGGTGTGTCCGTCCAGTGAGTCGATGTCTTGCATGATCTGGCGTCCATCGTCCATTTGTGTGGGCGTGAGCAATTTACTGCGCATCAGAAAGGATATTGCTCTGCGAGTATCCATGACGTTGCGGCGGATACGCCCGTTGAGGTGCTCGGCATGTGCGATATTGATCAATACGGAAGAAGCATGTTTGTCGCTGAGTTCGGCATTGAGTACTTTGCTGCTCACTTGTCCCAGATCGGCATACACTCCTTCCAGCGCATCAGCGGAGAACTCCACATCCATTGAATACAAATTAATCAGTACATCCTTGCAGTCTTCCAGATCGTCCGGCTGTCCGTGGTTCGTCAAACGCCTTTGGTAAAATACCGGCAAGTCTTCTTCATGCACGCTGAAAAGCGTGTTGCCGGACAGCACGAAAGCCACAGTCACACTGCGTGAACTACTTTCTTTGCCAAGCAGGAAATCCGAGCGCAAATGCAGCGCATTATTTTCCTCATAGAATCGTGCACTGGCTTCAATGTCTCGTAGATGCTCGGGCTTTGGCAACGTCAAGTGATAAACCTGCGCTATCCATTTACGTTCTTCTTCAGTAGGGGCAATAACATCAATCCATATCGGATGATCGGAGCGAAGGTCGTCTTGCTCGTCCAGATGTATTTTACTCAGGCGGCCGTTGCTGAGTGTGTAGGCGTTGATCATGGTAAATTTCCAGCATTGCGTATGCTGCAAGACTAGCAGAAATTATGGGTAATTTAAAAATTGGCAGCCTTACTGAAAATTTGAATGTTATGGTGATAACTGTTACCTGCTCTTGCGAAATCAATAATTGGAGCGATAAGCCGAGGGCGTTTTAGTGATTCGAATGGCTCATTGATTTTTTCCGTACCCGATTGATACGCCTGCAACCTCTGTCACACGATAATTTCGCCACTATCTCCGTGGATTTCAACGGCGCGAACTTGTGCGGCCACTTTGTCCAGTACGCCGTTAACAAATTTATGCCCGTCTGTACCGCCAAAGGTTTTGGCAAGCTCTACCGCTTCGTTGATAACTACACGATAGGGAATTTCCGGATGATGTATTAATTCATACGCGCCGATCAGCAGTACAGAAAGTTCAACCGGGCTGAGTTCATCCAGGGTGCGATCAAGATGTGTAGTAACAATTGCTTCGATATCTGCATGTTGGGTCAATACCCCACGTAGCAGCTTACTGAAAAATTCCGCATCGTAACGGCCCATTCCCTTTTCAGCGCGAATCTGCTTTTCGATTTGCTCGTGGTCGTCGTTAGTCAATCGCCATTGATAGATGCCCTGCAAAGCCAGCTCGCGCGAGCGACGGCGCGAACTTTTGGGGGGGGCTTTCGTCTTGGTGGCTGGTTCACTCATACCAATTCTTTCAATAAATTTGCCATCTCAATCGCCACCAGTGCAGCTTCTGTGCCTTTGGTATTCATGCGCTCCTCTGCCTGCTCATCGATATCGGTTGTAAGAATGGCATTGGCGATGGGCAGGCTGTTATGCAGTTGTACTTCGCTCACTCCGCGGGCGGATTCATTCGCCACAATTTCGAAGTGGTAAGTGTCCCCGCGAATGACCGCGCCCAGCGCTATAAGCGCGTCGAATTTTCCGCTTTGTGCCATGCGTTGCAGCACCAACGGGATTTCCAATGCGCCCGGCACACTTGCCAGCGTGATGTCCGCATCGCTCACCCCTTGCTGGACAAGCTGCGCACGGCAGGCGGCCAGAAGACCCTCGCAAATCACGGGATTGAAGCGGCTTTGTACAATGCCGATACGCATACCTGCACCGTTCAGATTTTTTTCGATTTCTTTCATAATTTATCCTGATAGCCCGCCTCGCTTACCTTTGTCAGGAAAGGTGGGGGAATGTTTGTAATGTGACGAGTAACGGAGGATGCTCGTGATCTATTCGTGTTGCGCATAACCAATAACTTCCAGGCCAAATCCTGTCATGCTCGGCAGCTTGCGCGGAGTAGCGAGCAGGCGCATTTTGCCGACATTCAGGTCGCGCAGAATTTGCGCACCAATGCCGTAACTGCGCAAATCCCACTGGGGAATATGGTGATCCTCAGGCATTACTTCAGCACGCGCTAACAAGTCACTCGACGTTTCGTTGCGATGCAATAGCACCAGCGCCCCGGCGGATGAGCGACTAATTTTCAGCATGGCATCATGCACACTGATTGAGTTTGTGAAACTTGCCTGTTCCAGAAAATCCAGCACGGACAGCGGCTCATGCACGCGTACCAGTGTTTCAACGTGCGGTTGGATGTCACCTTTGACCAAAGCCAGATGGGTACGTTGCGTCGTTTTGTCCACATAGCTGATTAGGTCAAACATGCCATAAGCAGTTTGCACGGTGCGTTTTGCCACGCGCTCGACTAATTTTTCATGTTGGCTACGATGTTCGATCAGGTCGGCAATCGTGCCGATTTTCAAGCCATGTAGTTGCGCGAAGGCTATCAGATCGGGTAAGCGTGCCATTTCGCCGTCATCTTTTAAGATTTCGCAGATAACCGAAGCGGGAGTCAGCCCCGCCAATTGTGCCAAATCACAACCCGCCTCGGTATGACCCGCGCGTACCAGTACTCCGCCTTTCTGCGCCATCAGCGGGAAAATATGTCCTGGTTGCACGATGTCAGCGGGCTTGGCATTTTTATTCACGGAAACCTGCACGGTACGCGCCCGATCGGTTGCAGAAATCCCCGTTGTCACACCGCTCGCCGCTTCAATGGAGAGAGTGAAATTGGTACCCAGCGGTGAACCATTGTCGCGCACCATCAATGGCAGGTTAAGTTGCTTGCAATGCGTGTCGGTCAAAGTAAGGCAAATCAGTCCGCGCCCATGCTTGGCCATAAAGTTTATTTTTTCGGGCGTAACAAATTCGGCGGCAAATAATAGGTCGCCTTCGTTTTCACGATCTTCTTCGTCCACCAGTACGACCATGTTTCCGGCGCGGATTTCAGCAATAATGTCTTGTATCGGTGCAATATCTGTCATATTTATTAACCTCGTGCCTGCATAATACGTTCAACGTAACGCGCGATAAGGTCAATTTCCACGTTGACTTTATCGCCGGCACGCAATTCGTTCAGCGTGGTTACCTCTAATGTGTACGGAATTAAATTCACGTTGAACACATTACCTTCAACCTGATTCACTGTCAGGCTTACCCCGTTGAGTGTGATGGAACCTTTTACCGCAATGTATTTTGCCAATGATTGCGGTACACGTACGCCAAGCTTCCGGCTTTCTTGCAGATCGGTGAATTCCACTACTTCGCCCACGCCATCCACATGGCCACTCACCAGATGCCCGTCCAGCCGGTCAGCCAAGCGCAGCGCTTTTTCCAGATTGACACGAACACCCTTAATTAGTCCAACCGTACAATTCAATGTCTCGCGCGACACATTGACGCTGAAACGATTCCCTTCAATTTTTACGACAGTCAGGCACACGCCGTTCACAGCGATGCTGTCGCCGAGCCGTACGTCCTCCATGCCGAGCGCACGAGTGATTATGGAGAGAGTCAGACCCCCATCACGGTCTTCCGTGCATTCAATGATACCCACATCTGCGATGATGCCACTAAACATGGTGTATTCTGATTTCGTGGGGTGCATGCAATTTAGTGCAGGTCAACATTTCTTTCCGTTGATGTTTGGTTTGCATAATTAACCCAATTAAATTTGTCTAGAATATTATATTTTTATTTCGCATGACTGATGTGAGTGTCGTCTAATCAATCAGCAAATAAATAACCGCGGTGAGCGGTTATTTTTACGTGATGTATGCCCATAAATATTCATTTATATAGGCTGCACGCGTGCCAGGATACGCAAATCCTTGCCGACATTACGCACATCTTGCCATTCCAGTTCTATGCGTTGGTCCAGCATTGTTAATTCACCCAGTTGCGCCATACCGCGCGCTTTATCTCCCAGCAACTGCGGTGCTATATAAAGGATCAACTCATCCACCAGTTCCGCCTGGAGTAGTGCGCCATTTAATATGCTACCGGCTTCTACCAGTACTTCGTTGCAGCCGCTTGCAGCCAGATCGCGTAGCATCGCAATTAGATCTACACGCCCCGAAATATCCGGCAACACGACTACGCGTACACCCAATTTTTTGAGTGCGGCCATTTTCTGTAAATCGGGTGTGGCAGTGTAAATCACTACATTGCCATCACGCAGGATGCGTGCCGTTAGGGGCAATTGCAGTTGGCTATCCAATACCGCACGCAATGGCTGACGTATGGTTTTTATCCCAGAAGCCTCCAGTTTTTGTTCACGCACATTAAGCTGCGGATCATCAGTCAGCACCGTGCCGATGCCGGTAAGGATCGCGCATGAGCGTCCGCGCCAGTGTTGCACATCTTGCCGTGCGGCTGCGCCGGTAATCCACTGGCTTGTACCATTATTCAATGCCGTGCGTCCATCCAGACTCGTGGCAATCTTGCTGCGTAGCCAGGGTAAGCTGCGCGTCATACGGGAAAAAAACCCGATGTTTAATTCACGTGCCGCAATTTCCATTAATCCGCACTCAACTTCGATACCCGCGGCGCGTAATTTTGCGATACCTTGTCCCGCCACCTGCGGATTAGGATCCTGTGTTGCCGCTACTACGCGTGCCACACCTGCATCAATCAACGCATCGGCGCAAGGGGGCGTTCTGCCCTGATGGCTGCAGGGTTCCAGCGTAACGTAAGCAGTTGCACCGCGTGCCGCTTCTCCGGCTGCGCGCAAAGCATGCACTTCTGCATGGGGTTCACCAGCATACTGGTGCCAACCCTCTCCCACAATCTTGTCATCGCGTACCAGCACACAACCGACTCTTGGATTGGGGCTGGTGGTATACAGGCCGCGCTCTGCCAGCTGCAACGCTTTAGCCATCCACACGCTATCTTGCGGGGACGGCATGTTTAACTCGCTTGCGATTTGTATTTTGTAGGCGCTTTGCGAACCGCTTCAACTGCCTCGGAAAACTCTCTCACATCCTGAAAGCTCTTGTACACTGAAGCGAAGCGAATGTAGGCCACCTTGTCCAGTTTCAACAATTCCTTCATGACCATCTCACCGATTTGCCGTGAACCGATCTCGCGTTCGCCGAGAGCGAACACGCTTTGGGTCACATGATCGATGGCTGCATCCACCAGTTCTGTAGGAACCGGGCGTTTGTGCAACGCACGATGAAAACCTGTACCCAACTTTTCTACATCGAATTCGGTGCGCATACCGTTTTGCTTGACTACCTGTGGCATTCGCAACTCGACCGTTTCATAGGTGGTGAAGCGTTTTTCACAAGACAGGCAGCGGCGACGGCGGCGGATACTATCGCCTTCTTCGCTTTCGCGAGTGTCCACCACTTGAGTGTCGGGGCCTTTGCAAAAAGGGCATTTCATAGGATTAAAGAACGAAAAGCGGGAAACGATAATCGAAAAAATGAAATTGAGGCATCACGAAACGAACAAAGAATCGTAATACCCCGGCTTTGATTAATCATCTTTCCTTCTTTTGTTATTGTGAGCATATACTGGAAATTTTACGCACAGCTGTTTCACCTCTTCAGTTACGCGGTTAATCACCGTATCATCATTCGGCGCATTCAGTACGTCTGCAATCAGGTGCGCCAGTTTCTCCGCTTCCAATTCTTTAAAGCCGCGCGTGGTCATTGCCGGGCTGCCGATGCGAATGCCACTGGTAACGAATGGTTTTTGCGGGTCGTTAGGAATGGCGTTTTTGTTTACTGTGATATGCGCACGCCCTAGCGCCGTTTCGGCATCCTTGCCGGTAATTTGCTTGGATTGTAGATCCACCAGGAACATATGGCAGTCGGTATGTCCGGATACAATGCGCAGGCCGCGTTCTTGTAGTACTTTAGCCATCACACGGGCGTTATCGATGACCTGTTTCTGGTATCCCTTGAATTCCTTGCTCATCGCTTCTTTAAATGCCACGGCTTTGGCGGCGATTACATGCATTAATGGGCCGCCCTGTACACCAGGGAATATCGCGGAATTAAGCACTTTTTCAAATTCTGCCTTAGCCAAGATAATACCGCCACGCGGGCCACGCAGAGTTTTATGGGTGGTGCTGGTAACAAAATCAGCGATACCCACCGGGTTGGGATAATAACCCGCTGCCACAAGTCCGGCGTAATGAGCCATGTCCACGAACAAATAGGCGCCCACGCTGTCGGCGATGGCGCGGAAGCGCTTCCAGTCGATCACCAGCGCATAGGCGGAAGCGCCGGCGACGATCATCTTGGGCTTATGTTCCTGAGCCAGTTTTTCCACTGCGTCGTAGTCAATCTCTTCTTTTTCGTTGAGGCCGTAAACAACGGCGTGATACAACTTGCCACTCAAATTTACAGAAGCGCCATGAGTCAGATGGCCGCCATGCGCGAGCGACATACCGAGGATGGTGTCGCCCGGTTTGAGCACCGACAGATATACTGCTTGATTGGCTTGAGAGCCGGAGTGTGGCTGCACATTGGCATACGCCGCACCGAATAATGCCTTTACGCGATCAATTGCCAACTGTTCCACCACGTCCACATATTCGCAGCCGCCGTAGTAGCGTTTTCCGGGATACCCTTCGGCATACTTGTTAGTCAGCTTACTGCCCTGCGCTTCCATCACTGCCGGGCTGGTGTAATTTTCGGAAGCGATCAACTCAATATGATCTTCCTGTCGGCGATTTTCATTCTGGATCGCTGTCCATAATTCTGGATCGCTATGAGCGATAGTATTTTTGCTAGAGAACATGACGGGTTTCCAATAGGTCGGTGAAAAGGGAAGGTGTGTATTTTATCACGTTGGACGGGAACAAACTTGCTACAACTGCATGGGCATATGTGTTGCGTTTTACTTCTTAAGCTGTTTTAAATCAGGCTTTGCTTTCTATAGCTTTGTAAGGATCAACATACTTTAATTTTGTCAGTAATTTGGTTTCCAGCGCTTCCATTACAGCGGCATCCTGTTCATTTTCGTGGTCATAACCTTGCAAATGAAGGGCGGCATGGATGGCGAGGTGAGCGTAGTGAGCTTGCAAATCCTTGTGTTGCTCGCGTGCTTCGTGTTCTACCACTGGCGTGCAGATTACGATATCGCCATAGAGTAAATTGGTATTATTAGGCAACGGATCGGTATCCGCATATCCAAACGTCAGTACGTTAGTTGCGTAATTCTTGCCGCGAAATTTTTTGTTCAGCGCATGCCCTTCTATTTCATCGACGATACGCAGCACGATTTGCACATCGCGTTGTAAAGTTGTCTTTATCCAACGACGAAATTGCTGACGTGTGGGCAAATTTGTTCCTGTGGCCGCATATTGCACTGACAGTGATAATTTATGTGTAGTTATCATCTTTGTTTTAGAATAAAGTTATCAAACAAGGTGTTGCATGTACTATATGCGCGATAATAGCGGTTTTCCCAAATATTCAGTAGCGGTCTTACAATAATTTTATTTGATTTTTTCAAGCGCCAACCCCAAGTGCCAGTATTTAAGTGCCAATATTTAAGCACTAGCCGAGACATGAAAATTCAGATAATTAATTCAGTAATTCCAGCCAGGAGTTATGCAACTTTTGCAATCTAGCGGATATTACTGGGCCACGCAAACGCTACAATATGTCCTCATTGATAAATAACTGTCACTATGAAACTGATTTTGGGTATTGAAAGCTCGTGCGATGAAACCGGTGTCGCCATCTATCACGCCGAGCGTGGATTGTTAGCGCATGCACTGCATACACAGGTGGCCATGCATAATGAATACGGCGGCGTAGTACCGGAATTGGCGTCACGCGATCACATCCGCCGCATGCTTCCCTTGATACGATTGGTAGCCGAAGAAGCCGGATGTCGCCTGCAAGATTTGAACGCCATTGCGTATACCCAAGGCCCGGGTTTGTCCGGTGCATTATTAGTAGGCGCAAGTATCGCTTGTTCGCTTGCGTATTCGCTGAATATTCCGGCCATGGGCATTCATCATTTGGAAGGCCATTTGTTGTCCCCGCTGTTATCTGACGCCACATTGAAATTTCCTTTTATCGCGCTATTAGTTTCCGGTGGGCATACCCAGCTTATGCGCGTAGACGATGTGGGCAAATATACTTTATTAGGGGAAACATTGGACGATGCCGCGGGTGAAGCTTTCGATAAGAGTGCCAAGCTTCTTGGTCTTTGCTACCCCGGAGGTCCCGAACTGGCTAAACTGGCAAATCAAGGTCGATCCGGTCGATTCCATTTGCCGCGCCCCATGCAACATAGCGGCAATCTGGACTTCAGTTTCAGCGGACTGAAGACAGCGGTATTAACCCTAACTCGTCAACACACACTAGATGAACAAACTCGAGCCGATATTGCTTGTGCAACGCAAGAGGCAATCGTGGAGGTGCTGGCTAGCAAGTCGTTGGCTGCACTAAAACAAACTGGACTTAATCAATTAGTGATCGCTGGCGGGGTAGGTGCAAACCAACATCTTCGTGTGCAACTAAACGAAGCGGCCAGCAAAAACGGCTTTCGCGTGTACTACCCGGATCTTGAGTTTTGCACTGATAACGGTGCCATGATCGCCTTTGCCGCAGTCTTACGTCTGCAGGAGCACGAGATGAAAAGTGATTGCCGTTTCAATGTCAGGCCGCGCTGGGATTTGCAGCAATTCAATTATTCCGAATGACTGTCTTTCTTCTTGGCAATGCGGCTTTCCGTGCCTGCTAATAAATTCTGAATGTTACTTTTGTGGCGCCAAAACAACAATAACGAGATTCCCACCAATGTGAATATGTACTCAGGTGGCAAAGCCAATGCCATAGCATAGACAGGCGCACCTACGGCCGCCAGCAATGCTGCCAGTGACGATAGACGAAATACCAATGCTACCAATATCCAGGTTGTCAATACCGCCAACCCTAACCACACATTAAGTGCCAGCAGTATACCTAATGCAGTAGCCACGCCCTTGCCGCCTTTGAAGTGCAGGAATATAGGAAAAAGGTGGCCAAGAAATACTGCCAGCGCTACTGCTGCAACCAGCAGCGAATTGCCATCTTGTGGCTCGAAATGTTGAGCCACCCATACTGCCAGCCAGCCCTTCGCTGCATCACCCAATAAGGTCAATATTGCTGCCCATCTGTTGCCACTACGGAGCACATTGGTCGCACCCGGGTTATGCGAACCGTAAGTGCGTGGATCGGGTAATACAAATAATCGGCTCATTATTACCGCGAAAGAAACTGATCCCAATAAATAAGCACACACAATAAAACTCAAGATTTTCATTTGAAATACCTTAAAATGCGCTAGGGGCAAACTCTTTTTTGTATTTGTTAAACAAGCAGACGCCAAGCCAATCAAACTTTAAATAGCTTTTTCATGGACATTATTTTTTTACGCGAACTCAAAGTTGAAACGCTCATTGGTGTATACGAATGGGAAAAGCGTGTTCCGCAAACTTTGCAGCTAGATATGGAAATTGCCTTGCCAAATGCGCGCGCCTGTCAGAGTGACGATATACACGATGCACTTGATTACTCCGAAATTGTACGTCATATCCAAAGCGCGCTAAGCAACCATCACTTTAACCTGCTAGAAGCACTGGCCGAACGTATAGCCCAGATTTTGCTTGTCGACTTTAACGTGCCATGGGTCAAGGTTAGTGTTGCCAAATTAAATGCCATACGTGACAGCCGTATGGTGGGCATCAGCATTGAACGCAGGCAGGCTAAGTCAAGCTGAAACTAAAATCAAATACCTAATTTAGCTTATCGTTACTCGCGCAAATTTGCGCTTGCCTACCTGAGCTACTACCACACTCCCCGTTTGTAGTTGCAGGGCTTTGTCGATTACCCGTTCGCTATCCAGTTTTACTGCACCCTGCGTAATCATACGCAGGGCTTCCGATGTACTTTCTACCAACCCAGCCTGCTTGAGTAGTTGAGCAATACCAATAATCCCTGTACTGACAGAAATCGTTATTTCCGGCATATCTTCCGGTAGTACGCCCTGTTTGAAACGCGCCTCGAATTCAGCTAACGCCTTTTCGGATGCGGCTCGGCTATGGAAGCGCGTGACTATTTCTTGCGCCAGCAACACTTTGATATCGCGTGGATTACGTTCGTGCTCTACCTCTGTCCGCCACTTGGCAATGGTACTCATAGACTCAAATGACAGCAACTCCAGATAACACCACATCAATTTATCTGAAACCGACATTAATTTACCAAACATTTCCTGAGGTGGCTCGTTGATGCCGATGTAATTACCAAGGGACTTGGACATCTTGTTTACCCCATCCAATCCTAACAATAATGGCATGGTAAGCACGCACTGTGGAGGTTGTCCATAATGTTTTTGCAGCTCGCGCCCCATGAGCAGATTGAATCTCTGATCTGAACCACCTAATTCCAGGTCAGCTTTAAGCGCAACAGAATCGTAACCCTGTATTAAGGGATAAATAAATTCATGGATGGCGATTGCTTGACTGTTCTTGTAGCGTTTTCCAAAATCATCGCGTTCCAGCATACGCGCAACAGTATGGGTAGCTGCCAGCTTAATTAAGTCAGCCGCACTAAATTTGTCCATCCACGTAGAATTAAAAACAATTTCGGTTTTATCCGGATCCAGCACCTTGAATACTTGCTCGCGGTAACTTTCCGCATTTTCTAATACTTGTTCGCGTGATAGCGGGGGGCGAGTCGTATTTTTGCCAGTCGGATCTCCTATCATGCCGGTAAAATCGCCAATCAAAAATAGCGCATGGTGACCAAGCTCTTGTAACTGCCGCATTTTGTTGAGCAATACAGTATGCCCAAGATGCAAATCCGGTGCGGTTGGATCAAACCCAGCCTTGATGCGCAAAGGACGACCCAATGCCAATTTGTGATTTAATTCAGTTTCCAACAGCAGTTCGTCGCAACCACGTTTGATCTCGTTTATTGTTTCATTTAAGGCCATGTTGAGCAGATTCTTCTATGTTCGTTATCAATTAGAGTAAATAATCACTCATTTGTAAAACTAAAGGGGCTTGCAAATTTATGCGGATATTTTTGATATATTTAAACAGCGATAAATATGTAAGCCATTATTTATAAAATGTAATGTCATTATATTTTATTCCAGATAATTTTTATTTTACCTTAAATATAATCATTTCATTCTTTAAAAAAGCATAAGGGTTTTTTATTTATCAGTATTTTGTTGGTCGTAAATATTACAAATCAGGATGTGGCCGCCAACGATGTGGGTAACCTTGAAGACTTACGCCCGGAGGTGTTCGTCACTATTCTGGCTGAAGCTGCAAGACCGCAACCCGGCAAACTGAAGTGATGTAACTTAAATCTCAAATATTCGACTTTGCGTAAGATCCCGAGCATCAGATTGTCAGTATGCTAAAAATTCTGAATCAAGAAATGGTCCAATCACCAGGCCAGTAGAACTTTATGGCGCGGGCTTGTCCTTCTAACCCTGCGCTAGCTTTGGATAAGGCGTTCCGCAGGTGCTTGATATATTGAGTCAGCCTGAATGCGTACTGATCTGGCGGGCGGGTTGAGTAAAGTTTGTTCAGGCGCGTTTACTTTCTGCGTAAATTGATTGAACTCTGGCTTTCAGGACGATAGCCGGTTTATGGGTGGGCAAGGAATAAGTCCGAGGTTCTCGTTCTTAGACTTGAACGAACTGGGTAAAGTGGCGTAGACAGGTAATTTGAGAGAAATTGGAAAAGTGCTGTGGTCGCTTATCGGAATTGAACTGGATCAGACAAGATCAAACTAGGGAAGCATTGATTAATTCGCGTTTAAAAATTTCACACATTTGAAAATTAATTTGTTACGAGTGCAATTCCGTGAAATTTTGAAGTAATCAGCGTCTCTCTAGAACTTATGAAATGTAAAGCAACCAGCAGCAAGAGGAGAGCTTCGAGATTGGGTCTGCGTTATTTTAATTCTTCAACTGCAATCCCATATTCAGAAGTCCATGGAACGGGCCATGCCCAAACAGTTAATGAGAATTTAGTTCCAGATGTTACGTCAAGAACTTGATGAGGGTGCGTAACTTGCCCCGGCCAAAAAAGAGCATGTCCAACAGGAAGGTTTTTATTATTGTAATCTTGCCGAGGAAAAACAAGATCGCCCCCAGTGAAGTCGTCATTGAGCTTTACAAGCATTGATACCAGAGAGACGTCATGATGTAGTTTCATATTCTTTACATCATTTGGTCCATAACGTACAAAATAGGGAGAGGTAAACCCTAGAATATTTAGCAGTGGGAATACATAGAGAAGAGAAGGGAGACATTTGTTCATAATTTGCTTGCAAATGTCTATTGAAAATATTCTGCTTAAATTATAAAGGTTAAGCTCGGAAGCGGAGTATCCATCTGGGTTGTGCGCATAAAATAATTCCGGTCTCGAATCTAACTCCTTAATAAGATCCGCACAATACTCAGGCGTCCAAAAAGGAGTCGAATATATGTCATTAGCGACTTCCGTGAATATTCCACACTTATTTGCTATGTAATCTTTACTATGTAAAATTTTCATTTTTAATGTAATTCAAAAAGGCCAGAATCTCTGGTTCGTCAGTTTTTAAATAATGTAAAAATATCCGCATATATTGCAGTCCGTCATTGCAAAACTAACCTTCAATTCAGGAGACCGCAGTTGATCATGGCACAAAAACGATAGAACTTCCAGTGTGTTTATGCTGTCAAGTAAGAGTCTAATTTTAAAGTGCAATGCAGCTGCATAGACCGGTAGTGTGTTTTAATGTCCACTCGTAAGTTTATATTAGCTCCGGGTAGATTACGGATCTATCGTACTTTACAAACCTGAAAAGTTTATTTTTCGCGTTAAACAAAAAAATGCTTGACCATCGTTATTTGCTCTGTATAATGCGCCCCTCTCGTTGCTACGGCAGCCTGTTCTTTAAAAGTTTACAGACAACCGACGAGTGTGGGTACATGCGCT
>NZ_CAKMAA020000023.1 GCF_924101635.2 Candidatus Nitrotoga sp. HW29 | reverse complement strand
CACAGCCCTGTTTCTTGCCAACGCCTTTCGGCCTGCGGGCGAATATCATACTCAGCCCGAACGGAGTTAACACTTCACCGTTTCGGATCAATAGAAATAAACTGAATTAAACAAGAAAAATCTATAGGGTTAGACTCGATCGGCAATAACGTGCCATTACGTCGCCATCTCCTCAACTTCGCGCTCGATGCGATCTTTCAGTTCCGCTTCGGCAATCTTCAAATCATAACTCAGTTGCAAATTAAGCCAGGACTGTGCATCCGTACCGAAGTAGCGCGCCAACCGCAATGCGGTGTCGGGCGTGATCGAGCGGCGCTCCTTGACTATCTCGTGCAGCCGCGTAGCGGGCACGCGCAATGCCTGCGACAGCGCATGAACACTCATACCCATCGGCACGATGTATTCTTCGCGCAATATTTCTCCCGGATGTACCGGGCGCATTTTATTTTTCACCATATTGATCTCCTTAGTGATAATCGACTATCTCGACATCGGACACGTCGCCATTCTTGAATTTGAAACATATACGCCATTGGTCGTTTACTCGGATGCTCCATTGCCCTTTGCGATCTCCCCGCAAGGCTTCAAGGCGATTGCCCGGTGGCGCGCGGAGAAAATCCAGCGTGGCTGCTGCGTCGAGTTGCGTCAGCTTGCGTTCGGCTACTGCCTGAATCGTGCGGAAGCGCCGCGGACTGCCACCCTCAAACAGCGCCTGAGTATCTTTGCAGTTAAACGACTTAATCATAACGTTCAGGATATTACGCCAGGCGTTATATGTCAATGAGCTCGGTAGGTTGGGTTGAATGAAATGAAACCCAACATTTCACCGCTCACCTTAACCATCTTCTCCATCACGCATTTAACCAGCCTAATCATTCTTACCAATTATTCTTGCAATAATTTTAAACATGTTTGCCTTAACCGCCACATTCAACCTGAAAACGCTCTCGGGGCCAGGTCCATATTCATAGCATGATTCATCACACGGTCAGCTTTTTCCTTGTCCAGCTTGGGTTGCGTCGGCAATCCAGTATGGCGAATACGGTAACTTCGTCGTTAGACGACTCGATAATAAACAGCGAATGGAAAGCGTTTGGAGAGTAGCCGATGGTAGCCCAGCACTATGCGGTGTACGCCCGCAAAACAGGTGAGTGAATCAATGTCGGAGTAGAGCGTATCCAGAAAAATTGGTGCCGAGGCCGTCGGCTTGTGCTTCATAGAAACGGTGGCCTTGTTCGAGATCGCTCTCTGCGGCGCTGAGAATTGTTATCCTCATGAGACGTTTATCTTGATTCTTTCTTTAGCTTCTTCCCAGCTTGATACGGTTACTTTTTCCGCATTCAGGGCAGTTTCGCGCTCATTGAGTATCTCGCCATGCCATGCCGGAGATTCGAGTTTTTCTTCGTTGCCAGCCATGTCCGCCCAGAGCATTTCCATCAAATCCAGTTTCTGGGTGAACGAAAGCTGTGCAATGGGAACGTTTATTCTGTTCATCATGTTTCCTTTCGTATGGTGCTGCGTATCGGAGGTTTGAGAATAGCTACTTGCCCGGCTGCAAATGTGCCCACCCTGCGTCCTCCTCACCTCGTTGCAATAACTCAATAAAGCCGCTAACCATGAGGCTTTATTGTATATTGCAGTTGTTCGTAATGTGAGGCAAGCACATGATTGCCGTGAAATAGTTTCAGTGAGGTTGACGTTCATTCCCCAAACAAAATGTTCACTCGGTGCTTCCAATCACTTAACCGTATCGCTTTTGCTTATCGGGGAGCGTATAAGACGTCATAATATTGTAATAAATGTCGATTACCCTTTAAAAATATTAAATTTTTTACATTCAACAAAGCAACTGACTTTCATGCGCAGTTTGGTAACTATAAATGAACAGTACAGCAAACAAGGATTTTCGCTCACAGCATTTTATTAATCGTGAACTCGGTCAGCTTGAGTTCAACCAGCGCGTATTGGCGCAAGCAGAAAATGCCGGCATCCCGATTCTGGAGCGTCTGAAATACCTATGTATTGTCAGCAGCAACCTGGATGAGTTTTTTGAAATTCGTGTCGCCGGGTTGAAGGAACAAATTACTCTTAAAAGTGTTACTACCGGACCGGACGGCATGGATGCACGCCAAACACTTAAGCAAGTACGGGAGCAGGTGCATCGTCTTATCGAGCGGCAATATCGGATACTGAACAGCAGTATCTTGCCTGTACTGGATATGCATGGTATCCGTTTCCTGCGCCGTACTAGCTGGAATGATGTTCAACGCGCCTGGATTAAAAATTTCTTTTTGTCTGAAGTGATGCCGGTGCTTACTCCGATCGGTCTCGATCCATCGCACCCTTTTCCTCGTGTACTTAATAAAAGTTTAAATTTTGCTGTCGAGCTGGTCGGCAAAGATGCTTTCGGGCGCAACTCTGCCAAGGCCATAGTGCAGGCGCCGCGCATATTGCCGCGTACCATCCTGTTGCCGTCTGACATTAGTGGATGCGCGCATGGCTTTGTATTTCTTTCTTCTATTTTGCATGCTCATGTGGGCGAACTGTTCGGCGGGATGGAAGTGTTGAGCTGTCATCAGTTCCGTGTCACGCGCAATAGCCATCTGTTTGTAGACGAGGAAGAAGTAAAAAATCTACGTATCAGTTTACAGGGCGAACTGCCGCAGCGTCACTTCGGTAATGCTGTGCGCCTGGAAGTCACAGACAATTGTTCGCCACAGGTCGCCACATATTTGTTGCAACAATTCGAGCTGGAACAAGATGACCTGTATCGCGTAGATGGCCCGGTAAATTTGGTGCGCTTGATGGGGATTCCCGATCAGGTCGCGCGTGATGACCTGAAATTCCCTGCTTGTACACCCGGCATACCCGGCAACTTGTTGAAGAAGGGCGCGGATATGTTCAAAGTCATCCGCAAAAACGATGTACTGCTGCATCACCCTTTCCAATCGTTCAAACCTGTTATCGATCTTATCCAGCAAGCCGCCGCCGATCCAACTGTGGTTGCCATCAAACAAACCGTATACCGCACCGGTGTGAATTCAGAATTAATGGAAGCACTCGTCACCGCTGCCAAACATGGTAAAGAAGTAACGGTCGTCGTTGAGCTGCTGGCGCGTTTTGACGAGGAAGCCAACATCAATTGGGCAAGCCGCTTGGAAAATGTAGGGGCACACGTGGTGTACGGCGTTGTGGGACACAAGACACATGCCAAAATGTTGATGGTAGTACGACGCGAGGATGGCAAGCTGCGCCGTTATGTGCATCTGGGCACCGGTAACTATCACCCGCGCACTGCACGGCTTTATACGGACTTCGGCCTATTCACGAGCAATGAGCAAATGTGTGCAGACGTCAATGAGGTGTTTACCCAACTGACGGGGCTGGGCAAAGCGAACAAATTAAATTATTTATGGCAATCACCATTTTCATTACATAGCCAAATTATGCGCGCGATTCAGAATGAAAATAAACTTGCCAAAGCAGGCAAGCGTGCGCACATTATCGCCAAAATGAACGCATTACTTGAACCGGAAATCATCAGGGCGCTATACGAAGCATCGCAAGCCGGGGTGAAGGTGGATCTTATTGTACGCGGGGTATGCGCGCTGCGTCCGGGCGTACCGGGACTATCCGAAAATATCCGTGTACGCTCGATAATCGGTCGTTTTTTGGAACATACACGCGTATTCTATTTTCGCAATAACCTGGCGCATAACGTGTATCTGAGCAGCGCCGATTGGATGGATCGCAATTTCTTTCGTCGTGTAGAGGTGTGCTTTCCAGTACTCGACAAGAAGCTGAAAAAACGTGTCATCGATGAAGGACTGAAAGCGTATATGCAGGATAACTTTCAGGCTTGGGTAATGGATTCGGATGGGCATTATCGAGTGAAGACGCCCGGTCGTTATGCACTGAAATGCGCGCAATCTTTATTATTGCAACAACTTTCCGATCCTGTAACGCCTAAAACAGTATGAGCAGTTTTTTGGGTTTAGGCTACGCTAATCAAATCCACTTTTTTCCTGTTTCATCAGTATAGTCGTCGCGCTCTCCGGTATTCAAGTGCTCGTAGTGCTTTCCTGATTTCTCCATTCCATTCTCGTAACCTTTCCAAAAGGTTACGATTGGCTAGTGAGCGAGTGAAGGGTAATCACGTTTTACGACTCCTCCCAAAATCAACCGCAATCTGTTATCTCTAATCATCGAAATTTCAAAAGAGTGGTATCTGTTGTATCGAGATAGAGAATCAGAAATTCCACTGCAACTGTGCGCGTAGCATATCGGCTTTAACTTGCCGGTAGCCATTTAGCGATGGAACAAACGTATTGATATTCGTTCTGTCCATATTGGCGTAGGCCAAGGTCAACTCCAGTTCCGGCATGGGTAACCATTCAACGCCCACCTCTGTTTCCCGCAAGTGGGAGCGAGGTGCGTTCGTTGAGAATTTTTCGGAGCCATCATATCGCTGCCATTTAATGTAGGGAATCCAGCTACCTAGGGCATTATCCAGTTTGTACATGGCTTGGACGTAACCACCATTAAGACTGGTGCTCTCGATTCGTTTGCGGTCGGCGGTTAATTGGGGTGAATTGCCCCAATTCCATTCAGCTTGCAAACCAAAAGGTTGGGGATATAGCACCGCATGTATGCCCACACGTTCGTCCCGTAACCCTCTGCTATCAAATGTAGGCGTGACATTGACACCACCGACTGAAATTTGGCTGGATTTTGGAACATATTTGCCGGTTAATGCGGATATGCCGGCCTCGAAAAACTGGCCGTTGTCGAACTTGAACGGATAAGTTAAGCGGGCCACGGTATGGAGGTTATCATTAAGTTCGGCACGGTTCAGACCCTGGCCGTTGTAAATACCCAAGCCAAATACGCCATAATCACCCGAACCTTTAAGACCGCTACGTACCAGATCTCTAAAGCGATCACGGATATGCGCGGGCGCCCAGTAAAATATTGCACCCATGTCACGTTCATCACGGGATGCGATATTGACGGCATCGGCACGATCCATCGTTAAACGGTTCTGGCTCGACTGCAAGATTTCAAAGCCGTAAGGAACTTTGGAGATACCGGCACGAATGCGGTATTCCTTTTTATCGTCGAAAGAAATATCGGAGTAGAAATCTCGAAGCTGAAGCTTCCCACCTTGCGAATCTCCTGCATCCGGGCCAGCATTAAATTCCGGTTGAATGTAAACATATAGATGGTCGGTAATATCGCCCGAGAGAATTATGCGGGCGCGTCGAACCCCGAAACTCTGGTTATCCGAGATAAATTTATCAGCGGGAGATGCCAGATTGGTACTATCCCCAGATATAGGTTGGTTGTAACGTAATTGGGCGTAGCCACGCAAACTGATCCTATCAGTCCAGTTTGGTTTGGGCGTCAGGGCTGCTGTCAATTCCTCCGTCACTTTAAGCTCTTCCTTTTTTTTCTTTTGGCGAAGCCTGGTTTCCATTGTTTTAAGTTCTTCGGGGGGTACCTTGCCCAAGGCCTCATTGACTTCTTCAAATTCGCTAAGCTTGACTCTGTTGACGCCCGGTGAAATGAATACTTGTTGAGTCTGTGTATCCACATACAGCTGGATAGCCTGTGCAGGAATTGCAGTGCCGCCCAGCAGTGCCAGCAAGGCGGCTGATAATATCGTTGGTCTTAATCTGCGCCTAATATTTGGCTTAATTGCTTGGCTTTTGGATGCTTGCATTCTTTTCTCCGGGAAAAAATAAAAACTTCACCAGCCCAAGATTATTCTTGAGTCGTGCAAACATTCTAAAGAGCGAACATGACAGTTTTATGACATGGCGGATTCAAGTTCGAAGTGCAACAACTGATGCTGGCTTGGTATAGCGCATCTCCACCTCGAATAGTATTTCATTGGTGATTTTGCATTAACCTCAAGTTCATCAGTAATTTGTAGGAGGTGAATCAGAGATGTCACAATTCTGCAATATTAGGGGCTTACTATAGTGACGCTGCCATGTGGTAGTGACCCAATTAACCGAATGGAGAGAGAAATGTTGAAATCGCACGGTCTTAAAGTACTTGGTGTGACGGCCGCATTGAGTATATTAATGAGCACTCCAACTATTGCGAGTGCCGTCGCGATCATCAAGATTGATGGCTCGAGCACTGTCTATCCTGTTACAGAGGCAGTCACAGAAGAATTCCAGAAAAGTAAAAAAGACGCCGTTAAAGTGACCATCGGCATTTCCGGTACCAGCGGCGGATTCAAGAAATTGTGCCGTGGAGAGATTGATATCGCTAACGCCTCTCGCCCGATCCTGAGTGAAGAAATGAAGGAATGCAATAAACTCGGTATTAAATATATTGAGCTACCTGTGGCTTACGATGCGCTGACCGTGGTAGTCAATCCTCAAAATAATTGGGTGAATAGCATGACCGTGGCCGAACTCAAAAAAATGTGGGAGCCAATCGCTCAAGGAAAAATGACTCATTGGAATCAAATTAATCCTGCCTGGCCCAATGCGTCCCTGAAATTATTCGGGCCGGATTCTGACTCGGGTACCTTCGATTTCTTCACCGAAGTTATTGTAGGCAAGGCCAAATCCAGTCGTCTCGATTACACCGCGTTCGACGACGATAAATTGCTGGTACAGGAAATTTCTGGCAATAAGGATGCCATTGGCTACGTCGGCTATGCTTACTATGCTGAAAACATCCATAAACTGAAAGTTGTCCCCATTAAATCAGCGGAAGGTAAGCCGTTAGTACTGCCGAGCTTGGAAACGGTTAAGGGCAGTACCTATCGGCCTCTTTCACGCCCGATTTTCATTTATGTTAATGCCAAAGCCGCACAAAAATCCGAGGTTAAAGCGTTTGTCGAGTTTTACCTCAAGCAAGCCTCGATTGTGGTCGAGGAAGTGAAGTACATACCCCTGCCAGATGCCGCTTACAAGTTGGCACTGGATAATTTTACGAAGAGTAAAACGGGTTCGGGTTTCGGTGGGAAGTCCCATGTCGATATCGATTTCAGCGGTATAGCCGAGGTCGGCGTGTCAGATGAAGTACTCATGAAACGTGAAGGAAGGATTTTTCCTTAATGCCTCTTGAGCATAATTACAGTTTAAAGAAAAAAATTAATGAGATGCGAAAATAAGGGCTATGTGGAAAATTAAAGCGGGGCTTTGAATGCCTCGCTTTTTTGTGTACCCAGCGAGTCTTTAATAATATCTAAATTCAGTAAAAGACAAGGCGGATTCAAGTTCGAAGTGCAACAACTGATGCTGGCTTGGTATAGCGCATC
>NZ_CAKMAA020000022.1 GCF_924101635.2 Candidatus Nitrotoga sp. HW29 | reverse complement strand
TTTGTAACAAATTGAACCTAAATAAAAATTACTGTTTCTTGAGAGCTTGTCGAAACCCATTCACCTTTCGACAGGCTCAAGGCGAACGGACTTCAAACTTAATCTGGCCGAGTCAATAAGCACCCCATGTGTTGTTCAGTTTGACAACACGTCAACATGTTGTTATTTTCTCCAACATGAAAGCCCGCGAATTATTCAACAGACGCGTTCCTGTTGCGGAGCAGGCCTTTGCGGAGATGGTGCTGTGGGAGGTGCCCGAGCCGCTTTCCGGCAGCAAGCATCGCTACAAATATCGTCTGGCATTCGTCGTTGCCGGAAAGTGTGTACTGCGTTATGACAACGAATCAGGCAAGGGCGATCATAAACACGTGAGTGGCAAGGAAGTGAAATACCACTTTGTTTCGGCTGACAAGCTGGTGGCGGATTTTTTTGAGGATGTGGAGAGGTGGCGCGATGAAAACAGTAACGATTGATGTCCGTCCATTGACAGACACGCTGGGCGATTTCACCAAGACATGGAAGAGCGGCAAGCCTACCGCGCCGCGCATCAGCTTTGAATCGCCCGAACTGCTATTCAAAGTGTTGTCCGGCAAACGCTGGGAACTATTGAACGCAATGACAGGTGCAGGCGCAATGTCCATCCGCGAGGCGTCGCGGCGCGTCGAGCGCGACGTAAAAGCCGTGCATGGCGACGTAACCGCATTGCTTAACGCCGGGCTGCTGTCAAAAACAGACGATGGCATGATCGTGTTTCCGTTCGATGCCATCCATGTGGACTTCATGCTCAAGGCGGCTTGAAGTAAGGATAAATCGAGTCTGACCCTCATGGCATATGAAAGAGACAATAAACTTGCCATGCATGTGCTGTTTTGGGCGGACAGTACGCTCTAGTTTATTGAAATGCAATGGGGTTTTGAGGGGAGGCTTCAGGATCAGACTCAATAGTTACACTGGAATTGATATGAGACAACCATGAAAAATTATTACCGTGTCATGCTGGGCAAGCAAAGCATCCATGCATCAATCGGCTTTGCTGGGAATTTCATCGGTGTTGATTTTGAAATCCCGCAGGATCTATCAACTAATTTGCCCGATGATTGGCGGGCCTTCAACAAGAAATTTATTCCTATCTTTCTTTCAACTCACCCAGATAAAACCAAGATTGGTGCTGGCCTTGCCTGTGGTGCTTTATGGACAGTGGCGAAGGGTATCCGTAAAGGTGACATCGTATTATGCCCGGATGGGTTTGGCAGTTATCGAGTTGGCGAGGTCAGCGGCGACTACTTTTATGCACCGGGTGAGCCTATCCCTCATCGACGCCCGGTTCATTGGCTTGGTAACGCTATCGACCGTGCCGACATGAGTGATGCCTTGAAGAATTCCACTGGCTCAATAGGCACCGTAAGCACGATTACAAAATATGAAGCCGAAATCGAGAAGTTAATTGGTGGAAGCGTTGCGCCATCTTTGATTTCGACGGACGAGACAGTAGAAGACCCCGTTGCTTTCGCTTTGGAAAAACACCTCGAAGATTTTTTGGTGCAGAACTGGGCGCAAACTATACTCGGCAAGGAATACGATATTTTTGAGGAAGATGGTGAAAAAGTTGGTCAGCAATATCCAACAGATACCGGCCAGCTCGACATTCTAGCCATCAAAAAAGATAAGTCTGAACTGTTAGTCGTAGAGTTAAAGAAAGGGCGAGCGAGCGATGCAGTTGTAGGCCAAGTGCTGCGCTATATGGGGTTCGTGTTACAGGAGTTGGCTGAGCCTGGTCAAAATGTTAAGGGTGTCATCATTGCGCAGGAGGACGATCAGCGTATCAAGCGGGCACTGTCTGTTACTCCTGATATTGAATTTTTCCGTTATCAGATTAGCTTCAAGCTGCTGAAAGTGTAGCGAATGGGACAGCAGCGAATTTGATTCTAACTAATGAATAGTTTCAGCCTCCATCGATTCAAGCAGCCAGGCTGCCAGAGGCAACACTGTTAAAATCCGTTTCTTCTCACATCCTCCAGGCCTGCCGCTCATGACCCAAAACCCAACCCAGAACCTGCCCGTCACCATCCATCGCAAAGACTACACTGCCCCGGCCTATTGGGTGAACACCGTTGAAATAGGTTTTGATCTTGACCCAGCGGCAACCCGTGTGTCCACGCGCATCACGCTGCAGTCAAGTAGGGTGGGCACGTTTTTGTGCCCACGCGGGCAACTAACCCCAAGCCCCCACCACTCCCCCCTCGCCACATCAGGCGCGATGCTCACGCTTGCCTAGCCCTTCGGCCAGCAGCATTGTCACCAGCGTATTTAACGAGGTGCCTTCGGCTTTGGCTCGTGCCACAAGGTTGGCGTGGAGGCTGCGCGGTAGGCGTTGCATCAAGCGCACCGGCTCGGCACTTTCACCGTGTCGTGTCGGTTTCGGGATGGGTTTTCCGATATGGGCTCGCGCTGACATCCAGGCGGAAAATGCATCGCGAGCATTGAGAACGGCCTCTGTCTCGGTTTCGCCATCTGACATGCAACCCGGAAGATCGGGAAAGGTAATCAGATAACCCCCGCCGTCTTCTTCCGTCAGCGGCTCAACTACATGGGCATAAGCTTCGAACGGATAAGGCGGTTCGACATGCGGGATCGTAATTTCGCTCATTATTGCAACTCCTTTGCTTTATCGACCAGCGCCACAAAATTGCGCACATACACCGGCTTGATAGGCCGGTGTGCGGGAACACACACATCATCTTCCACGCCGGGGAATGAAAACACGTGATGGCTTCCTCCCTCGTTTCTCCAGTCGATGCCGAAGCGGTTGGCAACCGATTTCAGATCGTCTATGCGCCAGTCGCGCGGGTTGTTGCGCATTTTGGCGAGAGTTTTTTCGTGTGCGCTCATTTTTTAATAGTGCCGTATGTGGCACTACAGGTCAAGAGTTCCAGTGAACAGGGTTTAAGTGCTTGCGGGGTACTGCATTTCAGCCCCACCAGTCCCGACCCTGTTAAAATCCGCACCTTCTCACACCCTGCTGACACGCCGCTCATGACCCAAAAATCGACCCATAAACTACCTGTTACCATCTATCGCAAAGACTACACTGCCCCGGCCTATTGGGTGGATACCGTTGAAATAGGTTTCGATCTCGACCCCGCGGCAACGCGTGTGTCCACGCGCATCACCCTGCAGCGCAATAGCGCATCGCCCAACAGGGATGTGGAGCTGCTGGGCGACGGCGTTAAGCTTGTGGCCTTGCGCATGAACGGCAAGACGCTGCGCAAAGGTGTTAAGGGTTACTCAGTAGCAGACGGGAAATTGCGCATCGCCAACGCACCGGACGAGATCACGCTGGAGATCGAGACACTGGTTGAGCCCGAGAAAAATACCTCGATGATGGGTCTGTATGTCTCCAACGGCAATTTTTTTACCCAATGCGAGGCCGAGGGTTTTCGCAAGATCACCTGGTTCCCCGATCGCCCGGATGTGATGGCGAAATACACGGTGATGCTGCGCGGCGACAAGAAAAAATATCCGGTGTTGCTGTCCAATGGCAACCTGATCGAACAGGGCGACCTGCCCCAAGGCCGCCACTATGCCAAATGGGAAGATCCGTTCAAGAAGCCTTCCTATCTGTTTGCGCTGGTGGCGGGCAAGCTGGTGTGCCAGGAAGAAAAATTCAAATTAAATAGTGGGCGAAAAGTGTTGCTGCAAGTGTGGGTGGAGCCGGGCAATCTGGACAAGACGCAGCATGCGATGAATTCGCTCAAGTACAGCATCCGCTGGGATCAGGAGCGTTACGGGCTGGAGCTGGATCTGGATCGTTTCATGATCGTTGCGGTGGGCGACTTCAACATGGGCGCGATGGAAAACAAGGGCCTGAATATCTTCAACACCAAGTATGTGCTGGCCAACCCCAGCATCGCCACCGATACCGATTACGCTCATATCGAAGCGGTGGTCGGCCATGAATACTTTCATAACTGGACCGGCAACCGCGTGACCTGCCGCGACTGGTTTCAGTTGTCGTTGAAGGAAGGGCTCACGGTGTTCCGCGACCAGGAATTCTCCGCCGACATGGTCGGCACGGACAGCGGTCGCGCGGTGAGTCGCATCGAAAACGTGCGCATGCTGCGCCAGGTGCAGTTTTCCGAAGACGCGGGGCCGATGGCCCATCCGGTGCGACCGGACAGCTTTGTGGAGATCAGCAATTTCTACACGGTCACGATTTATGAAAAAGGTGCCGAGGTGGTGCGCATGGTTCAGACCCTGCTGGGGCGTGACGGTTTCCGCAAGGGCATGGATCTGTACTTTGCGCGGCACGACGGGCAGGCGGTGACCTGCGATGATTTCCGCGCGGCGATGGCGGATAGCAACGGGCGCGACCTCGCCCAGTTCGAGTGCTGGTATAGCCAGCCCGGCACACCGCAGCTCAAGGTGCAAAGCCATTACGACGCCGCTAAACAGACCTATGCGCTGACGCTCAGCCAGCGCTGTAAGCCCGCTGCCGGACAAAAGAAACCGCTGCCGTTCCATATCCCCGTTGCGGTTGGCCTGCTTGATGACCGGGGCCGCGACATGGCGCTGACGCTTGAGGGTGCCCCCTCTGCAACACCTGCCACCACCTGCGTGCTGGAGCTGACCCAGGCAAAACAGACTTTCATCTTTAACCGCGTCACCACCAAACCCACGCCATCATTACTGCGCAACTTCTCTGCGCCGGTGGTGATGGAATATGATTATTCCGACCAGGAGCTGGCGCAGCTGATGGCGCATGACAGCGATGCCTTCAACCGTTGGGAAGCCGGGCAACGTCTGGCGATGCAACGTCTGTTGAATCTGATCAAACAGGTTCAGGCGGATGAAGCGCTGACGTTGGATGAGCTGTTTATCAACGCCTTGCGCACCACGCTCAACGATACGGCGCTTGATCCGTCTTTCCGTGAAGTGGTGCTAACGCTGCCTTCAGAATTGATGCTGGCCGAACAGTGCGAAGTGATCGACCCGCAGGCGATTCACACTGCGCGCCAGTTCATGCGCAAGACGATCTCTGAAAGACTCAAGGCCGATTTCATCGCCGTCTATGCAGCCAACCTGACACCCGGAAAATACAGCCCCGATGCCAAATCGGCCGGCAAGCGCGGTCTGAAGAACCTGTGCCTGTCTTATCTTTTAGGTTGGGAAGATGAATCCACGCTGCAACTGGCCCACGCGCAGATCGACGCCGCCGACAACATGACCGACCGCGTGGCCGCGCTGATGGCGCTGGTGAATACCGGCAGCAAGACGGCACAGCAGCCATTGAAAAACTTCTATCGGGATTTCAAAAACGAGGCGCTGGTGGTGGACAAATGGTTTAGCCTGCAGGCGGTCGCGACGCATACCGATGTAACCGCGGTGCGCAAGCTGATGACCCATCCCGCGTTCACGCTGAAAAATCCCAACCGCGCACGCAGCCTGATCTCCAGTTTTTGCAACAGCAATCCGTCACAGTTCCATGCAGCGGATGGCAGCGGCTATGCCTTCTGGACAGAACAGGTGATCGCGTTGAACAAGCTCAATCCGCAGGTGGCCGCACGTTTGGTACGCACACTGGATCACTGGAAAAAATACCCGCCCGCGCTGAAACAGCAGATGCAGGCCGCGTTGCAGAAAATCGCCGCAATCAAAGGCTTGTCCAAGGATGTGCAGGAGGTGGTATTCAAGACGTTGGGGTGAGGGCGGCAACCTTACTGTGTTTAGGAGCGGGCACGAGCGCTCACCTTGCTTGGCTACGGTTGCAGCGGCAAGTTTGTGTGGACTGTGGGCGTTGCATTCCAATACCAGTAGGAATATCCATTCTCGGTCTGAAGCAAGGTGTGAGTCATCAGACTGCTCTTATCGAGGTTCCCCCAGCATGCGCGTGCCGAGTTGCGATTGTTATGCAGGTCGATGCACTCCTGGCCCAATAATGCAGGTTTGGGCGGGACAAACAGGGCGCTACCACGGGGTACCCAAAGGTCCGCCAAGCGGATCTTGTGCAGCTTGGGCCAGTAACGCCCGACCGAGATGACCAGCGGAAGGTTGGGATCGGTTGACGCAAAGATATGCGGAAAGTCGTGGTGCTCAAGGTCGGTACAGACAACGGTGAGTAATTTGTTTCCCGTGTTTTGGTAAGGTGACCAGTGTCCGGCAAAGACGCCGTATTCGTACTCAATCTGTGACAGCTCTTTGACGGGGCCGCTCAGGGGTACAGCTTGACCCTGCTCTACCAGCGTGATGCCAAACGCTGCCGCCACGTCACGAGTCGCCCACATGGGATCGAAGATAACCTCGTCTGCGACGAAACCGAGTTGGGTTTCTACACCATAAGGGGCCTGCTTTACCCCAGTCACCCCAGAAACGACATACTCACTTCCTATCGCCACGCGTGGATCGGTTGGCGCAGGGACGAGTGGCGTCACACCGCCCGGGGGTTCTTTGACGTAAGTGGGGTGCCCGTTATCATTGTAGAAAAAAGGAGTTTGGGAAATATTTATTGTCGTTCCATGCTTCTCAATTATGAAGACAGCGGGATCTAAATGTCCTGTAGGCATTGGTTACAATCACTTCATTAATTTTGTGGTGCTCAGAACGTTGATTCAAAGCTACTTGCTGGCAATCCGGTTGCGCCCCAATTCCTTCGCCTGATAGAGCATTCTGTCGGATTCTGCCAACAGCGAGGCGGGTTCGCTATCGGAAGCAAGAGTGGCGGATGCGACCCCCACGCTGACGGTGACCACGTCTTTTGCTTTGGAAGTCTCGTGTGGAATACCCAAGTTTTGGATGGTCGCGCGGAATCTTTCGGCGATCTCAATGGCCGAATTGAGGTCTGCATTGGGCAGAAGCAAAACAAATTCCTCGCCGCCGTAACGGGCGAACAAGTCGTTTGAGCGTAGCGGGATACTGTTCAATGCATGTGCAACACGGATCAGGCATTCGTCTCCCCGAATGTGTCCATAGTGATCGTTGTATTGCTTGAAGTAGTCGATGTCGATGACAATCAGTGAGAGTGGCTGATGTTCGAGCTGGGAACGGAACCATTCGGTTTTCAAGGTCTGGTCGAACAGTCTGCGGTTTGCCACACCAGTGAGGCCGTCCTGCAGTGCCAGTACTTCCAGTTTATGGTTGAGTGAAAGCAGTTCGTTTTCCATCTTCTTGCGCTCGGAGATGTCGAACATGAATCCAACCAGTTCAGTCGTTTCGCCATTCTTGCGGATGACGTGGACGACATCGCGTACCCACACGAAACTGCCATCTGCCTTCAGTGCGCGGTAATCCGCCTCGTGGTCAACGCCATCGATTGATTGGGAGATGCAGAAGTTCGCTGTCTTCTCGCGATCTGCTTCGTGAATGCGGTCTATCCAGTCGGTCGCAGTCAGCCAGCTCTCCTGTGTCCAGCCGAGCAGTTTTTCGATCTGCGGCCCGATATAGCTGAATTTTTTGGTCTCCCAATCAATCTTCCAAGGGATGGCCTTGGTGGATTCCAGCAATGTTCTGTAGGTGTCGTCTTCATCTGCAACGGCCATTCTTAAGTCATGAATTGTTGTGTTGTTCATATCGCGTTCCATAAAAGTCAGGGCTTTTTGATTGCTACTATTCCGGTAGCTATCAAGCCAGAATGACAAGGGAGCAGCGTTCCGTACATTTTCAATGACCAACCCACATGTTTTTGACGATGGGATTCCAGAGTCCGGCTACTGCTTATGCTATTCCCTCTTGGGAATGGGTCTATCTTACGCGACTGCCGCTATTTGCTGCAAGGGTGCGAAAAACTTACGCTATGCAGATTAAATATATTTCTACATGGCATAACAGAAGTTTTAAGTTTACGCTGCCCCCAGTTATATTGATTGCATGATGAACCTCCTATCTATATCCGGCAGTGGAGTGAATCCACCGCCGGGTAATGCGATCAGGTAGCCTGCACTACAATCCGGCGCGACTGGGCATGCTCGGCTTTCGGAATGCGCAATTCCAGCACGCCATGCCGGAATCCTGCCGATACCTTGTCGCCATCCAGTTCCCGCGACAGGGTGAATACCCGGCGGTAACGCGACAGATCGACTTCAGCGTGAATCGCCTCCATGTTCGGCGGGGAATTTATTTCCAGCTCGCCTTCCAGAATCAGATTGTCGCCTTCCACATGGATGGACAACTTATCTTTTGGCACACCAGGTAGATCGGCATACAGTGTGATGCCGGTCGCATCTTCAACTACGTTCACTGCAGGGCGCATGGCTGCACTCTCTTCACTCGCATTTTCACGCTTGATGTCTTTCTCGTTCATGGTGTTCTCCTTTATCATTGAACCGGAATCCGGCGCGATTGGGCAGCTTCCCTGCGCGCCACGCAGACGTGCAGCACGCCATCGCGATAACTGGCCGTAGTTGAATTCGGCTCGATGTCGTCCGGCAGTGATACGGCACGTCGGAAACGCTCGGAGAAGTGTTCGCCAATATGTATGGTCGCTCTCTCAGGCGGCACGATATTTTTGCGCTCGCCACTGATGGTCAGCACGCCATTCTCGACTTGCACATCAAATTCCTCCGGTGCCATGCCGGGCGCAAAGGCATAGACCTCAACCGATTTCGGTGTTGTGCCAACGTTCATGGCCGGATAGCCTGGCGCCGCACCGCGAATGCTGGGGGAACCGTCAAACTCACGCTGCAACTGCTCCAGTTCCGAGAACAAATTACGGTGAAAAATACCTCGATAATGCATGATGTTTCCTTTCAACAGATAAATGCTGGCAGGATTGCCATACCACACAATCTGTGGACACAAACATAAATTTTCAAGTGCTTAAAAATAGAAAAATCTGACCTACCTAGTTTAGGGGTCAGAAATATTCTGGAGAGAGTCATGCATTATCAGGACTATTACAAGATACCGGCCATATCGCGTGATGCCACGGTGGAAGAGATGAATAAATCTTTACGCAAACTGGCGCGCAAATATCATCTGGACGTGTCACACAAAAAAGACGCGGAGGGTCAGATGAAAGAAATTTAATGAGGCCTACGCCGTACTCTCCGATCCGGAAAAGTTTGTCGTCTATGGCCGTATTGGCCAAGGCTACCAATAGTTACATGGCTGGGGTTAGAGTAAATTTAGCGAAGTGAATAATTTAATATGGCTTAACAGAAGCTTTAAATTTACTCTGACCCCGGTCATGCACTCTCGGAGTCTCCGTACTTCAAGTTCAGTCTTAAATCCCGTTGTGAAATCCGGTCAGAAAATACTATGCTCTGGGTTCTCTCCACAACCAGCTAATTGGTCTTATTCCATTTATACATCAATAGTGCAATAATTGCCTCATCGAAGAAACCGAGG
>NZ_CAKMAA020000021.1 GCF_924101635.2 Candidatus Nitrotoga sp. HW29 | reverse complement strand
CACCCCATGCCCTGAAATTACTATACGCGCGGCTGAGGTATGTAACTAATCAGGTTAATTTATTATTATGTCACAATACCATTAGCCTGCTTGGTAGGCTGTTAGTATTTTGGCTGTGTGTGAGTGCTATTTAATATTCTTGCGGCGTTGAGTTACATCCCAAGCCATAAATCCTATAGCCACTATACCGATGATACAAGTGACTATAATTAGTAAGTGCTCAGTTTCCTTGCTAACCAAGCCACCAACCAGCATATGTACAGCATAGCTCATAATGAATAGAGAGCTAAGAGCTACAACCAAATAAATAATAATTTCTTGTATAAGTTTATTCATATAGTTAAAGTAAGTCTATCGTCAATTGCGGCATGAGTTGAATAAATCAGACTAACCGCTCACTTGCGCCTAGAATGGTTGAAATTATTTCCGGACTGTTATACAGCTCACATATAACCTACTTACTATTCTTCAGATTGGCCTGAGTATCTGTGCTCTTGAAATGTAAAAGCACGCCGCCGGGCTGTAATGCGATAGTTTCAATAACCTCTCCGCCAAGAATAGACAGATTCCGGGCGAGCGCTGTATTGTTAGCTTGCCGTGGATTGAATAATAAGTGGGTCATACTGCGCAGCATGGTAAGCTGAGCCTGCGGATCCTGCGCTGCAGGGGGCAAGGGTAAGGTGTCGCATTTGCACGCGATCATAGTGCGGCTTGGCCATTGACTGGCTACACGTAAAAGAATTGGATTTTTTTCGCTTTTGTCCTCTTCAGCGATTTTACGGGTATTTTCAGCTTCTTCAGCAAGGATATGAATTAATTGATCTTCGTCGGATAGCAAGCCGGACTGCCGAATTTCGTAGTAGTTTTTATCTGCCCGCATAAATACTGTGGAAAGAATGATAATAAATAGCATCATTAAGCCACGCTGCTGAACAAACCCCTTGTCTGCGCGAACATGATGTAATTTTAACAACAGTGGAATTCCATAATACAAAATAAGGCTTAATGCAATTATGCCCCACACTGAATCACTGGTCGTAATTCCCAGCGTTAAGCCAATAAGAAAGGTACGCCCTGTAAAGTCTGACCATAGATTGTAGTACTGTTTGGCCACGACGATTATAAGTCCCGCAAGCATGAATCCTCCCACTACCCAGCTGACAGCTGACATTGCACTGTTCAAAGGTGATCCGAGAATAGTAATTGCGAGGCTTTTAATAGGGTTCTGGAACCATTCGATGTAATTCCAGCCTTTTAATACAAGTAAAGTAAAGAGAACAACAAAACTGACACCGACAAAAAAATATTTTTGTTGTTTTTTATCCAGTGGCTCTTTATGCCATGACCATAGTAGGGCTAATGGATATGCCAGGCCAATGGGATGCAAACTTACGGTAAAGGCGCTGACCAGTAACTGGGCAAAATACCAACCGCCACCTGGGCGAGGATTTAAACGGTATTCCACATTCAGCCAAGCGCCAAATGCAAATGCCAGCAACAAGTAAATGCCGGGAGAGAGTGTATCAATTTGTTCCAACATCAACGGCGATACAATCAGCAGGCCACTAGCAATTAATGCACTTTCAGCATTAACGCTGTGTCGGTTCCACAAGTAAAGTAACCTTATAGTGTAGGCGAACAAAATTGTAGTGAGAGCTTTGGCAGCAAAAACATTGCCTGTCCAAAGAATTGCCACAGGCAAAAACAACAATGCGCGTAAATCGGGTGCGCTAAAAGTTACAACAGAGGCTGCCACCTGGTCAACTATTGACCATACCAATAAAAGTGCTTTGGCAGAACCCTCATTTAAGTTGTAAGGCTCTGGGCGCAGAAAAAAAAGGATCGCCATACCCCATAATAATAACGAAAGATATCCCCAATAACGAAGAGGGATACGCGACAAGAAGGTATTAATATTCATGATCAGCATTATTGTTTAGTTTAAGTGCACTATGCCTTGACAAGGTTAAGTGTAGGGTTTTATTATATCACTGCATTTTTAGATCACTGAATTTTAGTAATTGCTGGTAACTCGCACTGTAGTTGTTGCCAAAAAATTCGGTAATCAGAGTAAATTTGCTTAAAAAACATCCGGGTTCCGCTTAAAAATTAGTAAAAAATATCTAAATGCTTTAGATAAAAAACTGGGGGAATGCAAATGCAAAAAAAGTCCATACAATCTAAATCCTTTTGGATTACTATAATTGCGGGATTTGTAACGGGCATGGGTAATGGTAGTGTGTTTGGGGCTGCCTTGATGTGTTGGATGGGGCGTGGCGGATTTGAAGATTGGGGTGGTTACGGTGCTGGATCGTATCTGCCAACGACGTTTAATGGGTTCATGACGTTTTGGATGCTTGCATTTGGTTTTGTATTTATGCTGATGCTGGCGCTTGGATTAACGCGCCATGATCAAATCGAAAATGCGCGTCATGGTTAGATGTGGGTTTGTTTAAATATTAAACAGACGATTTTAAAATTAAGGGGGGGACATGCTTACAATAGTGGCAGGGACATGTTGCATGCTTTTGGCGTTTTCTAGTATGTGGTTATCGTGGTACGTATTGATGCCGCACAAGCGTGTTCACTTGGTGGATGGTACTGATACATTGGGTGAAGTGGTGGGCGGTTCAGTGAGCGATGTGGTCAAAGAAGAAATGGCTTCAATGGCTCCGCATAAATCGTCAAAAAAATAACTTTTTGAAATTATAGTGGAATTAACGCTAATGGTGGCAGCCGCTTCGTCTGCCAGAGCTAAAAAAGGAGATGCAGCATGATTCTTAAGTATTTGTTTGCTAAAAATGAGGCTATCCCGGTCGGTTCGGCGGCGATTTTCTTCGGTTTTTCTGCCATTATTTGGTTCATGATTGGAACTGGGTTGGGGTCGTTTAATGCGGCCAAGCTTGCTTTCCCTGATTTTGTAACAGGGACAGAAATGTTTGCTTTTGGTCATATGCGCCAGGTGCATGTGTTGGCGGTAATCTTTGGCTGGATTTCGATGGCATTTGCAATGGCCATGATGTATATCACTCCGATACTGGGGAATACAAGGTTGTGGTCAGAGAAGCTTGGTTTGTGGAATTGCATGATGTGGAATATTGCTCTGGCTTTGGGGTTGACTCTGTTGTGGATGGGGGTGACTTCTGGGCGTGAGTACTCTGATTTTCCGTGGCCGCTGGATCTTGCTGTTGCTGCGTTTATAACTATTCCTTTGGCGGTTAATGTATGGATGACCATAATAAAACGCCGCACTCAGGGAATCTATACGACTAACTGGTTTTTTGCGGCATCAACGTTTATGTTGATTATTGTATTTTTGGTTGGAAATCTACCAGAATATTTTCATCTTACTGGCCTGACTGAAGCTTACATGACGTGGTGGTTTGCGCATAATGTTTTGGGGTTGTGGATTACTCCCGTTGCTGCGGCGATTGCATATTATGTTATTCCGAAGGTGACTGGTAATCCATTGTATTCTCACCGTATAGGCCATTTGCACTTTTGGTCGATTGTCGTGTTTTATTCAACGCCTGCTGCGCACCATTTAATGTCGGCTCCTTTGCCTGAATGGCTAAAATCCTTCGCTTCAGTGGAGGGTGTTCTGATTTTGGTGCCCGCGATTGCATTCGTGTCTAATATACTCTTGACCATGCAGGGTAAATGGAACATGTTTGTCGAGAATCTTGAGGTACGTTTTACTGTGGTGGGTGTATTGTTGGCGATTCCGCTTAATATGCAGGGTGGTTTCCAACAAACACGTTCTATTAATTGGTACATACATGGTACTGGTTGGATGGTGGCGCACGCGCATCTTGCTTTATTGGGATTCTCGACGTTTCTTGAGGCCGCGGCCGTATATCTTGGTTTGCAAACACTGATGAAGCGTAAACTGTACTCATTGACGTTAGGAAATCTGCATTTCTGGTTGCTGTTGATTGGATTTAGCACCTATTGGATATCAATGACGATTGCTGGGTTAATTCAGGGGGCAGGTAAGATTTATGAGGTGCCATACATTGATGTCGTTATCGCCGAGCATCCCTATATGATCGCTCGTTGGTTGGGTGGGACTATGGTGTTTTCTTCAACCATTCTTTGGTTGTACAACATGTGGATGACTGCGCGTGAAGGTACTGTTATTCCGGCCGGACGTATGCCGCATGAATTGGCCTACGAACGTTAAACTTAAAATTTTAAGCCAGGATCTGGGGAGAAAATAATGAATTTTAGAGAGTATAAGATTGGTTCCAGAGCGTTTGGAGTCGCATTTGGACTGTCAATGAGCATAACCTTGTTTTTCCCAAGCTTCGATCTTGCGGCTTCAATCAGCTCCGAGGTTGGCTTGGACAAGCAGTTGACTTCAGGGTGGGATTCGGGCTGGCAGATTGCAGATCCATTGTTGAAGGGTCTGAATAAGCCATTGAAAGTGCTGGTCAGAAAAGATCCGAAAAGCGGTGAGTCGATGGAACCTGTGTACGCCTATGTATATCCAGCAGGAACGTCATTGCCCAATGGGGTGACTCACACCGTTAATCTGGGAAGGGGTGTTGAGGAGCTTAGTGTTAAGCAAGGCCGCATAACAGAGGCACGGAAGGAGACTGGTGCTGTTTTTTTGATTAAAAAAAGTGATCAATTGCTGACTTTTGAAGATAAGCCACTTTCGTATATGGAGAATGCGACAGCTACAAAAGGTTGGACTCCAGATGAGGTTTTAAAGCAGGCTGCAGATTCAGATATATTACACGCTGGTTCTGGAAAAACTATGTTTGTGCGAGAGGGTTGTTGGTGGTGTCATACATTGTTGCCTGAGCAAACGCAAGATTGGCAAGTATTTGGAGCGCCTCCTATGTTAGGTGATTTTAATGGTGAGTCTCCAACAGCATTTGGGTCTGACCGCAAAGGACCGGACTTATTGCATGTGGGTTCACGCAATGCGTCGAAAGAATGGATGATGTTGCATTTCTTTAATCCGCGTTTAGTGCAGCCACACTCCATCATGCCGCGTTTTGATTATTTATGGGGCGAGGTCGATGCTGATGGCAAAAAAATTGATTTCAAAAAATGGCGTTCTGAGTATGATGAGTATCGGGAAGGTAAGATCACGACTCCTCCTGATGTGCCCATGTATGCTAAAGATAGCGAAATTCGAAATTTAATTGATTTTGTTATAAACCTGAAATAATTTAAGGGGGACGATAATATGCCTTGGGTATTTAATGAACCGTTGGTAACTTTGACGCATGCAGAGACTGTGGAACGATCCAAACAGCTCTGGGAAGCTGAGGATCTTGGTGGGATGACGGAGGACAATAATCGTTTGCCTGTACCTGTTGTTGTTCTTGTTTTCTTAACGGTCATAACAGCATTCCTGACTACCATTCCTCTTTGGGGGCAACGTCCAACAGCTGCTATTTATGTTGATTATATTAAAGCTATGGACACTCCTGAAATTCAGTCGATACAAGAAACTCAGGGTGATGATGCGGCAATGAAACGAATTGTTGAAATTAATAAAGACAGTTCGTTTAAAGCGCAACAGGGACGACATCCGGTAAGTATGAATGACCTGCGTGTGATTAAACCTCAAATTGACGAGATAATGAAGATTCCGGATGTGGATCTTAAAGATTACACTGTCGTGGGGCCAGAGGTTAAAATTGCTAATTTTGAGGGGAATTATCGTCCCAATGGTAAGCGGGAGCGTCAACAGCCTTGGTGGGATAAGGGATACACAATCGATTTATTTTATCTGACGATGTTTTTTCTGGGTGTAACAATTACGGTGAAACGGTTACCGCCATATGAGTGGCAGCCTCGCCATCACGAGAGTGATCCTCGTCATGGTGATAGACGGCATAACGTTTAATTTATAATAGCTATATTTAGGAGGCATCAAATGATAGATTATGATTATGGACCTGCATGTTTTGCGGTAGTAGTAGCGATTGGATTTTTGGCCCCATTTTTCTATAGTTTCTTTGTGGATAACTATGATAAGAAAAATCCTCAAATAAGGTCGAATAAATCTTAAAGTTGTTGGTTGTAAACGTAGCTTACAAGGTATGCCGCCGTAAGGGCGGCATACTCTTTTTTAAAAGAATTTATTTGGAATGAATGGAGATAATTATTTATTCATTTCTTGAAAGCCTAAATATAGGTAGTGTTCTAAATGTGTTAGTTAACACGGCATATTCGCCGAAGCTAGACCTAAGCATAGAAGGGATGCGTAGCCAGCAATTTAGTACTGGTGTGTTTTTTTTTATGTTGTTGGGAGTATTAGTGTTTTCAGGCATTGTATACATGGTGATATTTGGGAGTCATGCGCCAAAAACAATGAGATTTGGTGAGAAAGTTATGTTTGGCTTGATAATTGCGGGTATTGTTGTTGCAGTCATTTTTGGTGGATTGCAAATGCTGGGTGGAAGTCTTTTCTAGATTGTCTACTAGGATGGTTATCTAACAATCAACGGAGAAAACATGGAAAACTACTTGCAATCGTTGGATGATGGATGGTCTATTTACCTTTGGCTTATTGTCGGAGGAATGATAATTATTGCTGTTATTTATTGGATTAGGTGGGGAGTGAAGAATGAGCAATTTGATGAAGATATCAAATACCTAGTATTCGACGAAGGCGACAAAGAAAAAATGTCACCTCAGGAGTATGCTAAAAGTCGCGAGGTGGTTGCCGCGCAGATACAAAGCCGAGAGCGTGTATTAGAGCGTCAGAAAAAAGAAAAGCAACAGGGCAAATGAAATCAGGCGAAAAAATTGTTTTTGTAGTGATTGCAATTGTGGTTATAGGTTTTATGGGGCGTAATCTATGGCGCCTTAATACTATTCAGGAAGTCGATAAAGGTATTCCTTATTTCAGTACCGCATCTGCTACCCTAGAGCGCGCTGCTACGGATATATATCGTCAGCAAAATTGCAAAAGTTGCCACTCATTATGGACGGTACGTGATCTTATTAAAGCCGTGCCAGCTCCAATATTGGACGGTATGGGTTCTTTGCGAAATGAAGATTGGTTTTATCAATATTTTTCAGCTAGCAATCCTCAGACAATATTACCATCCCGTTTAAAGAAAGAATATCAAATGCCATCTTATGCGCAACTACCGGAAAATGAGCGGAGAGTTTTGGCACGTTATATGGCAAGTTTAAAAGTGAAAGATTGGTATTTAGAAGAAACCCGCAAAGCTGAGCATGAGATGCTTACCGGCCATGAGTACCGCCCATGAGCAAACTACCACCCTTGACCTGGGCTCGATTTTTTAGTGGGGTAGTGGCAGTAACCATGGGTTGCGCATTGAATTATTTCGGTGACCGCTTACTTGGAGTAAAAATCGAGTTATTTCGCGGTATCCTTGATTTTAATAGTCTGTGGGTTATAGATATGTTGGTGCTCCCATTTTTTGTGGGTATATTGGTTGCTGTTATTTTTGGACTTGGCGGTAAATGGCTGTGTTATTTTCCGCCATTAATAGTTAAATTGGTTAGTTATCTGGATAGCGTTTATTTAAGTGGGATCCCGGAAGATGCATCGCTAATTCCTTTTGGTATGTGGGCCTTATTTGTGACTGTAGTTATGACTGCGGCAGCATTTGGTGGGGTCATGGGTGAAATTATGGTGAAAAGAACATACGGGAGAAGTCCGCGAGCTTTTTTATATAAGCAAAGTTCTGACAGCAGAGAAAGCGATATTTAGATGGCAGTTACTTCTGCAAACAGAAAAACTACACATTCTGCTGTAGATTATGCACGTCGCAAACGTTATTTGTCGGCTACTTTTGTAATTTGCTTAGTTTTGTTAGCGATGGGTATTATTTTGTATGTAGTGAATCAGGGATTCGAACGTATGGGTGAAATGCGTACGCGCGCAACTTACGAATTAAAAGATGAATGGTCTCACATACGCGCTGCGGGTGAAGATCTAGTGTTGCATAGCGCACATGAGGCCGAGAAAAATCATATAGCAGGATATAGCGCTATAGAAATTGAAAGTTTGCTCTCTAAAGAGGAATGGCTTGAAATAGACAGTATGGTTTTAATTCCTGAGGGAGCTTTTTTAATGGGGACAGATTTAGAACGTGCAGATGTACAAAATCGTCCGCAGCATACAGTTAAATTACCTGCTTTCTGGATAGATAAGTACCCTGTAACTAATGCACAATATGCAAAATTTGTAGCTGCTACGTCTCATCGTCCGCCGTTGAATTGGAAAAAAGGAAAAATTCCTCAAGGTGAAATATTACGCCCCGTTACTATGGTGTCTTGGTATGATGCGACCGCGTATGCGAAGTGGGCAGGTAAGCGGCTTCCTTCTGAAGCGGAATGGGAAAAATCCGGGCGTGGGACGGATGGTCGGCGCTGGCCGTGGGGTAATAAAATGGAACCGGAACGGTTAAACACTTATTACAATGTGGGTTCGACAACCAACGTGAATACTTATCAAAATGGAGTTAGTCCATATGGAATAATGGATATGGCGGGGAATGTAAATGAGTGGACAGCGGATGATTTCGCGCCCTATCCTGGATCTGATGCGCCGTCGGATTTGTTTAAAGGAAAAATTGTGCGGGCGACAAATAAAAAAGAGATTGACATTGTGCCGACGGGGGGAAGTTATAAAGTATTGCGTGGTGGTTCATGGAAGGGAGATCCATTTTCGTCCGCAGTGTTTCATCGAAATTTTGCTTTTGCGAATTACGCTTCTGATTTTTTTGGTTTCCGCTGCGCAAGTAATTTCGAGATAAAGGGCAAAAAAGAGTGAGAGTGCTCAATACTTTGTGGCGCCTGGGAATGTTTCTTGGTCTCACATTGTCTTCAGCAAAAATGAGCTATGCAGTGGATAGCTATCGCTTTCTTCACGTACATATTGATACGCTTTGGTTTATTTTTTTATTTCTGCTAGGTATACTTTTTGTTCCTTTTATTCTGATTGCGGTGTTGACATGGCATTACGCGGAAAGCAAAACCGATCCGAAAGAGCAGCAGGTAGTTTCAGTCGAGAGTGATAAATGATAGCGAGTGCAAAGAATGTCTCTTATCTACATTTATTAGCATGTTGGTTGTTTACAGCGGTGCTATTTTTAATGTTTACCCTACCAACCGCGCGAGCTGATGATAATGATCAGAAAGACAATAGTTCTAAGGTGATGGAGGCATTCGAACAACAGGCTAGCCAAATTAAAACAGATAGGCCTTCAACCATCCAGCAAAAACATTTGACCATGTTTTTGCTGGGTGTGCCACTGTTAATTTTGCTTTTAATTACGGGTGCGCTGGGTATTGCTATGGGAATATATGGTAAGCAAGTATTCGTGCTACATATGATTTCTGCCGGGCTTACTATCACACTGGCTTTTGTACACGCAATTGTGGGTGTTATTTGGTTCTATCCCTTCTAATGCAATTATAGAACGATGTGGTCTTTTATTTTTGTTGATGTTTAGCCGCTTCATATCTATTGCGTACCAAAAAATTTCAATGAAATATTTATCTATGTGTCAATATTTTTTATTTTTTTGAGCGTTACGCTTGTGCGTACTAAACGATGCTTTTGTTCTGTTCCCGTTGTCCAGTTCACTGGATTTTAGAGGGGCTTGTTATGGTAGTAGATGTATTTTCGTTTGATTAAACGGAGAAAGTTGTTTGCAGAGTACATTAATAGCCGCAGCGCTGAAGCGTTGATACTACGTTTATTTGCATTAGATGAAACTCAAGCTCCGTCTGGTTTGGTTCATCAAAGAAGATTCATTGAATTCTGGCAGTATCACTACACTGTAGCGATACTTGGATGTGTAGGCGACCAGTGCGATTTGTAGTCGATTAGAATCAGTCAAAAAATGACATGCATACTGCACCATGGAGCGTGCTAAATTGCGTTCGTCATTGCATCAGTAATGCGGTTGCTCGGGGTTCCAATTCAAATAATTAAAGCAAACGTACGCGGCCCTCGTAATTTTAAGGTCTATCATATCCGCAAGTCGTTCTACTGCGAGATAGTTAAATATATTGCCGTTTATGCGGATAATACTAAGTGTTATTTAATTATATGACTGTACATTAAGGTTAGTTCATGCTGGTGGAAGAGTCACAACCATTAATTTTAAAGCGCAGTTACTGGCCGTTGGCAGCGCTGTATGGATTATTTGGTATGACTAGCGTGGCATACGAAGTATTGTGGGCGCGCATACTTTCTTTGCAATTCGGGGTGAGTATTTTTGCGGTAATACTGACTGTCGCCGCATTTATGGGAGGATTAGGAGCGGGAAGTTTATTCGCGGTACACCGGGCTTCCCGAATCAAAAGACCTTTGTTGTTGTTTGCTGCATTGGAAGGAGGTATTGCTGTTTACGCTTTACTCTTGCCTCTGATTCTACAAATGACATCGGTGGGAATGGAAGATGCGGCTGCTCAACTTTCGTTATTTCAATGGTATGGCCTTATTGCGAGTGTCGCATTGTGCTTGTTGTTGCTGCCAGCTTTTATTATGGGGGCAGGATTTCCGTTGATTTTAGCATCATTGGGAAATAGGCCGGAGCGACTGGGGAAAATTTATGGTTTAAATACTCTCGGTGCTGCTTGTGGCGCACTGTTACCACTTTGGTTGCTGCCTGCTTTGGGTTGGGTCTGGGCAGTTAGAGTGGTTGCCGCGATTGGATGTGTTGGAGTTGTTGCGCTGTTGCTGTTTTCATCGCGTTATACCACAGCGCAGATTATTGAGAAAAATGTTAGGGCAAGCCGACCACGTCTGATTTTTCTGTTTGCCTATGCCGCAATTGGTGCGGCAAGTTTGATGTTGCAAATAGCGTGGACGCGTTTGTTTGGCATGGTGATGTTACGCACCGAGTACGTGCTGGCAGTGATTTTGGCATCATTTCTGTTGGGCATTGGTATCGGTAGCTTGATCGTGCCGCGCCAGCACAGGCAAGCATGGTTTTTAATCTTGCCCATTGCTGCCGGGGGATTTACCGTATTAAGTCTGTGGTTGTTACCTGTACTTTCGGCATGGGCAGAGCGAGCTGAATTTGTTTCTTTATTTGAAGCATTGAGTAAGCAGGGGTTACTACTTGTGCTGGTAACTTTGCCAGTTACAGTGGCGCTCGGCGCTTGGCTGCCCTTGTTAAACGGTCGCTCAAATGGTGGTGGGGTATGGTTGTATGGAGCTAATTCATTGGGTGCTGCGCTTGGTGCGGTAGTGGCGGGGGTGGTGCTGATTCCGCTTTGGGGCAGCGCTGCTACGGTGGCGGTAGCAGCTTCGGTATTGTTGATTGTGGGTTTAACTTGGGCGCAGTCGCGAATTGCATGGCTTGCCGTACCGGTTTTTTTAATGGCAGCATGGCCAGTTGTAAAGTTACCACCAGTTAATATGTTATTACCGCTGGCGCAAGCGGGAAGCAGGGATTTATATTTTTATGAAGATGCCATTTCGATGACTCATGTGGTGGAGCAACAAGACGGGCAGCGTGTATTGCTGACTGATTTACAAAGAATGGATGCTTCAACTGACCCTACGGCGGTGTTCGTGCAGTCAAATCAAGCGCGTCTTCCGTTACTGTTGCACGAACAGCCTCGTTCGGTGTTATTCCTCGGGTTAGGGACTGGAATTTCTGTGGCTGGTTCGTTAGCGTTTCCAAATTTAAAGCGTAGTGCTGTTGAACTATCACAGGGTGCGATTGATTCTGCAGCGAGTTGGTTTGCCCCATTAAATCGCAACGCGTTGCGTCAAACTAAAGTGGAACGTGACGACGTCCGACATTTTTTAAGCGCGAGTCGGGATCAATACGATGTCATAATCGGTGACGTGTTTCATCCGGATTTGGCCGGTACAAGTTCTTTATTATCAGTCCAGCAATTTCAGCGCGTGCGTAATCGCTTAGGCGAAAATGGATTATTTGTTCAGTGGTTGGCGCTCAACCAACTTGACAACAAATCTTTGAATGTAATTTTTACTAGCTTTCGACGGGTTTTTCCAGATGCGCAACTATTTCTCGATGGCATGCATCTCGCTTTGGTAGGCCCAAAGCAGAAATTTATGGGTGCGCAGGGGCTGTTGTTTAATTTGCAGCATTTGTCTTTGGAACAACAAGATGAGGCGACTGCGGGCGAAGGGGGATGGACTTGGCTCGGACGCTATTGGGGGCCACTGCCGGCTAGCCAGGATCAGGTGCAAGACGAGTGGGCGCCAGTAATTGAGTTTCGTCTGCCGCGCGCGCGTTATGCTGGTGAATTAGATGTGGCAAAATTATTACAAGTTTTGCTTAAAACCAGGCCAAAAATGGAAGCCGCTGCAAACTTGCTTGGTATTCGTGACCACGATAAAGAAGCTTTCGAACGTGCTTACGTAGCTAGCGAACTGATGACGCGAAGCTGGCTTGCCGCTGCGCGCGGCGCAACGCAACAGGCTAATCAGCTGACGCATTTGGCTTATAAGGCGAATGCAAAAGATCGCTGGATTGCTTATGCATTGGCTGATAGTATGTTTTCATCTTTAGCGCAGGCGCGTGAGCATGGCTTGAGTGAGAAAGAGGCATTGCAGAAAATTTTGCGTCTTAGTCCCTATCACGTAGAAGCGATGCGCGCATTGTGGCGAATTGAGCGGAATGCGGGTGATCCACGCGCGGAATTGAGCCGTGTGCGCTTGCTGGAGTTGAGTCCGCTTGACCGTGAAGCAAATACGGCAAGAAATTAACTTAAATTATGGCTGGCGGCGTAAAGTATAAATCCATTTCCAGTATTCCAGTTAAGGTTATTGGCACGGTTGTAGGTTCCAAGCCAGTGCCTTCTGGATTCCGATGGAAGCGGCGCTTGGTGCAGATACTGGCCCTGATCCTTGTTGTACTAATTCCAGCTAGTGGCCTATTCCGAATTGATCCGGGTGCTGCCGCTTTTGTTGTGCTTGATAGACAGATTTGGCTGGCTGATTTTTCCTTGGTAACTGGGGCATGGCTCTTCTTGGCGAGTAGTTTGGTATTACTGTACTCGACTGCAGGTACTGTGTTTTGCGGTTGGGTTTGTCCTCAAAATAGTATGGCCGAATGGGCTAACAATCTTACATACAAACTATTAGGTAAGCATGCAGAAGTAAGCTTAACTGGTGAAGCGCTACGCGTGGCGGGTGCCAAGAACAAGATCATAAATTGGATGCTGTTAGGTGTTGCATTTTTGGGGGGGGCTATGTTTTTTGCGCTAATCCCATTATTTTATTTTTATCAGCCAAGTGTGGTGTGGTCTTTTGTAACACTTCAAGAAAATGCCAAGTTGGCGGGATCGCTACATTGGATTTACGCGGTTTGTGTCGTGATTATTTTTATAGATATTGCATTGATAAGACATTTTTGGTGCCGCTACGCTTGTATTTACAGAGTTTGGATGCATTCGTTTAAAACCAAGCAGACTTTGCATATAGCATACGATGCCAGTCGTAGCGATGAATGCGCCAAATGTAATTATTGTGTTACTTCTTGTTTTATTGATCTGGATCCGCGCAAAACTGATGTTTATGACAGTTGTATCAATTGCGGTGATTGCGTGGATGCTTGCAATCGCCTGCATAATAAACAAGGCGTTCCTGGGTTACTACGTTTCGATATGCTTGAGCGCACGAATAAAGGTGTAAATAAATTTCGGGGGGCTGTCATTTCTTTGTTTGCCCGAATGGGTTGGACGTCTCCCTTCGTGGTATTAGGTGCGGTGATGTTTGTTTGGGGATTATGGTCATATCAACCTTATCATGTAGCAGTGGGTAATGCGGATATCCAACAGAGTCACACCGTTCAAGAATATCGCATTGCGCTTTCCAACAAGCTGTATCATTCAGCGGAACTGCATGTGCGTGTGTTAGGTTTGCCGCCGGGTAGTTATCAGCTTAGCGCTGAAAACGTTAAATTACCACCGATCGGACGAGAATCGCTTATTCTTTCTATCGCGCAGAATTTGCCACGAGGCTTATATTCTGTTGTAGTTGAAGTTTCTGCAGGTGATACTTGGATGGGCCGATTCCCTGTTCAACATTTTTCCGAACAAAGGAGAAACTTATGATTGCCAGCGAGATAAGTGAAAAAAATCGAGACTTATCGCAAGTAGATGAACAACACTGGGGTGAGAAGCCGGATGACCATTTTGGTTATGCTTCTGATGAAGAACGCATGGCCAAGCGTGGTCTTGAAGATTGGGAGCTGGTAGAAACCATTCCTGAATCGCAAAAAAAGATACCTTATTGGTTTGTAGGCGTTACTGTCGCGGTGTTATTGGTTGCGGTGGGTTTGAGTTTCCCATTTTGGGGCCTCCGTCCGGGTGATGAGCGTCCTTGGGTGGACTGGGGATTCATCATCGCATTATTTTATGTTGCTGCCGGAAGCGCTTTTGTTCGTTTTATGGTAAACCTATATGGATCTTCAATTGGCGGTACGCTAGATTCAGATAAAAATAAAAAAGAACAATCCCATGAATTCAATGCAGAAAAATAATTCATATATAGCGGTTAACCGATTACAGAGAATAAACGTAAAATATACTAATGTATTGTTTTTGCTATTATTAGTTGCATGTGGTGGGGATCGGGTTGCTGATACGCAACCGCAAAAGTGGCAGGATGCGGAGGTGCGAGTTGAATCCAGGCCAAGCCCACCGCGTCCCGGAGTTAATGAGTTTTTGGTGATAGTGACTGGTAAGCGTGGACCGGTTCATGACATTATGGTTTCGGTGCGTACTGATGACCAAGATCAATGGATCCAAGCAATACAAGATGGGGAGGTGGGTGTTTACCGTAGGGCGGCAAAAGTTGCTCCAGGCACTAGGTCCGTGTTACAGGTACGAATGAAACGTAACGAAGTTGAAGGGGTTTTGCGCTTTCCGTTGAATTTATCACCTTAGCAAAATACGCTTAAGGATTTGGTTCGTTATTTTTGAGTGTGAATAAAACGTTAGCAAGATAGATGCAAAAACCTGTTGCCATGACCATTCCTGAGCTGGCTACGATAGGTCCATAAAAGCGGTGTACTGTTGCCATTGCTTGCAGGTTATTGGCGAGCAATAAATTTCCTTCTAGTATGCCAAATACTACCTGTGTAGTATAAAAATAAAATACTCCAATCGTTGTCCACCAAAATGAATGGTTGATCAAACGTATAGAGTAAATTGCTTTACCGCTAATAATGGGTAACAAATAATACATTGTTCCCATTGCCAATATTACTAGCCCGCCGATTAAATTTATATGTGCATGTGCCAAGGGGTCTATCATATGTCCAGGGCCGCCGTATGGGCTGCCGATAGAATCCAGCCAAGCTCGTATTGATGGGATCACTTGCAACATACCATGCATTGCACCGAAAAAAAAAGAAATTGTAGAAACCAATAAAAATTTAATTAAGTGGGAGAATTCAGTGTTGTTTAAATGCATGGGAAATGTCGGTGTGATGCTTCAATAACGAAAGCACGGCCATTAATGGCCGTGCTTAAGCGAATAACAGGCTAACGATTTTATCGTTTAGAGAATTTGTATTTTAATAGAAGCTGGATAATACTTACTTATTACCTTTTTGAGCTTCTATAACCCGTTGAATACCTAAGCTAGCCAAGCTCGTAGCGATAATAATGCCTACACCGAAAATCATTATGGGAACTAGCACTTCCATGAAATTACTCCTTACGTATCGTTATTTATAATAACCATGATTACCTAGTTGTTAAGTGTATCTAAAAGACATTCGTCGCGCAAGTATTTCTCACAACCAGCATTGCGTGCCTGACTTAGACACAATATAATATTTATCTAATAATTAGATTACTAGTTTAACTCTGGTCAGAATATCTCTCTTGGTGATACTTCGTCGTAGTTGCGTTCCTAACGGGGTATTATGCAATTATAATGCTAAAGATATAAATTATTATTCCTACCATAGAAAAAATGTCAAACGAAAAACCATTAAGACCAATAGCTTCAGTTCGCACATATCCTACCGATGCAAGCAATGTAATTTGCCTTGCATTAACAGATACTAATGGCGCTGAAACTGAATTTATTATTAATCCAGAAGGATTGAATGCTCTTATATACCCGGTTCTTGGACTTGCTTCGAAATGGGCAAAGGAACCGGATTTAAAAGTACAAACTTGGTCCGGTCCAAAAAATGCACTTCCCGCACAGCATATCGAATTAGCGATTGGTCGAACTGCTACTGAATGTGCTTTACGGGTGTTTATGGGTGAAGTTGAGCTAACATTTATCCTTCCTCTCGACACTGTGCTTAAGACTGCTGCAAAATTTGTGCAACATCTCGATAAAGATTCTGGAAGCTCAATACATTGAGTTGTGTAACTTCCTTACGCTTAGTGCCTTTGTCACCATTTGTTCATCCGTTAAGCTAGATGTACTTTAAAATTGTGTCCAGCTCCATTAATTTGATCGGGGACAAGTTGACTTTGTTCGGAAAATAGGCCGCAACATTGTTCTCATACCCTACCCCAACCTCCGGCTTGTTAGTCTATACAGGTTGAAAGTGTCGATTTAGTAATTGCTTTATGTGCTTAAGCGAATAAATTACGAATTTCTTCTGGTTGTTTAGAGGCCGTTAATCTTAAACAAAAATGCGCCAACCTATCAAAACATAACGTTCTAACAAAAACAGTACAACAAATATCAATAGCATGAAAATCACGAAGCGTACTATCTGCCAGGCTAGATTCAGATAGCGGCGATTGCGGGTAATCATGTATGCTCCACCGGAAAATACAATGAAAAGAGCGGCCAGGACGAGTAGCAGACGCAAAATGAGCAAAGTATTTGTCCTTACAATTGATTCGGTGAATTAATTTCTTGAATCCTGACTAGCTGGTTTGTGACGGGTTAATGAGGAGATTGCCTGATAAAGAATTAGGCAGCCTGCAATTGTAGACGTAGGAATGCCGGTGCTTCTTCAGTCTTGTTGAAAGTCACGAATTCCCACGCCTGTTCATCGGCAAGCAAGGTGCGTAGCAAGGCATTGTTCAGAGCATGACCGGATTTATAACCAGAGAAAGCGCCAATCAGCGGATGCCCGAGCAAATAGAGGTCGCCAATGGCATCCAGAATTTTGTGCTTGACGAACTCGTCCTCAAAGCGCAACCCATCTGGGTTGATGACGCGGTATTCATCCATCACGATGGCATTGTCCAAATTACCACCCAGTGCTAATCCCTGAGCTCGCATATTCTCAACGTCATGCATGAAGCCGAAGGTACGGGCGCGGCTTACTTCTTTGATGTACGAATGTTCTCCCAGATCTATCGTCACATGTTGTTTAGTAGAGGTAAAGACAGGATGGGAAAAGTTAATTGTAAAGTTAAGTTTGTAGCCGTTGAAGGGTTCGAAGCGTACCCATTTATCCCCTTCCTTGATTTCTATGGCTTTTTTTATGCGGATAAATTTCTTTGCTGTAGATTGCTCAATAATGCCTGCAGATTGCAAAAGAAAAATAAATGTTCCAGCGCTTCCATCCATAATGGGTACCTCTGCACTAGTTAGGTCAACAAAAGCATTGTCTACGCCTAGTCCGGCAAAAGCGGACATTAGATGTTCTATAGTGGCTATACGCGTGCCATTTACTTCCAGGCAGGTGGATAAGCGGGTATCCTGCACCATATGTGCCTCAGCGCGTATCACCACCATCGGCACCACATCTACCCGGCGGAATACGATGCCACTGTTTGCAGGCGCAGGAGACAAGGTAAGATTAACTCGCTCACCAGTATGCAGCCCTACTCCAGTAGCTTGCACCGAATTTTTTAATGTGCGTTGGTTAACCATATTGCTTTTAAAGGCTTATAAATAATTCTGAATTTTAACATAGTTCATTCTGGCACCGATTTATACGGGTGTTATAGTAAGAACCGCTAAACAAACTGCGCTCATATTGCAGTATGTTAATTCGATACGTGGATGAATTAAACGCAGGGAAATACCACAAAGTAATTTTCCATTCTTTGAAGCAAATCCCCTACCCATTATTCTACCTTTGTGCCTACTGATCGTAACGTCCAAATTAAAGACGAGGTGCCTGCGCTTTCTAGAACAGTATTAATCTGCTTGTTTACGCAAAAAAGATGGAATATCCAGCGTGTCAACACCGGATTGCTTCATCGCTTCGACTGCTTCACGGTGACGGCCATTACGTATTACTGCAGGCATTTCAAGCTCTTTATAATTGCTTGCGAAGACTGGTTCGTTGTGCGTGCCTGTGCGTAACCCGTAAACAAGTTCAGGTTTAGTCTGTTTGCGTTCCAGCGGCGAGCCCAAGCCAGTCGCTACAATCGTTACTCGTAGTTCGTCACCCATGCTCTCATCGAACACAGAGCCAACGATTACGGTGGCTTCTTCAATGGCAAATTGCACACTGTTGGTAATTTCTCTGAATTCTCTTAGCGTAAGTTTGCTATTGGAGCTGATATTTATTAGCACACCGCGCGCACCTGCTAAATGCACGTCTTCCAGCAACGGGCTGGACATGGCGCGTTCGGCTGCAACTTTAGCGCGATCAGATCCGGAGGCAGTAGCCGATCCCATCATCGCCATACCGTTTTCAGACATCAGGGTGCGCACATCAGCAAAATCGACATTCATCAGGCCGGGTACATTAATTACCTCGGCAATACCCGCCACTGCGCCCTGTAACACACTATTGGAGGCGCTGAATGCATCCAGTAAACTGGTGTCTTCGCCCAGCACAGTCATTAGTTTTTCATTGGGTACGATGATGAGTGAATCTACAGATTCACACAGAGCTTCGATGCCGGCTTGTGCCAAACGCATGCGCTTGCCTTCGTGAAGAAATGGTTTGGTCACCACGGCCACGGTAAGGATATTCATTTCCTTGGCGATTTGGGCTACTACAGGTGCCGCGCCGGTACCCGTGCCGCCACCCATTCCTGCGGTGATAAATATCATATTTGCACCTTGGATTAAATCGGCAATGCGCTCGCGATCTTCCTCGGCGGCGGCTCGTCCAATATCCGGAATGGCTCCCGCACCCAAGCCTTTGGTAATAGTGGCACCTATTTGTAATTGAGAGCGGGCTTTGTTGCGATTGAGCGCTTGGGCATCGGTGTTAATGGCGATGAACTCGACACCCTGTACACCTCTTTCAATCATATGATCTACTGCATTACCGCCGCAGCCACCCACGCCTATAACCTTAATTACCGCGTCCTGAAGTTGCACATTCTCGATTTCAAACATTGTTTTCCCCTTGTTGTTGATAATATAAATTTAAACACTTAATGAGCCATTTGGTTATGTCTGGCTAAAACTATTTTGCTAAAAATTTCCTTTGAACCATGCTTTCATACTATTTAGTATTTCGCTGAAAGAATTCGAGCGCTGACGCGCAGCCTGATTGTGTTGGTGCTGCTCCAATCCATAGAGTAGCAAGCCCACACCCGTGGAAAAACGAGGTGTTTTCACCACATCAGATAGCCCGCCTATATAGCGCGGTAGTCCTAAACGTACTGGCATATGAAATATCTCCTCACCCAACTCCACCATGCCCTGCATAGCGCTGCTGCCCCCAGTGATGACGATGCCCGAAGACAGTAAATTTTCGAAGCCACTGCGACGTAATTCAGCCTGTACCAGCATATATAGTTCCTCCACGCGTGGCTCAATGACTTCTGCTAAGGTTTGCCGCGACAGCATACGGATACCTCGTTCACCGACTCCAGGAACGCCGATCGGGCCATCGTCAGCGAGCTGGCGCAGAGCGCAGCCATATTTGATTTTGATGTCTTCCGCATCGGTAGTCGGAGTGCGCAAAGCCATAGCGACATCATTCGTAATTTGGTCACCTGCAATCGGAATGACGGCAGTATGACGAATCGCGCCACCCGTAAAAATCGCCACATCGGTCGTACCGCCGCCGATGTCCACTAAGCACACGCCTAAATCTCTCTCATCGTCCGACAGTACCGCCTTGCTGGATGCCAAAGGTTGCAGAATCATTTCTCGTACCTCCAGTCCGCAACGGTGTACACACTTCATGATGTTCTGTGCCGCGGCGACCGCACCCGTCACGATATGCACCTCGACCTCAAGGCGCATACCGCTCATACCCAGCGGTTTTTTGATATTTCCTTGTCCATCGATGCTGAACTCCTGTTCCAGGATGTGCAATATCTGCTGGTCGCCAGGCAAACTTAGCGAGCTGGCAGTTTCAACTGCTCGGTCGATATCAGCCTGCGCAACTTCCCGATCCTTAATTTTAACCATGCCATTGGCATTGGAGCTTTTAATATGGCTGCCCGCGATGCCCGTGTAAACTTCACGAATCTTGCAATCAGCCATTAACTCGGCATCACCCAGTGCGCGCTGGATCGCCGCCACTGTTGCATCAATATTGACGACCATTCCTTTTTTCATGCCGGAGGATTCATGCATTCCTACGCCAATGACTTCCATGATTCCTTCTGATTTGACCTCGGCGACGATAGTGACAATCTTGGAAGTGCCGATATCCAGACCGATGATCAAATTCTTGTTTTCCCTGCTATTGCTCATTGAATTTCTCCACTGCCTAAACTTTTGTTGCGTTGTATAGACGATACATTTACTAAAATATGCGTTCGATTATGAGAAAAATTCTCTGTGAAATTTTTAGTTTCGTCCTACAGCGCTTTTTTTCCGGCTATGCCCAGACCGTTTGCTGTATTCGACAGATAAGCGGCAAAACCATTGCGATAACGTAAATCCACATACTCTGCTTTGTGTTGTAGTCCATTTTTATGCGAGGCTTTTTCCGCATGAAAAAATTCATAATTTTTTTGCATAGGCATCACGCTGTAGGGATATACCGCCACAAAGCGCGCCAAGCGCTGTTTTGATTGCTCGCGCCCCAATTCCAACAGCATGCCGTTGTTCAGGCGTAACCGCCATGAACGGCGCGGAGACAAGCTGATTTCTGTAATTCCCTGCTTAAGCGGAGCAAGTTGCTCAGTAAATGCGGCATACATCTGGGTCACTTCGGCTGCGCTATCGGGTTGTCCGATGAATTTCGGCAATAGCTGGTCTGTTTCAGCCGAGAATACTTCTCCGCGGGTGCTCACTAACTCTGCCTCGTTCCAATGTGCCAAGGCTACATGCTCATCCAAGCTAATTTCCAATTGCCATGGGAAATGGCGTCGCATACTAACTTTACGTACCCAGGGAATGCTCTCAAAAGCTCGTCTCGTTCGTTCCAGATCTACAGTAAAAAAATTACCGTGCAATTCATTACGCACCATAGCCTCAATGTGAGCAGGAATTACTTGGTGTGGTGCCGTACTAATTGACACGACGCGTAGCGCAAACACTGGCTGGCGCAATGCATAGTGCAATGCACCATATAAAATCAATACGAAGCAAATGCCGAACAGTGTGCTGGATATCGTGCGTAGTGACTCCGGCTTATCCCACATGGGTCAACTCCAGTATGGTTAACACCAGTTCCTCAAAACTCATTCCGGCCTGACGTGCCGCCATTGGTACCAAACTATGGTCGGTCATGCCGGGCACGGTATTGATCTCCAATAAATACGGCTGTCCAGCTTCATCCATTAAAAAATCCACCCGCCCCCAGCCGGCGCCGCCTATCAGTGCAAAGCCTTGTAGTGCCAAGCGTTGCATCTCGGCTTCTTTTTCTTGCGACAAACCAGCGGGGCATAGATAGCGTGTATCGTTGCGTAAATACTTTGCTTCATAGTCGTAAAACTCATTGGCCGGTTCTATCTTAATTACGGGTAGTGCCTGTTTACCAAGAATGGCGACCGTGTATTCGCCCCCGTTAATGAATGCTTCTGCAATTACCAATTTGTCGTGTTTTGCCGCTTCTGCATATGCAGTTTGCAGTTCGCTGGCTTTTTTCACTTTGCTGATGCCCACACTGGAACCTTCATTGGCGGGCTTGATGAATAGCGGCAACCCCAGCCGTTTCACTATTGCAGTTAAATCGCTGGCTGCATCGAGCATTTCATAAGCCGGAATAGGCAGTCCTGCAGCCTGCCATACCAATTTGCTGCGCCACTTGTCCATGGCTAGTGCTGAAGCCAACACTCCGCTACCGGTATAGGGTATGTTCATCAATTCAAGTGCACCTTGCATCGTGCCGTCCTCGCCAAAGCGGCCGTGCAGCGCAATGAAGGCGCGTTGAAAACCATTCTCAGGCAGCTTGTGTACATTCTGTTCGGCAGGATCAAATGACTGGGCATCAACCCCACTTTTTAGTAGCGCGGTTAGTACTGCTGCACCACTCTTGAGCGAGATTTCGCGCTCGGCGGAGCGCCCGCCACACAAGACCGCAACTTTTCCATGTTGTGCCGGGGACAGAGAGTGTGGAAAAAGGTATGGGTTATTCATGAGTGTTTGCGTACTCGCCTATAATTCGCACTTCCGGATGCAAACAAACGCCGGTCTTTTGTTGCACACTCGTCTGCACTTTGTTAATCAGATTTTCAATGTCTTCTGCCGTGGCTCCGCCCACATTCACAATAAAGTTGGCGTGCTTTTCTGATACGCGCGCACCGCCGATCTGCAAGCCTTTTAATTCGCATTGTTCGATCAGGCGTGCCGCGTAATCGTTTGGTGGATTGCGGAACACCGAGCCGGCATTGGGTAGGTTTAAGGGTTGGGAGGCAATACGCTTGGATAGCAGCGACTTAATTTCGCGACGAGCGATTTCGCCGTCACCCGTTAGCAAGTGCAGTTTCGCGCCGACGAAAAACTCCTCGTGGTGTACGGGCAATAAATCAGAGAGGGATGCGTCGTCATGCTCGAAATATTTAACCTGCTTGCGTAACACAACATGCCGATAGCTAATCTCATAATGATCCGGCGCACGTTCTAATAGTTTTCCGCTACGCATCAGCGTCTGCGCATTTTTCACCACGTTCCAAGTTTCGCTACCGTAGCAGCCAGCGTTCATTGCCAACATTCCGCCCAGTGTGCCGGGTATGCCGGCGAAAAATTCCGCACCATTCAGGTTATGTTTCGCAGCGAAGCGGGCCAGTTTGGCACCGGATACACCGGCCTGTGCATAGACTGATCCATCTGCTTCGATGCGCATTTCGGTGAGCGCCGCATGTAGTAGCAGTACCGTGCCGCGTAAGCCCCCATCACGGACCAACAAATTGCTACCCAAACCTATCGCGACCACCGGCTCACCTGCTGGCAAGGTACGCAGAAAAATGATCAAGTCGGCCAGATCAGCGGGTTGATAGACCCGCTCAGCATAACCACCAGCACGCCAACTGGTATGGTGGCTCATAGCAACGTTACTGCGTAGCGTTCCGCGCAACGCTTCTGTAATAAATTGTGCGGGCTCGATCATGTTCATTTAAGAGATGCGCCAATATGGGTAGCGATATTTTTTAGCGTGTTTGCTACGCCACCGATCGAACCCGCTCCCATGGTTACGACCACATCTCCAGCTTGTGCCATATTCAGAATGGTCTGCGGCATATCTTGAATTTGTTCCACGAACAGCACCTTGTTTTGTCCGGCCACGCGTAACGCGTGAGTCAGTGCTCGTCCGTCTGCGGCTACGATGGGTGCTTCGCCTGCGGCATATACTTCAGCTAGCAATAGCACGTCCACTCCGTTTAATACCTTGACGAAATCTTCAAATAAATCACGTGTACGCGTGTAGCGATGGGGTTGAAACGCCAGCAATAAACGCCGCCCCGGAAATGCCCCGCGCACAGCATTGACAGTCGCCAGTATTTCGATGGGATGATGGCCGTAATCATCGATCAAGGTAAAGGTACGGTTGTCTGCCAGTGGAATTTCGCCATAGCGCTGAAAACGCCGACCAACGCCCTCGAATTCCCTTAATGCGCTAACGATGGCATCATCTGCTACGCCGACTTCCAGCCCCACGGCGATGGCTGCCAGCGCATTCTGTACGTTATGCTGTCCGGGCAGATTGAGTATGATATCCAGATCACGAGGCTGTCCGTTTTGTCGGCATAGTGCGGTGAATCGCATCTTGCCATCTTGGTGACGCACATTCACTGCGCGGATTTGCGCGTCTTCGGCGAAACCGTATGTGGTAACGGGCTTGCTGATACTGGGTAGAATGTCGCGTATATTGGCATCATCCACGCACACCATGACCATGCCGTAGAATGGCAAGTGTTCGACGAAATCCACGAATGCTTGCTTCAGCTTCGAGAAATCATGCTCGTAGGTTTCCATGTGATCGGCATCAATATTGGTAATTACAGCCAATATGGGTTGCAGGTACAAAAATGAAGCATCCGATTCATCGGCTTCCACGACGATAAACTCGCCAGTTCCCAATTTGGCATTGGTGCCACTACTGTTAAGCTTTCCGCCAATGACAAAGGTTGGGTCAAACCCCCCTTTGGCCAATACACTCGCGGTCAGGCTGGTGGTAGTGGTCTTGCCATGTGTACCAGCCACGGCGATTCCCTGGCGTAAACGCATCAGTTCTGCCAGCATCATTGCGCGTGGCACCACGGGGATATTGTGCGCACGCGCGGCCATTATCTCCGGGTTGTCTGGGGTCACTGCGGAAGACACCACCACTGCATTGGCATTCGTCGAATGATTGTCGGCATGCCCCAAATATATCGTCGCGCCGAGCTGTTTCAGACGTTGTGTGACCGCATTGTCAGCCAGATCAGAACCACTTACTTGATAACCCAAATTGAGTAACACTTCGGCGATGCCGCTCATGCCGGAGCCACCTATGCCAACGAAGTGGATGTGCTTAACTTTATGTTTCATCCCGCTAACTCCATACATACTTGCGCAACACATTGTGTTGCTTTCGGTTTGGCCAGTTTGCGCGCGTTTTGCGCCATGTTCAGCGCGCGTTCTCTGGTTATTCCCTGTAATAAATTTGCCAAGGGCTGTGGTTTTAATTCGGTCTGCGGTAGCAGGGTGGCCGCGCCGTGTTCGCTGAGAAAGCGCGCATTGCTGGTCTGGTGATCATCCACTGCGAATGGAAATGGCACCAATATGCTGGCGACGCCGGCTGCGGCCAGTTCGGCGATGGTCAAGGCTCCGGCACGACAAATTACAACGTCCGCCCAAGCATAGTGCTCTGCCATATCATTCAGAAATGGTTGAGACTCGGCGTTGACTGCCGCCAGCTGATAGGCGGTGCGCACCGTTTCCAAATGTTGCTTGCCAGTTTGGTGTAGCACATTATGGCGCATAGCATGTGGCAATAATGCCAATGCCTGTGGCACGCATTCATTGACTGCTTTTGCACCCAAACTACCGCCCAGCACTAATAGATTAAGCACGCCGCTGCGTGCGGCGTAGCGTATGTGCGGCTCGGGCAGTTGGGTGATACTGTCGCGTACGGGATTGCCACACCATTCAGTTTTGGGCAGTACGTGTGGAAAACCACTCAGCACTCTTGCGGCCAATCGCGCCAGAACTTTGTTGCTCAGTCCGGCAATAGAATTTTGTTCGTGAATTAACAATGGACGACGCATCAGTGCAGCCATGATTCCACCAGGAAAGGTGATGTAACCGCCCATGCCCAGCACTACGTCGGGACGATGGCGAAACAAGGCCGCACCGCTCTGCCCTAATGCCAGCAGCAGATTGAGAGGCAGCATCAATTTGCGCAACAGTCCTTTTCCACGCACACCGGAAAAACGCACATTGGCCATTTCATAACCGTGTTGGGGTACCAGCCGTGCTTCCATGCTTTCGGGCGCGCCCAGCCAGATAATGTGCCAGCCTTTCGGACGCAGGTAATCCGCCACAGCCAAAGCCGGGAAGATATGCCCCCCTGTTCCCCCTGCCATAATCAAGATTTTACGGGTCATATTGGCAGACCTTTCAATACTCGTCTGTTTTCCCAATCGATGCGAAGTAGCAGTGCTGCCGCAATGCAACTCACTACTACGCTGCTACCGCCAAAACTAAGAAAGGGCAGCGTTAACCCTTTAGTGGGCAATACGCCCGTGTTTACGCCAATATTGATCATCGCTTGTACGCCCAACCAAATGGCAATACCCTGGGCCACCAGCGCGGCAAACTGGCGATCGAGATTGGCGGCTTGACGGCCGATGGCGAAGGCGCGAATGATCAGTCCGGCAAATAACAGGATAACAATGCATACACCAACGAAACCCAATTCTTCAGCAATGACCGCGAGCAAGAAATCGGTATGTGCCTCTGGCAAGTAGAATAATTTTTGCAAGCTACCGCCTAGCCCCACACCGAACCACTCGCCGCGACCAAATGCGATCAGTGCATGGCTTAACTGGTAACCTTTGCCGTAAGGATCAGACCATGGATCCATAAAGCCGACTACGCGCTGCATGCGATAAGGTGAGGAAAAAATAAGGGCTGCAAATGCGATAGGTAGGGCAATCATCAGTCCGGCGAACACTTTGATATTAAAGCCACCAAGAAACAGAATAGAGATCGCGACAATACAAATCACAACGAAAGAGCCCATATCCGGTTCGAGCAATAACAAGCCTCCGACCAGTGCCATCACAGCGAACATTGGCAGAAATGCTTGGCTCCAGTGATTTTTGACCAAACCTTTGCGTACGGTGTAATCGGCTGCATACAGCACGGCAAATAATTTTATGAGTTCGGATGGTTGGAGATTAATGACGAACAGCGAAAGCCAGCGGCGGCTACCATTCACTTCGCGACCGATGCCGGGGAGAAGCACCAGAATGAGAAGGGCTACGCCAAATAGAAACAGGTAGGGTGCCAGCTTTTGCCAGTTCTCTAGCGATACCTGGAACACCATTATTCCGGCCATGATACCTACGAAAATATACAGGCCATGCCGCACCAAATAATACGTAGACTGAAAGCCGGTTAACTTGCTTGCTTCGGCAGTGGCGATGGAGGCTGAATACACCATGACGAGTCCGAACGACAGCAATGCGATAGTTATCCATGACAGTGTTTGGTCATATTCCACTAATGCATGGGGGCGGCTGGTCAGGCTTGCGGCGAGCATGGCGCATCCCTTTGCAAAGCATGTACTGCGGCGATAAATGCTTCGGCACGATGATTGTAATTACGGAACATATCAAAGCTGGCGCAGGCGGGTGATAACAGAACTGCGTCGCCCGGCTGTGCCAGAGATGCGCTTTGACGTACTGCGTCGACCATAGTTTGGGCATGAACTACAGGTACACCACAATTCTGTAGCACTGCTGCAATCTTATCGGCATCGCGTCCGATGAGCACCACTGCCCGTGCATACTGCATCACTACCGGATAGAGCGGCGCAAAATCCTGCCCTTTGCCTTCTCCGCCCGCAATTAATACGGCAGGCCGTCTTAAACCCTGCAGCGCTGCTATGGTAGCGCCGACATTCGTTCCTTTGGAATCGTCGTAATAAACGATGTCGTTGATCTCTGCGATAGGCTGTACGCGATGAGATAAACCCTCGAAAGCTCGTAGTGCATTCAGTAACGGGGTCAGCGGTAAATCTATGCCATGGCACAAGGCCAGAGCAGCCAGTGCATTTGCCACGTTATGCAGTCCCGCTACTTGCAACTCGTTGGCGTTCATTACACGCCGCTGACCATGCATTAACCAGACATCCCCGCTGCTGTTATCTATGCCCCAGTCATTATCGGTAGGAGGAGTATTCAAACCAAATGAATGGTGTATGCGTCCTGATAACGCCATGCCAGCACTGTTTTCATCATCGCGATTGAGCACTTGCACGCTTTTCTGTCCATTGTTACGGAAAATACGCGCCTTGGCGGCGATATATTCGTTTATGTCGGAATAACGATCGAGATGGTCTTCGCTGATGTTGAGTACCGTTGCCGCATCCGCACTGAGTGAGGAGGTGGTTTCCAATTGAAAGCTGGAAAGTTCAAGCACCCAAACATCCGGTTGCTGTCCTTGTCGCTGTAATAGCACATCCAGCACGGCGGGTGAAATATTGCCAGCCACTTCCGTGTCCAAACCTGCTGCACGGCACATTGCACCGACTATGCTGGTTACCGTGGATTTACCATTGGCACCGGTGATGGCAATAATTTTCGGACATTGATCTTGAGGCAATGATCTGGCAAATAATTCAATATCGCCCATTACTGGAATACCGCGTGCCACCGCCTGTACGACCAGGTGATTGCTCAATGGCAGCCCCGGACTGATGGCGATCAAATCGATGCCATTGAGCAATTCGCTGCGAAATACACCGCAATGGAGTTCCGTCTCGGGAAATTGTGTGCGTAATGTATTCAGCGATGGAGGAAGATCACGACTGTCGGCAGCGCGCACCCGTGCACCTTGCGCACTAAGCCAGCGCACAAGCGATAGCCCGGTCTCGCCAAGACCAAGCACCAGTACTGATTTATTTGTCAATTTCATCATCGTAATTTCAGTGTAGTCAATCCAATTAATACCAACATCATTGAAATAATCCAAAATCGAACAACCACTTGATTCTCTTTCCAGCCTTTCAATTCATAATGATGATGGAGCGGTGCCATGCGAAAGATACGCTTGCCCGTAAGTTTGAAAGAAGCCACCTGGATAACCACCGACAGCGTTTCCAGTACGAATACTCCGCCCATGATAAGCAGTACAATTTCCTGGCGTACGATGACCGCCACCGTACCGAGTGCAGCGCCTAAAGCCAATGCCCCCACGTCACCCATAAATACCTCTGCCGGATAGGCGTTAAACCACAAGAAAGCTAATCCCGCCCCTGCAATTGCGCCGCAGAACACCGCCAACTCGCTCGCACCCGGAACATGCGGCATGCCGAGATATTTGGCGAATACGGCATGGCCTGCAACATAAGCGAAAATTGCCAGCGCACTGCTGATCATCACCGTAGGCATGATCGCCAAGCCGTCCAAGCCATCGGTCAAATTGACTGCGTTACTGGTACCAACGATAACCAGGCAGGCCAGTAGAATGAAAGTGAATGCCGCGAGCGGAAATACCAGATGCTTGAAGAAGGGCACGATCAGTTCAGTATGCGCAGGCAGACTGGCGTGTTGCCACAGGTACGCCGCCACGATCACTGCAATGATGGATTGCCACACCATCTTGGCTTTGGCAGAGAGCCCTTTGGGGTTGCGATGAACGACTTTGCGATAGTCATCGACCCAGCCGATCGCGCCGAAACCCAGTGTGGTGAGCAATACCACCCATACATATCTATTGCTGAGATCGGCCCACAATAATGTGGTGATGGCGATCGAGGTGAGAATTAATGCGCCCCCCATGGTTGGTGTGCCAGCTTTTACCAGATGTGTCTGTGGGCCGTCATCCCGCACCGCTTGGCCTATCTTATAAGCGGTCAACTTGCGTATCATCATCGGCCCGACCAGAAAGGAAATAGACAATGCAGTTATTGCAGCCAGCACAGCACGCAGAGTGATGTAGTTGAATACGCTGAATACACTGATATATTGTGATAACCACTGCGCGAATTTAAGTAACATTTTTGTTTCTTTCGACCGGGCAGTTAAGAGGAAAGGGTTAAGGGAGGGTGGTGAAGCTTGTGCATGGACTCTTCCTTGTTTTGTTTCTCTCTTACCGTATTTATTTCGGTGCAGTGCTGCACCACCCGCTCCATGCGCATGAAGCGCGATCCTTTCACTAATACCGTGCTATCCCGATCTAAATTCTTATCCAGTACGGCGAATAAATCTTCAATGCGTTCAAAGTGACGAGCGTCTGTGCCGAACTCATGTACCGCATAAGGTGTTAATTTGCCCAATGCTAATAGTTGGTTCACCCCAAAACGACGGGCTTCTGCGCCAATTTCACTATGCAGGTGTATGGCGTCCTCTCCCAATTCTCCCATGTCGCCCAGTACCAGGATTTTTTTACCGGCACTCTGCGCCAATACTTCGAGCGCGGCATGCAGTGAGGCCGGATTGGCGTTGTAGCTGTCATCTATCAGCGTCGCACCCTGCCGTGCAGTTTTACGCTGCAAACGAGCGGTCACGCCAGAAAATCTTTCCAGCCCTGCTGCAATTGCTGATATAGGTATGTGCAAGGCCAGCGCTGCCGCAGTAGCGGCCAACGCGTTGCGGACGTTGTGCACTCCGGGTACTTGCAACTGCGCACTGAAGCTACCCTGCGGCATACCCACTCCGATACGCACGCCATAGCTCTTTACTTGCCATTGCGCATGCACCACCCCATTTTTTTCCAGGCCGAATTCGATAATCGTATGACCGTTTGCCAACTCGCGCCATAGTGGCGCATAAGTGTCGTCGGCATTAATGACCGCGGTACCTTGAGGCGATAATCCGGTGAAAATTTCCCCTTTAGCGCGCGCCACCGCGCCCACCGAACCCAGTCCGGCCAAGTGTGCGCTGCTCGCGTTGTTGATGATGGCGATATCCGGCTGTGCCAACCGGGCCAGGTATTCAATTTCTCCCGTATGGTTCATACCCATCTCGATCACCGCATAGCGATGAATGGCCCGCAGCTTAAGCAAGGTAAGTGGCATACCGATGTCATTATTGAGATTTCCAAGTGTTGCTAATACTGCGTCATCATCATTCGTTGCCACACGCAATATACTTGCCAACATTTCCTTGACTGTGGTCTTGCCATTGCTGCCGGTCACTGCTATCACGGGAATGTTAAATTGCGCACGCCAATGAGCTGCCAGGCGTCCTAATGCCAGACGCGTGTCTTCGACCAGCAGCAATGGGCACGGTGACTCAACGTTTTGATAGCTTGTAGTGTTGATCAATGCAGCGACCGCACCGCTTTGATTGGCATTGGCAACAAATGCAGCACCGTCGTAATTGTCTCCCTGCAACGCTACAAACAGATCGCCAGCATTGATCGTTCGACTATCGCTGGACACGGAGGTAAACAATACATCGTGGCCGACAAGCTCGCCGCCCAATACTTGTGCAGCCTGCGATAGCAGCATCATGCCCGTGCCTCATCGCTGCGCCAAGCCAACAGCGCGCGCTGTGCAACCTCGGCGTCGCTGAACGGATATTTCACACCCTTGATTTCCTGGTATAACTCGTGCCCTTTACCGGCAATGAGTACGATATCCGTCGCATGCGCGTTGAGTACTGCTTGTGCGATGGCCGATGCGCGATCTTCTATGATTTGGTAGGTGCCGGTTGTTTCCCTTTTTCCAGCTGTAATGCCGGATACAATGGCCGCGATAATCTCAAGCGGCGCTTCACTACGCGGGTTGTCGCTGGTAATAATAGAGAGGTCTGCCAATTGGGTTGCGATAGCGCCCATCAGCGGACGTTTACCCCGGTCGCGATCGCCGCCACAACCAAATACACAAATCAGTTTGCCGTCATCAGCTCCGACTATTTCACGTCCGGCCTGTAATACTTTTTCCAGTGCATCCGGGGTATGCGCATAGTCCACCACCACAGTGGGGCGACCGCTTTCACCAAAAGTCTGCATGCGTCCAGGCACCGCACTGATATGCGACAATTCGTGCAGCGCATTGCTTACTGTCACGCCGCTCACCAGCAACACCGCCATCACGCCCAACAGATTGGCAACATTAAAGCGTCCAATCAGTTTGTTTTGTAGCTTACCACCGCCCCAGCTGGAATGTATTTGCAGGTTGAATCCCTGCCTGCCCATATGTAATGCATTACCGTAAACCATACGTAAACCGAGGCGCTCGGCCAGGGTCAAGGCGGCATCGGTTAAACCGTAGCCTACCACTTCCACGTCTTTATTCTGTAGTTGTTCGGCAACCTCGGCACCGAATGCATCATCCAGGTTGAGTACAACGTATTTAAGTTGTTGCCAGTCAAATAAGCGGCGTTTGGCCGCCGCATAACGATGCATGTCGCCGTGATAATCGAGATGGTCTCGGCTGAGGTTGGTAAGCAGTGCTACATCGAATTGCACCCCATTCACCCGCCCCTGCTCCAAAGCATGTGAGGACACCTCCATTGCTACAGCTTGTGCGTCTTGCGCGAGATAATCGGCAAACAATTCATGCAGGCGGATGGCATCGGGTGTGGTGTTCAGGGTGGGTTGCAAGGAAGGGCGGAAGCCGTTGCCCAGGGTTCCAATCAGCGCGGTTTTTTTGCTCAGCGCGCAAAATGATTGAGCAATCCAGTGGCAGCATGATGTCTTACCATTGGTGCCGGTGATACCGATTACCCACATTCTTTGTGAGGGGCTGCCATAGACATGGTCAGCAATCTTTCCGGCATGATGGTGCAGATCGGCAACGGCCAAATTGGGGAGTTGCCATGCTTCGTTCCAGCTAAAACCGAGCGCTTCCCAGATCACCGCATTGGCACCATTTGCGATTGCTTGCTTGATGAATTGACGTCCATCTGCTTTGCTGCCGGGATAGGCGATAAATGTATCGCCTGGCGTAATCGCGCGGCTATCTGTCACTAGCCGTGTGACCTTTACGCCGAGGGAGGTAATGAGATCGAAATGGAAACTCACACTTCCTCCTTTATGATATCAACAGGTAACGGCATTAATACATTTCCGAGCGGTGTATCGTTAGGTACGTCGAGCAGGCGCAGCGAAGCGCCCATTACATTACTAAATACGGGTGCTGCGACCAGGCCGCCGTAATATTGACCGTTATCGGGCTCGTTGATCATCACTGCCACGACTAAACGGGGGTTGGATGCGGGGGCCAGTCCGACAAAGGAAGAAATATAACGATTGATGTAGCGCCCCCCTTCCAGCTTGTGCGCAGTACCCGTTTTACCCGCTACGCGGTAGCCATTGATTTGTGCCAGCGGTGCGGTGCCACCTGGCAGAACTGCCATTTCCAGCATATTGAGTACTTCGCGTGTGGTGGCATTTGAATATACTTGCTTGCCGTTTACAGGTGCATCCAGCTTAAGCCATGACACTGGCCTTAATTCCCCCTTGTTTGCAAATACCGTGTAGGCGCGTGCCAGTTGTAACAGGCTGACGGAAATGCCGTGTCCATAGGAAAGGGTGGCTTGCTCAATGGCCCGCCATTTTTTGTAATCGTGTAATTTCCCCGCTGCCTCACCGGGGAAGCCACTGTCGGCCTGCATGCCGAAACCGCTTTCGCTCAAGCTTTGCCAGATTTTTTCCGGCGGCAACGATAATGCAATCTTGGCCGCGCCTACATTACTGGATTTCTGAATTACCTGTGCCACTGTGAGGGTTTCTTCAGGATGGGTGTCATGAATCCTGTGTTTGCCCACTAGCATTGTCCCATTTTCAGTATTGATGATGGTTTGTGGCGTTACGCTGCCTGTTTCCAGCGCGGCCGCCACAGTGAAAGGTTTGAGTGTGGAACCTGGTTCGAATAGGTCGGTCACGGCATGGTTGCGTAGTACCTGAAGGTTGGATTTGGCCCGATTATTAGGGTTGTAACTTGGCCAATTGGCCAGTGCCAATACTTCGCCGCTTCTAGCGTCCAGCACTACAATGGAACCAGCTTTGGCATTATGGTGCTCGACCGCCAGTTTTATTTCCCGGTAAGCCAAATATTGGATTTTGCTGTCTATACTCAGCGCCAAATTGCTGCCTGGCTTGGGCGCGCGAATACTGGCGGCGTCTTCGACAATATGGCCTTTACGATCCTTGATGACGCGTTGGCTGCCCGCTTTGCCACCGAGCTGATTTTGTAATGCCAGCTCCAGTCCTTCCTGACCGTTGTCGTCCACGTCAGTGAAACCGAGTAGATGTGCTGTTATGTCTCCACTTGGGTAATAGCGGCGATACTCACGCCGTAGTGACACACCGGGCATGCCCAGTTTGACGATTTTTTCCGCCTGCTCGGGTGGTAGTTGACGCTGGAGATAAACAAAGTCACGCGTAGTGTCGAATAAACGATTCTTCACTTCTGTGATATTCATGCCCATGATTCGCGCTAACTGATTCACCTGTTGTGGCGTTGCTTCTACATCTTGCGGGCTAACCCAAATGGATTCCACAGGTGTGCTGATGGCGAGTGGCTCCCCATTGCGGTCGGTAATCATGCCGCGGTGCGCGCTAATGTCGATAACACGGTTGGAACGTGCATTCCCTTTTTGTTGCAAGAAATTATTGTTGATGCTTTGCAAATAGACTGCCCGCACGATCAATGTACCCATGCCAAATAGCAATAGGACAAATAACAACCGGGAACGCCACGGCGGTAAAGTTGCAAGCTTGGCAGCCTGTATATTGCTGGGATAATTCATGGTTGTGCTAAAGATTTATCCAGCGCTTCGGCATGAATAAATTGGATTTGTTGGCTTTTTGGTAGCTGCATTTGCAACTTGTCGACAGCGATTTTTTCCACCCGCGCAGGCATTGCCCAGGTGCTTTGTTCAAGTTGTAATTGTCCCCATTCCACTTCCATTTGCTGTGCGCGATCCTTTTCTTTTTGTAATTCCGCAAATAATTTACGCGCCTTGTTTTGTGAGGTCACAACACTCAGCGCGCAAACGATTACCATAAGCAAGAGTAAGAGATGCACCCTAGACATCGGTTTTACCTACCCGTTCTGCTACGCGCATTACTGCGCTGCGCGCTCGCGGGTTAGTTGCTACTTCCTGCGATGTGGCGTGAATTGCTTTGCCGATCAGGTGCAGCTTTCCCTTTGGTATATCTGCCGCCCGAATGGGTAAATTACGCGGTAACTTATCGCCCTGCGCCATGTTGCGCAGAAAATGTTTTACCATCCGGTCTTCCAGCGAATGAAAGCTGATGACCACGATACGTCCTCCTGGTTCTAGGCAATCCACACATTGCGGGAGAACCCGCGTAATTTCTTCGAGTTCCTGGTTGAGATAAATCCGTATAGCTTGAAAGGTACGTGTCGCCGGATTTTTCCCGGGTTCACGTGTACGCACGGTCTGGGCAACAATTTCGCTGAGCTGACGCGTAGTGGAAATGATTTTTTCTTGGCGTGCAGCAACAAGCGCTCTTGCAATCTGTGCAGCAAACCGTTCCTCGCCATAGTCACGTATCACCTCTCCAAGCAAACTTTCATCTGCGGTGGCCAGCCATTCTGCTGCGGTTTGTCCGCTGCTGGTATCCATACGCATATCCAGTGGCGCGTCGAAACGGAAGCTGAAGCCGCGTTGCTCATCATCCAGTTGGGGCGAAGACACCCCCAAATCGAGCAACACCCCATCCACTTTTTCAACCGCCAGTTTGTTCAACAACTTAGTCAAGTGTGCGAATCCGCTGTGCACCATGACAAAACGTGGATCATTAATCGTCCGTGCCGCAGCGACTGCCGCAGGGTCTTTATCCAACGCAATTAAACGACCCATTGCGTTCAGTTTTTTCAGGATCAGCTGACTGTGCCCACCTCGTCCGAATGTGCCATCCACATAGACACCATCCGGTTTAATCTGTAATGCCTCAATGGCTTCGTGCAATAAAACTGTTTCATGCAACAATGTGGGTGTGTGAGATAAGCAACCACTCACAACGTGAAACCCTCCAGTTCCGGGGGAAGCTCCCCATGGGAAAACGACAACGCTATTTCCTGCTGCGCTGTCCATTTTGCCTCATCCCACAATTCGAGTTTATTGCCTTGGCCAATCAGCATGACGCGCTTATCCAGCATCGCATAGCTACGCAAGGCAGGAGAAATTAGTACACGTCCTGCTGCATCCATTTCGACATCTTCGGCGTAACCAATCAGGCGACGCTGTAGCGCACGTATGCGCGGATTGAGAGAGGATAGTTTAAGCAGTTTGTCGCGTATCGGTTGCCATTCAGGCTGCGGATAACAAAGCAAGCACCCATCCGCATCGGCAGTTAGCACTAACTGACCAGCGAAATGCGCCAGCAAGATATCGCGATACCGAGCCGGTATTGCGAGCCTGCCTTTGTTATCCAGACTGAGTTGTGTTGCTCCCTGAAACATTATCGCAACCCTGTGCTTGATTACCCACAAAAACCCACTTTCTCCCACTCTGGTTCACTATATTGAAAAAAATAGCCTGGGTCAAGCAATAAAATTAGATTTTTCTTTGCGCGACAAGCAGTTAGAGCTGAAAGTTGATGTTGTGTTAATCTCTTTAATAAAGAATGGATTGCGCAAAAAGGCTAAAGCTTTTTATGACGTTTGTTGGATTTTTGAGGTGCAGAGCAGACGCTATCAGGTCTGCGGAAGTGAAAGAGGGATTTGAAGGTATTTTTGTTTCATGCCAATGAAAACAAAAAGTTGGTAGAGGTTGCTTTTCTGGCTGCGATAGTTTTAATACGGGCTTAATATTTTAAAGCTATTTCCGCTACGATTATCATTCTTGGATAGTTACTGAAATTAAGTGAAGCTAGCCGATAAGCCGGGTTCTGTCGTGGACAGTCATTCCTCTAGGCGTTTCGTTACCTGACGCTCAAGCGACCTACCCGCAGGCGACGCGAGCCACGTCATTACCTGCCTATTTGGTCTTGCTCCAGATGGAGTTTACCGTGCCGTCCGTGTTACCACGTCCGCGGTGGGCTCTTACCCCGCCGTTTCACCCTCGCCGTTTCCTTGCAGAACTTAGGCAGACTATTCTCTGTGGCACTTTTCATCACCTCACGGTGTCCGGCCATTAACCGGCATCTTGCTCTATGGAGCCCGGACTTTCCTCCCCGCCCTTACTTGGTGGACGCGGCGACTGTCTAGCCAGCTTCTCCGCGAGTTTAACACGGTATAGAAATCCGTCTTGGGAATTAGATCAGGTGGGACTGTTATGTTGAGAGATTCCATTGAGTTGTTTTGGATTTCATTCGTTTTCCCATCGTGTATTCAGGGGTAAATTGGTGTTCGCGCAACTCAAATTTGGCGTAGGTTGGCCAGTCTGGCCAAGCCGAAATGTATAAAGGCCAGGGCTGTGAGCACCGGTGCAAACAGGTTTAGAATGGGTACGAACTGTAACAATCCGGTCAATAATCCCAACCCCCACCAGGATGACTGATAGGTGGAGAACATGCTCTTCATCTCCTCTTTGCTAGCGTGTTCCGCCACCGCATCGAAGCGAAATAAGCGCTGATTAAGATAGGTGGCCGCGATGAAGGGCACGGCCACGCCAATGCCGATTAACCATAACGGCAAACTCATTACCCAGATCGCGATAAATACGCCAATAGCAAGTACTGCGTTCAGCAGGTTACCGGCAGTGCTGCCGCCATGTTCACGTTTTAGCTGTGGATAATCGCGATCTGCCACCAAACGAATCAGTGCCGGCATGGCAAAAAAAGCCGTGATCAGCAGCGCAGTAGTAAACACGAGAGGCACGAACAGAATCAGATGCATTATGGCCTGAATGGCGTTAGCTACCCAGCGTGGTTCCAGCCCTTCCAGCCACGCTTGGACGCCGATAACAGTGAGGCCACTAGCGATCCATCCTGAAAAAGTATCCCAGAAGGCCACGCCCAGAGCCATCCACAACAAAACCGCCAGCAACATCGGCCAGATAACAATCCACAGCACTTTAAACTGAAACAGGTCGCGAAGAGCGCAGACGATTGCATCAAGTATTTGTGTCATGGTGATCCCCTTGTAAATTACTATTCATTGTCTAATTTTTTTGTTGCGGGGTGATATTTTGGCGTCAGTTGCACTGCCGGATGGCTGATTTACGCTGCTGGCCAAACTGGCCAAGCGACCAATCCACATCCAATCATTCTTACGTACACACTGCATTAATCATTGCTAGATAGTTGCGCCAAGGCCAATCCTACATATTCGTAAGTTCTAGCAAATAGTTTTATTTCTATAAATTTAATGATAGTGGTTGGTCACATGGCAATATGCATGAACCGTTATAATTATAGCGACTACAAACATGGCTTAATACTTGCAGCCATCCTTCACTATCGCCATTCATCCCAATATATATTCTCACGCCTCATTTTTTGAAGTGGCATGGTAAGGACACCATTGTTCGTTGATGGCTAATTTATGAATTACCGATATTAGGCCATTTTTTATTCGGCGCAATTGTGGTGAGGGTTGGTGATTTTTGGATGAATTCAAATAAAAATATAATATAAAATGCACATAAGCTAAAAATCCGTCTTGGATTACTCATGGCACAACGTTTTACAACGATCACAAAATTATTTGGTAATCTACGAAATAAGACATTTGCGCCAGGCAAAGAATTCATATTGCACTAGTTAGGAGAAACCATGAACACAGTAAGCTTCTATGTCAACGCTTGGTTTGCCCAAGGCGTATCCTGTGACAATCTTAAACAATATGAGGAGGCAGTTGAGGCATATCGGCAAGTCCTGCGTCTTCAACCGGAGTATGCCGATGCTTGGTATAACTTGGGTATTACTTACGGCAATCTTAAAAAATACGGTCTGGCGAGTTTGGCGTATGAGGAAGCGGTGCGTATTGAGCCGGAGAAGGCCAGTGCGTGGTTTAATTTGGGTGTGGCTTATTATTTTCAAGATAAGCGGGAAAAGGTGCGGGAAATTTACCAGACTTTGCGCAAGCTTGATTTGGCTATGGCGGACGAGTATTCCAACGCTGTATTTACTGAATTCAAGATAAACCCTGGTGCACACTATAGTCCACCGCCCGATATTTGATGTGTGGTACTAATTTTCAGTGGGATATCTTGCCCTGTACTGCTGTAGGACAGGAGGATGTGACCGCATTCAAATAATTGTCTTATCGCTTTTTTGTGCAACCGCTCATTATTATTTAACCTCTTTGAGATCGGTATAACACGATTGTTATGAACCCATCGATAGATATTCGGTTAAAGAAGGATCAACTGCCCAGATAGGCGCGGCGCACCACATCACTCCCTAGAAGATTGGCGGCGCTATCGGATAATGTAATCAGGCCGCTTTCCATCACATAACCGCGTTGCGCCACTTCGAGGGCAAGTTTGGCATTCTGTTCAACCAGCAGAATTGAAACGCCCTGAGCAGAAATGTTACGGATGGTTTCAAAAATTTTGACCACCATCATCGGTGCCAGTCCCATGCTGGGTTCATCCAGCATCAATAGTTTGGGGCGGCTCATCAACGCGCGTCCCAGTGCCATCATTTGTTGTTCGCCACCGGACAGCGTGCCGGCCAGTTGCGTATGGCGCTCGGCCAAGCGCGGAAACAGCTCGTAGATGTGCTGTAAATCTTGAGCAATGGAGGATTTGTCGTTGCGGCAATAGGAACCCATCTGCAAATTTTCTTCTACTGTTAGCCGCGCAAATACACCACGTCCTTCCGGCACTAATACTAGTCCTTCTTGTATAAGTTGATGGGCGGCGTGGTTTTGTAATGATATGCCGCGGTAATGTATTTCGCCTGCAGAGGGTTGTAGCAAGCCAGCTAACGCTTTAAGTGTTGTGGTTTTACCGGCCCCATTGCTGCCGATGAGTGCGACCAGTTCACCCGGTGCGACATCGAGATTTATGCCTTTTAGTGCTTGGATGCCACCGTAAGCCACTTTCAGATTGCGGACCTGCAACAGTGATTTTGATATAGATGCAATCATGGTTTTGTTCTGTTAACGATATGAAGCATCTGTTTTTTATGATTGGATTTCTGCGTATGCGGGAATGTTGGGTTCTGCTCCCAAGTAAGCCGTGATTACCGCCGGATTGCATCGAATTTTTTCCGGCACGTCCTCGGCAATTTTTTTACCATAGTCGAGAACTGCTACGCGGTCGCACAGGCCGAGGACAAATTTTACATCATGTTCGATGAGCAGCACTGTAATGCCACTGGCGCGTATGGATAGTAATAATTCCTTCAGATTTTCAGTTTCGGTGGCATTCATGCCCGCCGCTGGTTCATCCAGCGCAAGTAATTTGGGATCGGTAGCCAGCGCACGGGCAATCTCCAATCTACGTTGTTCGCCGTAGGATAGGTTTTTGGCCAAAGTTTGGTGCGGGCGGTCTATGCCCACATAGTTCAATAAAGTACGGGCATGCTGCACGATTTCATGTTCTTCAATGCGTGTTCTAGCGTTGCGAGTCAGTGCGCCCCAGATGCCGCTACTGGTGCGCAGGTGACGACCGACCATGACGTTTTCTAGTGCAGTCATATTTGCGAACAGGCGAATGTTCTGGAAAGTGCGCGCAATTCCTGCCTGCGCTAACACATGTGGCTGGCAGCGGCCGTTATATTCCGTGTTGTTAAACGTGAAATGTCCACTATCCGCCTGATACAGCCCAGTCAAAATGTTGAAGAGTGTCGTTTTACCTGCCCCATTTGGGCCGATCAAGCCATAAATTTCTCCACGCTGAATGTGCAGTGAAATATCGCTTAGCGCAGATAGGCCACCGAAGCGTTTGGCTACACCGGACAGTTCGAGTAAATTGATGTCGAATTTAAGGGGTGTTTTCATGCCTAGATTCCTAATTACCGCTGAGCTGCATCATTTTCGGTAACCAGTTCGCGTCGGCGTTGGTTAGAGGGCCACAATCCGGCAGGTCGCCATAACATGACCGTGATCAGTGCCAGTCCAAATAGCAGCATGCGCAGGCTTTCCGGGTCGATAAGCGTCTTGCCGAAAAGTAGTTGCTGTGCCGGCCCTGAGCCGTGACGTAAAGCTTCGGGCAATACTACTAGCAGTATGCCGCCTAACAGCACGCCATTGATGTTGCCCATACCACCTAGTACTACCATGCATAACACGGTGATGGATTCCGTTAGACCAAAACTTTCCGGGCTGACAAAACCTTGGAAACCGGCAAACAAGCCACCCGCCAAACCGCCGAAAGTTGCCCCCATGGCAAATGCCAGCAGTTTGATATTTCGGGTATTGATACCCATCGCTTTAGCTGCCACTTCGTCTTCGCGAATTGCCATCCAGGCGCGACCGATGCGTGAATCTTCCAAGCGTAGTGAAATAAAAATTACGAGTAATGTGAAGAAAAGGAACAGGTAGTAATGTAGATGTACAGAGGGAAAAATGAGGCCAAATAATTCGTGCGTGTTGCCTAATGAGAATTCGCCGAAACGAATGGGGTCGATCATGCTAATACCTTGCGGGCCATTGGTGATGTTGATGGGCGCGTTCAGGTTGTTGAGGAAGATGCGAATGATTTCGCCAAATCCCAAGGTGACGATGGCAAGGTAGTCGCCGCGCAGGCGCAAAGTTGGTGCTCCTAACAGTACGCCGAATAAACAGGCCAGTAGTGCACCCAGCGGCAGGACTATCCAAAATGGCAAATGTAAGCCTAATTGTGGCGAACTGAGTAAAGCATAGCAATATGCGCCTACCGCAAAGAAAGCGATGTAACCGAGGTCGAGCAAGCCGGCATAACCGACTACGATGTTTAATCCCAGCGCCAGCATGATGTATAGCAATGCAAAATTTAGGATGCGTACCCAACCGCGTCCGAAAAGTTCATCGGTAAAGAAGGGTAATGCCAGCAACACAATGGTAAGCACAACAAACGCCAACCATGCGCCGTGTTTATTTATAGGTAACAGACGTTTAAGCACGTTCCGCAACACGCTCTCCTAACAAGCCGGATGGGCGGAAGACCAGTACGGAAATCAGCACAAAGAAGGCAAATACATCTTGATAATGACTACCGAGAAAGCCACCACTGAGATCACCGATATAACCAGCTCCTAAACTTTCAATTAGCCCCAGTAGTAGACCGCCCACCATGGCCCCGCGCATGTTGCCGATGCCGCCTAGTACAGCGGCAGTGAATGCTTTGAGCCCCAGAATGGAACCCATGTAATAGTGTACGATGCCGTAGTTCGCACTGACCATCATACCCGCCACTGCGGCCAGCGCAGAACCGAGCATAAAGGTAATAGCAATCACACCGTTGATATTCACGCCCATCAGGATGGCAGCGGAAGGGTTTTCTGCTACGGCACGCATTGCGCGGCCCAGACGAGTGCGATGCATTAATAGCAGCAGGCTACCCATCATTCCCAACGCTACTAATACAATAAGGATCTGTACTTCTGTAATGATTGCACCAGACAGCATATGCGAGTTGTTTGGCAGCAAAGACGGAAAAGCATGGTATGCGCGTCCCCAGAATATCATCGCCAGATTTTGCAGCACAATGGATACGCCAATCGCAGTGATTAACGGCGCCAGACGTGGAGCCTTGCGCAATGGGCGGTAGGCGATGCGCTCGATGCTGTAACCTAATGCCATGCATACCATAATCGAAATTATTAGGCTGATCAGTAATATTAGTAGCGGCGGCAAGCCAGAACTAATGAGTAGCTGGATCACTGACATCGCTACCATTGCTCCGATCATTACCACTTCGCCATGTGCAAAATTAATCAGACCGAGAATGCCGTACACCATGGTGTAACCCAAAGCAACCATGGCATACACGCTGCCTTGTACGAAGCCGTTGATGATCTGTTGTAGTAATATGTCCAAAAGGCTACTCACAAACAAAAAACGACACGCAAGGTGTCGCTTTATTTTTTAATCCAATCTCTATCAATGTGCGGATATTGTGGTGTTTCCACCCATGGTTTGTAGCGGTTGCCACTTGCCTTGCTGTACTTGGTACATTGTCACAGCGCCGCTTTTAATGTCACCCTTTTCGTCGAAGGCGATGTTTGCGGTCACGCCACTATGAGTAATTTTGGCGAGTTCGGGTAGATATTTTGCCGGATCGGCTGAAGTTGCTTTCTGCATTGCGGCGATCATCACGTTTACCGCATCATAACAATAGGGTGCATATAGCTGAATGGGTTGTTTATATTTTGCTTCATAGCGCTGAGAGAAGTCTTTGCCGCCGGGCATTTGTTCTAGTGGCACACCAGGCAATGAAGCATAAACTCCATCGGCGGCATCGCCAGCCAGATCCAGTAATTTTGGTGTGTAACCGCCGTCACCCATAACAAATTTAACATTTAAACCGAGGGCTTTGAGCTGTTTGGCCATCGGTACGCCTTGCGGATCCATACCGCCAAAAAATAGCAAATCGGGATGCTTTCCTTTGATGGAGGTAAGCACTGCAGTAAAATCTACCGCTTTGTCAGTGGTGTATTCACGCGCTACAATTTGTACACCGTTGGCTTGTACAGATTTGATGAATTCGTCGGCTAGCCCTTGGCCATAGGCAGAGCGATCGTCTATAACCGCGATATTTTTAGCATTCAGGGTTTTTGCTGCGAATTCGCCCAGTGCTTTGCCTTGTTGTCCGTCGTTGGACATTACGCGGAAGACAGTTTTAAGACCCTGAGCGGTGTAACCTACCGCTGTTGCGGAAGGGGAAATCTGGGGGATGCTGTTATCGTTGTAGATCCTAGAAGCCGGAATAGAAGTACCGGAATTGAGATGACCGATTACGCCATTCACTTTTGCGTCTACCAGCTTTTGTGCCACGATAGTCGCAGTTTTCGGATCCGCTTGGTCATCCTCGCTGATTAGTTCAAAACGGGCCTTACGTCCGCCAATGATGATGCCCTTGGTGTTGGCATCTTCGATTGCCATGCGTGTACCGTTCTCATTGTCCTTGCCAATATGAGCTTGCGGCCCAGTGAGTGGAGCAGCGGCGCCGATCTTCACCACTAGTTCATCCGTGCCACTGGTGACAGGTGTTTTTGATTCGCTGCAAGCTGCGAGGGTGGTAATGGACAGAGCGAGAAGCAGGGATAGCTGGTTATGCGGCATGATGGGTTCGATCGAGTGGCTTATGTTTAGCATGTTACATTTTTGTCAATGTTGCATATTGATTGAAATGTACTAATGTAATTGCGTACGTTAACTAAATATTTTTTATTAAAACAATAATTGGTTTGCTCGAAGTAATACTTAATTTAGCTAGCTTTAATATTTCTTGGAGATATCGATTCTTGTGTGGTTAATTGAGGATTAGTCGGATACAAGCTTTGTTTAGTAAATTACATCTGATAGTTGGGTATGACTATCTTCAACCATCAAATCTGATTTAGGCAAGTATGTTGGCGATGGTCGGTTTTATATGATTGTCGCTGTTAGCACCAACGTGTCATTGAGATGGAGAGTTATGCGGGCAACAATTAACAAACCTTAGAACGTAATACAGCTATCGCATTGTACATAACATGTGTTGTATTAACATGCGTGTAAATTTGTTTTATGTTAGAAATTGCAACTAGTACCCTAATAAATCTTAAAGCCAGCGTAAACTGGCTTTAAGATTTATTAGGGTTGTAAATTTTATCATCATTAACATTAATTGATTAATTAAATCGTTGTGTGGAAAGCAGAAATCGGCTGATGCCGATTTCTGCTAAGAGAATTAGTCCCTTGATTACTTGGCTAGATCAAGTACGAAATGAACCAGTGTTTTGATGTTTTCAGGCTTTACAGCAGGAGCATTAGGAGTCATTGGTACAGTACCCCAGTTACCAGAACCACCTTTGGATACTTTCATGATCAGACCTTCTTCCAAGGACATTTTCTTGGCGTCGGCAGCAGCACTACCAGTTGCCGAATAAGAATATTCTTTAACGCCCTTATATTTCTTGGAAACATCCATCCAAGCTGGGCCGATTAACTTTGTGTCAATTTTGTGGCAAGCAGTACAACCACTTTTTTTGGCCAATTCCGGCATTTCAGTTGTTGCTAAAACACTACCTGCTGCCATCAGGCCTGCAGCTGCAACCATGCTAACGATGATAGATTTCATTTTTTAAGCTCCGTTATATTAAGTTTTTTTACAAAAAAATTATAATTAGACATTGCTGCCCATGCCATTCTAACCAACTCCATCTTGTTTGCAAACTGTAAGGCACTAGGCAGTGTTGACAATAACGCATAACTTTAACTTGCCGTTGACAAATTTTGTTTCAGTACAGCCAACGCTAACTATGTTGCGTGTCAGAATTAAGAGCGATATTTAAATCACGTATAATTGATGTCTTAGTTAATCTTTAAATACACGCTCAGTATGCTCACTCATCCTCAGTTTGATCCTGTGGCAATACACATCGGCCCCCTTGCAGTGCACTGGTATGGATTGATGTATTTGCTGGCCTTTATGCTGTTTTTATGGCTGGGAAAATTGCGTATTCGCACTCTTAATCGTCCTGGATGGGATGATAAAATGATGGATGACCTATTGTTCTATGGCATTCTTGGTGTTGTGCTGGGTGGAAGGTTGGGCGAGGTGCTATTTTACAACCCCGGTTACTATGTGTCTCACCCACTTGAGATTCTCGCGGTTTGGCAGGGTGGCATGTCATTCCATGGGGGGCTTCTAGGTGTATTGGTGGCAATGGCTTTTTTCGCTCGTCAGCATAAACTACCTTGGTTGCAATTGATGGACTTTGTCGCCCCGTTGGTGCCGTTGGGGTTGGGCGCAGGACGTATCGGTAATTTTATTAATGCTGAATTATGGGGGCGGCCTACAAATGTGGCTTGGGGGATGATATTTCCCAATGTGGATGATTTGCCGCGCCACCCTTCTCAGCTTTATGAATTTATACTGGAAGGTTTGGTTTTGTTCACGCTTATGTGGCTATATTCAAGCAAGCCGCGTCCAGTAGGGGCTGTTTCTGGTTTGTTCCTCCTTGGCTATGGTAGTTTCCGTTTTTTTGTTGAATATACACGTAACCCGGATGACGGTATATTTGGTCTAATGAATTTTGGTATCAGTATGGGTCAATGGCTTAGCTTGCCAATGGTGATTGTGGGATTGGTGTTAATGGTGCAAGGACAGCAAAAATCGATTACGGCTAGATAATTTCATGTGCTCTGCGTTTATCGATACCTGCCAATTTTTTGATTGGCACTTGTATTTCAGCCTAGTGAATGACTTTGGGGTGTGCGAAACAATTGTAAGCAAAAATGGAGTTTTGCTTTTTTGGCATGTGTGACATACGCAAAAGATATTCGTTATGCAAAAAACTATATTATTAAAATATAATAATATGTTTATATTTAACTTTTTTAAAAGTTGTGATGCAAAAGTTAGCGCGCCATATGTTGCGCTGTTGACTTTATTTTCCAAACTGGACATTATGCCGTCGTTTTATCGCGTCTACCCCTTGCGGAGGGGTAGACATCCAATGAGTATGTAAGTACTTAAGCGATATTGCATCGTTTTAAATTACCTGTTGTAAATGTGATATACATGTCGACGTTGTTCTGGTCGGCAGTCTAATTTGTTTGTTGGGGGAGCTACTTACGATGTATTGTTTTTTACGTTTGTCCGTTCTGCTTGTTGGATTGATTGTTTCCGTTAGCAGCTATGCCGCTAATGCGGTGCAGCCCCTCACTACAGCTGACGACTTGGGTCCTAAAGTCGAGCAGCCGATTGAGTTTCCCCATGATCGTCACGCTGGTGATGCTGCAAAAGGCGGTATGCAGATAAATTGCATGTACTGTCATACTTATGCGCGCCGTAGCATTGTGGCGGGCATTCCACCGCTGCAGAAGTGTATCGGCTGTCATCAAAATATTGAGTCGGTGCGGGAAACTCCGCGTATTAAGAAATTGTTCGAATATTGGGAAGCTAAGAAAGCAGTGCCTTGGAAAAAGGTGCATGATCTTCCTGATTTCGTACGCTTTAACCATGAGCGGCACATCCAGCGTTTTGTTTTCGCGCAAAACAAGCCGGTACAGGAGGCTTGTGGTTATTGTCACGGCGATGTGAAGACAATGACGGTTGCACGTCGCCAAAAGCCACTCTCCATGGGTTGGTGTGTGAGCTGCCATCAGAAAGATCACCCAGTAGATGCAACATCCACAAAGACGACTCACGGCCCGAACGACTGCTGGCAATGTCATAAATAATCGGCGCGTTTACAAGATAAAGATTTCCAAGAGGTATCAGCAATGATTGAAAACAGTTTTAATCGGCGAGATTTTTTGAAGGTGCTGGGGTGGGGTGGTGCGACGGTCGCGTTAAGCGGGTGTGGCAATACTTCAGTTGAGGATGGGAGGGAGTTTGTAACTTCCTATGTCCAGACGGCAGACTATATCATTCCCAGTATTGGCACGTATTTTAATTCGACTTGTGCGCAGTGCGACGCCGGGTGTGGCATTATGGGGCGAGTGCGAGAAGGTCGCGTGCTTAAGCTTGAAGGTAATCCAAAATCACCCACTAGCGTCGGCAAAATGTGCGGTTTAGGGCAGGCCGGAGTGCAGGCGCATTACAATCCAGATCGTATCCGAGAGCCATTGTTACGTAATGGTGATAAAGGCGAAGCGATAACATGGGAGAAAGCGCTGGCGTTAATCAATGAAAAGATTGGTGGTGTGAAAGCAGAGAATATCGCCTTCCTGACGGGTGGTGTTAGTGGGCATGTTAAAGTTTTATTGAAAAATTATCTAGATGCGTTAGGTTCTGGCCATCATTACGTCTATGAGGCAGTCGCACCGTCAATTATGCGTGCAGCCAATAAAAAAGCGTATGGTGTAGAAATGCCGCGCTTACGTCTGGATAAAGCTAAGGTTATCCTTTCCTTCGGAGCAGATTTCCTTGGTGCGTGGGTCTCTCCAGTGCATTTCTCTCAACAGTATGCTCGCTTCCGTAAGGCCGATAATGGCAAGCGCGGGGTATTGGTGCAGGTTGAATCCAAGATGACATTAACTGGTGCGAATGCGGATCGTTGGTTGGCTATACGCCCTGGTACTGAAGGTATCCTCGCACTGGGATTGATCAATGCGCTGTCTACGGCAGGACTGTCTGTATCTGGAGATGTTGTTGCTGTTGTAAAAGAATACACCACGGATCGGGTAAGTAAAGATACCGGAGTGTCTGCTGAACATATAGCCAAGCTTGCAGCGTTACTGAAGGAGCGTAGCCCTAGTTTAATAATTGCTGGTAGTGCTGCTGAGGGCTATGCACATGGTTCACAGAACGCAGCTGCTATTGCTTTGTTGAATCAAGTATTAGGCAACGTTGGTAAGACGGTAGAAGGGTCATCTGGTATACCGTTTCCGCAGATGGCACCGACTACTGGCAACCGCCAAGCGTTACAGGCACTCAATGACAATATGGCGCAAGACAAAGTTAAAGTGTTATTCAGCTATGGCTCAAACCCAGTATTCACTGCGCCTGCCTCCATGAAACTGAAAGAAAACTTGAAGAAAGTGCCTTTCAAAGTGGCGTTCGCTCACTACATGGATGAAACCGCAGTAGAGGCCGATTTGGTATTGCCGTTGAATTCTGCTCTGGAGGACTGGGGGACGGTCATGCCGGAATATGTTGCCGACGGTGCGCAGCTAAGTATTAGGCAGCCGTTAATGGAAAAGTTGCATCCCGGCACACTTGGTATGGGGGATATTCTGCTTGCTTTGCTTAAACAACGCCGACCAAATGAATATAAAGGCTATGAAGATTTTTATTCATACTTGCGTAATGCAATGGTGTCAAATAAGGGTGCGCTGGGTGGTGCGGATGCGGACGACAATACATTTTGGGATGCTGCTCTAAGCCATGGTATGGTGAAATTGGCAGGTTCACCAGTCAATATATCCAGTCATGTATCCGTCAACGGCTTGGTGGTGCCGGCCCCGTTTGCGGAAGATAGTGCGTATCCGTTGCACTTGATTCCTGCAGTGAGCGCTAGCTTACGTGATGGCCGCAATGCTAATGAACCTTGGTTGCAGGAGTCACCCGATCCGTTAACTACGATCGTGTGGGATAGTTGGGTGGAGATGCACCCCAAGACCGCCGCAAAATTGGGCATTGTAGAAGGCGATATTGTTGAAGTGGCTTCAAAAAGTGGCGCTATCAAGGCACAGGTTTATGTGTTTACGGGTATTCATCCCGACGTAATTTCAGTGCCGCTGGGTTATGGTCATGAGGCGATGGGACGCTATGCGAAGGGTGTGGGTGTTAATGCTTTTAAAATTCTTGATCCAATCTTCGACAAAGAGACTGGAGAATTGGCAATGCACGAGACGCGCGTTAAAGTCAGTAAGGCTGGGCAGCGTGTGATCATCGTTAAGGATGAAGGTCCTGCCGGCGGTCAACAGATGGGCAGAAAAATAGCGGTAAGGATGTCATCTGATAAAGTGAATCTTTCGAAGGAGGTGTAAAAGGTGTCCATTACCAACTTACTAGAAAACTGGTCTGATTTTCGTCAACAGCACCCGTCGGACGACAGGCCGCACCGGGAATATAAATGGGCGATGAGTATAGACTTGGACGCATGTACGGGCTGCAACGCCTGTAGCGTGGCGTGTTATGCAGAGAACAACTTGCCTGTGGTTGGCAAGGAGAAATTTTTACATGGACATTCTCACCATTGGATACGCATCGAACGCTATTGGGCTAATGATGGTCGCGAATTTGCCGATCAAGGGGCGCAGTTTTTGCCTATGCTGTGTCAGCATTGTGAGTCTGCACCGTGCGAAACGGTTTGCCCTGTAGGTGCTACCAACCACACGGCAGATGGTCTGAACTCTCAGGTTTACAATCGTTGCGTTGGTTCACGTTACTGTAACGCGAACTGCCCTTACAAGGCTCGTTACTTCAACTGGTACGATTATCCAACTACTGATAACGTATGGCCGGAGCCGATGAATCAGCAGCTCAATCCGGACGTAACCGTGCGTGGCAAAGGTGTGATGGAAAAATGTACGTTCTGTGTGCAGAGATTGACAGTCGCCAAGAGCAATGCACGCAGTGAAGGACGAAGTGTTCTTGATGGTGAGGTGCAGACGGCCTGTCAGCAAGTTTGTCCGACGGGAGCTATATCTTTTGGAAATTTGGTTGACCCATTGGCTAAGGTTGGTAAGCAGTGGATGACACAACAGGTTGATCTGAATAAGGATAAGCAAGCAAAAGACGTGGCAGAAGAGGCTGCCAAGTTGCGTGGCTATCGCATTTTGGAAGAGTTGCGCACTTATCCGTCGGTGATGTATCTGGAGCAGTTGCGTGAAGGCTCTATTTAAGCAGCGCAATGGGGAGGCCGCGTGGGAAGCGGTATTGAAGCTACTTTCACGCAAGCACAAGGGGAGGAAATAGAGCAATGGGAAAAGATATACGCGAAGATATAGCTTGGGCACAAATTAACAAAGATGTGCTTAAAAGTTTAGAGAGTCCAAGAAGGATGTACTGGATAATTTTATTTATCGCAATTGCCATGATTGGTGTGGCGGTTGGAAGTGAGATCTATCAGTATCAGACCGGCATGGGTGTCTCCAATAAAAATAACTCTCATGTGTGGGGTTTGTACATTGCCACTTTCATTTTTTGGATAGGCATGAGCCATTCTGGAACATTGCTATCAGCGATTCTGCATTTAATGCATGCTGATTGGCGTAAACCGATCTACCGTTTTGCCGAGGCAATGACAACTTTCTCGTTGATGACGGCAGGCTTGTTTGTTTTGGTGCACTTAGGTCGTTTATGGATGGTCTATTATGTAATGCCTTACCCTAACGAGCGGTGGGTGTGGCCAAACTTTCAGTCGCCGCTTGTATGGGATATGTTTGCGATTGCTACCTATCTCAGTTCTTCCGTCCTTTTTCTTTATGTAGGTATGATCCCTGATCTGGCGATTTGCCGCGACAATATTCGCGCAGGTTGGCGTAAGAAACTTTACACTGTGATGTCACTTGGCTGGGAAGGAACTGACCGTCAGTGGCGCAATTTCCGTATCACATATTTAACGATAGCTTGTTTCCTGATCCCGTTGGCGGTTTCTGTTCACTCCATCGTGGCTTCTGACTTTGCTATGTCGAATATGCCGGGTTGGCACGTCACGTCCTTCCCTCCATACTTTGTTGCGGGTGCCTTGTATTCCGGTTGTGCGGCGATCATTACGCTTTTTATTATTCTGCGATATGTATTTAAGTTTGAAGAGTACATGACGTTGCCTATAATGAAGAAGCTGGTACGTCTAACTTTTGCTATTGCGATGGTGTGGACTTATCTTAATCTGATCGAGTTTGCTTCTGTATGGTATGGACATGACCAGACAGCTAAGGATCAATTAATTTTTAAGGCTACTGGTCCTTATGCCCCATTCTTCTGGGCAATGATCTTCTTTGGGTCAATTTTACCTTTGATGCTGGCATTTAAACGTTTTCAGACCCACCTTCCAATATTATTCGTAGTGTCAATATTGCTTAACGTAGGTATGTGGCTGGAGCGTTGGATGATTATAGCGCCGAGTTTTGCGCACGGTCACTATCCTTGGACTTGGGATCATGATCAATGGCCAAGTTTAGTGCAGTGGGGTATCGTGTTTGGCAGCTTTGGTTGGTTCACTTTGTTGTTTATGGTGTTCTGTAAGGTATTCCCTTCCGTTTCTATGTATGAAGTCAAAGAAATGGTTTATCACCGTAGTCTAGCGTTGAAGCACAAACCTGCTGTGAAGGGAGAGTACTAAAATGAGCCAACGTCATTTACTGGCACTGTTTAATGATTTTGATGAGGCAGTGGCTGCAATTACCGAATTACGTGCGGCCAATATCAAGGGATTTAACATGGATGACTTGATACTTAAATCACCTATTGAGCATCCTGAAGTTGAGAAAGTATTGGGAGACAAGCCAGTCCATGTGCAATGGTTTACTCTAATTGGAGCGTGTACGGGTGGTCTGCTTGCTTTTTTTCTGGTTGCGAGCGCACAGGCCAACTTTTTTTCTCAAATTAAGGGTGGTAAACCAATTGTGCCATTGCCGCCTGATTTCGTGTTGACTTATGAAATGTTCATTCTTGGGGGGGTATTTATCACTATCCTTGGTTTCTTAATTTGTGCAGGCTTGCCAGCTAAGCGGTCATCCTTATATAGCATCAAAGTTTCGGAAGACCAAATTGGTATTTTGGTGAAAGGGGATGAGTCGGCAGTAGCTATTTTTAAGACGATTTTTACCAAGCATAAGGCACTTGAGATTCAGGAAGAGGCGGGAAAATGATGAAATTATCCTTGGCGATTGTATTGCTGTTAGTACCTACGTTTGCACAAGCATGGCCGTGGTCGCACGATATGGCGAACCAGATTAGTATTAAACCGCAGGAAAGCGCGGATTTGAAAAACCCTGGAATGAGGCCATACCCCAAAAATTCAGTTCCAATTCCTGGTACTACATCTTTAGTAAAGGATATGGCTGCATCTGAGAAGCAGTTGAATCCGATCCTAGCAGATGACAAATCAGTGGAGCTTGGCGGGAAATTGTTTCAAATTTATTGCACTCCTTGTCACGGATATTCTGGTAAAGGGGATGGACTAGTTGGAGCGAAATTATTATTAAAGCCGTTTGATTTGACAGCTGAACAAACAAAAGGGCGGTCTGATGGTTTCATTTGGGGCTATATGACATTCGGTGGTGCGGTCATGCCATCGTACGCTAATGATCTGTCAGCTACTGAACGCTGGAATGTAATCAACTATGTGCGCAAGGTGCTGCAAAATGGGCAATCTGCCGTGGCAGTAACGCCTACAGCCAAATAAGGGAGTGCAGCAAATGATTTCGTATAGCAATTGGTCAGTTTTGACAGCTAGTTTTCTGGTGGTACTTTATCTTGCGTTGGGGGGAGTGACATTGAGTGCAGTGTTGCACTTGGTGGGTGCCCAGTGGCGCTATGAAATTCGCCGAATAGCAGTATCTTTGTATGCACTTTTCCCGTTAGCGTTTGTATTGTTGATCATATTATTGGTTGGTGGCGATAAAACCTTCCCATGGTTGAGTACTGCCTCTGAACATGGGCACCATCTTCCTGCTTGGCATAACTACACATTTTTAGTGGCACGCCAAGTACTTGGTATGCTGGCAGTAATGACCATTTTTGGAGTGTTTATCAAGCGGCAGGCGGTGAGTGATCGCAGCAAGGAAGATCAGCAACGTTTTCATAATATTGCAAATTGGATTCCTTATACTTTTGTATTATATGGCACTATGGTAGCGTGGGATTTTGAGATGACGCTGGTACCATCTTGGCACAGTGCGATTTATGGTATGCAGCATTTTATTAGTAATTTCAATATGTTCATGGCTTTCCTTGTAACTTGGATTTACATATTGAATACACGTGGTAAATTAGTGCGCCCCGTTGAAGATTATGTTTACAACTATCTCGCACAGATGATGTTCGCATTTACTTTACTATTTATATATACTTTCTTTGCACAGTATTTAGTCATCTGGTACCCTAATCTCCCCAACGAAGTGGATCGTGTGATGGGCATGCAGAATGGCGACTATAGCGTGCTATGGTGGTCGATGATAATTCTTAAATTCGTTATTCCATTTACAGTGTTGGCTATGCGTTCGTCACGGCACTCACCACCCATTATTTTGACAGTGGCTGCCAGTATTATCGTCGGAACGTTGTTTGAAAGGTATGTTTGGATTTCTGGCGTAAACGGAACCGGCACTATACCCGTGTTTGCTGCTCTTGTGATTGTCCCAGTGGTGGCTGTTATCGGATTCCTGCTGGTGCGTCGTACGATGGTACGTAGTCAACTGCTAAAAGTGTGAGCCGCGCTATGATGACGCTTTACTCGGGAACAACAGACCCGTTCAGTCAGCGCTGCCGTATTGTGTTGTATGAAAAAGGGATGGATTTCCAGATCATTGATGTCGACGTGTTCAATAAACCCGAAGATCTCATGGTAATGAATCCATATAATATGGTGCCAGTTTTGGTAGAGCGAGACTTGGTTTTGTATGAATCCAATATCATTAACGAATATATTGATGAACGATTTCCGCATCCGCAATTGATGCCTGCTGATCCTGTAATGCGTGCACGCGCCAGATTATTTTTACATCGCTTTGAGAGTGAAATGTTTTGTAATATTGGCGCGCTGGAAAGTGGAGTGCAAAAGACCGCAGATAAGGCACGTTTGTCAGTACGTGACAGTCTGACCCAAATTGCCCCGATTTTTGCTAAACAAAAATTCATGCTGAATGATGAATATTCCATGCTTGACGTGGCAATCGCTCCATTATTATGGCGACTGGATTATTATGATATTCAACTTGCCAAGGAGGCTGCGCCGTTGATGAAATATGCTGAACGGTTGTTTTCGCGTCCGGCCTATATTGAAGCGATGACAGCAGCCGAAAAAGCGATGCGAAAGTGAAGGGATTTTCCACAAAACCATATTTGATACGCGCGATTTACGACTGGTGTTCCGACAGCTCTTTAACTCCTTATTTGGCAGTAAAAGTGAATGAACAAACGCGAGTGCCAAAGGCTTATGTTAAAGATGGTGAAATCGTGATCAACCTTAGCATGGATGCAGTGCGTAATCTGCATATTGGTAATGAGGAGATTACCTGTGGTGGGCGTTTCGGGGGTGTGTCGCATGGGTTGGTCGTGCCGATAGATGCGGTGATTGGTATTTTTGCCAAGGAAACAGGGCAAGGTTTGGTTTTTCAAGGAAATGACTCTATACCGACACTTCCAACGGATAATGGTAGCGTGACTTCGCCAGATAAGCCCACGCTTCCTGGAAAACCGCGACTTAGAGTGGTAAAATAAAACTCCCGTAGGATTTAGGCTGTTTTCGATTGGTTAAATATTGTTTGAAGTGATCCTCATGCGCGTTTCTCAAATACTGGATCGTCTCATTGTCACTGATTTCTCCGGATTACCTATCAAGTTGACGGAACTTAATTGGACTTGAAATATTGTGTGGCCAATGACAATGGCTTAAGTTTGGTACATACAATTTTATTCAAGAGCGGTTACTCCCTGCCACCATTTTGTATTCAAATAGACGGCATTCAATTGCGCCGTTGAACAGTAGAGTGCGGCGTGAAACGGACAGGCGTATGAATTTCGGCATGCGTAGATCGGAAGTAAACAGATAGGCATTCCAGCCGCCAAACTTTTTCTTTAGCACGTCCCCCAGCTTTGGGTATAACGCTTGCAGCTCTCCCAAGTCGCCCATGCGCTCGCCATATGGCAGGTTCGCTACCAGCACGCCATGATCGGCGGGTGCGGAAATTTCTAGCACATTTGCTTGATTGAGTGTTACCGCTCCACGTAGCCCTGCATTTTCCAGATTGAGGTGTGCGGCTTTAAGTTCATCACCATATAAGTCACTGCCGAAAATCGGCAATGTGCTAACTGGCTTTTGTGCCGCTTGCGCTTGGCTGCGTATCTCGCTCCACGCGGCGGCGTCGAAATTTTTTAATTTCTGGAAGGCAAAACGGCGACTGATACCGGGGGCGATGTTGAACGACATTAGTGCCGCTTCAATCAGAAAGGTGCCACTGCCGCACATCGGGTCAAGCAGCGGCACGCCGGGCTGCCAACCTGTCAACAGTAAAATGCCCGCAGCCAGATTTTCGCGCAGGGGTGCAACGTTGGTATACTGGCGCACACCACGTTTGAACAGTGCATCGCCAGAAGTATCGATATACAGTGTCATGCGGCTGGATTCAAGGAAGGCATGGATACGGATATCTGGCGTATGTGTATCTACGCTGGGACGGTCACCTGTGAGTGCGCGGAATTTATCGCACACGGCATCCTTGATTTTCAGGGTGGCGAAATCCAGACTTTTCAAGGGGCATTTAATTGCCGTCATATTGACGCGGATAGTATGTGAGGTGTCGAACCAATCGTTCCACGGCAGCGCATAGGCGGTATCGAAAATGTCCTGCTCGTTGCGATAGTGTGCTATTGCTACGCGCCACAATACGCGACTGGCAATGCGGCTGTGTAGATTGACGCGGTAGCTCAATAAAAATGAGCCGGTGAAGTGTACACCGCCATCAGTGGTACGCACTCCTTGCGCATCAAGAGCATTCAGTTCGTTGGCTAGCATTGCTTCTAAGCCGCGCGGACAGGGTGAAAAAAAATTTTCAAGCATTTACTTATACAGGTTTGACGATTACAAGAATGATGATGGCAATCATAAGCAGCACTGGGAATTCATTGAACCAGCGGTAGAATACATGACTGCGTGTGTTTTGATCGGTTTTAAAGTCGTGCAGCAGCTTGCCGCAATAGATGTGGTAAGCGATCAACAATAACACCAGCGTGAATTTGATGTGCATCCATCCGCCGGTGACGCCATACTCAATCCATATCCATAATCCAAAAATGACAGTCAGCATACCGCCTGGCGTCATAATGCCGTAGAACAGTTTACGCTCCATGATTTTAAATCGCTCGATGCTGGTTTTATCCGTGCTCATGGCGTGATACACGAATAGGCGTGGCAGGTAGAACAAGCCAGCGAACCAAGTAACCATAAAAATTACATGCAGTGCTTTAATCCATAACATAATTTATTCTAAGGGTGTAAGCATAGATTTAAAATCTTAAGCGAGATAAAGATTGAAAGAGGTAAGCCGTCAACTTGCAAAGTGAATTGGTCACAAAAAAAATTTAACAATCAGTAGATGTTTTATCTGTAAGTGATAAAACTTATCGAGCAATATTTTAGTCAAAGCGCTTGTCCCATGAAATTGTGGCGCACAATTTCTTTCAGCTGATCTAGGCGGCCATGGAAAAAATGTACCGCTCCCGGTAATACTACGATAGGTAGGCGTTGTGGGTGTGCCCATTGTATAACGTCCATTAACGAAACTACTTCATCCAGTTCACCATGAATTAGTAGCGTGTTGGGTGATACGGGCGGCATTGCATAACGTGTTACTGCTGGTGCGATCAGCACCAGCTGACGTGGGGACAATTGCTGTGCCGCACGCGCCTGTACATAACCGCCGAAGGAAAACCCCGATAGAATCAGTGGTAGGTCGCCATATTTATTTAATGCATAGCGCGTTACTGTGAGTGCATCATCTACTTCACCATTACCATTATCAAACTCGCCGCTGCTGGTACCGACGCCCCGAAAATTGAAGCGTAACGTGGTAAATCCTAGTTCGACAAAAGTTTTGGCCAGTGTCGTTACGATCTTGTTTTCCATCGTTCCGCCCGCAGTAGGTAGCGGATGAGCTACCACTACGATAGCACGTGGTACAACATCCGGAATATGTACTACAACCTCCAACTTACCCACTGGACCGGGGATAAAAACCTTTTCTAAGATAGGCATTAAATTTTCAGGCGCTCCACCACACGCCCATTTTGCAAATGTTCAACAATGATTTCGTCGAGGTCGCTTTCATCCATATACGTGTACCATACCCCTTCGGGATAGATCACCAATACAGGGCCGTCATCACAACGATTCATGCAGCCTGCCGAGTTGATACGGATACGATTTGCTTCATTAGACAGCCCAAGTGCCTGGACTTTATCTTTAACATAATCGCGCATCCATTGCGCACCAATATTATTGCAGCACTCCGCGCCTTCCTCGCGTTGGTTAGTGCAAAAGAAAACATGCTGTTGATAGTAGCTCATACAAGACCTCACAAGATAAATTTTAATTATACAGCCCTACTACGATGTATTTTTAATGCGCCAAAGGTAACCAAGCATCAAAAACGGAAACACGAGAGTAATAGTTTGTGACAAACCATTGTAGTTTAGCAGATGCCCGTAATTCCATTGGTACAGGCGCATGGCTGTAGAAGGCTCGCCACTATCCACTATCCAGTGCGCCAACACCCAGTAACCTAGTGCAACCAGTGCGGCATATTTTGACAGTTGTGTGCGGGATAATTGGCTGGCAGCAATTATTAGCAGCACGCCCGCAAAAATACCCAGCATGGCTTCACCGTTTAGCCATAATAACAATGCCCATGATTTGAGCAGCAGGGCTGCGGCGGTAAACTTCGCCACTGCCACCGCACACAATACCAGTAATAGTGTACTTGCCGCCTGGCGGCGTATGCGCAGCAAGGTTAACAGCAACATTCCCAGCATCAGCATATTGAGCAGTACCACTATGCTTTCCATCCAATTAAATGGTTCAGGCTGAACCACGACGAAAGGTGCCTGCGCCACTTCGCTAATAAACACATTGCCCAGCATGGGCAGCGAAGGATTGATTTGCGCGAATATCCACAGTGCTACTAATGCCAAGCCGAAATCTATACCCCTTCCGCTATGAAACAAACGCATACGCCAATGCGTCAGGTGCAAAGCAAACCATTCACGTGGCGCAATGCTAACTGCCAATAACGCGCCCGCCAGCGCGCCGCTACTGTTGGCAAGCAAATCGAGATTGGAACTAATACGTACAGGTAAATACATTTGCGCATATTCCATTATGGCGGAAAGTATTACTCCGCCCAACGTGGCAAGCAGGACAGTCCAACTTACGCTGAAGCGTGCGCGTAATGCCAATCCAAGCAATAGCCCAAACGGTAGATAACCGAGCAGGTTAGCGACGGTATCGAACCAAGTGTATTGTAGAAATAACGGCAAAGCCAACACAGCCGAAAACGCCAACCCTTGCTCCTGCCAGCCCGAAAACGGCGATAAGCTGGCATACATGATAAACAGTGCATAACCCGCGGCAAGATATGTCCGTAGACGCGTGCGCGAAGAAGCAACGATGGTTTTTTTCATAATCGGATAAGTTTATCCGATTATCCTATTTTGCCCATTTACGTAGTGTAGTATTTACAGTGAGGAGGCAGTGCAATGGTGCCAGTTGCGATGGAATATGATCGGAATGACTCTAAATTTTAGAGACATTCTTATGCAATTCAATCAAGCGGAACCAACCGTTTGCAAGTACAGGTTGATCGGTCAATACCCGTAACCCCGGTACCGCTTCCAGCACCTCCTCAAAAACCACGTCCAGCCGTGTGGCCAACTGTCCCATCAAGGGGGTTAGGCCACGCCTCATCCAAGCACGTTCTCCACGGCGCAGGAACTTATCGAAGAGCAGGATATGACCACCGGGTCTAAGCACGCGCGCTGTTTCTGCCAAGCAATATTGCGGTCGTGATACTACGGCCATGATTAGATGTAGCACTACATAATCGAAGCTATTTGAAGCGAATGGTAAGGCCATGCTGTCGCCGCGCACCCACTGCAAGCGTAATCCGGTAGCTTTTTTCTTTGCTTGCGTTAGCATCGCATCGGTTAGATCTAGCGCGGTATACTCATGGTGGGGTGATAAAAAAGGGAAGTCCAATCCGGTGCCGGCACCACTAAGCAGTACCCGCGTTACACCTTGTTGCGGTAGCTTTGCCAGACTTTGCTGGCGTGCGCCACGAGTGGCGCGATCAAGGAAAACATCATAAAACGGAGCGATGAAACGGTAGCTGGTTTTTAGTGACATTGCGTTAGTGCAGCACGCGCGGAACACTCAATACGAATTGGGGAATAGGAGCATCAAATTTAATACCGTCTTCCGTGACCATTTGGTAGCTACCGGACATAGTACCCACTTGTGTGGCAAGTACCGTACCGCTGGTATATTCAAAACTTTGGTTTGGCTGAAGAACCGGTTGCTCACCCACGACTCCTTGGCCACGCACTTCCTGCATATACTGATTGGCATCGGTAATAACCCAATGACGACTGATCAGCTTGGCAGTGGTATCGCCTTCATTCGTGATGGTGATGGTATAAGCGAAAACGAAGCGATTATCGGCCTCATCGGATTGTTCGGCCAAATAATTTACCTCGGTGGTAATTTTTATTTTGAATCTATTGTCATTTTCCATCGTGGTATTACACATTATTTTCTTTAGTATGACAAGACTAACCGAGGCTTGAACTTTAAAAGCAAAGTGAATCCTAATGTCAGGCTAGTATTTTTTATGATTGTTGTATAAAAAAACCGCTTCTTTGAAACGGTACTATAGAAGTTATGGGCGTTTTAATAATTGCGATTGAAACCTTATTGTTGTAATTATTCCATAATTTTTGAATTTTATTTGGTTTTAGTTGACTGGTATTGAGGGTGGCTAGCAACTATAATTGCGCCCTTGCTTAATTTTTGGTCTTTTCGAGACTATGCAATTATTCGCCTTCGGCATTAACCATCAGACCGCGCCACTTGTTGTGCGTGAGCAGATTGCGTTCAATGTCGATGCAATGGAGCCAGCTCTGCGCGACTTGGTCGGGCAGGGTGCAGCCAAGGAAGCGACGATACTTTCCACTTGCAACCGCACCGAGGTGTATTGCAGTACGCACAAGCCGGCGCAGATTATTGACTGGCTAGCTTGTTATCATGAATTACAACCACGTGAAATTGAACCGTATCTTTACACTTTGCCGCATGAGCAGGCGGTAAAGCATGCTTTTCGCGTCGCCAGCGGATTAGATTCGATGGTGCTGGGTGAACCGCAAATTCTGGGTCAAATGAAGCAGGCAGTGCGTTATGCGGAGCAAGCTGGCACGTTGGGCTTTCTACTCCACAAGTTATTTCAGCGCACTTTCTCGGTGGCGAAGGATGTGCGTACCCAGACCGAAATTGGATCAAATTTAATTTCCATGGCGGCGGCGGCGGTCAAGCTGGCCGAACGTATTTTTCCCAGTATTGCGGAGCAGAGTATATTGCTCATTGGTGCGGGAGAGATGATTGAATTGAATGCCGTACATTTCGCGGCTAAATTGCCCAAGCATATTACCGTTGCAAATCGCACACTGGAGCGTGCTCAAGTGTTGGCGCGGCGCATTAGCGGGCATGCTATTACGCTGAGTGAATTGCCGGAGCAACTGGCGCAGCACGATATTATCGTAACTTGTACCGCCAGCCCGCTGCCGATATTGGGTAAGGGAATGGTTGAGCGTGCACTTAAGGCGCGCAAGCATCGCCCTCTTTTCATTGTCGATCTCGCCGTTCCGCGCGATGTTGAAGTCGAAGTGGCCGAACTGGATGATGTATTTCTGTATACCGTTGATGATTTGTCTGAAGTGGTGCGCGATGGCTTGGATGCCCGTCAGGGTGCGGTGAAAGAAGCTGAAGTGATCATAAATTCCGGCGTGATGGATTTTATTCACTGGATGGAATCACGAGAGGTCGTGCCCACTATTCGAGCGTTGCGTGATCATGCTGAACGCCAGCGTCGGCACGAGATGGAAAAAGCCTTGCGTCTGCTGACCAAAGGCGAAGAGCCAGAAAAGGTACTGGAATCTTTGAGCAATGCGCTTACCAATAAATTTTTGCACGCACCAACCCATGCGCTGAATCATGTACAAGCCGAAGAGCGCGACGCTTTCCTTGATATGGTGCATCGTATTTATCACATGCGCGCCTCTGAATGAAACCTAGCATTGTCACTAAACTCGCCCAATTGGACGAGCGTCTGGACGAGGTTCGTCGTCTGTTAAGCAGTGAAAACGCCATTCGCGATATGGAAAGCTACCGCAAGCTTAATCGCGAACGCGCGGAGCTGGATCCTGTGGTGGCGCTGTATCATGCTTATCAAGCCTGCGCTGATGATATTGCAACCGCACTGGAAATGGCGGATGACCCGGAAATGCGCGAATTTGCCGCGACTGAGGTGAAGCAAGGGCGCGAACGGCTGGAGCAGATCGAAGTGGATTTGCAGAAGCAGTTGCTGCCGAAGGATCCCAATGATGATCGCAACGTATTTCTGGAAATTCGTGCGGGCACAGGCGGCGATGAGGCAGCATTATTTTCCGGTGACCTGTTTCGCATGTATGCGCGTTTTGCTGAACGTAACCGCTGGCCGGTTGAAATCATTTCCGAAAGTTGCGGAGAAAAGGGCGGCTTCAAGGAAATCATCGCACGCATCGTTGGGCAGGGTGCATATTCGGTACTGAAGTTTGAGTCTGGCGCACATAGAGTACAACGTGTGCCCACCACCGAAACGCAAGGCCGAATTCACACATCGGCCTGCACCGTGGCGGTGCTGCCGGAAGCGGATGAAGTCAGCGATGTGGTGTTGAATCCTGCCGATTTACGGATTGATACCTTCCGCGCTTCGGGTGCGGGCGGTCAGCATATTAATAAAACCGATTCAGCCGTACGCATCACACACTTACCTACGGGTACTGTGGTGGAATGCCAGGATGGCCGTTCGCAGCACAAAAATAAGGCCCAAGCGCTGGCGGTTCTGGCCGCGCGGATCAAGGACAAAGAAGAGCGCACCGCTCACGCCAAGCAGGCTGCCGAGCGCAAGTCGCTGGTGGGGAGCGGCGATCGTTCGGAACGCATACGTACCTACAATTTCCCGCAAGGCCGTGTCACCGACCATCGCATTAACCTTACACTGTACAAGATGGATCACATTATGGATGGTGACATCAGTGAGATGTGTAACGCATTGATGGCGGAATATCAGGCAGAGCAGCTGGCGGCGCTAGCGAATGAAGGCAACAGCTGAGCTTGCGCGCACCATACAAGAAACGCTGCTGCAGGATGCAGCACGTCTGACCGAGGCGCTGGCGATCCCCCCTGGCAGCGCACGCATCGAAATACAGTGTTTGTTGCAACACGTGTTAGATGTCCCGCGCGCCTGGTTACTGGCGCATTCTGAGCACTGTCCGAACGAAACCGAGCAAACCCATTACCATAAATTGTTGCAGCGCCGCCTCCGGGGAGAGCCCGTTGCTTACCTGTTGGGTGAACGTGAATTTTTCGGATTAATGTTCAAGGTGACGCCCGCTACGCTCATTCCCCGTCCAGAAACTGAACTACTGGTTGAACTGGCCTTGACGCGTATCCCGCAACAGGGTTTATGCCGTGTGCTCGACCTGGGTACGGGCAGTGGTGCAATTGCGCTGGCGCTCGCCCATGCGCGTCCAGACGTTGAGGTGCTTGGCTGCGATGCTTCTACCACGGCACTGGCGGTTGCGCACGCAAACGCACAGCAACTGGCCATCGTCAATGCAACTTTCATGCACAGTGACTGGTTCGGGGCATTCACAACACAAAAATTCAACATCATTGTATCCAATCCGCCTTACATTGCAGCTGGCGACGTGCATTTGACGCGAAGTGATGTGCGCTTTGAGCCAATATCCGCGCTTGTATCCGGCGGTGATGGCTTGCACGATATCCGTCATATTGCGGTTCATGCTCCAGATTATCTTGAACCCGGTGGCTGGTTGCTCCTTGAGCATGGTTACGACCAAGCCGCACAGGTTCGTGAACTGCTGCAGCAGGCGGGGTTCGACGAAGTGTTCTCGACGTGTGATCTGGCGGGGATAGAGCGGGTCAGCGGCGGACGTATTGTTTGAGGAGACGTTCGCAACCGGTTTACTTGGTTGAATCACAAGTTACACTACAATGATTGGTTCGATAACCAGCAGCGAAATCTACACCCAATCCTTGGGTACTAAAAATTTCTCATACAACTCCGCCTCAGGCGAGCTCTTCTCCGGGTGCCAGTCATAGCGCCACTTCACCAGTGGTGGCATGGATAACAAAATAGATTCTATACGCCCATTGCTTTGCAGTCCGAAGATCGTACCCCGGTCGATTACCAGATTAAATTCGACATAACGCCCGCGCCGATAAAGCTGAAAATCACGTTCACGCTCACCATAGGGCGTATCCTTGCGACGTTCAAGGATAGGCACATAGGCGGAAATAAAGTGATTGCCAACGCTTTGTTGAATGGCAAAAGCCGTAGCAAAATCGGGCTCGCTCAAGTCGTCGAAGAATATACCGCCCACGCCTCGTGGTTCGTTACGATGCTTGAGAAAGAAGTATTCATCGCACCACTTTTTGTATTTTGGAAAGAGATGATTGCCAAATGGCGCCAGCGCGTTCTGGCAAGTTTGATGGAAATGTACGGCATCTTCCGCAAAACCATAATAGGGGGTCAAATCCATTCCGCCGCCAAACCAGAATGCGATTTCACCCTCATTTTTTTTCGCCATGAACATGCGCACATTCATATGCACGGTGGGTGCATATGGATTACGCGGGTGAAATACCAATGACACACCCATCGCCTCCCATGTGCACCCAGCTAATTCCGGGCGATGTGCCGTGGCGGAAGGCGGCATCTTGTCGCCCGTTACATGAGAGAAAGCTACCCCGCCGCGTTCCAGAACATTGCCTTCTTCGAGGATGCAACTTCGGCCGCCGCCACCCGCCGGGCGTTCCCAGCTATCGCGTTTAAATTTATTGCCGTCTACCTGTTCCAAACGAGTCACAATCTTGTCTTGCAACTCGAATAAGAATTTTTTGACTGCGGCACTATCCATGCTTTCTCCAATTGATTTCGTATTTATTGGCGAATGAACGATCATTCACCTGTGCACATATTTCTTAAGCTTTGAAAGACGCTGTATTGCACGGTCGTATATGAAAATAGTTCAAGTCATACCGATATTTAAACAGCGGCTTGTTTAAGAAGTCGCTATTTTTTGGGTAGGGTAGCGTGATAGCCAATATCGTGGCGCATTTGACAACCCTCAAAATGAATATTTTCGGCCACCTGATAAGCACGGCGTTGCGCAATTTTCACGCTCTCGCCCAATGTGGTAACACATAATACACGTCCACCGTTGGTGACGATCTTGTCATCCTGTAAGAGGGTGCCGGCATGAAACACATGCGCATCTTCCTGTGCTTTGGACAAACCGGTAATGATATCGCCTTTTCGCGGCGTGTCGGGATAGTTGGCGGCGGCCAATACTACACCGAGCGCAGCGCGTCTATCCCATTCTGCCTCTACCTTATTCAAGGTGCCGTTGACTGCATGCTCCAGTAGCACCAGCAGATCACTCTTCAGGCGCAACATAATCGGCTGGGTTTCCGGATCACCCATGCGGCAGTTAAACTCCAGCACTTTGTAATTATTTTGAGGGTCTATCATCAGACCGGCATATAGAAAACCGGTGTAAGCGATCCCTTCTTTTTCCATGCCCTGCACGACTGGCAGTATCACCTCGCGCAACACGCGCGAATGTAGTTTTGGTGTTACCACCGGTGCGGGGGAATATGCACCCATGCCGCCAGTGTTGGGGCCATGATCGCCATCCAGTAGCCGTTTATGATCCTGGCTGGTCGCCAATGGCAACACATTTTTGCCGTCTACCATGACGATGAAACTGGCTTCCTCGCCAACCAGAAACTCTTCGATTATCACGCGCGCGCCGGCATCCCCTAATTTGTTGTCCGACAACATCATGGTTATGGCTTTATGGGCTTCCTGGACGGTCATTGCTACGACCACGCCCTTGCCTGCAGCCAAACCATCAGCTTTGATTACAATGGGTGCACCCTGTTTCTCAACGTAAGCACAAGCATCTGCTATCTCACTGAAGGTTTGGTATAGCGCAGTGGGAATCTGGTGGCGCACCATAAAATTTTTGGCGAAATCTTTGGAGCTTTCCAGTTGTGCCGCTGCTTTGGTAGGGCCGAAAATTTTCAGACCGACGGCACGAAAGTCATCCACAATGCCCATTGCTAACGGTGCTTCCGGGCCGACTACAGTAAGGTGGATTTGCTCGCGTTGTGCGAATGCGATGAGATCGGAAATAGCGGTGATGGCAATATTTTCCACGCCGCTTTCAAGCGCGGTACCGGCGTTGCCTGGCGCGACATACACCTTTTGCACTTTGGTGGCTTGCGCCAGCCGCCATGCCAGCGCGTGCTCCCGACCACCGCTTCCAATAACCAGAATTTTCATAACATAACCCCAAGCTTGTTACAGAGGTCAGACCGACAAAAGGCATGGCGCAAATAAAGCGGGCTTCTGTCTCTGAGGTTAAAGCGTTTAATGTCTAAAGTGTCGATAACCCGTAAATACCATTACCAGCCCATGTTCATCTGCTGCTGCAATAACTTCTTCATCGCGCATGCTGCCCCCTGGTTGGATGACTGCTTTCGCTCCTGCTTCTGCCAGCACGTCTACGCCATCACGAAACGGGAAAAAGGCATCTGACGCGACGACTGAATCAACCAGGCTGCAAGTCGCATTTTTCGCCTTGATTGTGGCGATACGAGTGCTATCTACCCGGCTCATTTGTCCGGCACCTACGCCTAGCGTGCGCCCCTCTTTGCAGAACACGATGGCATTTGATTTTACATACTTTGCCACACGCCAGGCGAACAGTAGATCCTGTAATTGTTCAGCGCTCGGCTGTGCTTTGGTAACCACGCGCAACTGCCCGGCTTGTATGTTCAAAGTATCGGGTGATTGCACCAGCAAGCCGCCACTCACTCGCTTAAAATCATATTGGTTGTGCGACTTGGATAGTGGCACGGTAAGCAGACGCACATTTTGTTTTGTTGCCAGGATCTGTTGTGCTGCGTCGGTCACTGAAGGCGCAATAATCACTTCAACAAATTGGTTGGCTGTAATAGCCGTTACGGTATCTGCATCCAGATCGCGGTTAAAAGCGATGATGCCGCCAAATGCGGAGGTGGGGTCCGTTGTATAAGCGAACTTGTAGGCATTGAGTGGTGTATCGGCGATTGCCACGCCGCACGGATTGGCATGCTTGACGATGACACAGGCGGGGTGTTCAAATGTCTTGACACATTCCCACGCCGCATCGGCATCGCCGATGTTGTTATAGGACAATTCCTTGCCCTGTAATTGGGTGTAATTGGCAATACCGCCCGGTATCGCATTCAGATCACGGTAGAAGGCTGCATTTTGATGCGGATTTTCACCGTAGCGCATGTCTTGCACTTTGGTGAAGTTGAAGTTGATTTGTGTCGGATACTTGCTATGGGTGCCGTCGGTGTGAATAGCAGCCAGGTAATTGCTGATCGCACTGTCATACGCGGCAGTGTGCGAAAAAGCTTTTTTCGCCAGCTCGAAACGCGTGGCGTCGGAAACCGCGCCGTCATTTGCGTGCATTTCGGCTAGGATGGTGTTGTAGTCTTTTGAGTCGGTGACAATAGCTACATGTTGGTGATTTTTCGCTGCGGCGCGCACCATGGTGGGTCCGCCAATGTCGATGTTCTCGATGGCATCGGCCAATGTGCAATCGGGTTTGGCAACGGTAGCGTCGAACGGATATAAATTCACTACGACCAGATCAATGGTTGGAATGCTGTATTTATCCAGTGTGGCGACATGTTCCGGCAGATCTCGTCGTGCCAAAATTCCAGCGTGAACTTTTGGTTGCAGTGTCTTCACGCGTCCATCCAGCATTTCGGGGAAGCCGGTGTAATTGGCTACCTCCGTGACGGGAATATTGTTGTCGGCGAGTATCTTGGCTGTGCCGCCAGTGGACAGGATGGTAACGCCCAGTTGATGCAAACTTGCGGCGAATTCCAGTATGCCGGTTTTGTCCGACACACTGATGAGGGCTTGTTTGATTGCGGCCATAGTTAATTTTTCTTTTCGTTCGTTTTAACCAGGTGGGACTTTTGAATAGGCCTTTGTTTGGGTTGGGTATTGGGCCGCAAGTTCGAGGTTTTGCTTGGAGTACTGTGTTGCTGAATTTTCTTGCGTAATGTATTGCGATTAAGGCCTAATAATTCTGCTGCTCGTGTTTGGTTGCCGCCTGCATGTTGTAGAACGGCTTCGATTAATGGTTTCTCAACACAATTCATCACCATGTCATATACGGCACACGAAGGATTTTCGCCATCGAGATCCTTGAAATAATCGCCCACTGCTTTGCGTATATATTTTGCAACGTCGTTCTCGCCTAACAAACAATCATCTTCGTGTGTCATGCAGCCAGCTCCTCAATGTACTGTAGGCGCTCGCCGCCCTGTAATTGGCCATCAAAAAAATCATTTACTGCTATTAATTGTTCTGCGCTACTTTCCAGTTGGTTCATATGATGGCGAAAATGTGCAGAGCCAATCAATCCCTTTGTGTACCAGGAGATATGTTTACGCGCCACGCGCAAACCCGTGTGTTCACCATAGAACGCGTACAGTTCATATACATGCTTAAGTAGTACACGGTGTACTTCGTTCACTTGTGGTGCGGGTAGATGTGTGCCGGTTTTGATGAAATGCTCGATCTCGCGAAATAGCCACGGGCGCCCTTGCGCGGCGCGTCCGATCATTACGGCATCTGCACCAGTCTGTTGTAATACGTAGCGGGCTTTTTCGGGCGTGGTGATATCGCCGTTGGCGATAATCGGGATATTGACGTTGGCTTTCACTGTGGCGATGGTGTCATATTCCGCATCGCCAGTATAAGCGCAAGCACGAGTCCGACCGTGAATGGCGAGTGCCTGAATGCCGCTCGCCTCGGCAATTTGAGCGATACGAATTGCATTACGGTTTTGCTTATCCCAGCCGGTACGTATTTTAAGCGTCACCGGCACGGCTACCGCGCTTACCACAGCTTCTAATATTTGTGCGACCAGTGCTTCATTTTGCAACAGTGCGGAACCGGCCATCACGTTGCAGATTTTTTTCGCGGGGCAACCCATGTTTATGTCGATGATCTGTGCGCCCTCATCTACATTGTATTGTGCGGCTCGCGCCAGCATTTTGGGATCGGCACCGACAATTTGCACCGAGATGGGATCGACTTCGCCCTCGTGATTGGCGCGCCGTTTGGTCTTTTCCGATCCGTAGAGCAGAGAATTGGAAGACACCATTTCGCTCACCGCCATGCCTGCGCCCATACTTTTGCACAACATGCGAAATGGGCGATCGGTTACGCCCGCCATGGGGGCAACGATCAGGTTATTCTTGAGGTGATAGGGACCGATGCGCATGACGTTTACCGAAAGGAGGCAGATTATAAATTAATCAAACGTCCCGTGCTATCATCCTTCGTCCAGAAGTGAAAAAATATTTTAGCGATGACATTTGATGTCTTGATTATAGGCGGCGGTCTGGTTGGAGCCAGCTTGGCCGCAGCACTCAAGTCCAGCGGGTTGAACATGGCTTTGGTGGAAACCCAACCCACCGTTCTCTCCAATGAAGGCTGGGACAACCGGATTTATGCTGTCAGCCCCGGCGGAGCTGCTTTTCTTACGCAATGCGATGCGTGGCAACACTTGGATATGAACCGTGTGCAGCCGGTCGAAACCATGCGCGTATTTGGCGATGAGAACGCAGAGCTTGATTTTAGTGCTTATCAATTGGGCGTGCCGGAATTGGCGTTCATCCTGGAAAATCGTCTGTTACAGCAAGTGCTGTGGCAAGGATTGCAAGAGCAGGACAATTTAACCCTGTTTCACCCGGCGCGCTGTGCCAGCCTGGCTTGGCATGATGATGCCGCGTCGCTGCAACTGGAAGACGGGCGGATGCTCAAGGCGAAACTGGTGGTCGGTGCGGATGGAGGGAATTCCTGGGTGCGACAACAGGCCGGTATTGTTGCACCGCCCACACTTTATAATCAGCATGGCGTAGTTGCAAACTTTAAAGTCGAAAAATCACACCGAGCCACGGCCTTTCAATGGTTTCAACCGGAAGGGATTCTTGCCTTGTTGCCATTGCCGCAGCAGATGGTTTCAATGGTGTGGTCGGTAAGTCCGGAGAAATCACAGGCTCTGCTGCAATTGCCATATGAAGAATTGTGTACTCAAGTTGCGGCTGCTTCGCACCATACCCTGGGGGCACTGCAACTGGTTACTCCTCCCGTTGCTTTTCCGTTGCGTATGTTGAATCTGCCACAAATCGTCAAGCCACGTCTGGCGCTGGTGGGCGATGCCGCACACAATGTACATCCTCTTGCCGGGCAGGGTGTTAACCTGGGATTCCGCGATGCCCGGCAGCTGGCGCAAGTGTTGCAGCAGCGTGGCGCGCAACAAGATTGCGGTAATATACACTTGCTGCGTCGCTATGAACGTGCACGTACAGAAGATGTCCTATCCATGGTGCTTACGACTGATGTGCTAAAAAAATTGTTCAATAATAGTAACCCGCTGCTACGCGCCGCACGCAATGCTGGTCTTGCGGCTACCAACCGTATTGCACCGCTGAAAAAAATGCTGGCGCGCCATGCGCTTAATTAACTTCTTCAGGAATTCATTATGATTAAATTGTTTCTGGTACTGCTGGTCTCGTTTTCTTTTTCTTATGCTCATGCTGATGCAGCCAAGGTCAAAGATATTCTGCAAAAGAATTATCCACAGCTTGGCAAGATTGACAAAACGAACAAGGCCAATATTCTGGGCCTGTATGAAGTGGTGGCGCAAGGTCAGCTATTTTATACCGATGAGAAAGCACAGTACCTTATTAGCGGCAACATCATTGACCTGAAGACCATGCGTAACCTGACGGAGGAGCGCTCACGAAAATTATTCGCGATAGACTTCAACAACCTTCCATTCGATCTTGCAGTAAAAAAAGTTAAAGGCAATGGTCAGCGGAAGATGGCTTATTTTAGCGATCCGAATTGCAGTTTCTGCCAAAAGCTGGAAAGTGAATTGAAGAATGTGGATAACGTCACACTGTATTTATTCATGCTATCCATATTCCCCGGCTCCGACAAAAAGGTACAGGGTGTTTGGTGCAGTAAGGATCAAGTCAAAGCGTGGGATAATCTGATGCTGAACCACGTACAGCCGCCCGCGGGAACATGCGATGCCCCTATCGCGAAATTAATGGAGACAAGTCAAACATTAAATATAAATGGTACCCCGGCGTTGATTTTTGCGGATGGTGTTCTGGTTCCTGGATTCAGACCTGCCGCAGAATTGGAAAAGTCATTGAATGCTACCTCTGTGAGCCGTTGATTATTTTGCGTTGTTCCCAATAGAAAAAGGCCGCACACGTGCGGCCTTTTTCTTGCTGCGTTGTAATCTGCTTAGGCAGAGCGTTTCCGGCGTGTCAGCGCAAACGCGGAAACTCCCGCGCCTAGAAGCGCGGCTTGACCAGGTTCTGGTACCGCTGCAATGGCTGTGGTATTAATTGAGTAGCCGCTTTGCCCTGCTTCCAAGGGATTGGTGGATAACCTGTTTGTCCAGTTGATTGTTCCATTCCCGATAGACGCAACGGTCGCCCAGCTGTAAACATTAAAGGAGGACGTGCTATCGAAAATACCGTCAAGCTCGAACTCGACTTTGGCGCTGCCGCTATCGATGCTCGAACGGTCGCTGGTGTTGCCGAGATAGAGATCGATAAACATCAGATTTTGCGCAGTTTCAGGATCGTTGATGTTCTGGCCTGAGTAGAATGGTAATGACCACACGCCTAGCGTTCCCGGTACGGGCTTTGCGGTCTGTGGTCCATATTTAAAATCTCCTGTCGTGAATACTTCGTTAACAGCGCCTGATACATACGTCGGGTTGACGGGTGCAGCTCCCGTTGCTGCCCATTGATAGCCACTGGATTTAATCTTAAGACTGAAGTCGTCGCTGATTGGGCCGGTCATGGAAAACATCAGGATAAGGGAATCGTTGAATCCGCGGCCGCCGGTCGTTGTGACGTAAAAGCTTCCCGATGTGGAAGAAGTGTCGATATTTTTTGTAGTGACCTGACCGAAAAGGCCGGAGATCGTGCCGTCGGTTTGTCAATTTGCGTTTGGTTATGCGTACGAGCTGACCAAGCGTTTGATCTTCTGTTTGCTATGTCCGTTTTATTTCCGAGGAAAGTAAGGTGGGCTTCACATTTGCCTGAACGAGTTTCACAAAGATAGTAGTGTGTTCTGCCCATGTTTGGGCTAAGTATCTTTGGTTTTAATGGACAGGATCCAATTTGAGTGATGAAGTTTGGCGCTTTTCTAGGGCGGCCATACGTCCGCATATGCGTAAATAAGCCCGCAATAGTAGGTACTGAAATTTACTGAAAAATAAAACAAATTCAGCGTGAGCTAAAAAATCCGTCCGGGTAGCTGCGCGCGGAGGTCATGTAACTGCATTTCGAGATGATGAATTTGATTGATGAGAGTTAGAGCCACAGACAGTCCCTGTGTATCAAGCTCGAAATCGTTGCGTAAGCGACATGCGGTTTTAGCCGCAGCAAGACAGCCTGCATCAAAAATCCATTCCGTCGAATTTGTATTGATCGGCATAATGGCATCGCAATCTACCAGCTCGTTAAGCTCTGTCTCTGACAAACCCGACAGTTTGGCGAGATCTGCTAGTGACAACTCTTGATATTGATCTATCCAGAGTACTTCGGTGAGTTCAATTTTCATGTTTTGTCTCCTGTTCAAAATGTCCGCGTGGATTAAATGTTGAGATATCCGCTAACTCCGTGAAGATCGCTCGTTCTCGTTCGCTTAGTACAGTAGGCACTGTGATCTGTACGATCGCGAAAAGATTGCCCTCGCCATCATGCGGCTTGGGTAATCCCCGTTTGGGGAGCCGTAGTTTTTGACCGGCATGGGTTCCCGGCGGTATTTTGAGGCGAACGGGCCCGGCCAGTGTCGGGACCTCCACGGCGGCGCCAAGTACAGCCTCCCATGGCGTTACAGGCAAATCCAGGTAAAGATCATGGCCACTGACGCGGAATAAGGAATGCGGGTGCAACGCGATATTGAGATACAAATCGCCATTGTGCCCACCGTTGAAACCTGTACCGCCTTTGCCCGGCAGGCGAAGCCTTTGCCCATCCACAACCCCTTTGGGAATCCGTGTTTTGAATGCTCGCGATACGCGATGCAGGTGACCATTTTCATCATATTCGGGAACGCTAATATTCAGATTCACTATCGTGCCTTGATAAGCATCCTCTAAAGTAATGTGGGCCGTAACCTCATAATCCTGTCCTGGCACCGAAATATTGCTGCCTCGCTGATTTGAATTGGGTCGACCTCCGGCAAGACCTGCAAAGAGATCAGATAAATCGATATCGTCGAATGAGAAGGACGAGCCGCCATACTGTTTTCCCCAATCTGGGGGCGGTTGAAAATCTTGCCCCGATTGATGACTACCCAACTGATCGTAAGCGGCGCGTTTTTCCGAGTCTTTTAGAGTTTCATAGGCCTCGGCAACTTCTTTGAATTTTTCTTCAGCATCAGTTTCTTTGGAAACGTCTGGATGATACTTGCGCGCGAGTTTGCGATAAGCCTTCTTAATTTCCTCGGCAGTGGCCTTTCGTTCGAGGCCAAGAATGTTGTAATAATCTTTATATTTCATAAGTATTATCCAAAAGTGAAAGTGCGGAAGTAAGGTTGACTGTGCTTGTCACTAAGCCCCCCACCTTTTGAACGACTACTGCAAATGTCGATGGTATATCAATCAAATTTAAAGTGGGCGACGGTGATTTCTTGATCAATTTTATTAAAGCGCGCGTAAAAATGCCACCCAATCTGTTTTTTTCTAAAGCCGATAATTGTAGATTTTAATGAATGATGGATTCGGTGAATGGGATCTAAAATTAAAACGTAGGCATTTTATTGATTGAGAGTACACGCGGACCGTTTGCAGTTTGTAATCTTTATGACTAAGATTCAATGCATATTCAACGTGAGTAGAAAATAACTTTCCAGATTGCAATACGTAGTGGATCAAAATCAAGGTTATTTTAGCCGCTCAAATTTTAGTCGTATAATCGGGTAAAGTCCGTACGCTAGTGTACATAAAGGCATTGATATAAATGCAAGAACGAAATTTTGATTAGTATTGTTACATAAATTCATGTAGTTACAGATGGTATTCCATTGAAATAGAATAAGGTCACTTAAAAATGCGATATATTTCTCTATTGAGTTTGTTAACCTTTCCTTTTATGGCTTTCGGCCAAGATTATGAAAATAAAAATGAAAAGCTATATGCCCCGCAAGATACCGCTTACTCAAAGGTTATTGAAAGTAACAATAATGCTTATGCGTCGGCAACGTTTGGGAATGGGGTCGCGTATGGCGGCGGAGACCTAACTGGCGACAAATCCATGCAATGGAGGCCCTTTGAAGTTAGATTTGGCACAGAAATTAATATTCCGGCTTTTATGTCTGACAAGTTTTCCCTAAAGAACGAAAAATTTCGTTTGGATTTCATTCACTACAATGAAGGACACCCTCATAATAATCATCGAGATGGATTTGGAGCTCAGATGGTTTACAGGAATCAGTTGAACCGTAAACTAAATTTAGAATTCGGACTCGGCCCCTACTTTAGTATGAATACCACAACAATCAAGGGGGTCGAAATCAATGATGCAAAATTAGGCGCTTTGGTTTCGGCTGCGGCTTTGGTAGATCTTGAACGATTTTCTCCGGGTTTGCATATGCGATATGCCCTCAACCACGTCACCATGCCAGGCGCGCATTCCTCAATTGCCTTGCTTGTGGGGGTTGGGAAATACTTTGATCAGGTTCCTGTAAGAAAGCAACCAGAGTCTCTTGGAAATCCGATTTGGCTAGGGCTGGCAGCAGGTGTCTCCCAAACCAATCATGGCGTGGCAGAAGGAGCTATAGGATATTCTGTCGAATTAAAAAAATATTACGGTAGTCATTGGGGGGCTTCAATTGCGGGAATTATGGAAGGTGACGACGATGTTCGAGTACATCGTGATGGTATCGCTGTACAAGGATGGTTCGTACAACCCTTGAGTGAGAACTGGGCTGCCAGCGCGGGTATCGGACCCTATGTAGCGATTAATCAACGAGGATCGGACAAATATCAGTTGCACGGTTTGATTACGCTTCAGGTCGAGCGCTTTATTACTAATAAATGGAAAGGCCTTGTCAGTTTTAGTCGAGTTGCCACCTTTACGGAAGAAAACGATCGAGACCTCTTTAGAATAGGTGTTATGAGGCAATTTGGTACATAGTAGTCACTTTCAGGTTCGAGAGAACTTAGACAATTTATTCTTAGAAGGGTTTGCGGCATTAACGCTGCATATTTGTCAACGACCATTTAAGATATGCGTTTTTATTACATATATATTCACAGTAGTGTCCGGTTAATTAACAAATTTAAGAGCCAAGACTGAGTATTGGTGCGGGTTGCAGAGCAATTTATTTTGGTGCCGATTTGAAATCAGTTTACCGATATTCCGGTTCGAGTAACT
>NZ_CAKMAA020000020.1 GCF_924101635.2 Candidatus Nitrotoga sp. HW29 | reverse complement strand
CAGCTCGCCACCTAAATTCGCTTACAAAAGTTGCACTTCAGAGTTGAATCCGCCATTTTAAATTACTCCACCAACAGCCAGTTTAACGTGCGCACTCTATGGGCAACCCGAGATTCAAGTCAATTTGGCGGATTATGTTGGATTACGAAGTTAAATCAGCAAAAATTTACGCGACCTCTATCGTCACTTTCCAACCGATAGTTTATTCCATTATCAAAAGATAGCTACAAGCACAATAATTGCTTCAGTCCCCGGCATCAATCTATTATTATTCCCCCCACCGCTTCACTAATCTATGCTCCACACCCAAGTGATCAAGTATCTTTGCCACCACAAAATCTACCAAATCTTGCACACTTTGCGGGTGATAATAAAAACCCGGGTTAGGCGGCAAAATGACCGCACCAGCATGACTAAGCTTAAGCATGTTTTCCAGATGAATGGCGGAAAACGGTGTTTCGCGCGGCACTAAAATCAACGGTCGCTTTTCCTTCAACATAACATCGGCTGCACGAGTAATAAGATCGTCACTTAACCCCCCCGCCACGGCTGCCAACGTACCCATCGTACAGGGGCAAATTACCATCGCGTCGCCAGGATTAGAGCCGGAAGCCATGGGGGCAAACCAATCATCACGCCCAAACACGCACAATTCGCCGCTGATTTTGCCAAGTCGCTCCGTCAAGACTTTTTCCGCATCTTGCGGACGGTTGGGCAACACAAAATCCAACTCTTGTTTGGCGACTATTTGTGCCGCTTGGGAATAAACCAGATGCACGCACTGACCGCTTTGGAGTAGGCATTCAAGCAAACGCATGGCATAGGGTAGGCCGGATGCACCGGTTAAAGCGAGTACGATAGTTTTCATGTGCTTTTCACTCAATTATTTTGGGTGCTTTGAGCTCAATGTTTGATTCATCCAGATAGTGCTGCGATCAAACCGAACACAGAAATAATTTTGTTACACGGTAACAGCACTTTACTCAACATTCGCAAAATGATTATTGAATATCGTGAATAGCAATGCGAAGCGACATTCCATCATTCCCGCCAAAATACATTCAAAGAGTTTAACCCTGAGAAGTTTGGGTTTGCTTCTACACGAAACTGTCAGTCACGATAATGTAATTTATGACAAATTACACAAAAATCAATAAGTGTTACCTAATTCGCGGTGACGCAACAATACTTGCTGTTGCAATTTAAAACAACGAGCAAGCTTTTCCACCAAGTACACCGAACGATGTTGACCACCTGTACACCCGATGGCAACGGTAAGATAGCTGCGATTATCAGCGATGAAGCAGGGTAGCCACCTCTCGACAAAACTGCGGATGTCTTCACACATTTGTTGTACATTTTGGTTGCGTTCGAGAAACTCAATTACCGCCACATCGCGTCCGGTTAGTGGCCGCAGCACGGGATCATAATGTGGATTGGGTAGGCAGCGCACGTCGAACACCAAATCGGCATCGAGCGGAATACCATTCTTAAAACCGAACGATTGAAACAGTAAAGTAATACGTGCACGGTCAACACCCTTAAAATCTTTGACCCAAGCACGCAAAGCATTAGCGCCAAGTTCACTGGTATCAATACGGTGACCGATTTTACTGATCTCGGCCAGCATTTCGCGCTCGAGTTGCACACATTCCGGCAAGGTAAGCCCTTCATTGGTTTGCGCCGGAGGTAAAGCATTGCGCAGCGGATGACGACGACGCGTTTCGGAAAAACGTTTCACCAACGTGTCGGTCTGCGCGTCAAGGAAGAGCAAGTGCACATCTATACCCTGTTGCTTAAGCCGTTCAATATAGTGCGGCAGTTGTTTCACGCTGTCGCCGCTACGAACGTCTATGCTGACAGCAATGCGTGTATTTCCCGTCTGCTGCAAATTTTCCACGAGGACGGGCAACAATGCAGCAGGTAGATTGTCTACACAATAGTAACCGCTGTCTTCCAACGCTTTGAGCGCCACACTTTTTCCCGAACCGGAGAGACCGCTGATCAGAAATAATTGCATCGTTTATTGTTCCTGCATCTGCTGCTCGTGACGACTGATAAATTCTTGCATACTGTCAATACCGCGTTGCTGAAGCACAAAATTGCGCGCTGCCGCTTCTACCAGCACCGCAAGATTGCGCCCGGCCATAACCGGAATACTCACCGCACTAATTTTCACACCCAGGATTTCCTGATGGGTAGCCACAAGTGGCAAGCGTTCCAAATGGGAAAGATCGCCGCGTAAAGGGCGATGCAGATGGACAATAAGTTTTAAACTTTTTTTGCGCCGCACCGCGGTCTCGCCAAACATGGTGCGAATATTAAGCACACCCAGCCCCCGTACTTCAAGGAAGTCACGCAACAATTCCGGACAGCGCCCTTCCAATGTTTCCGGAGAAATACGGAACAACTCGGTAATATCGTCTGCCACTAAGCCGTTGCCGCGTGTGATAAGTTCCAGCCCCAGTTCACTCTTACCTATGCCGCTATCACCCGTAACCAGTACTCCCACTCCCAAGACATCAAGAAACACGCCGTGGCGCGTGGTCGATTCCGCCAGCGCTTTGACAATGTAATGACGCACCAGCCACATCAAATGTACACTGGGCAGAGGAGAGCGGAACAACGGTGTATGTGTACGATTAGCGTAAATAATCAGCTCTTGCGGGATTGTATCCGTGCCAGCCACAATCAGGCATAGCGTACCGCCACGTTCAAGTTGTATCAACGCTTCTGCGAATACAGCGGGCGAAAGCGCTTGAAGATGGTCGACTTCGGTCTCACTCAATACCTGCACCCAATTCGGGTGAATCAAATTAAGGTGACCAATCAAACCGTTGTTAGAGGCACTGACTAAGTCACTATCAATTATCTTCGCAGCACCATTCGCTCCGGCCACCCAGCTCAATGCCAGCTGCTCCTGTTTGTCCTCGAACAACTGTTGGATATTGACCTGTGCCATTATTTTTACATCGCCCAGTTAGCAAACAATTGATGGATTACCGCTACATCATTGCTCTCTTGTATTTGTTCGCGAAAGGTTTTATCACTGAACATTTGCGCCAACTCGCCAAGTAGTTGCAGGTGCAGGTCGGTAGCCCGTTCCGGCACCAATAACACAAAAATCAGGTTTACCGGTTGGCCATCCGGTGCATCAAACGGAATCAATGCTTGTGTCTTGACGAAAGCGGCAATCGCATCACGCAAACCCTTGATGCGACCATGCGGGATAGCCACACTGTGTCCCAAGCCCGTCGAACCGAGCTTCTCGCGTGCAAACAGGCTATCGAACACTTGACTACGTGCAATTTTCTGAGTGTTTTCAAATAACACCCCCACTTTTTCGAAAACCCGTTTTTTACTGGTAGAATCGGCGTCCAGTATCACGTTCTCAAGGGGCAAAGCTTTGCTGATCAGGTTCATAATTCAAGCATTTCAAAAATAAGGAAAGGACGACCGTAAGCCGCCCTGCTATCATTCTTGTCCTACTGTAGGAGGATTACCAGATTCATCATGGCGACGAGCAGTATATTTTTCCTTATGCTTAATAATTTGACGATCAAGTTTTTCGATCAAATTATCAATCGCCGCATATAAGTTTGTATCCTCAGATTCCACAAAAATAGTCTTACCGCTCAGATGGACGTTAGCCTCGGCCTTTTGTTTTAGTTTTTCCACCGAAAGAATGACATTGACATCAATCATATTGTCAAAGTGACGCTCGATTTTGCCGAGTTTGCTTACCACGTGCTCGCGAATGGCGGGGGTAATTTCCAAATGGTGTCCGCTGAGATTGAGATTCATGGCCTGCTCCTTATGGTTAGAGTGATTTACGAAGATTAACTGGGAGGATATTCAGCAATTCCCGGTATTTTGCCACGGTACGCCGGGCAACCAATATGCCCTGCTGTGCCAGGATTTCGGACATGCGGCTGTCAGTTAACGGGTGACGTGCGTCTTCCTGGTTGACAAGCTGCTTAATGAGTGCGCGGATCGCCGTGGAGGAACACGTACCGCCACTTTCGGTCGCGATTCCGCTGCAGAAAAAATACTTGAGTTCATAAATACCGCGCGGGGTAAGCATGAATTTTTGCGTGGTCACACGGGAAATGGTGGATTCATGCAAATCAAGCTGTTCTGCGATTTCACGCAGTACCAACGGACACATCGCTGTATCGCCGTGCTCTAAAAAATTGCGTTGGCGATCAATAATTGTCTGTGATACACGCAAAATAGTATCAAAACGCTGTTGCAAATTTTTGATAAACCAGCGCGCTTCCTGCAATTGGCCAGCCAGCTGCTGTACATTTTTTTCATTACCGTGTTGCAAAATATTGGCATACATTTGATTAACGCGCAGGCGCGGCATAGCGCCCTGATTTAGTCGTACATGCCAGTTACCATGGCGGAATTCTACCACCACATCAGGCACAACATAATCTGCGGCCCGCTGTTCAAATTCAGCACCAGGTCTTGGTTGCAAATGGGTAATGAGCGATTGCACGGTGCGCAATGCATCATCGTCACAACGAAGAACTTTCTTCAGCTTGGTAAAGTCGTGTGCCGCCAACAAATTAAGGTACTGTGACACCAAGCGCAGTGCCAGATCACGATATGGAGTATCTTCCGGGAGCGCTTTGAGTTGCAGCATGAGGCATTCACTTAACGTACGCGCAGCTATGCCTGGCTGATCCAAGTGCTGTAATTGCACCAGTGCAGTTTCCAAGTCATCCAAAGTAATGTCGAGTTGTTCCGGTAGCATTTCGACTATTTCTTCCAGCGGCTGCGCCAAATAACCGTTGCCGTCCAATGCGTCGATTAACAAACCGATAATTTTTCGGTCGCGCACATCATGCTGACTCATATTTAATTGCCAGATGAGATGTTCTCGCAGACTGGGGGTATCTGCCGCGACTTCGGCACGCGCTTCTTTTTCATCATCCGGCCCGCTGGCTGCGGAAAAAGAAGGTTCATTCCAGTCTTCTTTTACCCAGTCTTCATCGGCCTGTTGCGGCATTTCATCTTTTACTTCGGTATTATCTACAACAGCACTAGAAGCCGCATCTCCATGTGCATAGGGCTGCATCGCATCTTCATCTTCACGTTCTAACAATGGATTTTCATCCAGCAAACGTGCTACTTCCTGATTAACTTCCAGAGTGGACAACTGCAACAGGCGTATGGCTTGCTGTAACTGGGGGGTAAGCGTCAGTTGCTGGGACTGCCTAAGTTGTAATGTGGGTTTCATTACGAAATTTATGGACAAGGGCGGCGCATAGTGTGCATTTATAGTTTGAAATGCTCGCCTAGATAGACTTTTCTCACGCCTTCATTATAAATGATTTCGTCGGGCTTGCCTTCCGCCATTACCGACCCGGCATTAATAATATAGGCCCGGTCACAAATTCCCAATGTTTCGCGAACATTATGATCAGTAATCAATACACCAATGTCACGCTCTTTAAGAAATCGAATGATTTTCTGAATGTCCAGCACAGCAATCGGATCTACCCCCGCAAACGGTTCATCCAGCAGAATAAATCGTGGGTTGGTCGCCAACGCGCGAGCGATTTCAACACGTCGTCGTTCCCCCCCGGACAAACTGACCGCTGGATTGTTTCGTATATGAGTGATATGCAGATCCTCCATCAACTCGTCCTGCCGTGCTTGAATCTCACCGTTACCATAGTCTTGTAATTCCAGCACAGCCTGAATATTTTGTGCGACCGTTAGGCGACGAAAAATAGATGCTTCCTGCGGCAGATAACCCAACCCCAAACGTGCGCGGCGATGAATGGGGAGATGAGTAACATTCTGTCCATTGATGAAAATATCGCCTCCATCTGCCGCTACCAACCCGACAATCATGTAGAAACAGGTGGTCTTTCCGGCACCATTAGGACCAAGCAGCCCGATCACCTCACCGCTCTGTACCGACAACGAAACATCATGCACGACGGTACGGGATCGATAGCGCTTTTTCAGTGCAACGGCGCGTAACTCGCTCATTGAGGTTCGTTAGGTTTGGTTAGTATCGTTGTCGGCTTGATTGACAGCGGTTCACCGACTGAAGAACGCTTGTTTTTTGGTTGGATGATAGCGCGCACGCGCCCCTTGTTGGAAGTACCGTTCACCTGAAATATCTCAGTTTTGGAGTTATAGGTAATATGTTCACCACGCACTTCATCCTGATCCTGTTTCACACGCGCCTGACCGAAGAAATCTATAATTGCGGTCTTGGTATCATATTCAATACGCTCGCCATACCCTTCCACATATCCGTCGATATTATCGCGCTTCTGGCGAAAGCTGGTAAGTTGTCCGGTTGCCGTACCATGCTTGAACCCTTCTTTGTCCTGTACTACGACAATTTTGTCGGCATTGATCATCATCGTGCCCTGAGTGAGCTGCACCTTGCCTTCAAAGACGCTAATTTGTTTGACATCGTCAATACTGAGCTGATTTGCTTCCAAATGCATCGGCTTGTCACGGTCGGCAAGTTCCGCCCGGCTGATTGACACATGGCAGATAAGCTCGATGCAGAGCAAAGCGGCATATTTAATTTTTGTCGGCCACATATTCACTTTTAACTTGCGCAAGCAGTTTTACTATATGCGCTTTATTATCAAATTTCATACCTACCGCGTGCACAATGTTACGTCCATCAACCATAGTGACAGGCTGGTCTGTTTCGGCCAAACCACGATCAGGGATCACATGCAGATAAGCAGTGGTAAATATCATGTCTCTTTGCTTGGTACTGTTGGTACGCACGATTTTTACATTATCACGTAAAAATATTTCATCGCCTTTGCCTGACACCATTCCATTATTTGCAGAAGTATGCGTGGGCGGATGATCTAAATCAAAGCTTGTAAGTACGGGCGCGTCCAGGTACGTGCTATCGTTATCCGGGTAATGCAGCATTGTTTTTGCGGCCATCACGAAACGCGGTTTGCCCTGTTCATTCAGCGTGGTAGCGACAAATTTATTGACAATAAAATCCGGGGCATGACGCTTGCTGCTGTCGAGTACGGATGGCAACGGTTGTACTTGCTGATTCAACCAATACGCTGCGGCCAGCAGCAATAACAACGGCAAGCCGGTGAGCCAAGCGCGCAAACGGTCAATAACGACTATATAATTCATGCCAAATAAGGCGCAAGTTGCACATCTAGCGTGCCTTGCGCCGACATCAGCAACTCACATGCTTCACGTACCGCGCCATGTCCGCCGTCTCGCTCGGTAATATAGTGAGCGCGATCGCGCACTGTTTGTGGCGCACTCGGCACACTGATAGCCAACCCGACTCGAAGCATAACCGGTAGATCTATTACGTCGTCACCCATAAAGGCGACACGATCCAGAGACAGCTCGAGCTGAGCAAGCATTTTTTGCATGCTAGCAAGCTTGTCATGAACACCCTGATACAAGTGCGTAATGCCAAGGTTGTGCGCGCGTAGCTCTACACAGCGGGAGGTTCGACCGGTAATAATGGCCAACTCCACACCGGATGCTTTAAGCATTTTTAAGCCCTGTCCGTCAAGCGAATTGAAACGCTTAAATTCTTCACCGGAGTCGGTTAAATAGAGACCACCATCCGTCATAATGCCGTCCACATCAAAAGCGATAAGACGAATGGACTGCGCTTGATTTAACGACATCAAATCACTTTCGCACGTAGCAGATCATGCATATTCAATGCGCCTACCAGCTTATTGTTGGAATCTATCACCAGCATCTGGCTAATATTATGTTGTTCCATAATCTGCACCGCTTCGACTGCCAGTGCATCCGGTTTAATACTGCGCGGATTGCGCGACATGACGGAGCTGACTGTAGTGGTGGTGAAATCAATTTGTTTTTCCAACGTGCGGCGTAAATCTCCATCCGTATAGATGCCCAACACTTGTCGAGCATCATCTACAATGGCGGTCATACCTAGCCCTTTGCTCGAAATTTCAAGCACTGCCTCAGCCAGAGTTGCATTTTGATTTACAGCAGGTACCCCCTTGTCGGAATGCATAATGTCGCGCACATGGGTAAGCAAACGACGGCCTAAACTTCCGCCAGGGTGCGAACGCGCAAAATCTTCCTCCTTAAACCCTTTGACATCCAACAACGCCACAGCCAGTGCATCACCCAATGCCAGCGCTGCCGTAGTGCTGGCAGTAGGTGCGAGCCCTAACGGACAAGCTTCTTTGTCCACCGCAGCATCAAGGTGCGCGTCTGCCGCCTCTGCCAAGCTGGATCGCGGATTGCCTGTCAGGCTAATCAACCGGGCTCCCTGACGTTTGATAACAGGTACGATAGTGAGTAACTCTTGGCTTTCTCCGGAGTACGACAACGCAATAAACACATCTTTAGCGGTAATCATGCCCAAATCACCATGGCTAGCTTCGGCGGGATGTACAAAATACGCCGGCGTACCCGTACTAGACAGTGTAGCGGCAATCTTGCGTGCGATGTGACCCGATTTACCCATACCGCTGACAATCACCCGTCCTTCGCAAGCTAAAATGATATTTAATGCCTGCAGAAAACTTTCATCAATCCGTTGCGTAAGCGCCAATACAGCTTCGGCTTCAATGTGTAATACTTCGCGCGCTAAATCCAGTGCGCGCGGGGTGGCGAAGAGGGCTTTGTTCATGGGACGAATTATAACAGTGCCATTCAGGTGTAGTGCAATTTTGAAAGAACCGTGCAAACGCAAATAATCTCAAATACGGCGTTCTACCCTCAACGAGCTCACGAACCCATTCTGAACCGGGCGGACTGGGCATGTGCATGTAAACCCTCACCAAGCGCCAACACTTCTGCAATTTCACCCAACATCCCTGCACCCTGCACGGAAACTTGAATCAAGCTGCTGCGTTTCTGAAAGTCATACACGCCCAACGGAGAAGAAAAACGTGCCGTACCGGAAGTCGGCAAGACGTGGTTAGGGCCAGCGCAATAATCACCGAGCGACTCGGAAGTGTAACTGCCCAAGAAAATTGCCCCGGCATGCTTAATTTTTGGCAGCCATTGCCGGGGATCGACCACTGAAAGCTCAAGATGCTCCGGTGCGATACGGTTACTAATTACACAAGCCTCATCCAAATCAGCCACCTCAATCAAAGCACCACGGCTCTCCAACGCTGCGCGTATGATGTCGCGGCGCGGCATCTGTGCCAACAGACGATCTGCACTTTGCGCCACGGCCGTGGCGAAAGCCGCATTCGGTGTCAGCAGGATAGCCTGCGCCAATTCATCGTGCTCTGCTTGAGAAAATAGATCCATCGCAATCCAATCCGGATCAGTTTGTCCATCACAGATCACCAGAATCTCCGATGGCCCAGCCACCATATCAATACCAACCATGCCAAATACGCGGCGCTTGGCGGCGGCCACGTAAGCGTTGCCAGGACCGACGATTTTATCTACACGCGGCACGGTTGCCGTGCCATAGGCCAGCGCAGCAATCGCTTGCGCCCCACCAATAGTGAAAACCCGGTCTACCCCGATCAGGTGGGCTGCTGCCAACACCAACGCGTTTCGCACTCCATCCGGCGTCGGCACGACCATAATAAGTTCGCCCACCCCGGCCACTTTCGCCGGTAGCGCATTCATCAGTACTGAAGAGGGATAGGCAGCCTTGCCGCCCGGCACATACAAACCAACCCGATCCAATGGCGTAATTTGCTGACCAAGCAGCGTGCCATCCGCCTCGGTGTAACTCCATGAGGCTTGTACCTGCTTTTGATGGTAAACGGTAACGCGCTGTGCGGCCTGCTCCAGAGCGGTACGCTGTGCGGCGGGCAATCCCTCAAAAGCAGCACGCAAAACAGCAGGAGGCAGCTCCAATGCTGCACTATCATGCACCTCCATACGATCAAAGCGTCGGGTATATTCAAGCAAGGCGACATCGCCACGTGTGCGAACATCCGCCAAAATAGCCGCTACAGTCGCGTCCAGCTGGTCATCCTGAGTCGCTTCGAAAGCCAGCAGCCTGTCCAATTGCAAATTAAAATCTGGCTGCCGCGTGGAAAGTCGTCTGATATTCATTGCACTACCGCCATGGAAAATGCATCCAGCATGGGCTGAATAGCCGCATGTTTTAGTTTAAGTGAGGCCTGACTCACCACCAAGCGCGAGGAAATTGCAGAAATCTCTTCTACCGCCTTGAGGTGATTAGCCTTCAGTGTGTTGCCGCTGCTAACCAAGTCCACAATTGCATCCGACAAACCGACCAGTGGCGCCAGCTCCATCGAACCATATAACTTGATCAAATCCACATGCACACCTTTAGCCGCAAAATGTTCGCGTGCGGTCTGCACGTATTTGGTCGCCACACGCAGGCGCGCGCCCTGACGCACTGCGGAGTCATAATCAAACTCGTTTCTGACTGCCACCATCATGCGGCAACGTGCAATATTCAAATCCACTGGCTGATACAAACCCGTGCCACCATGCTCGTCGAGCACATCCTTACCCGCGATCCCCAAATCCGCAGCGCCGTATTGCACATAGGTCGGCACATCGGAGGCACGCACAATAATAAGACGTACGTCGGCACGATTGGTGGATAAAATCAACTTGCGCGTAGGCTCCGGCGCTTCCAGCGGCGTAATGCCTGCCGCCTGTAGCAAAGGCAAAGTCTCTTCAAAGATGCGCCCTTTGGATAAGGCGATGGTAATCATGCGGTATCTTTCATTTATTAATACGAAGTATGTTCGCTCCGAGTTGCGACAATTTTATTTCTATATGTTCATAACCCCGATCCAGATGGTAAATGCGATCAATCACGGTCTCGCCTTGCGCCACCAATCCGGCAATAATCAGACAAGCCGATGCACGCAAATCCGTTGCCATCACCGTTGCACCTTCCAGATGATCAATCCCGTGAATCAAGGCCGTATTACCTTCCACGTCTATCCTTGCACCCAAACGGTGCAATTCTTGTACATGCATAAAACGATTTTCAAAAATCGTTTCCACCACCATCGCACTACCCTCTGCAATAGCATTCAACGCCATAAATTGTGCTTGCATATCTGTCGGGAATGCAGGGTAAGGCGCAGTACGCACGTTCACCGATCTGGGCCGATCCATCATATCCAAATGGATATTTTCACTATCGCTACGGATGCACGCGCCCGCTTCAGTAAGTTTTTCAAGCACAGCGTCGAGAATATCCGCTCTCGTATCGCGTAACACGATACTGCCGCCCGTTGCCGCTGCCGCTACTAAAAAAGTCCCACTCTCGATACGATCCGGCATGATGCGGTGAGTTGTACCGTGCAATCTGTCCACACCGGTTATGACAATCGTGTGGCTGCCTGCCCCCTCTATTTTCGCACCCATTGCAATCAGGCAATGCGCCAAATCCACCACTTCCGGTTCGCGCGCAGCATTTTCCAGTACCGTTACCCCTTCTGCCAAAGCAGCGGCCATCATCAGATTTTCAGTGCTGGTCACACTGACGATGTCAAATAAAATTCGTGCACCTTTAAGACGTTTTGCCTGCGCATGAATATAACCATGCTCAATGAAAACTTGAGCCCCCATTGCCTGCAGACCCTTGATGTGAATATCGACAGGACGCGAACCAATGGCGCAACCACCCGGCATTGAGACACGCGCCTCGCCGAAGCGTGCCACCAAAGGGCCTAACACTAGCACTGCGGCACGCATGGTTTTTACCATGTCGTAAGGTGCTTCCAGTCTATCCACTTGCGCACCATGCAACGTCATTTCGTCACCTTGTACAACAGCCTTCACACCCATCTGCTCCAACAATTTACGCATGGTTGCGATATCGTGCAAATCCGGCATATTACTTAACTGCAAGACATCGCTTGTCAACAGGCTGGCACACATCATAGGCAATGCCGCGTTCTTGGCACCGGAAATACGCACTTCGCCGCGCAATGGAATACCACCTTGTATCACTAATTTTTGCATACTGGTATCTTTAAAAGTTTCAATTTCATCTTAATGTATTCTTGCCATATCTTAAAATATTATGTCAGTAACGCAACTTATAACCGGACTTTAACAACGCCAAAGACAATAACGTCAAACCCAGCATGCACCCGCCCGTCACCATCAAACTCACCCAGGGAGAAATATCCGATACGCCGAAAAATCCATAACGAAAACCATCTATCACATAAAAAAACGGGTTAAAACGCGACAATTCCTGCCAAAATGACGGTAGCGAGTGAATGGAATAAAATACACCGGATAAAAAAGTCAACGGCATGATAATGAAATTTTGAAATCCTGCGAGTTGATCAAATTTTTCTGCCCACATCCCGGCCACTACCCCCAATGACCCAAGCATCGCGCTTCCCAGAACGGCAAACAATATAATCCAGATTGGAAACTGCAATGGTGGCTGGGCAAACCACAATGCGGCCAAATATACGCCTATACCAACCACCACTCCCCGCAGCATGGAAGCGAGCACGTATGCTGCAAAAAATTCCCCATAAGTAATGGGGGCCAACAGCACGAAGACGATATTGCCAGTAATCTTGGACTGAATCAGACTGGAAGAGCTGTTGGCAAAAGCATTCTGCAACATTGCCATCATCATGAGTCCCGGGATAAGAAAAGCGGTGTAACGCACTCCCGGATACACTTCGACATGCTGCGCCAACACATGCGAAAAAATCAGCAGATAGAGCAATGCGGTCAATACGGGCGCCAGCACGGTCTGGAAGCCGACCTTCCACACACGGAATACCTCTTTGTAGAACAGACTATAAAAACTCAATATGCCCGCCTCACTGCACGGCCCGCCCTACCAAACGCAAAAAAACTTCTTCCAGATCAGGCTGCTGCAATGTCATCTCCTGCACCGCAACCCCAGCCACACGCAGTTCCGCCAACACTGACTCCAATGCTTGATAAGTTGGCAAAGTCAGCAGGTAATCACTGTTCGTCTGTTCAACCACGTGCGGCAGTAATGCAGCAGGTAGACAACCCGCCAGTTTCAGTCTGACGCGACAACCGGCCAAACTACCCAGTAAATTTTGTGTGCTATCCAGTGCTACAATCCGGCCACGCTTGAGCATGGCAATTCGCGTGCATAACGCTTCCGCTTCTTCCAGATAATGGGTCGTTAGCAGAATGGTATGCCCCTCGCGATTAAGCTGCTGGATGAAACGCCATAACGATTGACGTAATTCCACGTCCACCCCGGCAGTCGGTTCATCCAACACAATAACGGGCGGCTTATGCACCAAGGCCTGTGCCACCAACACACGGCGCTTCATACCACCGGAGAGGCGGCGCATATTGGTATCGGCCTTGCTGGTTAAATCCAAGTGGTGCATAACCTCATTGATCCAGGTATCGTTACGACGCAATCCAAAAAAACCGGACTGCAAACGCAACGTTTCGCGCACCGTGAAAAAAGGATCGAAAGCCAACTCTTGCGGCACCACACCCAATACGCGGCGGCTAGCACGATATTGCTTAACTACATCATGCCCCAATATGGAGAGTTGCCCATCATCCGGCAATGCAAGTCCGGCCAGCAGGTTAATCAGCGTAGTTTTGCCCGCACCATTGGGGCCAAGTAAACCGACAAACTCACCCTGCTCAATACGCAAATCCACACCGTCTAATGCTTGAAATTGACCATAGCACTTGCGCGCTTGGCGCACATCAATAGCAGGCAACATCAAATGAATAGATCAAGGCTGCGGAGAATCATTACCGCATAACGGCAGCATGTCCGCAACGCCATATAAACGGGCCAAGCTTAATAAATTCTCTGGAACATGAGCAAAACGCAGCTTCACACTACTTCGTTGCGCCTCGCGTAGCCAAGCCAGCAACAAACTGACCGCGGCAGAATCCACCGCCTCTACTTCAGCCAAGTCAACCACCAGCGATGTTTCTCCCGAAATTGGCAAGCCTTTTTTGAACAGGGATGTAACCGTTTCAATGGTCAAATGACTCGTTATTTGTACACGGCCACCGTCACGATCATTCACTTGGGCGTCGCCTTAGGCGACATTGTGCCGGTCTGAGCTTGATTTTTTTCCACTAACATTTTAATCAAACCGTCAATACCGCTCTTCTGAATTTTGTCATTGAAGGTACCACGATAGTTGGTTACCAAACTCACACCTTCAATCGTTAGGTCATACGCCTTCCAACCATGAGCAGTCTTTTCCATATCATAATTGACGGACACAGGTGGCTTACCTTTGTTAATAATAGAAGTTTTAACGGTCACTTCGTTGGCATCATTTGCCATTTTGAGCGGCTTCACTTCAACCTCTTGATTCTGGTAGGTCGTAAATGCAGTTGTGTAAGTACGTACCAGCAAATTACGAAACTCGATTTCCAAGGTTTTCTTCTGTTCCGACGTAGCACTCCCCCAGTTTTTACCTACTGCAAGCCTGGTCATGCGAGTAAAATTAAAATGGGGCAGCACCTTTGCATCCACCAATTCGAGAACTTTCTTCGTATTACCCGTCTGAATATCTTTGTCCCGCTTAACGATAGTCAACACTTCATCCACGGTATTTCTGATTAGCGCTTCCGGCTCTGGCGTATCCGCACGCACGCCCAGTGACACACACGCCAGCAATACTCCCACCCACAATGCAATTATTTTGTTCATATATACCTTTAGTAATTTATTGATTAGGTTATTTGGAATCTTCAGCCTTACTGTATAAGAACTTGCCGATTAAATCCTCCAAGACTACGGCAGACTGTGTTTTCTTGATTTCGTCGCCTGCCTTCAGAAACTCTTCCTCACCCCCCGGAATCAGACCGATGTACTGCTCACCTAACAATCCTGAAGTCAGAATATTGGCGAATGTATCTTTGGGAAACTGGTAACGCTTGTCTATCATCATTGTCACTTTAGCTTCATAGCGCTTGGAATCCAGGCTGATCTGAGCCACTCGTCCAATGAGTACTCCAGAACTTTTGATGGATGCCTGCGATTTGAGGCCACCGATATTAGAAAAATAAGCCTGCAACTCATATGTCTCGGACATGTTGTACGTACTCAGGTTCCCCACCTTCAGCGCTAGCATTGCCAATGCCGCCAAACCAGCCACGACAAATATGCCGACCCATAAATCCAGCGTGGTGCGTTCCATACTAACCCCCTTGAAACATAAATGCAGTCAAAATAAAATCCAAAAACAAAACTGCCAGTGACGACTCAACGACCGTGCGAGTGGTCGCACCGGACACGCCTTCTGCGGTGGGCGGTGCATCATAGCCTTCAAACAATGCGATGGCAGTCACCGCTACCCCAAACACGACACTCTTAATCATACCGTTAAGTATGTCGTACTTAAAATCGACCGCAGCCTGCATTTGCGACCAGAACGAACCTTGATCCACGCCGATCAACACCACTCCCACCACATATCCACCAAATATACCCATGGCAGAAAATAACGCCGACAGCAGCGGCATCGAAATGACTCCAGCCCAAAAACGAGGCGCAACCACGCGTGCAATCGGGTTAATCGCCATCATCTCCATCGCGGATATCTGCTCGGTGGCCTTCATCAAACCAATCTCCGCAGTCATCGCCGAACCCGCGCGACTTGCAAACAACAGAGCGGCCAGCACCGGCCCTAATTCACGCACCAAGCTCAGTGCAACGAGCGAGCCCAGCGCAGACTCTGAACCGTAACGTTTGAGTGTCTCATAGCCTTGCAACCCCAACACCATGCCAACAAACATACCCGCCACTAAAATTATAATCAGCGACATCACGCCACTGGAAAATAATTCCTTGATGATCAAATGGAAGCGTCGGAAGCTGACCCCGGAATAAAACAGGATCAGCAAGAAAAAGCGAGTGGCATATCCGGTACGCCATACCGTACTTACAATACGGCGTCCTATGGATCTTATATTTTCAACGACAATCATCGCGATGACCGCAAATTTAAATCTTGCGCGTAATCGCTGGAGGGGTAATGGAATGGAACCGGCCCATCCATTTCTCCATGCACGAATTGATGCACGAACGGCTTATCGGAAGTGCTGATTTCAGCCGGCGTCCCTTCTGCGACAACCACCCCATCGGCAATAAAATAAATATAGTCGACAATCTTAAGAGATTCCTGCACGTCATGTGTGACCACGACCGAAGTTGCACCCAGCGCGTCGTTCAAGCGACGAATAAGATTACCCACTACTGAAAGCGAGATAGGATCCAGCCCTGTAAACGGCTCATCGTACATGATCAACATCGGATCCAGCGCCACCGTACGCGCCAACGCCACGCGTCGCGCCATGCCACCCGAAAGCTCGGCGGGCATCAAATGATGTGTGCCGCGCAACCCCACCGCATTCAGTTTCATCAACACTAAATCCCGGATGATTTCTTCCGGTAGATCAGTGTGTTCACGCATCTGAAACGCCACATTGTCATACACCGACATATCCGTGAATAATGCGCCAAACTGGAACAACATCCCCATCCTGCGACGCATACGAAACAACCCGTCATGATCAAGCTCATGGATCACCTGTCCAGCAACTTTCACATAACCGTTACTTGGTTTGAGCGCACCGCCGATCAGTCGTAACAATGTTGTTTTGCCACAACCGCTACCGCCCATAATAGCGATCACCTTGCCCTTGGGAAAAGTGAGATTGACACCTTTAAGTATGGAGCGGCTACCATAGGCAAAATTGACGTCGCGAATTTCGACCAGCGCTTGAGATGACACGTATCAACACCTTAATTATCCGGCAGGCGGGCATTCTAAACCATGCTATTGCCTAATCGCAACATTAGCCACAACAGGTGTTGCACATAAAGAAACAGCCCGGTTTTGTGGCACATAATTTGTTTGGCTTAACCCAAATTATCCATCTATAACATTTTCGCATGTGTGCCGCACTTACTATCAAAACGAGCAATTATTCCCCAATATGGGCGGGATGTTTAACTGGCGGATTCAAGTTCGAAGTGCAACAACTGATGCTGGCTTGGTATAGCGCATCTCCACCCCGAATAGTACTTCATGTGGTGATCTGAAACCCAGCACTTTGCGTGGCCGGTGGTTGAGTCGTTCTACCACCCGCTGTACTTGTTAAACCCGCAATCTATTGGCGATGGATAAACCTGAACCACCGTAGAGTGGTATCAATGGAGACTGTGAGATTTTAAAGCATGGCATCAACCAAATGCAATGAAGGTGCAGCAATGGGGAAATAAGAAATAGCTATCCTGATAGAGATTTGGTGACTTGCCCCCGTACCAAAATACCGCTCAAATAGCCAATCAAATTTTTACTCAAGACGCATGAATCAAGACATTCCAAGCTGGTGCGAACGCTCCAATGTTGGACGAAACGAGCAACGAAAAACATTTCGTCGGTGCAAGCGGCTCAATTCAGCGAACAGACATTAGGTCGGCAAGCAAATTTATAAACGTTCGGGTTGATGAGTCAATAGAACAAGCTATAATAACTTCCTCTTTCGTATCTACCGACTACAACCCATGCCAAACAACGACAAACTCACACCTAGCACCGACCAGTCTATGCCTGTTACCGGCAAGGCAGCTAAAAAAGACATACCCATGATTCCGATGGAGGACTGGGATATTGATGACAATCCTCCCATGGTTCCCGCTTATCCTGATGTTCCCAAGGCTCTAAACGAAAACCCCAATTTAGTCGCTGATCCCAGAAACTATCCTAAGAAAAAGCCGGTCAAGCGTGAATCCAGCCCTTCCGGATGGACAGATATGTCGCATATTCTGCCGCCGGAAATACACCCCTTGTATAGAAAAGGCTGGCTTGGCGCGCTTGAACTGAATAACCGGGTAATTATGGCGCCCATGACCCGCAGCCGGGCTGGGTTAGGCAACGTACCAACTGCAATGAATGCACTGTACTACTCTCAACGCTGTTGCGCTGGCCTGATCATTTCCGAACCCACTCAAGTTTCTGCTCAAGGAATTGGTTATCCGGGTACACCGGGCATAACCACCCGCGAACAGATAGACGGCTGGAAAATGGTGACTGCCCACGTTTCCAGAACGGGCGGCAAAATTTTTATGAACCTATCACATGTTGGCCGAATCTCACACCCATCGCTGCAGCCATTCCAAAGTTTGCCAGTCGCGCCCTCTGCTATTCAGCCGGCAGGTGAAGTTTTCACACCGCAAGGAATGGCGCCCTTCGTTACGCCGCGTGCGCTTGAAGTTACCGAAATGGCGGGCATCGTCGAACAATATAGGCAAGCTACGCTTAATGCCGAAGAAGCATGGTTGGACGGCATAGAAATCGATGCCGCAAATGGATATCTGCTCGACCAGTTTTTACGGGATAGCACGAATCAACGGACGGACGAGTACGGTGGTTCGATTGAAAATCGTAGCCGCTTGCTGTTTGAAGTCATTCAAGCGGTATGCAGTGTATATCCATCACAAAAAGTCGGCGTTCGCCTGTCCCCGGTCAATCCGTTAAACGATATTTTTGATTCGACACCGCAAGAGACTTTCGAATACGTCGTAGAACAGTTGAATCGTTTCGATCTAGCTTATATACACGTAGTTGAAGAACATCCTTCGACATTCGATTTTAAGCGTTTACGAAACTTGTTCAGAGGCAAATACATAGCCAATGGCGGTTACGATGCCGCACGTGCCGAAGCGGCGATTGTCGAAAAGACCGCTGACTTCGTATCATTCGGCGCTCTCTTTATCGCCAACCCGGATTTATTATTGCGGTTACGGGAACGCAGAGACTACAACGCACCGGATGTGGCAACGTTCTATGGCGGCGATACAGCTGGCTACATCGATTATCCATCGTTGCCATTTTAATGTCATAGCAAGAGAAATGCTTGGGAGAGCCGGGAGCAGTGAATAAACGGAAATTTTAAGGCTCCCACTCAGCCTGCCAATCCAGCCATTTCACAAGCTCATGAATTCGATAACGACAAAAGCAAATTTGATTAAAAATATTGTCATTGTGGCGGCAATATTATTTGCTCTTTCCGCTCTTTATCTGTGGTTTGCTTTTACCTGGAGCTATTCAACTGGTGAACAGGCTGGATATATTCAAAAATTTTCAAAAACAGGATGGGTCTGTAAAACATGGGAAGGTGAATTAAGCATGATGTCTCTTCCTGGTCAAGTCCCTGAAAAATTCCACTTCACGGTAAGAAATAATACCGTTGCTGAAAAGATCAATCAAAATCTCGGTAAGAAGATAGCGCTCAATTACGATCAATACAAAGGGCTTCCAACAAGCTGTTTTGGGAACACGGAATTTTTTGTTTCCAATGTTAAAAATATAGAATAATACTTTTAACCGTCTTTAGAACGACGCTTGACGAAACCCTTCGTAATCAACTTTCTATAACCCAGCCTCAGCTCGCAGGGCGGGTGCCTTATCTGTTACCTCCCAAGTTAACCCTGGTTCTTCGCGACCAAAGTGCCCATACGCAGCAGTACTGGTATAAATCGGACGTAATAGGTCGAGCATTTGCACAATACCTTTTGGCCGCAGATCGAAATGTTTTTTTACCAACTCTGCAATCTTCTCGTCAGAAATTTTTCCAGTACCATAACTGGTGACCCACACACTGGTGGGCAGAGCCACGCCAATCGCGTAAGAAATCTGGATCAAACATTTGCTGGCCAGACCCGCAGCTACAATATTCTTGGCAATATAACGGCCAGCGTAGGCCGCAGAACGGTCTACTTTGGATGGATCCTTGCCGGAAAATGCCCCTCCACCGTGCGGAGCAGCGCCTCCATAGGTATCCACAATAATCTTGCGACCTGTCAGACCGCAATCACCTTGCGGGCCACCGATGACAAAACGGCCAGTAGGGTTTACCAGATACTTAATGTCACCTTTGATTAGTTCTTGGGGTAACACGGGCTTGATAATATCTTCAATTACGGCTTCACGAATGGTCTCTAACGACATTTCGGGAGAGTGCTGGGTAGACAACAATACTGTATCAATCGAGTTTGGCTTGCCATCCTCATAACGGATGGTAACTTGTGCTTTAGCATCCGGACGCAACCAACCAAGGCGACCGTCACGGCGAAGTTGCGACTGACGCTCGACCACACGATGCGCCAGATAAATCGGCAGCGGCATCAACGTTGGAGTTTCATCGCAAGCATAACCAAACATCAAACCTTGATCGCCCGCACCCTGATCCATGTACTCATGAGACGCGCGATCAACGCCCTGGGCGATGTCTGGACTTTGCTTGTCATAAGCAACAAGCACGGCACACCCTTTGTAGTCTATGCCATATTCGGTATTATCATAGCCGATGCGCTTGATGCAATCGCGAGCCACGTTGATATAGTCCACATTAGCGCTGGTGGTTATTTCACCGGCAAGTACCACGAGGCCTGTGTTGACTAATGTCTCAGCGGCTACTCGCGCATAGGGGTCTTGCGCTAGAATAGCATCCAGAATGGAATCGGAAATTTGATCCGCAACTTTGTCGGGATGACCTTCAGAGACTGATTCGGATGTAAACAGAAATTTACTCATAACACTCCATGGTAGGGTTGGTTGAGAAAGTAATTCATTATAGCAATAACTCGATTGTAATTACCCCCATGATATCGTCCCTTGTAGCCTGGTTATTTAATTTGGTAGCACGTTTGCCACTGAGTGTGGTACACCGCCTAGGAGCCGTGGTAGGCAAACTGACTTATCGTCTGTCCGATAAATATGCCGAACGAATGCGCGAAAATCTCGGCTATGCCTGGAAAGGCCGTCCCCAAGCAGATTTTCGCAAGGTATTGAACACCGGCATAGTTGAAGCGGGCAAGGGGGCAGTCGAATTATTATGGATTTGGTGCCGACCGCTGGCAGAAGTCACCGCCAGCGTCAAAGCATGCTATGGCTGGGAGCATATCGAAGCGGCGCGTGTACGTGGCAAGGGGATAATTTTTTTAACGCCCCATTTGGGATGTTTTGATGTATCGGCCCTATATGTTGCTGAACACATGCCACTCACCGTACTGTATCGCCCCCCTAAGCTAGTTTGGCTAGAGCAGGTAATGCGCAGCGGTCGCGAACGAGCCCAATTGCGGCTAGCGCGTACCGATGTGGGCGGAGTGCGCCAGTTATATAAAGCACTCAAACGGGCTGAAGCAATCGGGCTTTTGCCCGATCAGGTGCCTGGCAATGGCGAGGGCGAGTGGGCAGATTTTTTTGGGCGACCCGCCTACACCATGACGTTGATTGGGCGCTTGGTAAAATCCAGCGGCGCTTCGGTCGTAATGACATCCGCCGAACGATTGACGCATGGATCGGGATATATCCTACGCTTCACGCCGCTGGATTTCATTGCTGATTCACCCATAAGCAGGCAGGTCAATGTGGCACTGGAAGAATTGGTACTCATGAATCCTGCACAATATTTGTGGAGCTACAATCGCTACAAGATTCCCGCAGGCATTAAGCCCGCCAGCACGCAAGACGTAAATCCAATATGATGGTACGTTTTGGTGTTTTTCTGCTGTGGCTACTGCATTTCCTTCCATACCGACTGCAAGCATGGATTGGTAACATCCTGGGAACGCTGCTTTATTTATTTTCAGCCAGGCGTCGTCGCGTGGCAAGCATCAATTTGCGTTTATGTTTTCCCGAATTAAACGAAGCACAGCGGTCGCAGCTGGTACGGAAAAATTTTAATGTCTTCGGTCGCAGCATAGTGGAACGGGGAATTTTATGGTGGTGCAGCCGCGAGCGCATCCAGCAGTTGATACAGGTTGAAGGGGTAGAGCATTTTCAAAATGCGCTCGGTAATCCACTGATTTTGCTCACCGCACATTTTGCCGCTCTGGATGTCGGTGGATCCTGGATTACCCAGCATGCAGATGGCGTTAGCGTGTACTCCAAACAAAAAAATATTTACATGCAAAACTTAGTGTTACAGAAACGCGCGCGTTTTGGCAAACAGTATTTATATGCGCGACAAGCGGGCATGCGTCCGGTAGTAAAGTCTTTACGCGAATGTCGGCCATTTTATTATTTTACGGACCAGGATTGGACTACCAAGGATGGGGTGTTCGTTCCATTCTTTGGCATACCCGCCGCCACCTTGGCAACTTTACCTCGCCTGGTATCAATGGCTAACGCAAGGGTGGTACCGTGTATCACGCGTATATTGCCGGATTACAAGGGATATGAGGTACGCTTCTACCCCGCGTGGGAAAACTATCCTACCCATGATTTGGTAGCTGACACCCGTCGCATCAACGAATTCATCGAACAGCGAGTGCGGGAAATGCCGGAACAATATTTCTGGTTACACAGACGATTTAAAACTCGGCCCGAGGGCGAAGAAAGTTTTTACAAATGAAATATCGTGACTTGCGAGACTTTATCTCGCAACTGGAAAAAATGGGGGAACTCAAGCGCGTGATTACAGCAGTTTCTCCCTCTCTGGAGATGACAGAAATATGCGATCGCGTGTTGCAAGCACAAGGTCCTGCCGTTCTATTTGAGAATCCTGCAGGACACAATATACCGGTACTGGCGAATTTGTTCGGCACCCCGCACCGCGTGGCATTGGGCATGGGCGAAGAAAGTGTAACGGCATTACGCGAAGTGGGAAAACTGCTTGCTTACCTGAAAGAACCCGAGCCACCCAAAGGTTTAAAAGATGCCTGGAACAAATGGCCGATTTTGAAACAGGTATTGAATATGACACCCAAGATCGTTTCGAGCGCTGCCTGTCAGGAAGTCGTCTGGGAGGGCAGCGAAGTAGACCTGAACAGGCTGCCCATACAAACTTGCTGGCCAGGAGATATCGCACCGCTGATTAGCTGGGGACTGGTAGTTACCCGGGGGCCCAACAAACCGCGCCAGAATCTTGGTATTTACCGCCAGCAGGTGATCGCGCCCAACAAAGTCATTATGCGCTGGCTCGCGCATCGCGGAGGAGCACTGGATTTTCAGGAATGGTGCAAAACCTATCCGGGCCAGCCGTTTCCACTGGCAGTGGTGATCGGTGCCGATCCGGCTACCATTTTGGGCGCGGTCACGCCGGTGCCGGACGGCTTGTCTGAATATCAATTTGCCGGCTTATTGCGGGGATCAAAAACCGAATTGGTTAAATGTATCGGTAACAATTTGCAGGTACCCGCCAGCGCCGAGATCGTACTGGAGGGGATAATTCACCCCCATGAAAGCGCATTGGAAGGCCCGTTTGGCGACCATACTGGTTATTACAATGAGCAGGAAAAATTTCCGGTATTCACCATTGAGCGCATTACCATGCGTCGCAATCCCATTTATCACTCCACCTATACCGGCAAACCACCCGATGAGCCGGCCATTTTAGGCGTGGCATTGAACGAAGTATTCGTACCACTTCTACAAAAACAGTTTCCCGAGATTTCGGATTTCTATCTGCCGCCGGAAGGCTGTTCTTATCGCTTGGCAATTGTCTCCATGAAGAAGCAATATCCGGGGCATGCCAAGCGCGTGATGTTCGGCATCTGGTCCTATCTACGCCAGTTCATGTATACCAAATTCATCATCGTGGTGGATGATGACATCGATATCCGTAAATGGAAGGAGGTCATCTGGGCGATCACCACACGCGTCGATCCCGCACGCGACACACTGCTGGTGGACAGCACGCCTATTGATTATCTTGACTTCGCTAGTCCAGTGTCCGGCTTGGGCAGCAAAATGGGCCTGGATGCGACCAATAAATGGCCGGGAGAAACGCAACGCGAATGGGGTACACCCATTGCGATGGACGACGTGACCAAGCGCCGGGTAGATGCAATATGGGAGGAGCTTGGCTTGTAGCTGCCCGTATTAATCCATCCCCAGTACAATCTTGCCGATGACACCACCTTGCTCAATGAGACAGTGTGCTTGGGCAGCCTCTTTCAATGGCAGCACCTTATTCACCAGCACGCCAAGCTTACCTGCTTCAATTAGCTGCGCACCCTGTTCCAGTATTTTGCGTTGGCGTATACGCTCACCATGCAAATGCATCACTTGCGGCGTGAGCATCAGCTCATAACACAGCGACAGATTGCGCAGTCGCGCCAGTTGCGTGTCAGCCAGTGACAACGGGATAGATAGCAAGCTGACCACTTTACCACCGATGCGCGCAGCCTTCAACGAGCGCAGGAAAACCTCGCCCCCTACCGTGTCGAACACCACGTCTACACCCTTGCCAGCGGTCCAGGCAAGTGTCTCTTCCACGAAGTCCTGCTCACGATAGTTAATGATTTTTTCTGCACCGAGACCTTGCACCAATCCGGCTTTCTTATCATCACTTACGGTTACCGCAACATGCACACCAAGATAGTGGGCAAGTTGCACGGCTATATGGCCGACACCCCCCGCCGCCGCGTGAATAAGGATCGTTTGGTTGGCTTGTAGATTAACGCGTTCGACTAACGCTTCCCATACGGTAATCAGTACCAGTGGTAACGCAGCGCTCTCACGCAAGCTGAGGTTGACAGGTTTGAATGCGCAGTAGTCTTCATGCACGTTGGTATATTCAGCATAACAACCGGGCTCGTCGCCTATGCCACCGTTACAAAAATAGACCGCATCACCGACCGTAAAACGTGTCACAGCTGTGCCAATGGCATTGACAACACCGGCACCATCACAACCCAGAATCGCGGGAAATTTGTCGGGATAATAGGCTGGCTTGGTGCGCAGTTTGATGTCCAGCGGATTAATGCCCGCGGCGGCCAATTTGATCCGCATATGGTGTTCTGAAGGTAATTCGGATAAGGGAATTTCTCGCGGTTGCAACACATCGGGGCTGCCCGCTGCCGTCATTAAAATTGCTTTCATTTACATAACTCAAGAATGGATAGTTAGCGGGGTAATCAGGCCAAAACCAAAAATTACCAGAAAGACTCTCAAAAAACTACCGTACATCAACCGCCTACTCGGAGCGACTTGAGAGAAGTCGCGATATGTTAAACTTGCTCCATAAATTTAGCGAGTTTAACCATGTCTGGAAATACATTTGGTACTTTATTCTGCGTAACATCTTTCGGCGAATCGCATGGCGCTGCGATCGGTTGCGTGGTGGATGGTTGTCCGCCTGGAATGACATTAAGCACAGCAGACATTCAACACGAACTGGATCGCCGTAAGCCCGGCACTTCGCGTCACGTCACGCAAAGGCGCGAGACGGACACGGTAGAAATTTTATCCGGCATATTTGAAGGCAAAACCACTGGCACACCGATTGCATTGTTGATCCGCAACGAAGACCAGCGCAGCAAAGATTACGGCAATATCGCCGAAAGCTTTCGACCCGGCCATGCCGATTACACTTATTGGCAAAAATACGGCATCCGCGACCATCGCGGGGGCGGACGGGCGTCGGCACGCGAGACTGCCGTGCGCGTAGCAGCGGGAGCGATTGCAAAAAAATGGCTGAGTAAGCGTTATGGTGTCGTGATACGCGGCTATTTATCGCAGTTGGGTGAAATAGTGGTGCCCTTCAAGAATTGGGATGACGTCAATAGCAATCCCTTCTTTGTCGCCGATAATAGTTACGTTGAGCAACTGGAAGCGTACATGGATGCGCTGCGTAAATCCGGCGATTCCATCGGTGCAAAGCTTACGGTCGTGGCTGAACATATGCCCGTAGGCTGGGGCGATCCGGTGTATGACCGGCTTGATGCCGAGATTGGCTACGCTATGATGAGTATTAATGCTGTAAAGGGGGTAGAAATTGGTGCCGGCTTCGCTTCAGTAATGCAGAGAGGCAGTGAACATGGTGACGAAATCACCCCACAAGGTTTTTTATCCAACCACGCTGGCGGCATACTGGGCGGTATTTCCACTGGCCAGGATATCGTGACGCATGTTGCCATAAAACCCACTTCCAGCATCCGCTTGCCGCGCCGCTCCATCAATAAAGCGGGTGAACCAACACTCGTAGAAACTCATGGTCGCCATGATCCGTGCGTAGGCATTCGTGCTACCCCCATCGCCGAGGCCATGCTGGCCTTGGTGCTAATCGATCATGCTCTACGCCACAGAGCTCAGAACGCAGACGTGATATGCACTACGCCGAAAATTCCGGGCAAAATCGGCTAGCACTTAATTGCATAAGTTAATAATAGTATTTCGAAGCTGAGCACCTTTAGCTTCACGTTTGTGCAAAACGAACAACAATGCATTTTTATTATACGCAGTCGCAAAGTCTTTAACTGCCGTTGTAGTTGCACCCCTTCTTTGCGTAAGATTCGCCACACGACTTCGGCGAATACGCTCAATGTTGCAAAGAAATTACGTTTACCCAACAAGCAGGCCAGAACAATCGTAGCTCATTCAGCCAATCGGGGCTGCTCTATGCGAATACGTGCGGGTTTATTATGGTAATCAGTGAAACAGTTTAGCAAGCTGATTTGCAAACAGAATCTATGTTATACATCTAGATTTTTAACCCCTAGAGCATTTTCTTCAATAAAGGCACGGCGAGGCTCCACTATATCTCCCATTAAAGTTGTGAAAGTTTCATCTGCTGAAATCATGTCTTCAATTTGTACTCGCAACAAAATCCGGTTTTTTATATCCATGGTGGTTTCCCACAACTGCTCCGGATTCATTTCTCCCAACCCTTTATAACGCTGAATACTAACCCCACGTTTAGCTTCTTCCAACAACCATTCAATAGTTTGCTTAAAGTCGATCGCTGGCTTACGTTGTTCTCCTCGCTTGATGTATGCGCTTTTGCTCAACAATCCATTCAAAGCGAGTGCTGTTTGTTTAATTTGAGTGTAATCACCGCTTAGCAGAAAACTCGGCTCAATGTAGCTTACGGAATAATTACCATGCAGATGTTTTTCTAAACGTAAACGGTTTTCCTCATTGATTGGATTTATCTCTGCTTTCACAATTATTTCCGGGCCACAAACTTGTTGCAGGCTTATCGCACTTTGTTTTGCTTGTTCTTCATTATCCAATTGAATATCTGGCTGTTTGAGTATTGCGTATAAAGCTTCCTTTGCAATAACTCGGGACAAGCGATCAATGATGGCTTCCGCGAGAAAATATTCTTTTGCCAAGTGTTCAAGCGTGTCAACTTTCAGTGCCGGTAAATCTTGATCAGTATATAGCTCGGCATTAACAAGAGCTGAACGAAGCATAAAAGTTTTCATTTCATGATCATCTTTTAAATAACGCTCTTCTTTGCCTTGTTTGACTTTATATAACGGCGGTTGTGCAATATAAACATGACCACGCTCGATTAACTCTGGCATTTGGCGGTAGAAAAATGTTAATAACAAGGTGCGTATATGTGAACCATCTACATCGGCATCGGTCATCACGATAATGCGGTGATAACGCAATTTGTCCGGATTGTATTCATCCCGACCAATACCCGTACCCAAAACCGTGATTAGCGTGGCGATTTCCTGTGATGAAATAATTTTTTCAAAACGCGCTCTTTCAACATTTAAAACTTTACCTTTAAGCGGCAAAATTGCTTGAAATTTACGATCACGTCCTTGTTTTGCCGACCCTCCGGCAGAATCACCCTCAACCAGATATAACTCTGATTGTGTTGGGTCTTTTTCTTGACAATCGGCTAACTTACCGGGTAACCCCATGCCATCCAACACCCCTTTACGACGAGTCAATTCACGAGCTTTACGCGCAGCTTCTCTGGCACGTGCAGCTTCTACAATTTTTCCAACAATTACTTTTGCGTCATTTGGATTCTCTAAAAGAAATGCCATCAATTGTTGACTAACGACTTCTTCAACGATCGGGCGAATTTCAGAAGAAACTAACTTATCTTTAGTTTGTGAAGAAAACTTAGGGTCGGGAAGTTTTACCGAAAGTATTGCAGTTAATCCTTCACGCATATCATCGCCAATTGTTTCGACTTTAGCTTTTTTAGCAATTTCTTCAGATTCAATGTATTGATTCAAAGTACGAGTCATTGCGGTACGCATCGCAGTTAAATGTGTACCCCCATCACGCTGCGGAATATTGTTAGTAAAACATTGCACAGTTTCCTGATACGAGTCATTCCATTGCATAGCAATTTCAGCTGTTATTCCTTCTTTTTCAATGAGTGTATAAAAGATATTTTTATGAAGCACACTCTTGTTTCTATTCATGTATTCTACAAAACCTTTTACTCCGCCTGTAAATGCAAAAAGCTCTTCTTTACCATTTCGTTTATCTATTAAAGAAACCTTTACGCCATTATTTAAGAACGATAGCTCACGAAGACGTTTAGCTAAAATATCAAAATGAAATTCGACTAACCCGAAAATTTCTTTACTAGGCAAAAAATGTACTTCTGTACCGCGTTTATTTGTATCTCCTATTATTTTAAGCGGTGCGACGGGTTCTCCTGAATTGAATTCTATCGAATGGATTTTGCTGTCTCTGTATATAGTCAATCGTAACCATTCAGATAATGCATTTACTACTGAAACTCCTACTCCATGTAACCCTCCCGAAACTTTATAAGAGTTTCCATCGAACTTACCACCGGCATGTAACACCGTCATGATTACTTCTGCTGCGGAACGATTTTCTTCTTCATGAATATCCGTTGGAATACCACGTCCATTATCTGTCACGCTAATTGAATTATCCGGATGAATAATTACTAATATTTCATTACAATAACCCGCCAATGCTTCATCCACGGCATTATCAACCGCTTCAAAGACCATATGATGCAAACCACTACCATCATTAGTATCCCCAATATACATACCTGGACGTTTTCTAACTGCTTCTAGTCCTTTGAGAACTTTGATACTGGTAGAATTATATTCACTCATTATTTTCTTTCATTTGTTTCACGTGGAACATTGAGAATGCATTTAACAATATTATTAAAAATACGTTTTAATAATATATTAAGTATGAATGTTATTAAATACGCATTGGCATAACCACATATTTAAATGCTTCATTATCTGGAATAGTGATTAAAATACTACTGTTTGCATCACCAAATGAAAATAATACTGTTTGTGTAGTCGTATTATTTAATCCATCTATTAAATAATTCACATTGAAACCAACATCAAGTGCAATTCCTTGATAGTCTATTTCCATATCTTCCTGCGCTTCTTCTTGCTCACTATTATTACTTATAATGCGTAAGTTTTTTTCTGTTAGTACAAAACGTACGCCTCTGAATTTTTCATTAGATAAAATTGCAGCACGTTGTAATGCTTGTAATATTTCAATTCTGTTTAATGTAAGCTGGTTAATATAATTAGGAATAACACGTTCATAATCCGGAAATTTTCCGTCTATTACCTTAGATATTAAAATAATATTTGAAAAACTCATACGAACTTGATTCTCAGCTAATTCGAATATTATTTTTTCTTCTGTTTCAACTAAAAGTCTAATTAATTCATTAATTGTTTTTCTAGGCAAAATAACTTCACGTTTGGGATATTCTTGATCAAGCTTAGTCATAATATAAGCGAGACGATGCCCGTCTGTTGCTATTAGTTTTAAAAAATGACCATCAATAACGAATAAAACACCATTTAAATAATAACGAATATCTTGTTGTGCCATGGCGTATTGAATCATACTCAACAGTTTTTTAAATTTATTCTGTTCAATTTGAATTTTTACGGCTTGTTCTAATTGCTCCAAAACTTTTGGAAAATCTTGAGCAGGTAAAGTTTGTAAAGTAAATTTACTTTTATTAACTTTTATTAACAGACGATTTTCATGAACGTCTAATGTAACTTTACTTCCTTCAGGTAATACTTTCAGAATTTCCTGTAATTTTTTAGCAGATACAGTAATTGTTGTATCTGTACCTTTTTGATTTATATCAACTAATTGTGTTGAAATTTGAATTTCAAGATCTGTCGCTACAAAATGTATTATTGAATCAATTTTTTGAATGAATACATTTGACAGTATAGGGAGAGGTTGTTTACGTTCTACTATGCCAATAATTTTTTGAAGTGGATTTAATAAATTATCTTTTTCAATCTTTTCAATAAACATTTTTATATATCCTTAATAATAACAATAACAGATATTATATATAGTGAATAACTTGGTATTCTTATTTGTTTTTAACATATTAGAGTTTATAAAAAGATGTGAATAAGTATACATTTGGATAATGTAATTTTTGTGTATAGTTTTTTAAAAATTATTTTTTAGAATAGTTATTCACAAAATGTAATACTAGTGTTAACTAGATTAACTTTAAAAATATTAGTTTCGTAATGTTTGATTAAGTAAATTAAAATCTGCATTAAGAAGTGAATCCAGATTACGTAAGCTCTCGATGGTTTTGCATGCATACATAACCGTTGTGTGGTCACGTCCTCCAAAAGCAGTTCCAATTTCTGGTAAGCTTAATTGTGTTAGTTCTCTTGCTAAACACATTGCAATTTGTCGAGGTCTGGCAATTAAGCGTGTACGTTTTTTGGAAATAAGATCAGTAACCTTAATACGGTAAAAATCAGCCACAGTTTTTTGAATATTTTCTATGGAAATTTGTTTATTTTGAGAAGCCAATAAATCTTTAAGTGCTTCTTTTGCAAGTTCTACAGAGATGGTACGTTTGTGAAATCGAGAATAAGCATCGATGCGTTTAAGTGCACCTTCTAATTCACGAATATTAGAACGAATATGTTTGGCAATAAAAAAAGCAACATCTTCACTGATGGGATTGTTAGAAATAGCAGCTTTTTGTAGCAAAATTGCTACTCGCATTTCCAAACCAGGCGGTTCAACAGCTACTGTTAATCCCCAACTGAACCGGGAAGTAAGTCGTGGCGTCATTCCAGAAATTTCTTTAGGGAAAGTGTCGCAGGTAATTACAACTTGTTTATGTCCGTCAATCAATGAATTAAGCGTATAGAAAAATTCTTGTTGAGTTCCCGTTTTATCGGCAATGAATTGAATATCATCAATTAATAGTAAATCTAATGAGTTGTAAAATTGCTTGAATTCATCGAATTTCTTAGTTTGAAAAGCACGAACAACATCTGAAATATAATTTGTAGCATGGACATAGCAAATTTTTGCCTGTGCATTCTCAAGTTTTATATGATTTCCAATAGCCTGAATTAAATGAGTTTTACCTAACCCGACCCCACCATAAATAAATAAGGGGTTATATGTGGTGCCAGGTGTTTCAGCAACTTGTATTGCTGCGGCATGAGCTAATTGATTTGCCTTACCGGTAACAAAGTTTTCAAAAGATAATAAAGAATTAAGTTGATTTTGATTTTTGTGTTTATTAAGAGTGAGTTGAGATATAGATGGGGCGCTATTGGTTATAGCGACGGGCAATGTTGAAGGAAGTGAATCGAGAGATTTTTCTTCTATGCGCAACTCAAAACTCGGTGGACATGAAAGAAATAATGCTGCTTGCTTGGAAATTTCTGGTAAAAATCGTTCTTGTACAAGTTTTAACGTAAAACTATTGGGTGCAGTCAAAGTAATTTGATTACCGTGAATTTCAAAATTAAGAGGTTTAATCCAAGAATTAAATTGTTGTGAGGTAAGCGTACCTTCAAAAAAAAGAAGACAGGAATCCCATAATGTTTTGTCTCGCATAATTTTCAGATGACAATGCAAAAAAATCTTTGAACATTCTACTACATGGAAGGTAAAAAATTATTTACTGTTAGATAAGCTATTGAGAGAAATTCTAAAATTAGCCACTGTTTATATTAATTTGGCTAATTAAATTAGATAAATCATACGGTAAAAGTATAGGTAATTTATCGTAGTCATTACATTATAATTAAAATAAGCTTGACATGAACTCTCGTAAATAATGTAATAGCGGGTTTTAAAGTATTAATTATTAATTAGGGGTATTACCAATGAAACGCACATATCAACCGTCTGTTACTAAAAGGAAACGGACTCATGGATTTTTAGTTCGTATGAAAACCAAGGGGGGAAGAGCTGTTATAGCAGCTCGAAGAGCTAAAGGCCGTAAACGCCTTGCAGTTTAATGCCAAACAAACTTTACCTTCATGCCGTCGGATAAAACAACCGATAGAATTCGAATTAGCGCTTCGTGCCCATTACTTGACAAATAAATGGTTTACAGTCTATATACGAAAAAATGAGAATGGTTATTCCCGCCTTGGGGTAATAGCTAGTAAAAGAAGTATGCCAAAAGCAATATCTAGAAATTTCGCAAAACGCATGATTCGAAATATATTTAGGCTTAATTTTTCAGTCACGCATTCGGTTGATGTAGTGGTACGGGCCAAGCGACAATTTAACTCTGAAACTTCGGCTGAAGGTCGGTTAGCGTTATTACAGTTATTTCAGTCTGCCCGTATGTGATGCGACAATTCTTAATTAGGTTGATTGATTTATATCAATATTTATTAAGTCCGTCCATGCCTCCGACCTGCCGTTTTACTCCAAGTTGTTCTCAATATGCTCGTGAGGCTATTTCTAAACATGGTGTTTGGTGTGGTACGTGGTTAAGCATAAAGCGAGTGATTCGTTGCAACCCCTGGAATCCAGGTGGTTATGATCCCGCTCCATAAGATTTACATAGGCAAAACCATATGGATTTTCACAAGCTGTTTAGGCTGTTCTTTTTTTTGGCTTTTTCAATATCAATTATGTTGTTGTGGGATAGCTGGCAACGCACTCAACAACCAATAATACGAACAGTACCTGCTACTGTTCCAAAAATTGCCGCGCCAAAAGATAGTGCACTTGCTATAACGGCTACGGCAACAGCAGCAGCTCCGGCTAGTCCGGAGACAATTGCTACCCAACATAAAATTCAGGCCGGGCAAAAAATTATTGTAAAAACAGATTATCTAACTGCAGAAATTAATACTGTGGGGGGAGATTTACGTCGCTTGGAGTTTTTACAACAGCGAGATAGCAAAAACAAGAACAAACCATTCGTTTTACTGCAGGATAAAGGAGCACATACTTATATCGCTCAGACAGGTTTGCTTGGCACTGGATTACCTACGCACAATACGACATTCACAGCCGAGGCTAACGAATATCTATTAACCGAAGGTAAAAATACAATTGAAGTGCGATTACTTGCAACTAATGTTGTAGGTGCAAAAATAACTAAATTTTATGTGTTCCATCGAGGTGGTTACCTGATAGATGTAGGTTACGAAATTGAAAATATTGGCACCAACTCACTTTCTCCGTCTACTTATTTTCAGTTGGTGCGCGACAAATCTACACCTGAAGGTGCATCAATGTTTTTGCCTACTTACACGGGTACTGCGATTTATACAGAGAAGGACAAGTTTCAGAAAGTGGGCTTCCCCGATATTGAGAGTGGTAAAGCCAAGTATTCTCAAAGTGCAGATAATGGTTGGGCAGGGATGTTGCAACATTATTTTGTAGCGGCGTGGTTACCCAAGGATAAGATACAGAGAGAGTTTTATACGAGGCATTTGGAAAATGAGCTTTATTCGGTAGGGGTAATTTTACCAGTAGCAGCAATTGCGCCTGGCCAAAGCGCAAAGATTAGTGTGCCGCTTTATGCCGGACCAGCTCAAACCTCGCTGGATGAAATCGCACCAGGGTTGGGGTTAACAGTAGATTATGGCTGGTTGACAATTATTTCTACTCCATTGTTCTGGTTGCTTTCTTATCTGTACGGCTGGGTAGCTAATTGGGGAATAGCCATTATTTTGTTGACTGTTTTTATTAAACTATTATTCTTTCCTTTATCCGCGGCCAGTTATCGTTCGATGGGAAAAATGCGTGTAGTCGCCCCCAAGTTGGAAAAAATCAAGCAGCAATATGGCGATGACCGCGAGCGCTTGCATAAAGCGATGATGGAATTATATAAGACGGAAAAAATTAATCCGCTTGGGGGATGTTTGCCCATGTTGGTTCAGATACCAGTATTTATCGCACTGTACTGGGCTATTCTTGCAAGTGTCGAATTACGTTATGCTCCATTTTTTGGTTGGATTACGGATTTATCAGTGCCTGATCCCTATTATGTTTTACCGTTAATCATGGGTGCCTCCATGATAATCCAAAGTAAGTTAAATCCTGTTCCTCCAGATCCGTTACAAGCGAAACTTATGAAAATGCTGCCCATTGTATTTAGCGTGGTATTTTTCTTCTTCCCGGCCGGGTTGGTGCTGTATTCTATTGTAAACAATATACTTTCCATCGTTCAACAGTGGTACATCACGCGTGGACTGGAGGCTAATGTCAAAGGTGCAGTTAAAGCCTGATGTTATTGCCGCAATCGCTACCCCTCATGGACAAGGTGGTATTGGCGTAGTCAGATTATCCGGGCATGACCTTTCTTTATTGGTACAAACTCTATTAGGGAAAGTACCAGTGCCACGATGCGCGACATATGCATCATTTCTGGATGCACAAGGGCAAGTTTTGGATCAAGGTATCGCTCTGTTCTTTCCTGCGCCACACTCTTATACCGGCGAAGATATTTTAGAATTGCAAGGACATGGCGGTACAGCCATATTGCAATTGGTGTTACAGCGCTGTCTTGAGATTGGGGCTCGCCTCGCCCAGCCGGGTGAATTTACACAACGTGCATTTCTAAATGAAAAACTCGATTTGGCGCAAGCAGAAAGCGTAGCTGACCTGATAGCTGCGACCACCAGCCAGGCTGCGCGCAGTGCCATGCGTTCGTTACAAGGCGAATTTTCTCAGGCGATTCATTACTTAGTGGGCGAGTTAGTGGCGTTACGTATGTTGATCGAGGCCATGTTGGATTTTCCGGAAGAAGAGATTGATGCTTTAACTATCACACAGCGTGATACACGACTAGTCGTATTGCATGCAGAATTAGAAAAGATTTTGAGTTTGGCACAACAGGGGAGCCTGTTGCGAGAGGGAGCACATATTGTGCTGGTTGGCCAACCTAATGTAGGGAAGTCGAGCCTGCTTAACCGATTAAGTGGGGAAGATGCCGCGTTAGTGAGTGAATTCCCAGGCACTACGCGTGATCTTATTAGCCGCTCTATTCAGATCGGGGGGGTGCCGTTGCATATTATAGATACGGCGGGCTTGCGCAAGGCAGAGGACGCCGTGGAGCAGATGGGGATTGCGCGTACATATGAAGCGCTAAAAAAAGCGGATGCTATCCTGATTCTGTTGGATGCCAGCTACGGGATGACTGAGGATGATCAGAAAATTTTAGACGAATTGCCGAGCGAAATTCCGCGATTATATGTTTTTAATAAAGTTGATTTGCTTGCTCAGCACGCCTATGTAAAAGAGCAGGATGACGAATGTCACATTTATCTGTCGGCTAAAACTGGCGAGGGGCTTGAACTTCTGCGTAATGAGTTGTTGTCACTGCTTGGTTGGCATCAAGAGGCAGGTATTTTTATGGCGCGTGAACGCCATATCTATGCATTATTGAACGCACGTGACCATTTGCAGCGGGCAGCAGGGGAAATAAATCGTCCGGAACTGTGCGCGGAAGAGCTGAGACTTGCTCAAGAAAAACTGAATTCTATTACAGGCGAATTTAGTGCGGATGATCTACTCGGTGAAATATTTAGCCGGTTTTGCATCGGAAAATAAAAACTTACCTTGTAAGTATGGTCTAATCTATTTAGGTATATTATTTTTCTTGCTTGGTCTCCGCCAGCCCGGCAAAGTAATTTGTTGTGCACGTGACAGGGTCAATTCTCCTTCCGGTGCGTCGCGCGTAATAGTTGAACCTGCACCTATAGTGGCACCACATCCGATTTTTACTGGCGCTACCAGCTGTGTATTGGAGCCGATAAAAACATCATCTTCGATAATCGTACGATGCTTGTTTGCGCCATCATAATTGCAGGTGATCGTACCTGCGCCTATATTAACGCGGCTACCGACGTTGCTGTCACCAATATAGCTTAAATGGTTAGCTTTGCTGCTGGCGGCAATTTCACTGTTTTTTACTTCGACAAAGTTTCCAATATGCACGTCGTTATTTAGTTTGCTGCCGGGTCGCAGGCGGGCATAAGGACCAATACGGCAGTTTTCACCGATATTTACTTGATCAATATGGCTATAGGGTTCGATGTAGGTATTGGCGCCAATGTGAGTATCTTTTATAACGCTGTAAGCGCCTACTCGCACGCCATTTCCTAGATAGACATCGCCTTCGAAGATGCAGCCAACATCAATTTCAACATCACGTCCGCAGACCAGTTTACCGCGTACATCAAGGCGTGCAGGGTCAGCCAAGGTAACACCGTGTACTAATAGTTGGTGCGCCTGTTCATATTGCCAGGTACGTTCCAGTTCGGCCAGTTGTGCTTTGTTGTTGACACCGACTACTTCCCATTCATGCGCGGGTTGCACGGTACGTACTGCGATGCCTTGTGCCACGGCCATGGCGACGATGTCGGTCAGATAGTACTCACCTTGTACATTGTCATTGCGTAACTTCGATAACCAGTTACGTAGTAGATGAGTGGGAACGGCAAGGATGCCTGTATTAATTTCGCGGATGGTGCGCTGGTCTGTAGTGGCGTCCTTTTCTTCTACTATGCAACGTACATTGTCTACGCTATCGCGCACGATACGACCGTAACCGGTGGGGTTGTCAAGGTGAATGGTGAGTAGGGTAAGTGCTTGCTGCTCCCCCAACATTTTCTCCAGTGTCCCGGGCTGAATAAGTGGCACATCGCCATACAGCACCAACGTCAAGGTATGATCATTTAAGTATGGTAGCGCTTGCTGTACCGCGTGGCCAGTCCCGAGTTGCGGTGCCTGCAAAACAAATTCAGCCTCATAGTTTGCCATCGCTTGTGGTACGGCTTCGCCCCCATGACCATACACCACGCAGGTTATACCGGAAGCAAATTGAACAGCGGTATCGAGTACATGTTGCAGTAGTGGGCGACCAGCCAAGGAATGCAGCACTTTTGGTTTATCGGAGTGCATGCGCTGCCCTCTGCCAGCAGCAAGAATGACGATGTTAAGTGCGGTCATGATTGTATGTAATATGAAAATTGGTAAAGAAGTATAAACAAAAAAAGCAGCCTAAGCCGCTTTCATTTGCGAATCATATTAATTCAGCTGGCTTAATGGGATTGTTGCTTGCGCATTTTCTGAATTGCTTGTAATTGGGCAAGTGCTTCAGATAGCTCGGCTTGCGCGGTAGCGTAGTCAATATCAGAAGCACGGTTCTTCATGGCTTCTTCCGCTGCATGCTTAGCTGCGAGCGAGCGTGCTTCATCCAAGTCTGCACCGCGAATGGCGGTATCAGCTAAAATTGTAACCACGCTGGGCTGAACTTCTAGCATTCCGCCAGAAACGTAAATCAGCATCAATTCGTTTTGATCCGGCAATTTGAGGCGTACCGAACCTGGTTTAATGCGTGTTAGTAGTGGTGCATGACGTGGGTAGATTCCTAGTTCGCCCATTTCACCGGGAACGACAACCATTTCTACAAGGCCAGAGAAAATGGACTCTTCTGCGCTCACCACATCAACATGAACAGTCATTGCCATAATTTTCCTTATTACTACGACGCTTGGTTCAATTATAGCGTTAAATCTTACTGAAGGGTTTTTGCTTTTTCAATTGCTTCATCAATAGTGCCAACCATGTAAAACGCCTGTTCGGGCAGATGATCGTAATCGCCATTGACAATGCCCTTAAAGCCCTTGATGGTCTCTTTTAACGTCACATACTTTCCCGGGCTGCCGGTAAACACTTCGGCTACGTGGAAAGGTTGTGACAAGAAACGTTGAATCTTACGTGCACGAGCCACTGCCAGCTTATCTTCGGGCGCCAGTTCATCCATCCCTAGAATTGCGATAATGTCGCGCAACTCTTTGTAGCGTTGTAATGTCTGCTGTACGCTTCGGGCAACGTTGTAATGCTCTTCACCCACGACTAAGGGATCAAGCTGGCGCGAGGTTGAGTCCAACGGATCGACAGCGGGGTAAATACCCAACGAAGCGATGTCACGCGACAGTACCACGGTGGAATCCAAATGAAGGAAGGTAGTCGCAGGAGATGGGTCAGTCAAGTCATCTGCCGGTACATACACAGCTTGGATCGAAGTAATCGAGCCAGTTTTAGTTGAGGTAATACGTTCTTGCAAGCGCCCCATTTCTTCTGCCAGCGTTGGTTGATAACCTACCGCTGACGGCATACGTCCCAGCAGCGCAGAGACTTCGGTACCTGCTAGTGTAAAACGATAAATGTTGTCTACGAAAAACAGGACGTCGCGACCTTCATCGCGGAAATATTCCGCCATAGTCAGGCCAGACAAAGCTACGCGTAGACGATTGCCTGGAGGTTCGTTCATCTGGCCGAACACCATTGCTACTTTTGATTCTGGCAGATTATCCAGCTGGATTACACCCGCCTCCGACATTTCATGATAGAAGTCATTTCCTTCTCGGGTACGCTCGCCCACACCGGCAAAAACGGACAAACCGGAGTGCTGTTTTGCAATATTATTAATGAGTTCCAACATATTGACGGTCTTGCCAACACCCGCGCCACCGAACAGACCCACTTTACCGCCCTTAGCAAAAGGGCATACCAAATCAATCACCTTAATTCCAGTTTCCAATAAGTCAACCGATGGAGATAGTTCATCGAATTTTGGAGCTTTTTGGTGAATAGAGCGACGCTCTTCGCATTTTATGTCGCCCACTTCATCGATAGGGCGGCCCAATACATCCATGATGCGGCCCAAAGTACCATGGCCAACCGGCACAGTAATCTGGTTGCCCGTATTGGCCACGCCCATTCCGCGACGCAAGCCGTCAGAGGAACCCATCGCAATGGTGCGTACCACGCCGTCGCCAATTTGCTGCTGTACTTCCAAGGTCAGACCTTTTTCAGCGACAGAGCTATCATCGTCCTGTACTACCAGCGCATCGTAGACTTTAGGTATGTGATCACGCGGAAACTCAACGTCTACCACCGCACCAATACACTGAACAATTTTTCCTTGACTCATCTTGAGGTTCCCCACTTTATATTGATTCTGTACTCGTTGTCGCGGACAGTAGAGCACATCTCTAATTCAAATTTTATTGTGATATGGCTCTGATCAACAAAATTTACATTTACCGTTACACACTGATTTATACAGGCTAAACTCAATTATTAGCACATTATATGGATTTGTAATCTTCAATTTATCAACAGACGATTAATTAATCGTGAGTATTAACTTACTGCTGCTGCGCCACCAACAATTTCTGAAATTTCCTTGGTAATCGCTGCTTGACGTGCTTTATTGTAAATCAGCTTAAGTTCGCCTATTACTTCCTTCGCATTATCGGATGCAGCCTTCATTGCTACCATACGTGCACTTTGTTCGGATGCCTGATTTTCAGTTACTGCGTTATAAACTAATGATTCAATATAGCGTACCAGCAATTCATCAACTATGATCTTGGCATCAGGTTCATAAATATAATCCCATGTACTGCCATTTGCAGGCTCTAGATTCTTACTTGAGAGCGGCAGTAATTGCTCAATTCTGGGCTCTTGTTTCATGGTGTTAATGAAACCGTTATAACTAATATAAACTGCGTCAATTTCGCCGGCAGTGTATGCGTCCAGCATTACCTTGACCGCTCCAATCAAATTTTCGATGTGCGGAATGTCTCCCAACCCGGTCATATGCGATTTAACTTTTGCACCGATACGAGACATAAAGCTAAATCCTTTATTGCCAATCGCGCATACGCTGACACCTTTGCTTTCGCCTTCTAATTCCTTCATTCGTCCCACCACCAGACGCAGAACGTTGGTATTAAGGCCGCCACATAATCCTTTGTCCGAGGTAATAATAATTACAGCAACATTTTTGATGACATCGCGTTTTACCAGAAATGGATGCTTATATTCTGGATTAGCGCGTGACAAATGCGCTGCAACCTGACGTATTTTTTCCGCGTAAGGGCGCGCGGCACGCATACGCTCTTGAGCTTTACGCATCTTGGAGGCAGCCACCATCTCCATCGCTCGCGTAATCTTGCGCGTATTTTCAACGCTCTTGATTTTATTTCGTATTTCTTTGCTGCCAGCCATTATCGTGACTCCAGCTTAGTAAACTGCAGTGGACTTGAATTTCTCAATTGCAGCAATCAAGACTTTTTCGTTGTCAGCAGACAAATCTTTACTGGACTCGATAGCTTCTTCCAAGGTCTTGTATTGGGATTTCACGAACGCATGCAGCCCGATTTCAAATGCCAGAACTTTGTTCATCGGAACATCATCGAAGGAACCTTTGTTTATCGCAAACAAGGTTATTGCCATTTCTGCTACGGATAATGGTGCATATTGTGATTGTTTCATCAACTCCATTACCAGACGGCCACGTTCCAGCTGTTTGCGAGTGGCTTCATCCAAATCAGAAGCGAATTGTGCGAAAGCAGCCAATTCGCGATACTGTGCCAATGCCAAACGTACGCCGCCGCCCAGTTTTTTGATGACTTTAGTTTGTGCTGCACCGCCAACGCGTGACACTGAAATACCGGCGTTGATCGCAGGACGGATACCTGCATTGAATAAATCTGTTTCCAGGAAAATCTGACCGTCGGTAATGGAAATTACGTTGGTGGGAACAAAAGCAGATACGTCTCCAGCAGCAGTTTCAATCACCGGTAGCGCAGTCAGCGAACCCGTTTTCCCTTTGACTTCACCATTGGTAAATTTTTCAACATATTCTTCATTTACCCGTGCACCACGCTCAAGTAAACGGGAATGTAAGTAGAATACGTCACCAGGGTAGGCTTCACGACCCGGTGGTCGACGTAACAGTAATGATATTTGGCGATAAGCCCATGCTTGTTTGGTTAGGTCGTCATAGACAATCAGTGCATCTTGGCCACGATCGCGATAGTATTCGCCCATAGTACAACCGGCGTATGGTGCCAGAAATTGCATTGCCGCAGAATCAGAAGCGGTTGCCACAACGACAATGGTGTATTCCATCGCGCCATGTTCTTCCAGTTTGCGTACTACGTTGGCGACAGTAGAAGCTTTTTGACCGATCGCAACGTAGATGCAGGTCATGTTCTGACCTTTTTGATTGATGATGGCATCTATTGCCACGGCAGTCTTTCCGGTCTGCCGATCACCAATGATCAGTTCGCGCTGACCGCGACCAACCGGAACCATAGAGTCAATGGCTTTTAAGCCGGTCTGCACGGGTTGTGACACGGATTTGCGGTCAATTACACCGGGTGCAACCTTTTCTATTTTATCGGTCATTTTAGCGTTGACCGGACCTTTACCGTCAATAGGCTGTCCGAGGGCATTTACTACGCGCCCGATCAACTCAGGGCCGACGGGTACTTCCAGAATTCGGCCAGTGCATTTGACCGTGTCGCCTTCGGTAATATGCTCATAGTCGCCCAGCACCACTGAGCCAACAGAGTCACGCTCTAGATTGAGCGCCAGACCGAAGGTATTACCGGGAAATTCAAGCATTTCGCCCTGCATTACGTCTGATAGGCCGTGAATACGTACGATACCATCCGTTACGCTAACCACCGTACCTTCCGTGCGTGCTTGGGATAGCGCGTCGAAATTTTCGATGCGGCTGCGAATCAAATTACTAATTTCAGAAGGGTTGAGCTTCATCTGCTGTTCCTTAATTTCAATAAATCTGCCATTAAGCCAAGGCGTTGGCTAACTCGGAAAGGTGAGTGCGTGCAGAACCATCAATCACTTTGTCACCGGCGCGGATAATTATTCCGCCTAATAATTTGCGGTCAGTTTCACAGCTTAGCTTGATTTCACGGCCCATGCGTTTTTTTAGCGCAGCAGTAATTTTTTGCTTTTGCGCTTCGCTTAAATCGAAAGCGGAAGTCACCACGACGTCCACATTTTTCTCTGCTTCAGCTCGCATTATCTCGAACAGCATTACGATTTCTGGTAACAGAGAGAGGCGCTGACTTTCTATAAGCAACTTGATAAAGTTTTGTTGAGCTTCGCTTATCTTGTCACCGCAAAGTGCTAATATCAGTTCTGTTAATTGGCTTTTGACTGCACGTGGACTGGTAATAATTGCACGAATTTCGGGATTAATCACTGCTTGAGCGACTGATTGCAGTATATCCGACCACCCCTTCAAGTCGCCAAGCTTGCGTGCTTCATCAAATACAGCTTGAGCATAGGGACGCGCGACAGTAATAGCTTCAGCCATAATATTTAAATTTCCGCTACGAGCTTATCAAGCAAATCGTTATGTGCTGTGGCGTCTATTTCGCGACCCAGAATTTTGCCTGCCCCAGCCAATGCAATTGCGGACACTTGCGTCCGCAATTGTTCTTTGGCGCGAAATATCTCCTGCTCAACTTCAGCTTTGGCTGCTGTAATGATCCGGTCGCCCTCTAGCTTAGCTTGTATTTTGGCTTCTTCGATAATTTCACTCGCCCGCTTATCACCTGATGCAATTATTTCAGACACTTTCTCTTTTGCTTCGCGGAGAATTTCAGCGGAGCGCTTGGCAGCTAACGCCAAGTCATTTTTACCGCGTTCCGCTGCAGCCAAACCATCTGCAATCCGCTTATTGCGTGCATCCAGCGCTGCCATGATGGGTGGCCACACAAACTTCATGCAAAACCAAACAAACAATGCAAACATGATCGTTTGGCCGATAAGGGTCGCATTAATGTTCATGCAAAAACCTTTCCTTGATTAAACGTACGCAGGCTTATTGGCCTGCTACAGCAAACAGAACATACATGGCAATACCGACCGCAATCATCGGAACAGCATCAACCAAGCCCATGACCACGAAGAATTGGGTACGCAGCATTGGAATTAGTTCGGGTTGACGAGCAGCGCCTTCAAGGAAGCGGCCGCCCAGAATACCAATACCCACCGCGGCACCCAAAGCGCCGAGCCCCATCATGATCGCGCCGGCGATATAAAGCAGTGCTTGTGCCGTATCCATTTGTTTCTTCTCCTATCAGTAAAAGTTAAGTGTTTAAGAAAATAAATTTATAATTTTTTAATGATGTTCCTGATGCGCCATATCCAAATAAACGATAGTCAGCGTCATGAAAATAAAAGCTTGTAGTGTGACAATCAGGATATGGAAAATCGCCCACCCTAAAGAAAGCAAAATTTGTGAACTGAACAATAATGTATTAGTTAAAGAAAAGCTTACCCAAGATGCACCCATTAGAGCGATCAGGATGAATATCATTTCACCCGCATACATATTACCGAACAGACGTAGTGCCAATGAAACCGGTTTGGCAATCAGGTTGACGCCTTCCAGAAATAGATTGACTGGTAAACCAAATTTACCAAATGGCTGTAGCGTTAATTCACCGATAAAACCACCCAAACCCTTAACCTTGATACTGTAAAAAAGTACGAGCAGGAATACGCCGATGGCCATGCCTATCGTAGCGTTCGGATCTGTTGTAGGAACCAGTTTAAAATGACCAATGCCCATTGGCTGGGTGATCAACGAAATATAGTCGATAGGCACCAAGTCCATCAGATTCATCAGGAAAATCCAAGCAAAAATGGAGAGTGCCAACGGGGCCACTAATGCACTGCGTCCGTTAAATGAGCCACGCACGCTGCTATCAATAAACTCGACTACCCATTCCACAAAGTTCTGCATGCCGCTGGGTACATCGGCGCTTATATGTTTTGCTACCTTGCTGAAAAGAAATAAGAACACCAGTCCCAGCACTAACGACACCACAAGGGTGTCCATGTTGAATGCCCAAAACCCCATTGCTTTAGCTTCTTCAGCGGTGTGAGCACAATGGAAACCACCCTCCTGGAAGGAACAGGTCAGATTTTGAAGATGGTGCTTAATATAAGCGGATGTCGTCAGACCTTCAGTGCTCATAAATTTTACACAAAAATTAGTGCTACCCAATAAACCATCAACGTTGCAATGTATGCCACAAACAGCGACAACACATGCACTTCCTTAAATTGCGTGAAGACCAAAGAGAACAGTAGAATGGTGAATACCAGTTTGTACGCTTCGGCGCGGTAATGCGCCATAATTATTGTTTTTGGTTCGCTACCAAGCGGCGCAAACATTTTTTTAGCATAAACCAAGCTGGTTATAAAGCCTACCGCTCCTCCAGCAAAAGCCGAAGCTGCGGCAATTACATTCAGGTACATCAGCATTAACAATGCCATCGCTATGGTTACAGCTAGCTGAATCAAAATAATCCGGCGAACCGCACTACCCACAACTGCCCCTAATCCTCCGAAGCCCAGCATTCTACTCAATCTCGCTTGCCGGCGTCAACGATTTATTTTCAGAGATCTATTTCCAACGTGCGATTAGGTCGGCCAAATGATCATGGCTGGTGTAGTTGATAACCAGCTTTCCTGTGCCTTTTTTACCTGTTTTGATTTGTACATGGGTACCGAGATGTTGGGCAATATCTTCCTGCAATTGCAGGATATCACGACTGGGTTTGATTTTCTTGTGTTGTAGTACGGGGTTAAGCAAATCCTGTACCAGCTTTTCTGCCTCGCGCACCGATAGCTCATCCGCTACAATTTTGTTGGCGGCAGTGATCTGCTGTGCACTATCCAGCGCGAGTAGCGCTCGAGCGTGGCCCATATCGAGGCTACCACTTATTAACATGTGTTGCACTGATTGCGGTAGCTTGAGCAGGCGCAACAGATTGCTGGTCGCACTGCGCGAACGCCCTACCGCATCGGCGGCAGCCATGTGTGTCATCTTGAATTCATCTATCAGACGCTGAATACCGATTGCTTCTTCTAAGGGATTTAGATCCTCGCGCTGTATGTTCTCGATTAACGCCATGGCCAGTGCAGCGTTGTCTGCAACCTTGCGCACCAATACCGGCACTTGAACCAGGCCAGCCAGTTGGGCGGCGCGCCAGCGGCGTTCCCCGGCAATAATCTCGTGATGACCATTGGGTAATAAACGTGCCAAAATTGGCTGCATAACGCCCTGTATTTTGATCGAAGCGGCTAATTCATTGAGTGAAGCTTCATCCATTCGGCTGCGGGGCTGATACTTGCCGGGCTTGAGTTCATCAATCCTCATTTCACTTAATACGTCGCCCTGCTCTTTGCCGCTACCGGCCAACAATACATCCAAGCCGCGTCCTAATCCTTTGTTTGGTTTTGCCAAGTCATTTCCTTCCTAAGCCGGTATTGATTGCGCCGCCTTATTGAGCAATTCGCCCGCCAGAGCCAGATAGGCCTGCGCACCTTTGGAAAGTTTGTCATGATGAAGTACCGGCACACCATAGCTGGGCGCTTCCGCTAACCGCACATTACGCGGGATGATAGTACGATAAACTTTCTCTCCGAAATGTTGTTGCAATTGTTCGGATACCTGTAAAGCCAATGTATTACGTGGATCGAACATGGTGCGTAGCAAACCTTCAATTTCAAGATCCGGGTTAAGATTTGCCCGCACCTTTCGGATTGTGTTGACCAAATCGCTAAGCCCTTCCAGTGCATAATATTCGCATTGCACCGGAATCATGACTGATTTTGCCGCACATAGCCCGTTAAGGGTAAGCAGATTTAAAGCGGGAGGACAATCAATCAATACATAATCATAATCAGTTGTTACGGCTTGTAAAATTTCTTTAAGCCGGGTTTCACGCTGTGGCAAATCAATCAGTTCAATTTCGGCACCAGCCAGGTCGCGGTTTGCGGGTAGCACGTCATATTTTCCGGCTTCCGAATGAAGGCGAACTTCATGTAAGGTTTTGCTTCCCAGTAACACGTGGTAAATGGTTGCGGACAGATCACGCTTATTTATACCGCTGCCCATAGTGGCATTACCTTGGGGATCAAGATCAATCAGTAATATACGTTGCTTAACGGCCGCTAGGCTTGCAGCCAGATTAATGGATGTGGTTGTTTTGCCCACCCCCCCTTTTTGATTGGTAATTGCTAGTATTTTTGTCATATTTCAAGTGGGTTTCAACATAATCAGGCAGCGCGTGGCGGCTAGCCCCGGTACCTGCAATGGAATAATTTGTTCCATGCTGACATTATTTGGCAACCGTTCCAGTTCTTGTTGCGGAACGCCTTTCATGGCGACCCAGCGTCCTTTTTGATCCAGCAAATGACGCGTTAGCGTAACAAATTTTGCAGTTTCTGCAAAAGCTCGGGAAATAATACCGTCGAATTTCTCCTTGGCCTGCCAAGCTTCCACACGTGTGCAATAAATATTTATGTTGCGTAGTTCCAGTTCTATTTTTACTTGCTGCACAAAGCTGGTTTTTTTACTATTGCTATCCAGCAGGACGAATGCCCATTCCGGGCGCATTAGCGCCAGTATTATACCGGGCAGGCCAGCACCGCAACCCACGTCTAGCCAACGACCAGGCCATAAATGTGGCAACACGGCAAGACTGTCAAGTAGATGTCCGCTTATCATTTGTTCGGGCTGACGAATGGCCGTCAGGTTATAAACCCGATTCCATTTCTGCAGCATTCCAAGATAACTTAATAGCTTGTGTTGTACATCTGGTGCGACATCCAGCCCCAGTTGTGCGATACCTAGCGCCAGCTCATCGGTTTGATTCACGCGCTTTGCTGCACTTTCTCGCCTTCTGGTGGTTCTTTAATATCTGTTGTCATTACATCACTCCGAAAACCGCGTTTCAGATGAACCAATAATAGAGAGACCGCCGCGGGTGTGATTCCGGAAATACGGGCCGCTTCCCCTATTGTCTCCGGCATGTGTTGATTGAGTTTTTGTTGCACCTCAATTGATAGGCCAAGCACTGTACGATAATCCATCACCCCAGGTAATCGCATATTTTCATGATGCTCGTTGCGTGCGATTTCATCGCGCTGTCGTTCGATGTAACCGTGATATTTTGCTTGAATTTCCACCTGCTCTGCCACTTTTTCATCGACCACCGGTTCGCCTGCCCCAGGCAAAGTCATCAGGCTGGCATAGCTTACATCGGGACGACGTAAAAGTTCATGAAGCACATATTCGCGCTCGATCCCTTTGCCCAGAACACGTTCTGCATCTTCCTGCGGTAACAATTTGGGGTTAACCCAAATGGATTTCAGCCGTTCTTGTTCGCGTGTAATTGCGGCACGCTTCAATTCAAATGCCTGCCAATGAACATCATCTACTACACCCAGACTACGACCGATTTCGGTTAAACGCAGGTCTGCATTATCCTCACGCAGCTGCAGGCGATATTCGGCCCGACTGGTAAACATACGATAGGGTTCAGACACGCCCCGTGTAATCAAATCATCTACTAGTACGCCCAGATAGGCTTCGTCGCGACGCGGGCACCAACTTTCTTTGCCAAGCGCACGCAGGGCGGCATTAATCCCCGCTAGCAAACCCTGGGCGGCCGCTTCTTCGTATCCTGTGGTGCCATTAATTTGGCCGGCAAAGAATAGGTCGGTTATCGCTTTGGTTTCCAATGAGTGCTTCAAGCCGCGCGGATCAAAATAATCATATTCAATTGCATAGCCAGGGCGGGTGATATGTGCATTTTCCAAGCCTTTTATGGAACGTACTAGTGCCAGCTGTACATCAAAAGGTAAGCTTGTGGAAATCCCGTTTGGATAGATTTCGTGAGTGGTCAACCCTTCCGGTTCCAAAAAAATCTGGTGCGATTCTTTGTCGGCAAAGCGCGTGATTTTGTCTTCGATAGACGGGCAATAGCGCGGCCCCACACCCTCGATTACTCCGGTGAACATGGGGGAACGATCTAACCCACCGCGAATAATATCGTGCGTGCGTTGATTGGTATGGGTAATCCAGCAAGATAATTGTTGCGGATGCTGTTGCACTTGTCCCGTGAATGAGAACACCGGCACCGGCATATCACCAGGCTGTTCGGTCATCACGGAATAATCAATGCTGCGCCCGTCAAGACGGGGTGGTGTGCCAGTCTTTAATCGACCCATCGGCAATTTTAGTTCACGCAAACATTGCGCTAGACTAAAAGAGGGCGGATCACCCGCCCGACCTGCTTGGTAGTTGGTCTGTCCGATGTGAATCAGGCCGGAAAGGAAAGTCCCGGTTGTCAGGACAATGGTTTTTGCAGCAAAACGTAAGCCCAGTTGGGTAGACACCCCGCATACCTTGCCATTGTCTACCAGCAAATCATCTACCGCCTGCTGAAATAACCAAAGGTTAGGGGTGTTTTCCAAGCGCTTGCGAATAGCCTGCTTGTAGAGTATTCGATCCGCCTGAGCGCGCGTGGCACGCACTGCCGGGCCTTTGGAGGAGTTGAGAATGCGAAATTGGATGCCTGATTCATCAGCCGCTGCCGCCATAACGCCACCCAAAGCATCGATTTCCTTGACCAAATGCCCCTTGCCTATGCCGCCAATGGAGGGATTGCATGACATGATCCCGAGTGTTTCAATGTTATGCGTGAGTAACAAAGTGGTGCAACCCATGCGTGCGCTAGCGAGCGCAGCCTCTGTTCCGGCGTGACCGCCGCCCACAATAATTACATCGAATTTTTTCGGGAAATCCATCTTTATATTCTTGACCGGTTGGCTACAGAAACGGTAATTTTCTTGATGAAATGAAGGGGCGCATCATACATCAAAATGTTACGAAGGCAGAAAACCCTCCTCATAGTTGTTTCACGTGAAACTATTATTTTTCAATTTGTAAGCGGTTGAAGGCGGCCAAGTAATATCGTCGGATGTAGCAGGATTGCAGAGCATGGGAGTTTTATAACCTGCTCACGATTTTCACAGTAGCAGAACCAGGAAGGCAAGGTGGGTGAATTGCAGGCTGGTATTGAGTTTGCGTTCACAGTTCTTCCATAGCCGTCTGCATTTCTCCAACCAAGCGAAGCTGCGCTCAACCACCCAACGCTTGGGGATGACGGCGAAGGTATGCAGTTCGTTGCGCTTAGCGATCTGCACCGATGCGCCCAGTATTTCATCGACTGCCAACGCAAATGGTCGGCCTACATAACCCCATCAGCCAGAACACGTTGAATCTGTTCAAGACCTGGTCTTGCACCGTGTCATCGCCTGCAAGATACCTTTTCGACCAGTGACCGCAACGGTGGTCACCGCAACTGCATGTGGTAATCCTTGGGTATTCATCGCAATGTGGCGCTTGATTCCAGAGAGCTTCTTGCCTGCGTTATAACCCTTCTGATCCGCCTTGTCCGTGTTCTTCACGCTCTGCGCGGCCACAATCAATAGCGTCGACTGTGCGTTGCGCTTCTGTTTCGTACGGGCCAGGCCAACTTGATTTTTTTAATACCCGCTCCAGCGGTTTATATCTTCTTCGTCTTGCTTGCTACAAGGCATCAATAATTTACTTGACAATGTTGTTAATTAAAGATACATTGAAAATGAATCTTATTAGAACCTATAGAAATTGGGATGACCAAAAAATGACCATTGCCTTCAATAGATTGAATATACCCGCTGTGACCTGTTATCTTAGAAAGATTATAACATTTTTGTTCTTGACGGGAATTGCGACTGCAAGTTGGGCCGAGCAACGCGAATTTAACTTGACCATTGAGGAAGTTTCAATAGAAGTAGCGCCGGGCTTTACCAATAAAGTATTCGCTTTTAACGGACAAGTACCAGGGCCGCTCCTCCATGTCAAAGAGGGCGATGATGTGATGGTGCATGTCAGCAACAACACCACACTTCCCCATACTATCCATTGGCATGGCGTTAACCAGACCGGCAGTTGGCAACAAGATGGCGTGCCAAGCATTACACAAGAAGCGATTCAGCCTGGTGAATCTTATACCTATAAATTTAATGTTGATCGTCCCGGAAGCCTGTGGTACCACTGCCATGTGGACGTTTGGGAGCATGTGGCGCTACGCGGGATGTGGGGACCATTAATCGTCGACCCAAAAAATCCAACTGCCCTTGAAAAGGAAGTTACCTTGGATTCTGTTTTGATGCTGAGCACTTGGCAATCTCCATATGCCAGCGTCTATGGCAAAGGGGGGAGTCCGCAGGATGTTTCCGACTATTTTTCAGTAAACGCAAAATCTTTCCCATTCACCCAGCCGATTAGAGTCAAGAAAGGTGATGTATTGAGAATGCGCTTTATTGGTGCAGGCGATGAAACTCACCAAATGCATATGCATGGGCACGACATGCTTATCACCCACAAAGACGGGTATCCCCTTGCCAGCCCTTACTATGTAGATACTGTTCCGGTAGGGCCAGGTGAACGTTATGATGTAATCGTTAAAATGAACAATCCTGGGCTCTTCATAATGCACGATCATGTTGACAAGCACATGTCTAACAACGGCGCTTCCATGGGGGGGCCAATGACCGTTTTTGAATATGAAGGCGTCAAAATGAATGACTGGTACACCTGGAAAGGCAAAGTGTATGACCCCAATTTTTTCTATAGTGTATCGCTGACACAAGGATATGGGCTTTTCAATAGTGCACCTTTTATGGGCAAAATCGTCGAACAGGGGAAAAGAAGGAGATAAATATGAAGCGAATAGTTTTTGTTGCCTTACTCGGTTTTTCTGGAGCTGTTCTCGCTGAGGGAGGAATGCTTCAAGGGAGCTGTTCAGCCTGTCACAATACTAAGGGACCGGCAGCACAAACATTAAAAACTGCCTTTGAAAAAAAAGGGCCGGATCTTTTTTACGCGGGCAATAAATATCGTCAAGAATGGCTTGTATCGTGGCTGCAAAAGCCTGCCCGGATACGTCCAGCCGGGATGTACTACGGCGGGCATATTAAATCTGGACCCAAAGGTGATGAAGTTGATGCTTCGACGCTCACGGATCACGTCGCACTTTCCAAGGCCGATGCCACCTCAGTTGCAGCCGAGCTCATGAAGATGAAACCGCATGACAACTTGATCGCCAAAGAGAAAGTTGAGCCCGGCACGGTATCAAAGCAAATGGGGGAAATGGCTTTCAATAAATTTTTGGGCTGTATGGCTTGCCACTTGATCGAACCTGAATATGGTGGAGCATCGGGGCCAGAACTTTATACGGCGGCCAAGCGCTTGCAACCGCAATATATGGCGAGTTTCATCAGGTCTCCCCAAGCTTGGGAGCCCAAATCCATGATGCCAAATAAAAATCTATCAGACGTGAATATACAGAAAATGGTTCATTATCTTGAGACCTTGAGCAAGGAGGGTGCAAATGCCAACTAAATTATTTTTGTTGTTTTTCCTGGCGGCTTTCTCAATTCAAGCCCAAGCCAAGGAAACACCCGCTGACAATTACAAAGCTTATTGTGTTCAATGCCACGGTAGTGAGGGAACCGGAAAAGGTGTTAACACGCGAGACATGTCAGTCATACCACGTGATCACACCGATACAAAGTCAATGTCAGGTCGTTCGGACGAGACTTTGTTCAAAGCAATCAAAGAAGGCGGGCCATCCATTGATAAATCAGTATTGATGCCTCCTTGGGGGGCAACCTTAAGTGACGAGGAGATCAAGGATTTAGTGCAGCATCTACGCATGTTATGTAAGTGCAAATTTGGTTAGTAGTAGCAGTCGTAAAGAAATGGCAACAAGAAATAAGCAATTTGTAGTTAACTTTAATTAAACAGGGGAATAATATGTATAAGCTTAAAACTACAGCGGTTGCTGTGATGCTGGTAACTGGGCTTTTTTCTGCACAGCAAGTACTCGCAAAAACCGTTAAAGTCACAATGACGGCTATGGAAGTTGATCTGCCCGTGAATAATAAGGGCGATGTCAAAATGGCAGCCTGGACATTCGACGGCTCCATTCCCGGTAAGCCTGTTCGCGTAGACGAAGGTGATACGGTTGATTTCACGCTAATTAATCCACCTGAAAATAAAAATTCACACGCAATGGACTTTCACGCAGCCCAGGTTGATGTGCTCAATGAATTTGGTGAAATCAAGCCGGGACAAAGTAAACATTTCAAGTTTGAAGCCAAAGTTCCAGGCGTATTTATGTACCACTGTGGCGCGAGCACGATGGCTCAGCATATTGCCAAGGGAATGTACGGCATGATCATTGTTGATCCAAAAGATAAGAAGAACTATCCAAAAGCAGACCGTGAATATATGCTGATTCAGCAACAATATTTCCCTGACAGTGAAAACATCACCGGTTTACTTGAAAATACAAATTGGAAAGGTGCGCTCATCAACGGTAAAATGTTCCACTACGATCCTGTTCATGAACCCAATGCAACGCAGGTTCTGGAATCAAAACCGGGCGAACGCGTTCGTATTTTCTTCGTGAATGCGAACATCAACAATCCAGTCGCTCTGCATCCTATCGCTGGAATTTGGGATCGTGTTTATATCAACGGCAACCCAAAAAATACGCTCTACGGTATTCAAACATACAACGTGGCAGTATCCGAAGGCGATATATTTGATATCGTTTCGCCAGCTGATCGTCCAACCAATGTCGCAATCGTCGATCATGCAATGGGAGCAGCGTTGCGTGGTGCTATCACGGTTTTGATGAACAAACCCGATGCTGACCCGAAGAAAGGACATGGCGATCAAATCTTGATCAGGTAATTTTTAGTAAGCTATTTTGTTAGTTAAGAGCAGGCCTAGGCCTGCTCTTAACATTTAAGGCTACGCTGAATAAGCCCCGCATTTCTGAGATTTTAATTACGGAATATGCGTGATTATGCAAAAAAGCAAGTTCAGCCCGTTTTATTTTGCCCTTTCAGGCAGCTCCTTGGGCTTTTTGCCCGCTATAGGCGCATCTGTGCCATCAATCGATTTCGAGACAGGTAAATACGCGACCAGCATTCCTGGCTAAACCACGGTAGCGCACTTTGGTAAAACCCCACAGTCGTTTGATCATGGCAAAGACGTGTTCGACGCGGGTTCTTATCTTTGACTTGTTGCGGTTTTTGCGGCGCTTGACCTCATCGACCTTGCCGCCAGCCTTACGGGTGCGACAATTGGTGAAGTCGCGGGCCTTGGGCGCTTTGCTGAGGATTAAATCCTTTTGACTGGCATAGGCGCGATCACCATAAACGCGCTGCTCATGACCATGCAACAAATCAGGCAGGGGATGTTTGTCATGCACGTTGGACGGGGTGACAACGGCACTGTGCGCCAGGCCGCTTTGACTGTCCACGCCAATGTGCAGCTTCATGCCAAAGTACCATTGTTGCCCTTTGCGCGTCTGGTGCATTTCAGAATCACGCTTCTTCACGACGTTTTTGGTTGAGCTGGGGGCCGCGATAAGGGTGGCATCGACAATCGTACCGGTCTTGAGGGTCATGCCACTGCCTTGGAGGATACGTCCGACTTCGGCGAAAAGTTGCTCATTAGAGCAAACTCCATCTTCAGCTGCTCGGGGCGTTTGTCACAGATGATGCGCTGTACCTTCTCCTCCTGCTCGACCGTGAGCGCGCGATCCTCACCACTTGTGGGCCTAATCTATAGCGTTTGCGTGTCCGGTAGTACCCCGTGACGTCAGTTTCTGTTCGCAAGAACGGCTTCCGGTATGCGACGGAAGCTGATCGCAAGGCGGTTGTATGCGTTCATCAGGCTGATGGCCATGGTCAAGTCGGCTAGTTCCTTCTCATCAAAGACGCAGGCGGCGGCTTCGAATTCGGCATCCGGAACGCCGGTCTGTGCTACCCGAGTAACCGTTTCCGCCCATGCAAGGCCCGCCCGTTCCCGATCACTGAACAAATCACCGGCCTCCTGCCATACTTGCACAAGCGCCAGTTTCTCGATATTGCCCCCCTTTTTGATAAGGCCGCGGGTGTGCATGTCCAGACAATAAGCGCAACCATTGATTTGGCTAACGCGCAGGTAGACCAGTTCGACCAAAATTTCATCAAGCCCAGATTGCATGATGTAACCATAAACACTGCCAAAGGCTTTCACGCCACCAGGCGAGGCTTTCGTGTAATTCAATCTTTCGCTCATTTCAAAATTCCTATTTGTCAGGAGTAGTCAGGGCTTTGTCGTCTGTATCGACGACAAATACGGCGAGTAGCTTGGCCGATTCTGTTTCGCTAGCGTTGCGACTGATCAGGTGATGCGCTCCTGGTACCTCATGGAAGCTCTCTCCTGCAACGTAAGTACGCTCTGGCTGCCCCGCCACTTGGCTTACGATTCGCCCAAAAACGACGTAGGCATAAATAAACGCCGATTGAGCATGACGGTGCGGCATCGACGCTGCCCCAGGTGGGTAAAACACCTCCACGGCCACGAGTGACTTACCGGGTACATTCGGCAGGGCGTGCGAGAAATTGGCTTTAACTGTCTCGGCGGGACTGTGGGCACCGGCCGCGCCGGCAAACGACATCACTATAGCGGTCAGCAGGGGCAGCAAAATATGCTTGGGTTTCATAGATATCTCCTTAAATACGACACCAGTAGTATGCAGCCGCAGCAGTTCATTAAAAAGAACCAGAAACGTATATTTTCGATGTACCATGAAGCATGGAAAAAATATTAGACTTCAAGCTGGATCGAACGATAGAGACGTCTTTAGCCGAACAAATTCGCATTGGCATCACGGCAGCAATCGACAGTGGTGTGCTCGCGCCAGGTGCACGGCTACCCTCGTGGCTGGATCTTGCTGCACAACTAGGGGTCGCAAGAGGCACCGTCAAGACGGCTTACGAGCGATTGGTGGATAAACAACTCGTCGTCTCCTCTAGTCCTGGCGGCACCAGAGTGGCCGATCATCCGGCAAAGATTACATTTCAGGCTCCATTTAAAGCAGATTTGTTGCCACCGTTGTACCAAGACTTTCTTACCGGAACCTCGATTTTCCAAAATGGCGTGCCCTCCTCAGATAGTTTCCCGGTCACACTTTTTGCCCGATTACGTGCTTCTGCAGCTCGTGCCGAACTAAGCGCCCCTCTTATCTATCCGGATCCTCGCGGCGAATCTGAACTCAGATGCGAAATTGCAGCACATCTGGCACTTTCGCGAGGCATTAAATGCCGTCCATCTCAGATATTTATTACAGCGGGCTTCTCCGGTGCACTCGGCATTACGCTCAGGATCCTCAACGCCGAAGGGCAACGTGCGTGGGTGGAGAACCCGGGGTTTCCTCCCAGCCGTAGGGCACTGGAAATTGCTCGTCTCACCCCGGTCCCGATCGCCGTTGACGAAGACGGGATTGACGTTGCTTATGGGATACAGCACGCCGCTGATGCCGCCTTGGCGCTAGTAACACCAGGCCAACAAGCCCCAACCGGAGTACCTCTGTCGTTTGCTCGGCGGGTTAAATTGATCGAATGGGCGACGCATACCGGGGCGTGGATTATTGAGGATGACTATCTCGGTGAACTCCAACTGAAACGACGTGCGGCACCTGCCCTGACATCACTGGACAGCACCGGACGCGTCATCCACATCGGTTCATTTAGCAAGACGATCAGTCCCACGCTTCGACTCGGCTTTGTCGTCGCACCTACCGCGTTGGTTTCGCAGTTTGCCGAAGCGGTCATGTGTCTCGCGCCGGCTCCCGGCCCCGCCGTACAGTTGGCAACGGCCGAGCTCATGCGCAACGGGCACTATATGCGGCATCTGCGCCGCATGAAGCGCGTGTATGCCGGTCGAAGCAATGCACTCCATACCATGCTGCAATCTATGGGTTATCCCGCGCATCCGGCTGGTCTCGGGGTGCTTCTTTGGCTGCCCGAAGGGGCGCGCGATAGCGTAATTGCCCGAGAAGCATTGGCCTTCGGATTAGCGCCATCTCCAATTTCTGCATGGTTTAGTCCTCTCGGTGTTAGGCGTTCGGGGCTTCTTCTCGGTGTGGCCACCGCAGACGAAGATCAATTTTCCGCCGCATGCGACCGTCTACATCAACTTATCCGTACGTTTTCCTGACAAGGCCGGCGTAAGGAGCGAACATCGTAGCTGCAGCACTGGCTTGGAACGAAAGCTGCCACCACCCAACGGTCTAAACGGTAGTTTCGTGGCTGAAATTTTGACACCATCACCAGTAGATACTAGCCATACAGTCAAGAGATAGAGCGTCCCTGAAGTTTAAAATTTCAACTGGCCGGATCAATAAGTGCATCATGGCGCTATGCAATGCCCTCGGCGATTTGTTCGTATGTTTTGTTCCTGGAACAGGTCCCCAATTCATCTCCATTTTGAAATACGCCCGTAGTAATTTTGATTTAAAAATCAACATTATATTTACTAAAAAAATATATATAGATATTATGTTTTAATGTAAATTTATCAGGAAAACATTCGTTATATGAAAGCCAACACGGGAATGAACATCGACATCCTGCGCCAATCAGCCGATAAGGCAAGTCGCCTGATGAAGGTGCTGTCCAACCCCGACCGGATGCTGCTGCTGTGCCAACTGGCACAGGGTGAAAAGCGTGTGGGTGCATTGGAAGAGCTCTTAGACATCGTGCAGCCAACGCTGTCCCAGCAGCTGAGTATATTGCGCGATGAAGGGCTTGTCAGCACACGCCGAGAGGGCAAGCATATCTATTACCGCATCGACAGCCCACAGGCGCTGGCGGTAATGAACGTGCTGTACGAGCAATTTTGTGGAACCCCGAAGGACTAAATCAATATGATGATCGACTGGAATAGCGCTACGCCCTTTGCCTCGCTGTCCAACGGCATGCGGTTGGACTTAGCCTTGGCATTTTTCATCCCGGTTAATGGATGAACCTTGGGTGTCAGTGACATCGTGAGCGGCCTATTGCGTTCTGTAAAAGGTGATGCCGGCTAGCAGCTCTCATTCCTCGCGGGCGTATTCATTGTGCCGTTGTTGTATGCCACGGTGGCTGGCCCACTATGGTGATTGCCGGTATGTTGTGGGTGTGGGCGCTCGCTCTTCTCGGTTTTACGGGTTAACCCGGAACGTCTGAGCTATCGCGAACCTCATATTCAAGGAAACGTCATGAAAGCATTACCCGAATGGCTGTGCCACTACCAAAAGGCTTGGCTGTCAGGTGACATCACCGCCGGCGTGATCGTCACAGTGATGCTCATCCCTCAAAGCCTGGCATATGCTCTTCTGGCCGGGCTGCCACTCGAAATCGGTTTGTACACCAGTGTTCTGCCGATCGTGGCCTACGCGCTGCTGGGTTCCAGCATGACGCTGGCCGTTGGGCCGGTGGCAGTCGCTTCATTAATGACGGCCAGCGCCTTACAGCCGCTGGCCGCTACAGGCACTGCCGAATATGTAGCACTGGCGGTACAGCTGTCATTCTTGTCGGGTGTCATGTTGTTTGCTTTTGGCGTGTTGCGCTTGGGTTTCCTGGCGTATTTCCTCAGTCATCCGGTCATCAGCGGTTTTATCTCCGGCTCGGCTATATTGATCGTAGTGGGGCAGTTGAAACATCTAATGGGCGTTACGGTGACCGGCTCCAATATGTTAGAAACCGTGAAAGGCCTGGTGCACGCGCTGCCGCAAACACAGTTGGTGACGCTGACGATCGGCCTGGGCAGCCTACTATTTCTGTGGGTTGCGCGCCATTTCATGGCTCAGACACTGGCTCGTATGGGTCTGTCGGTCAAGATGGCTGAACTAATGGCAAAGCTGGCACCCATGGTAACGGTCACTGCCACCACAGCGCTGGTGGCAGTATTCCATTTGGACCAGATTGCAGGCGTAAGCGTAGTAGGCCACGTACCGCAGGGTTTGCCCCACTTTACAATGGCGGTACTAGATCCAAACACACTGGGACAGCTATGGTTGCCAGCGCTACTAATCTCTCTGGTCGGATTTGTCGAGAGCGTGTCTGTCGCACAATCGCTAGCATTCAAACGCCAGCAACGAATACAACCCAACCGCGAGTTACTGGGTCTTGGCGCGGCCAATGTGGCGAGTGCGCTGTCGGGCGGCTTCCCGGTCACTGGCGGATTCGCGCGGTCGGTCGTCAACTTTTCTGCCGGCGCGCGCACTCCCTTGGCAGGCGTGATTTCCGCAATACTCATGACTCTGGTCATCGCTGCATTCACCGGTCTTTTCTACTATCTCCCCCACGCGGTGTTAGCGGCCACGATCATCATCGCTGTGACCTCACTGATCGACACTGAAACATTAAAGAAGGCCTGGCATTACGACCGTGCTGATGCGGTTTCCTTACTGGCCACCGCCGGTGGCGTGATCGCACTGGGGGTAGAGGCGGGCATCCTGATGGGCGTGGTGTTTTCTCTAGGTGTATTGGTATGGCGTAGCAGCCACCCGCACATCGCCGTGCTGGGCCGGGTGCCGGGTACCGAGCATTTTCGGAATGTGCAACGGCGTAAGGTTGAAACTGTGCCGGGACTACTCGCACTTCGCATTGATGAAAGCCTTTATTTCGCTAACGCCCTGGTAGTAGAAGACCGAATCGAATTATTATTAGCGGCTGACCCGTCAATCAAGCGAGTGGTGCTTGCCTGTGCGGCCGTCAATCAGATCGATGCTACTGCGCTGGGTATGCTGACGCAGATGGAACAAAATCTGGCGCAGCGCGGTATTGATTTGGCTCTCGCTGAAGTCAAAGGGCCGGTAATGGATCGGCTATGCCATACGCCGCTGTGGACGCAACTACAGCTTCGGCATCGCGTCTTTCTAAGCTTGCACGACGCATTTATACAACCGTTACCGATTAGTTCGAACTTGCGCGACCAAGCCTTTTCCCGCTGACCGACACAAATTGGGCTTAGGTTGACCTTACCAATTGCCGCCGGCGGATAGAGAGTGATCAGACCATATGCTCCATTTCAATGCGCCACCTACGCCGCCAGATCAGAGCCCCTCCTAACTATCAGTCCAACAAATTTGCACAGCGTCTCCTAAATTATGCACGGTTGCCACAACGCACAGGTTAAGCACGTCTTCAATATCTAAGCACAAATGAACGCGGTCAAGATAACGGATACAACGATCAGAACATCACATTACGGTCACGTTCGGCCACGGCCTTGATGTAATCCGGCATCCCTTTTATTGATGCCCCCGTTACCAGATCATTTTCCATAATCTGCCGAGCCACGGCGCAGGCGCCACAAACCCAAATCTGCACACCCGTCGCCTGTACCGCAGCCAATAGTTCTTTCAATGGAGTCAAATTCACACCATGGATATAATCGGCTGTTCCTTTGCGACCGAGCGTCACGGCTTCGTTCCAAAGCCAAAGCACCACATCATGCCCTTGCTCCTTTGCCGTCTTCGCGGCTATAAAGGGCAGCGTGGCCATTGTCGGATCATCTGTGCCTCGACTACCGGATATTATGAATGTTGCCATTTTCTATCTCCTCTTTCATTCATAAAAAATTTGTGATCTATCATCATGTTTCACTTCTTCAGAACAACTAAACCATACGCAATTCTGGAGCTACCCGGGGTATCTTTCGTCGAAGAATCGGGAAGAAATTTGCATCATACTTCTCATACAAATGAGCTTCTCCGGTAATGCCCGGGCCGGCGATGATCGCTGCTATCGTTATAGATTGCCGCATATTTCTTCCTGTCGCTTTACCGCCGTTACCCGGTGTCTGATCAACGTGCCAGTGATCTAATGTAATGAATGAGCTGCCACACTTTGTCATCAGGCAAACCGGAGAAAGACATCATGCCGGTCCCGGTAGAGCCCTTCTTGATAATCCAAAAAAGCTGGCCATCCGGAATGTCCTTCATCATGGCATTGCAGGTAAAGTTTCTCGGCGGTGGCAGCAGTGCTGCGCCCATCATGCCCTTTCCATCACCCTTCTCGCCATGACACATGGCACAAGCGGCAGGCTTGGCGGATTTCTGGAATAGCGTTTTCCCTGCCTGAAGTACCTCGGTAGAGACAGCGAGTGGATTTGTCATGGCGAGAAAACTATCCGGTGCTTTGGCCGTCTTGCGCGGTTGCACGCACGCATCCGACTGACTTCCACTTGGAGCAGTTACAGTTGCGGTGGTAGCCGCTCCGTCAGGCGAACCCTTGAATGTTGCCTTGAGGTAGGCGATCACATCAGCAACGCCTTGCTGGCCGATGGTCAGATTCCAATAGGGCATATTCGACGATTTCCCTATCGCCGGGCCGCCATGGTTGATCACGTTGTACAGATATTCCATTGGCAGCTTTTCAAATGGAATGTTGGCATGAATTGCCGGCTTCGGATCCAAGCCAGACGCCGCCGGACCATCACCTTTACCCGTTGCTCCGTGACACTGCGAACAATATTCTTTGTAGATGACCTTACCTCGACCGACACTGGCCATATCAAATTCCGGACTCGTCCAAGGCTCGTAATATTTAAAGTCACTCGCACCCTGCGTCATTAAGTATCCGATCACTGCGCGGAGTTGCGGCTCCGTCGCATCGGCGAGAAACTCGCCACTGTGCGGTACAAAATCTTGTGGATTTAGCCCGAAACGGAAGAGCCAATCCTGGTCATATCGTTGTCCGGACGCATGAAGCGCGGTGCTTTGCGGCCCGCCGATAATTTTTCCATCTTCATTAATGGTATGGCAACCGAGGCAAGCATGCGCCTTGAAGGCCATTGCGCCAAAGCCGGCCTCAAATTTTGTAACCCTCGAAAGATCAAACGCGCCAACGGTAACCCGTGGATCCTTATTGTGCTCGGCAAAATAATCGGCAAGCGCATTGGCCTCGGATTCTGTGACAACCGGATGCTTAGACGGGGCTTCAGTTAGATCCCAACGATAGCTTTTGGCATAGAGCGGCGCTTCTTTACCGGTCAACCAACCAATTAACCAGGGACGCCGGTACTTGCTCCCGGCCCAGATAAGATCGGGTGCCTTAAGATTAAAGCGGGAGTCGGCTTTGCCTTCCAGGCGGTGACACTGTACGCAAGACTGCTGCAAGATTTCTTTTGCGCGCGATTGGTCACTCGCTAACGATACCCCGGGGAACATTATCAATCCTACCAACGTGGTGAGTGCGCATCCAACAACCATTCCTTTACTAATAGTCATATCACAACTCCTTTTTTTATTAACCCTGAACCCATCTTTCTTAATAACTATGTATGAATATTGGCAATGCAGCACTGAGTAAACCCAATGTCGGCACCTGATCACTTTATTATATTATATTATATTATATTATATTATAATTACCTCGCTCGACAAATTCAAAACCGTTTTGATGATGTTCAGCGTTAGAGGCCATGTCTGTGCGGTACCGTGCATAGCAATGTAATCGTTTGCAGTAATAAATATGGCGAAAAATTGTAATCTGATTGACCAAGTCAAATTCTTTCTTGTTCTACAGAGAAACGGTTTTTAATTCTATTAACCAAATTTGATCTGGAGCAATTTAAATTACAATTCCCAAGCCATACAACGTACTTAACAATCAAGTCTATTTGCCAAGTTTTTGAGATAAAAAAGGTATATGATAGAACTTCCTCCGCATTGAATTGTAAAGAAGGCGTTGGAATGCTTATTCTCGAAAAGGTGGAATCAGAGCTCACAAAATAGCAATAATCCGAACTCTAACTATACAAATTTATTAAGGAGATTCAATTATGAAAATCAGCAAAACCTGCGTTCTTGTTGCCTCGTTGATCACAGCTGGCTTTTTGTCTGCCCCGGCTTTTGCCGCGGATAAAAATCCTCTATCCGGTTATACAATTCATGTTGTGGCACCGCATGTCATGGACGGAGAAATTATTGGTCCATTCCATCACTACTGCAAACCAATCAATGACGAAGTCATTCAATGTATTTTATTTGAGTCAGCCGAACCTAACGCCCGCTTGACCGAAATTGAATACATGGTTTCCAAAAAAGTGACTGGATCAGTCATACCGAAATGGTCGCATACGCAAAACTGGCACGATCATAAGCAAGAAATTGAAACCGGTCGTGTTGCCATCGTGAATCCAACTGACCCGAAAGAGCAAAAAGGACTGGCGGACTATGTTGCCGGAACCGATGGCATTATTTTCCATCTCTGGCCTAAAGACGCACCCATTCCTGACGGTTCAGTCGGCATTCCCCAATCAGTTGGACATTGGGAAGAGCTGCATGGAAAAATTGCCAAGGATCCAACTAGAAAATAAGTTTAGTTGATTTATCCCAGAGACACGGGGTTTGTCCATGTGGATAAGCACCGTGTCTTTTTATTTGCAAGTGAGGTGATGTCATGTTTTCTTTAAAGAAAAATAAGCGAGTATGGGTTGTCATCTGTTTGAGCATCAGTTCGCAAAGCACTTTCGCTTTTCACAAGGACGTGTATGAACCGCGTGTACCCAAAGCGATTCTTGCGCAGGAACAGCAAGTAAAAAGCCCTTATCCCGTCACGCCGGAGCGGATTGAAGCAGGCCGCAAAGTTTATTTTGGGGTCGGTTTTTGCGTAACTTGCCATAGCAAGGATGGGACAGGTGTCAATCTACCCGGACATCCTTCGCGTGATTTTACCGATGCGAAATGGCAGAAACTGCGCACGGATGGAGAATTAATGTGGGTTTTAAAAAATGGTAGCCCGGGAACAGGAATGCCGATTCGAGTTGGAACAGATATCAATGAGGAAGAAGGCTGGAATGTAATTCAATTTATACGTACTTTCGAAGGCAAGTAGGCGATTTTCTTTCAACAACAAGGTAATCCGCCCAAACATCCAGTTTGTAAATTCAGCTCTGCCATACCATAGACAGACGGGCATGTACGATTCATATCTCCAAGATAATAAACTTTGCATTTTGAATTAACCTAACGCACTTGGAATCTCGTGACAAATAACACGAATTAATCAAATATCGACCAGAGGGAACCGGACCATCTAATATGGCGAAAAAAATAGCGGCAGGGATCGGCCTGCTAGGAATCGTCATTCTGGCGGGATACTTCATCAGCCAGCGCGTTTCTATTTCATGGCTTGATCCTCAAACCACGGCTCAAACTGCAACGCCCGATATCAAGACCTTATCGTTATCTGAGATAAGTAAAGCCGGAAAGAAACAAATCTGGATTTGCCCGATGCACCCGGAGATCATGCAAAACCATCCGGGCACTTGCCCGATTTGCGGCATGGATCTGGTGCAGTCAAAAGATTCCGCAGCCCACAACCACGACCATGGTGTTCATATCGATACCGCATCCATCCAGAAGCTGGGTGTCAGGCTGGCAAGCATAAAAAAAACTTCGCTCAGCCATGAAATCCGCACTTATGGCAACGTAATAGTCGATGGAGATACGCTTTATAACATCCATACCACAGTCGATGGCTGGATTAAAAAGCTCAATATCAATTCGGTCGGACAGCAGATTCGTAAAGGACAAATAATCTATGAGATTTATTCTCCCGATTTGATTGCACAACAAAAAGAGTATTTGAGGTTTGTGGTGCGCCGTGATCAGACGTTAAAAACGATCGGCGATATTTCTCCACTCGTGGAAAATCCCTATGTAATGGATCTTCTGCAAGAGCTTTCCAGAGAAAGAACTAAATTTCTCTATAAAGATATTGGCATTGAATCCGTGCAACAAATGGAAGACTCCAAGCAAGCCATCGAGGTGGTTAAAATATTGGCTGCCCAGGCAGGTGTCGTCACACAAATTAATGCGCGTGAAGGTAACTTCGTCACGCCTTCTGCTACCCTGTTTACATTGGCCGATGTCTCCAAGGTATGGGTTGATATCACGCTTTATCCCGATCAGGCTGGCCGGGTGCAAAATGGTGATGCGGTGATTCTAAAAACTCCCGATGGACAAGAAATAAAAACCAAGCTCGACTTTATCAATCCGCTCGCTGAAAACAACAAAATCAGCGCAAGGGTAACGCTTAATAATACCAACCTGCGTTTGCGTCCCGGTAGCTTTGTCGACGTGACTATCCACGCCCAGCCGCATGAAGCCCTCGTTTTGCCGCGCTCGTCAGTCATCCACACCGGACAGGGTGATCTGGTAATCCTGTCCAGAGGGGAAGGGCATTTCCTCCCTGTTAATATCGAGACCGGGATCGAAAGCGGGGATTGGATCGAGGTTGTAGACGGCCTCTTGGAAGGCGCGGAAGTGGCCGTAAACGGCCAGTTCTTACTGGACGCGGCATCGTCACTGCAAGATGCCGCGCAACGCATGCAGGAATCGCATAAGCACCAATGATTGCGCGCGTTATATCCTGGTCATTACGTAACCACCTGCTGGTTGTACTGCTCGCAGCGTTAATCAGCGCCTGGGGGATTTACGCCTTGCGGCATACCGCACTGGATGCAATTCCCGATCTTTCTGATGTCCAGGTCATCATCAAAACCACCTACCCCGGCCAATCACCGCAAGCGGTGGAAGACCAGGTGACGTATCCACTTACCTCGGCACTCCTGTCGGTACCCGGTTCTACTGCGGTTCGCGGCTTTTCCATGTTCGGCGAGTCGTTTATTTACATCATTTTCAAGGATGGGACTGATCCTTACTGGGCGCGCACACGTGTGCTCGAATACCTGAGCCAGATGGCAGGAAAGCTACCGCCCGGGGTCACGCCGGCACTCGGACCGGATGCGTCCGGCGTGGGCTGGATTTTTGAATACGCGTTAACCGATCGACAGCATCGCCACGATCCCGACCAACTGCGCGCACTACAGGATTTCTTCCTGAAATATGAATTGCAAAGCCTGCCCGGCGTCGCCGAAGTGGCTAGTGTCGGTGGCATGGTGCGGCAATACCAGATCGAAGTAAATCCGAACCGACTGGCTGCGTATAAACTGACACTGGACAGCGTGGCGCAGTCAGTGCGCGACAGCAATCTGTCCGGTGGCGGCTCAGTGGTAGAAATGGGTCGCGCCGAATACATGATCAGGGCGCGCGGCTATCTCAAAACGTTGGATGATTTCCGGCAAATTCCGCTCGGCACCGATGCTCAAGGTATCCCCATCCGCTTGCAGGACGTGGCGCATATCCAGACCGGGCCGGAAGCGCGCCGTGGTGTGGTTGATCTCGATGGCGAGGGCGAGGTCGTAGGCGGAATCGTCGTGATGCGCTACGGCAACAACGCACTGGAAACGATAGAGCGGGTCAAGACACGCTTGCAAGAATTGAAAGCAGGATTGCCTCAAGGAGTGGAGTTGGTCGTCACCTATGACCGTTCCGGCCTGATCAAACGCGCCGTTAGCACGCTACGCGAGAAACTAATCGAGGAATCACTGGCCGTCGCGCTGGTCTGCCTGCTGTTCCTGTTTCACCTGCGTTCCTCGTTGGTGGCAGTTGTAACTTTACCCATCGGCATTTTGGCCGCTTTCATCATCATGCAACAGCAGGGCGTCAGCGCTAACATCATGTCGCTGGGCGGCATCGCCATCGCCATCGGCGCAATGGTCGACGCGGCCATAGTGATGATCGAAAACATGCATAAACATCTGGAACGTGCCGGAGCCACCCCCGATTACTGGCAAGTGGTAAAAGAAAGCTCTCTGGAAGTAGGCCCGGCCCTGTTCTTCTCGCTGCTGGTCATCACCGTCTCCTTCCTGCCGGTGTTAACGCTGGGCGGGCAGGAAGGCAAGCTATTCGCCCCCCTCGCCTACACAAAAACTTATGCAATGGCCGCCAGCGCATTCCTGGCAATAACGCTCACCCCGGTGCTGATGGGTTATTTCATTCGCGGGCGTATTCGCCCGGAACAGCGCAATCCGTTAAACCGCATATTACAAGCTTTATATCGGCCCGTACTGCTGGCCGCCTTGAGCAAACGCAAGTTGACCGTACTCGCCACGCTATTGTTATTGGCGACCGTGACGTGGCCGTTGACCAAATTGGGCAGCGAATTCATGCCGCCCCTGTATGAAGGTGACCTGCTTTATATGCCAACAACCTTACCCGGTTTGTCGGTAGACGAGGCAGCCAATATTTTGCAAATCACCGATCGCCTGATCCGTGCACTGCCGGAAGTCGAACGAGTATTCGGCAAAGCCGGACGCGCTGAGACGGCGACCGATCCGGCACCGCTTTCAATGCTGGAAACCACCATTCTGCTAAAGCCGCGTGACCAGTGGCCGCCAGGAGAAACGGTAGAGCAATTGATACACAAACTCGATGACCAAGTGCGCTTGCCAGGACTCACCAATTCCTGGGGCTATCCGATCCGCACCCGCATAGACATGCTTTCCACAGGCATCAGAACGCCGCTGGGAATTAAAATTACCGGCCCGGATCTGGCGGGTATTGCTGAATTGGCTCAACAAATTGCGGCGGCGATCAAGGGTGTGCCCGGTACGCGCACCGTATTTGCGGAACGTGCCACCGGTGGACGTTATCTGGACATTGACATTAACCGGGCGCAAGCCGCACGGTATGGCATTAGCGTAGCCGATGTGCAACGCCTGGTACAAGGCGCAATCGGCGGCGAAAATATCGGCACGGTGATTGATGGGCGCGAACGCTTTCAGATCAATTTGCGCTATCCCCGCGCCCTGCGCGATTCTCTACCGGCAATCGCGGCCAGCCGCATCACCCTGCCTTCTGGTGCACAAGTACCGCTGGGCGAATTGGCGCATTTACACTTCAATGAGGGCGCTTCGGAAATCAAGAGCGAAAATGCGCGTTTGACTGCCTATGTATATATCGACATCACCGGGCGCGATCTCGGCGGATATGTAAACGAGGCCAAGCACACATTGGAAAAATCGGTGACATTGCCGCCCGGCTATGCCATTGCCTGGTCGGGACAGTACGTAAATCTGCAACATGCCAAAGAGCGCATGCAGTGGGTCATCCCGCTGACGCTGCTACTGGCGGTCTTATTGCTATACATGCACTTCCGCCATTTCGGCAAAGTACTGCTGGTGCTGCTGTGCTTGCCATTCTCTCTAATCGGCGGATTCTGGCTGGTATACGCGTTGGGATATAACCTATCGGTGGCAGTCGCGGTGGGCTTCATTGCGCTGGCCGGTGTAGCCGCCGAATTTGGCGTAGTCATGCTGCTGTATCTTGATAATGCCATTGAAGACTTACGCAGTGCCGGACGCTTGAACAACCGTCATGATTTGCACCAAGCCATCATTCAGGGTGCGCTGCTACGTATTCGCCCAAAAATGATGACCGTTTCGGTAATCGTAGTAGGCTTGTTGCCCGTGATGTTCAGCCAAGGAGCCGGGGCAGAGGTCATGAAACGCATTGCCGCACCGTTAGTAGGCGGCATGCTAACGGCACCGCTGCTGTCGTTAATCGTGATCCCAGTGCTGTACTCGTGGTGGCAAGGGCGGAGTATGCCGAAAGATTGATGAAGGGTTGCCGCTATGAATTTTGATCACGTCAGAATTAGTCAATAATGCTACATCTCAGCCGCTCCGCAACTTGTTTTGCCAACACTGTTAGCTTCAAATTGCTTTTCAAGCAAAATAATAAACTTCTACCCAATGCAATGATTTATATTGTTTTTATTGGAACATAGAATTTATTATCTTTACTCAGTGATAATAAATTTTATTCATGTAACTAATTTTTAAGTGCTTTTCCTAATTCCCAGATTTATTATCAGCTGGTGTTGAAAATAAATCCGCCGGCTTATCTGCCAAGGTAGATTTGGCGTAAGCCATGTTGCGCTTGGCACGGTCGGCAAGAGCCACGAGCACACCTTGTTCCAACCATGTTTTAAGCATACGCGAAGCCTTAAGCGTGTCCACTTGGGCAATCCGGCATAAATCGCTATTAGCAATCTGACCGTTACGGTCAATCCAGTCGCTGACCTCATCCCACACGCTCGGGCGTTCCAAATTCAGTAGCGTGACCGTCACGCTCTCAACGGCTGTCGCGGTATTCTGCGCGTACTGCGGCGGGTATAGGTGTGCAGCGGCCATTTCAGCGAACATCATACGCACCCCTTCACCCGCATCAATGTTGGGTGGCAATGGAAACTCCCGCAATGCAGAGGCAATCAAAGGATTGCGCGCTTTTGAGCCAGCCCACGCAATGTTGGCAAGCGTGATTGCACCCGGAAATATGCCCGGACTTTCCACTTCGATCCGGTTATCAAAAATACGGATAAAAATGTCGCGGTTCAGACGATAATCGCGATGAATCACCGCATTCACAATCGCCTCCTTCATCACCCGATCAGGATAAACGTGCCGTGTTTTGAAGCCGCTGCTGGAAAGGGTAATCCCCTGTGCCAATTCATCCTGCACCGCCCGCACGGCTTCGTCAATCTGGTCTATCAGTGGGCCGCGTATTGTTTTTGGCTGTTTGCGCAAATTGGGGGTTGGCCCGGCTTTCACTGCATTTCCGTCATACACCATCAAACGAATATCGGCACGCGTTCCATGCGCCGCCAGCAAGCTGCCCGGTTCTTCGGCAAATAGCAACACTGCCGCACGCCGCGGCAGGATTTCACCGCCCACTTTTTCTGCTAATCCAATACGATAAAGTTGTTCGGCCTGCGTACCGCTTCTCAAACCGCGTGCTGCCACAAAGCGTGCCCATGCATCAGTCGCCAACAGTTCCAACTCAATCGGCAACGGTTCGCTTTCTGCACTCCTCACGCCGCGCCGATAGGAAAGCTCAGTGATTTCAGCGGCGGTCATTTGGCGGTTGCCTGCTTCAAGCCGCGTCCATGTGCCGTCATTCACAATCGAATGTACCTTGTCGCTTTTCGGCACCTGCGCCAGTAGCAAATGCCCGACAGCACCATCGCGCAAAGTGCAGGGAACTTGCACAAAACGGAGGGTTTCAATCGGTGGATGGAACTCCGTGAGCACCTTGCGTTGCAGTTCATCCACCGCTTCAGGGTTTTCCTGAACACCATAGAAGCGAGCCGTACCCGAGGATTTTTTCGGGTCTTCCACACCTAGTGCCAGCACGCCGCCATCGGTATTGGCAAAAGCGCACACTGTTTCCAGTGCCTTACACACCATCTTGCCGGAGACGCGCTTAAAATCCAGCGTGCGGCTTTCAGGCAGGGCAAGTATCCTAGTAATCAGATTTGCGGCTTGAACGGGGTCGAGTTCACTCATTTTATCAATCCCCTTTCTACAATTACTTGTAATAAATTTATTGAAGGAGAGATATCCGCGTGACAAGCTTCGCCAAAAGCTCGTAACAAACGTAATAACTCGCCTGTAATCCTCCGATTCCGGGCAAATAATCCGACGGCCATTCAAGGGTGCCATTTAAAATTCCGGTAGGGGCCGCAATCACCGGCAATCCCGCTGTAATGAATTCCTCTTTTGCCCGTGGCATGTCAAAGCTGTGCGTGACGAGCACGACTTGTCGAATATTCTCTTTTGCCAGCATTGCGATAGAGAATGCCGCATTTTCGTGTGTATTTCTGGATTTATCTTCGCTCCAGCGAACTTTGATTCCAAATTCGTTTTCCAGAGCCTCCCGCATCAATTTTGCTTCCGGTTCACCACTCAATACCGATCCACCGGCAACGAGCACCGGCAATCCTGTTTTTTTCGCGACCCGCGCGCCGTAGCGCACGCGCTCGAGGGTCAGCCGCCCCAATGTGTCCCCCTCGTACTCCAGCGCATTATTGCGAATCCCGCCACCGAGGATCACGATAGCTTGAGCGCGCCGCGCTTCTTTAAGATCGAGCGGAGGCGATGGGTCAAGAAAATGCATCAGCTGATAAGAGGCAAAAGGAGTAGACAACGCGAGCAGGTAGACCGTCGCAATAATTGCGATCGCCCTGCCTGTACGCGGAAATCGATGTACCAGAAACAGACCGATGAGTATGATTAATAGCAACCCTGTAGGGGGCAGAATAATTGTCTTGGCGATTGCTTTGAGCATAAAAATATCGGGCATGTTTTATAGTATCGTGATTGAAATAAATTGTAAGCGTCGATATTTCTTTTTTTCTACACAGAAGCTGAAGATGTTGCTGAATAAATAAGGGGAGGTTAACTCACAGGGGTTCACACACATAACAAATTTGCCACATCGCCAGTAGCGGAAGATTAATCTGTGTCACGCCCAATATTCGCAAGAAATTCTTGACATCCTCTGAGCCTGCAATCAGCGTGCTGAACGCAGATAGCACAGGTTGCGGGTTTCCCTCCATGATCTGCACCCTGCGTATAATCCTGTACCCTGCCTGCTGGCAGGCGTCTTCAAATGATCCTGGCGTAAAAAAGCGGATATGCGTCACATCCAGTAAACCCATCAACTCATAATCGAATCGATTCGAAAGGAGTCCGCCAATAATGGAACGATGCCCTATATTTGGAATTTGAAATACACACTTTCCACGCTCGGATAACAATTCCTTCGCCAAAACCATGGCTTCCCACGGGTCATACATGTGTTCAAGCACATCGGCAAATGAAATAACATCGAAACCGCCCGGGTGGTCTGCCTTGAGCCCGCCGATTGCCGCATCAAAGGCGCGTGAATAGACGCGGTCACAAACCTGTTCTGCGTCCTTTGCGGCTAACGCATTCATTTCAACACCAACACAAACGGCACGGCAGTCAAGGCCTTTCTTGACGGCCGCTATCAATTGTCCGCGATTGCAACCCACGTCCAGATAGGTCAATGGCGCCAATTCGATACATATTTTTCTGACCTCTTCAGGAACAAAATGTTTCTGGTAGGGCGCATCGCCAGACTCATGGACTCGAAGCATCTCGTAGGGGCTGGGTTTTTTGTTCATAACAAAATAGTGCTCATATGCGGCAAGGCTCTCATTGTCCCTTGAACCATCCATCCGGTAAACAGCCAGATCAGGCCGTCTTGTGAGTATCAAAATTGCGATCGCTTTACTTTGTTGTATTACGCACAAATCTGTCCCTCCTGATACAGTTGATTTAATGACTAACCGTATTTTTTGCAGGCTCGGATTTTAATTTCCTTGCACCAGCGTTTCGCTTGTCCTGTAATATACCTCTGATCTTCGGTGGTATGCAGTGCTGAATGACTAAAGTGTTGAAATAGGTTCTGTTCATCAAAAATCAGAGATATCGGTTAATGCGACAGAACAAATAATCGTTATTTGCTAGCAGTGCCGGGCAGACGAACTGTCGCGGTAGTGTTTGAAAATAGAGAGAATTTAATGTCGATGCAAAAAACCAATAAAACTCCACTGACTCTTGCTCTGATAGTGGCAATTGGTATTACAGGCGCAGCAAGCGCTGCCGTACACCTAAGTGACGATGGTCAGGGCCAGGTTTTGATTTACCCGTACTACACCACCCGCGCCGGGCAGGATACCTATCTGTCCGTATTGAACTCGACTGCTTTATCCAAGGCCTTAAGAGTTCGTTTCAATGAAGGTAAGAACGGTCGCGAAGTGCTTAGCCTTAGTGTTTATCTCGCCCCATACGACATCTGGACTGCTGCGGTTGTGAACACGGCTGACGGTGCAAAACTTATGACCGCCGACAAGTCCTGCACCGCTCCTGCGCTTCCTGTTGATGGCAAAAGTTTCGTGAATTTCGCCTATTGGGGCGCTGCGATTGAAGGTATTCAGAAAAGTGGCGGAGATGGTGCAACGACTTCGCTGGACCGTACCCGTGAAGGCTATTTTGAGATTATCGAAATGGGCACGATCACGAATACCGCGATCAATGCGGCAATAACCCACGCAAGTGGGGTACCCGCCAATTGCGCAGTGGTTCAAGCCACAACCATGGACATGGGCCCTGCCAGCACATTGGTCATGGGTGGCCAATCGGCTAGAGCTTTCAAGGCAACGGGTGGATTATCAGGTACAGCTTCCTTGGTAAACGTTGCAGGTGGTACGGATTTTGGCTATGCCCCGGTTGTGCTGGAGGCTTTTTCTCCATCACTAGCCGAGAATATTTGGGATTATCCGGGCAGCATCTTTCCGGATTTGACATTCGCAGATCTGACTAGCTCGGTGCTCTACAAGGGTAATGTCGTTTCCAGCACATGGAATAAAGGCAGCGATGCTATCAGCGCACTACTGATGCACGACAGTATTATCAACGAGTATGTTTTAGACGACACAACCCTGTCTGGCACCGACTGGGTGATAACGATGCCCACCAAACGATACAATGTCCCCGTCCACGACAAGGAAAAGGGGACAGACGACGATACTCAATTGTTGAGTCCTTTTACCAGCAAGTTTTGGGGTAGGGGTTCTGGTTCGTATAATGGCGCATGCGAGCAAATTGCCAATTTTTGGGTTCCACCTGACTCATGGAACCGTGAAGGGGGTAACTACAACGGCCTTGGTTTTCCTGGTGACCCTTTTATCGGCCAACGGCTTTGCTGGGAAACAAACGTTGCAACGTTCAAAGACGCTCAGGTATTGGGATCGGCCAATGCAGAGAGTGTTCCTGTTCCTTTCGAGCATGGCTGGGTACGCATGTTGTTTAACTCTGTCGGTATACCTGTCGTCAATGGCCAAACTGATGGTAACGGTGTTGTTCATAGCCAGGCCGCCCATTCATTAACGAGCGTTAATGGAGACACGTATTTCGGTTTGCCTACCGTCGGATTCATGGTGCAAGATTTTATTAACCAGAATGCAGCACCCGGAGTTTTGGCAACCTACGGCGGCAATTTCAATCATAAATATACGACCAGGATATCTCGACTCCCCCCGTGACGCAGAGAGACGGCATAACTCAATGCGAGTCAATCGGATCCTCCATTAAGCTTCCTATCTTGACTCGCCTAATTCCAGCAGACAAATAATGAAAAGAATACTTGTAACCGGTGGGGCTGGATTTTTAGGGTCGCACCTGTGTGAGCGGCTGGTGGCCAGCGGTTCAGATGTATTGTGTGTTGATAATTTTTTTACGGGTAACAAGGAAAATATCAAACACCTGCTGAAACATCCCCATTTTGAATTGATACGGCACGATGTCACTTTTCCGTTATATGTGGAGGTCGACGAAATTTACAATCTGGCCTGCCCTGCATCACCGGTGCATTACCAATATGATCCGGTACAAACCACCAAGACGAGTGTACACGGCGCTATCAACATGCTGGGCCTGGCCAAGCGGGTAAAAGCAAAAATCCTCCAGGCTAGCACGAGCGAGGTGTATGGCGACCCGGAAGTTCAACCCCAACCGGAGGCATATTGGGGTAGGGTCAATCCGATTGGTATTCGCAGTTGTTACGATGAAGGCAAGCGCTGCGCCGAAACGCTTTTCTTTGACTACTGGCGGCAGCACCATTTGCGAATCAAAGTGGTACGAATTTTTAACACTTACGGACCGAGGATGCAGCCCGGCGATGGCCGTGTGGTCAGCAATTTCATCGTTCAGGCTCTTAACGGGGATGACATCACAATTTATGGTGATGGTAGCCAGACCAGAAGTTTTTGCTACGTTGACGATTTGATTGATGCGTTGATCCTAACCATGGGGACCGGCGATGAATTTACCGGGCCTGTCAATATTGGAAACCCTTCGGAAATTTCGATCATGGCGCTTGCCCAAATAGTGATCGAGCTGACAGGCTCAAAGAGTAAATTGGTTTTTAAACCGCTGCCCCGGGACGATCCCAAACAAAGGCAACCCGACATCGACCTGGCAAAAAGCCGGCTGGATTGGCACCCAAGCGTTGACCTGATCAATGGTTTGAAAAAAACAATCGCTTATTTCAAAATCCAAATATCCATTTAAAGGTGGCCACCAAATGAAGGTTGCGATTATTACGCCGTACTACAAAGAGTCGGACGCAATCCTGCGCCGATGTATCGAAAGTGTATTGGCGCAGACACATCAGGATACCAGGCATTACCTCATCTCTGACGGATATCCCAAGCCGGATGTCACTTCAGGCATCAAGAATCTGTCTGCTATCAGTCTGCCAGTCGCTCATGGCGACTATGGATGTACGCCCAGAAGTGTGGGTGCTATCTGCGCCTTGAACGAAGGTGCCGATGTCGTTTGTTTCCTGGATGCGGATAATTTGTATGAACCCAATCATGTGACGAGCCTGGTGAATGTTTATGAACAAGCGCAGGCGAAGGGGGAAGTACTGGATGCGGTATTTGCTTACCGGCACATTTTTGTGCCTGGCCATGAGCACCTGCGCCTTGAAGATGCCGAGGATTTGCAGCATACCCATGTAGACACAAGCTGTATGTCGTTTGCCCGGTCTGCAGCTTTTATGTGGCCCATGTGGGGCCTGATTCCAAATGCTTGGATGTCCATATGTGACCGTGTGATATTTGATATGTTCAAGCTCAATCAGCTCAAAAGTGCATGGACTGGACTGCATACGGTCCTGTACGAATCCAACTGGCGTGCCCACTACGTGAAAGCCGGGTTACCGATTCCTGCTCATGGCTTGCACGATGGCACGGTTAGCAACATCGTTAGCCCCCCGGCCGAGGAAGTATTCGCGCGACTGCGGGTGAGGTAGCTGCCCCCTGCATGGAGACCGGTTTGACGAAATGCGCTCCATTGGCTCTTGTTGAATAAAGCCTTGAGTTGTAGCGGATTATGCGAACGGAAATGGATGGTAAAATTCAGGAAGGTGGAGCGGGCGATGGGAATCGAACCCACGGCGCTAGCTTGGGAAGCTAGGGTATTACCATTATACGACGCCCGCATGTAGAATGGATGTTACCTTAACACGACCAAAATTTGAAAGTGATTTCAGTCTCAATTAACGGCGAAGTTCGCCAATTTGATCATCCCATTTCCGTCGCTACGCTCCTTGAACAGATGCAACTGGCTGGTAAGCGTATCGCGCTGGAACGCAACGGTGAAATTTTGCCGCGCGGACAATTCAACCAACAACTGCTAGCAGATGGCGACCGACTTGAAATTGTTGTCGCAGTCGGTGGCGGTTAATCACGGAACACATTTAATGAACAAAGACACACTGCTCATCGCGGGTAAAAGCTATCACTCGCGCTTGTTGATCGGCACCGGCAAATACAAGGATTTTACCGAGACGCAGGCGGCGGTAGAGGCCAGTGGCGCCGAGATCATCACCATTGCCATCCGTCGCAGCAACATCGGACAAAATCCGAACGAGCCGAATCTGCTGGACATTTTGTCGCCATCAAAATATACCCTGCTGCCCAACACGGCAGGGTGCTACAGCGCAGACGACGCGGTGCGCACGCTGCGACTCGCACGCGAGTTGCTGGACGGGCACAGTCTGGTCAAGCTGGAGGTGCTGGGTGATCCGCAATCGCTTTATCCGAATGTGGTGGAGACCCTCGCCGCCGCAAAAACGCTGGTGGCGGATGGCTTTCAGGTGATGGTGTATACCTCGGATGACCCCATCATCGCAAAGCAACTGGAAGACATTGGCTGTGTCGCCATCATGCCGCTGGCTTCGCTGATCGGCTCCGGCATGGGCATCCTCAATCCGTGGAATTTGCAGCTCATCATGGATCGCGTGCAGGTACCGGTTATAGTGGATGCCGGAGTAGGTACCGCCTCAGACGCGGCCATCGCCATGGAGCTCGGTTGTCATGGGGTATTGATGAATACCGCTATTGCCGCCGCACAGCAGCCAGTATTGATGGCCTCTGCCATGAAGCAGGCCGTGGAGGCGGGCCGCATGGCATTTCTGGCCGGACGCATGCCGAAGAAATTGTATAGCGCTTCACCCAGCTCACCGACCAGCGGATTAATCAGTTGATCCCGCAGCGCTCCTCACACATTCGCAGCTACGTGCTGCGACAAGGGCGCATCTCCAATGCGCAACAGCGTTGCCTTGATACGCTCCTGCCGATTTATGGCATCCCCTACTTCCCTCAACCGCTGGACTTGGAAAATGTTTTCGGCAGAAGTGCGACTCAAATCCTTGAGATCGGCTTCGGCATGGGTGAGACCACTGCCGCCATCGCCCAGTCGCATCCGCAAAATGATTATCTTGCTCTTGAGGTGCACACCCCGGGTGTGGGCAGTTTGCTCAAACAGATTGAAGAATCGGGTTTAAAAAATATCCGCATCATCCAACATGACGCAGTTGAAGTGCTACGTGACATGCTGGCGGATGACGTGCTGGACGGTGTTCATATTTTTTTCCCCGATCCTTGGCACAAGGCACGCCATAACAAGCGTCGCCTGATTCAACCTCCGTTTGTGGCGCAACTGGTGAAAAAAATCAAACCGGGTGGATATATTCATGTCGCCACGGATTGGCAGGATTACGCTGAACAGGTGCTTACCGTGCTGAGCGGCGAAAAATCACTGGGAAATACCGCAGCGGATTATGCGCCGCGCCCGGCTTATCGCCCGCTTACTAAATTCGAACAGCGCGGACTACGTCTGGGGCATGGCGTTTGGGACTTGGTGTTCAAGAAATGCTAGGGAAATGCGGATTAACTCGTCATTCCCGCGTAGGCGGGAATCCAGCTACTTGATTTGACTGGGTTCCCGCTTTCGCGGGAACGACAAAACTGAATAAAGTCACGTTCCTCTAGTGATCCAGGATAATCCATAGACCCGATTCGTACTTCCCACTTTGCAAAAGGGGGAAGCTAGTTAAATTTCCTAATGGATTATCCAGAATTAAATCCGTGATTCATCACTGGCTGACAATTCCACACAACCTTACTTGCGCAAAAAAATCTGCAGCAAGTCATTTAAAAAACGCTGCCCCAACTCGGTTGGTGCGATGCGCTGCAGGCCACGTTCAATCAGGCCACGTTGCTCGGCCTGCTCCAGTTCACGGCGGATCAGCAGCAAAGACAAACTGGTGCGCTCGGCAAATAGTGCATCAGCAAAACCTTGATTCAAGCGCAATGCATTCATCATGAATTCAAACGGCAAATCTTCGCGCTTCACTGACTGTTCGGTCTGCACCGGCAAACCCTGCGCCACCTGTTGCAGGTAGGCCTGCGGCTGCTTATAACGCATTTGTCGCAACACCTTATCCGGAAAACTCAGCTTGCTGTGCGCACCCGCACCGATGCCCAGGTAATCACCAAACTGCCAATAATTCAGGTTATGGCGTGCCTGTTTTTTAGGCTGTGCAAAAGCCGAAGTTTCGTAATGTTGATAGCCGTGTGTGCCGAGTATTTGTTCAATATTCTGCTGCATGGTGCTGCATAGATCATCGTCCGGCAAGGCGGGCGGATAACGGTGAAAAAGAGTGTTCGGTTCCAGCGTGAGGTTGTAGCAGGATAAATGTTGCGGTGCAAACTCCAGTGCGGTCTGCACATCGTGTGCCGCTTCCACCTGCGTCTGCTGCGGCAAGCCATACATTAAATCCAGATTAATGTTGTCAAAATGCCGCTGTGCGATTTCTACTGCGCGTCGCGCCTGGGACGAATCGTGGATGCGTCCCAGCGCCTTGAGATGAGTATCATTGAAGCTCTGAATGCCGAGCGATAGCCGATTGATACCCGCATTACGAAAACCCGCAAACTTATCTGCCTCCACTGTGCCCGGATTCGCTTCCAGCGTAATTTCCGCGCCATGATCCAGCGGTAACAACATGCGTACTGCGGAGAGAATTTGCTCCATAGCCTGCGCGGAAAACAAGCTGGGCGTGCCCCCACCGATGAACACGGTGTATATCTTGCGCCCCCAGATTTGCGGCAGTGCCAGCTCTATATCGCGCACTAAAGCCGCCACGTATTCCTGCTCTGGCAGAGTCTCACGCGCTTCATGCGAATTAAAATCGCAATAGGGACATTTGCGCACGCACCACGGAATATGGATGTACAACGACAACGGCGGCAAAGCCTTAAAACTGATCGCTTGCGTTGCGGAGTCGAGCGGGTGTAACAAGTGAATATTCATGGATGCGTCGAGGAATACCATCAACAATATTTGGAAAAATGCGGACAAGCAGGCTGCCATTTGAAATGACGGGCGGGCGACTTTGCCTGCTGTTGCGCACGACCGGAATATCAAGCGTTGTTTGTAATTCCGTTGTTCTCAATACGCCGCTATTTGCAACCTTTGTAGCAGAATATGTAGTGCTTGTGCACGGTGACTGATCTGCGCCTTCTCGTCGCGGCTCAATTCCGCACTCATCTTGTTAAGCTGCGGCAGCCAGAACAGCGGATCGTAACCGAATCCGCCTTCTCCGCGCATCTGCTGCGCAATTTCGCCATGCCATTCGCCTTCCGCAATCAGCGGCTGCGGATCGTCAGCATGGCGCACCAGCACTAGCACGCAGTAATAATGCGCACGCCGGTCAACCACCTCTTCCATCGCTTGCAACAATTTTTCATTGTTGCGCGAATCCGATTTCGGTTCACCCGCATAACGCGCGGACTGCACACCCGGTGCGCCGCCTAAAGCTGCTACGCATAGCCCAGAATCATCCGCCAGAGCAGGCAGGCCACTAATACGGCTGACATGACGCGCCTTGGCCAGTGCATTTTCAATGAACGTGCAGTGGGGTTCTTCAGCCTCGTCAATGCCCAATTGCGCTTGCGTCAGTATCTCGATGCTGAGTGATGCAAGCGTTAACTGCAACTCGCGCAACTTACCCGGATTGTTGGAAGCAATAACCAGCTTATGCATGGTGAATTATTTCGCCAGCGCCGTGCGCTGCATTTCAATTAATTGCGCGATACCGGATTGCGCCAAATTGAGCATGGCATCCATCTCAGTGCGGCTGAAAGCATGACCTTCTGCCGTACCCTGCACCTCTATGAAATGCCCCGCACTAGTCATCACCACATTCATATCGGTATCACATTCAGAGTCTTCGTCGTAGTCCAGATCAAGCACCGGCATCCCCTGATAAACACCCACCGAAATTGCAGCGACAAAATCACGTAATGGATTTTCTTTGATCAACCCTTGCTTAATCAATCCGCTCACGGCATCGTGCAAAGCGACAAAAGCGCCAGTAATACTGGCAGTGCGCGTACCACCATCGGCCTGAATTACGTCGCAATCCACTTGGATGGTGCGCTCGCCCAATTGTTTTAAATCCACCACAGAACGCAAACTGCGTCCGATCAGGCGCTGGATTTCCTGCGTGCGTCCAGACTGTTTGCCCTTGGCCGCTTCGCGCCCCATGCGGCTACCGGTAGAGCGCGGCAACATGCCGTATTCCGCCGTAACCCACCCCTCGCCGGAGCCTTTTTTATGAGGTGGCACACGCTCCTCCACGCTGGCGGTACAAATCACTTTTGTGTCGCCGCATTCAATCAACACCGAACCTTCGGCATGCTTGGTGTAATGACGCGTGATGATAATGGAACGAAGCTGATCGGTTTGTCGCTGACTAGGACGCATAAAAATAACCCAGAAAATAAAAGGGCACGCATTATAGCGCGTGCCACTACACAATTATTACAGGCCAGTTTGGAATTTCATACAACAAAATTTACAACATTCAATCGTCATATAATGCATGTGACAGTCCAATTTGTATTGCCCAGACAACATTGTGGAACGATATAAATAAATCATGGTCTTGTTTAGTATCGAAATCGGGTTGAACCATCACCCAAACTTTATTATCTGGAGTCCCAATGATTTTTAGCATGACTGGTTTTGCCACTGCCGCAACTGAACTTGATACCGGATCGCTTGCAGTAGAACTGCGTGCGGTCAATCATCGTTACCTCGACCTTCAGTTACGTATGCCCGACGAACTGCGCATGCTGGAGCCTCTATTGCGCGAGATCCTTGCCGCGCAACTGACGCGCGGCAAGGTGGAATGCCGCATCGGTTTCGCCCCGCGGCCCTCTGTACAAAACCCGGCGCAGCTCAATCAGTCCCTGATACAACAACTGGCCCAATGGAGCGACGAGGTGCAAGCCATCTTGCCCGAAGCGGATGGCTTGAGCGTCGCCGATGTGTTGCGTTGGAATGGTGTGCTGCAAAGTGCAGCTATACCGACTGGCACGCTGCAAACCATGGTGCCCGAACTGCTGCATCAAGTATTGCGCGAGTTCACCGCAGCACGTGGACGCGAAGGCGAAAAGCTACAAGAATTTTTGTTGCAGCGCATAGCGCAAATCGAAACCTTATGCACCCTGGTCGCTCCGCGCATTCCGACGGCCATTGCGGCGTATGAAGAAAAACTGGCTGGGCGTTTGCGTACAGCGCTGCAAACGAGTGATGATGAACGCCTGCGGCAGGAAATTACACTGTTTGCCAGCAAGATCGATGTGGATGAAGAATTGTCGCGTCTGCAAACTCATCTGGTCGAAATGAAGCGAGTGCTGGTCAAAGGCGGCACAGTAGGCAAACGGCTGGATTTTCTGATGCAGGAGCTGCACCGCGAAGCAAACACGCTGGGCTCAAAATCCGTGGACGCAGAGGTATCCCGTGCATCCATGGAAATGAAGCTATTGATTGAACAGATGCGTGAGCAGATTCAGAATTTGGAGTAGTGTTTCATTCTGTTGCGCGTCAGGTGATGTATTTATAGCCCCTGATTACTTGAACAAGGAAAATGAAGACGATGTACAACGAGAATGAAACGGTGCCTTTGTCGGCATTTTTTAGAGTGTCTATATTACGTTAAGTGCGGTACTACCTTCCAAGGAGATCGGTATGAAAGGCAAATGCCTATGCGGTTCCATCGAAGTCGTTGCCGATGACCATGGAGAGATCAATCTCTGTCATTGCACAATGTGCAGACGCTGGACAAGCGGTCCAATGTTTGCTGTTCACTGCGGATCAAATGTTTCATTTAATGGTCTTGAGCCAACTTCATACCAGTCTTCGGACTGGGCTGTACGTGGCTTCTGCGGGAAATGCGGAACGCATCTTTTCTACCATTTACTACCCAGCGACGAGTACATTCTTTCCGCTGGCTTGTTCCAAGATCATGACTTTGAACTATTAACCGAGCTTTTCATTGACGAAAAGCCGGATTTCTACGCTCTGGCAAACGAAACCCAGAAGATAACCGGGCAAGAAGTCTTTGACCGCTTCTCATCTGACTCGTGACTGGCCACACCTAACAATTTGTTCAAGCCAAACCTGCTTCGCGGCCTGGCTTGGCTTGTCCAACGCGGTCATAGGCCGCAAACTTTTCTGGATCGGAGAGTACGGCGTAGGCCTCATTAAATTTCTTTCATCTGACCCTACGCGTCTTATTCGTTGGGTAAGTTCTGATAATGCATGAACCTCTCCAGAATATTCCTGACTCCTGAACTATTGATCCGGCACGAATTATTCATGAAGCTGCGTAGGCGGCTTTGGGGTCGCCGAAATAACGGCGCATACGTTTGGAGTTTTGCTCAAGCATTGTCATGTGATCTGTCGCAGCAGCGCTGAGTTTTGCCTTGGTGCGTACTGGCACCTTTGAAGGGATGGCGTGTTTGAGATCCATATTCAGTCTTTCTTCGGGGTTGAGTTCAGGACTGTAACTGGGCAAGTAGAGTAACTCGATTTTCTGTGCGTTCTTGGCAGCCCATGCCTTTACAGGTTTGCTGTGATGAACTCTCAAGCTGTCTAGTATCAGAAACACCTTGCAGTCTGTATCCTTGATGAGTGCCTCCAGAAATTCAATAATAGCCGGATGTCGGCCTTTTTATCATGATTCTCATCTCCTGCGGGTTTGAGTGTTAACGGCGACAATATTTTGTTTCAATGGTGGCCTACATCATGCAGACGTCGAGGCTGCCGAAGAACCCAGATTTTGCTGTCTTGCCAAGCTAGATTTGGCAGATCACCTTCCCCAGTCCAAACGTAGACTTTCCGCCCAAATGTGTTAACTCGGCCATCCGCAAAAAAGGCAAAAACGGCGCAAGGTCTCCGCTGTATTCCAACGTTCCTACCAGTCCGCCAAACTGCATACTGGCTTTCTGGCTTGACGAATAGCGATTCCAGTCTACCCAGCGTGTGTCACTCTGGTTAAGCTCAATATCTCTCGCAAGTTGAAACAGTTTTACCTTGGCTTCACCCTCGACCAAAGGCTGATGACTCTGCGCCAGCGACAGCATATTCAAACGTGCCAGCAGCTTGGAAAACAGCAACAGAAAATCGGGCGGCTGGCGTACCAGTCGGTTCTCATGCTTCAAACGCAACGGCGTTTGCAAATCCAGTGTCAGCTTGGCGCAAGGAGCACCAGATTCACCAAGGCATAAATCAACCGGCGCGACCCATGCCATATCCACTCCATCGCGCCAGACAGTCACCCAACCATCATCAACGTGAAACTCGCGCAGCGATTCGTTTGCACCCTCTTCCTCTGAGAGATGGATAGGGAAACGGGCATGGCGAGTTGTATCACCGGGGGCAGCATCTTTGCCATGTCCAGTAGTCAGATGATCCATCTGATGAACGGAGAACTTCGCACGCTGCTCACCCAGACCATCGCGCCCCACCAAACGCATCGCATCGCAACACGCTTGTGCATGGCGCACCGCTTTGCCAAACAGCGTCAACTCAAAATCAAACTCATGCCCAGCCTCCCATGTGCGCAATTCATCCAGCGGCGCGAGCAAAATGTAAGGGTGTATGGTCAGCGAAGCATCGCCATCAGCGTGTCCACTGCCAAAAAGCTCAGAATAAAGATACGGAAAATCCCGATGCAACACGCGGCCAAAAACGCCATGAAAGAGCGAACTTTTGTGGGTCGGCATAGCCGCCTCGCCCAACAAACGAGCCGAAAAACGCAGGCGCACAAGGCGCAAAGCAACAGCATTCATCATCGGTGTCATGGCAATTTATCCCGGATTGTTCATTAGGCCGTTCGTGGTGAGGCGGTCGATCCACCTACACTGAAAACAAGCCTGTCGGCATAGCCATGCGACATGGCTGGCAGCGTCAACTCGATGGATTATCGCACTTGCTAAACCAGATTGCACAGCAAGTTTGATGTACTATTTACCAAGTGAGGACATCACAGGGAAAATATATGGATAGCAAATTTGAAATAAATTCATCCTGTCGCATAGCGATTGCAGCACTGCTGCACGGTCTAGGTAAATTTGCTGGGCTTGCCGATGCAATAGAAAAAGACACAGACGGCAATACTCGACAATCGGTCAACGAAGGGCTGTGTCACTCTCAGATCATTGATCGCCATACGCACATGCATACCGCCTATACTGTGTTTGCGATGGATTTGTTGGTTTCGCAGTTACCGGAATTAGTAGGTAATGATATGACGCCATTCGCACCTTGGCATGATAAACAGGCAGAAGATTCCATTATCAACGCTGCTGCGAAATATCATCAACCGGACACTTTTTTGCAATGGGTCATCGCTAGTGCGGATCGACTGGCATCCGGGTTTGACCGGGAATCATTCGAGAGCTACATCGCAGCCTACGGTGAGGTTCAAGAAGACAAGCTCAATCACTACACTACACGGCACCATACCCTGTTAGAGAATATTAGGCTCAACAACCGTGCTGAGACCCAAGCATGGAGATATGCCCTCAAGCCGTTCTCGCCAGAATCCATTTTCCCCGTACTGGCAACGGAATGCGAAACGGACAGCGATTCCGCCGCAAATGAGAAATATCTTCAACTATGGAATGCGTTTATCGCTGGACTGCAAGGCATCCCATCCAGTCATCGCAAGAATCTGCCGCTGTGGCTAGATCACTTTGATAGTCTTTGGTTGGCATTTACTCATGCCATTCCTTCCGCAACGGTTGGCAACATTCAGCTGGATGTTTCTCTCTACGATCACTCCAAAACCACGGCAGCGCTGGCGGTTGCATTGTGGCAGTATCACGCGGCGCAGGGGTCTGATACTGAAAACGCACGCCAACAACTGCGTCTGTTATGGGACAAGGAGCGCGCCAACACACCAGAAGCAAAGCAAGCCTGGGAGGCTGAAAAATTCCTGCTTGTGCAGGGCGATTTTTTCGGCATCCAAAATTTCATCTTTGCATCAGGTGGTGAAACTCAAAAGCGTGCCGCCAAGCTGTTGCGCGGACGCTCGTTCTATGTTTCGCTATTGTCAGAATTAGCCGCGCTAAAGGTGCTGGAAGTGCTGGTTCTTCCAGCATCAAGTCAGGTGGTAAATGCAGCGGGTAAATTTCTCATTGTCGCACCCAACACCGCTGAAACAATGGGAAAGCTGCGCGCTGTTCAGGCCGAATTGGACAGTTGGTTTATCGGACACACCTATGGACAATCTGGCATTGGGCTAGCGTGGCTACCTGCTGCCAGCAGTGATTTCGTTCACGGGCAAGGAGATGTCAGCCCGTTTCGTGAATTGATAAAACATCTTTTCGAGAAGCTGGAAGAATGTAAGCACGCACGTTTTGGGTTATGCGGCGAAGCACCCGTACCTGCCGTGTTTGATGGTTTTCTCGATAGCTTTAGACATGGCGAATGCAAAATTGACGGACGATCTCCTGCAAGCGTCAAAGTTGATAATATCTGGATGAGCGAACTGGCTGCCGACCAGATCAATGCAGGCAAGTGGCTGGCCAGCATGAAGCATGTACTGATTACGCGTGACGGTCTCAATCGTCACGCCTTGCGGTTGCCCATCTTCGGTTTTTGCGTGAACTTTACTGAAGGTGTGGAAGATACTGGGAAATTTGACAACGAAGCGCACACCGGAAAGATCCTTCGTGCGTGGGATTTTTCGCTGCCAAATAAATATTCCTTGCCGCTCTGGAACGATTACGCCCGCCGTCATATCAACGCCTATGTGCCGCGATTTGGCGAGGTGAATGCATGGGAAGCTGATCGCTATCAGGGCATCGAAAATGGGGGGATTTTCGATCCTCATCCTAATGAAATAAAGACCCTAGATCACTTGGCATGTGACGATAGGGAGATTCGTAAGGACGATAGCGGCAAGGAACGTTTGGTCGGTGTTGAAGCCTTGATGATTCTTAAGGGAGATGTGGATAACTTGGGCAGCATTTTCCAAAAGGGCTTGGAGAAACCAACCTTCGCCAAAATGACCGCTTTATCCCGGCAGGTGAATGCTTTTTTTACCGTATATCTGCCGTGGCTGTGCCAAAGCGAAAACAAGTTCCAAAAAATCTATACGGTGTTCGCCGGAGGTGATGATTTTTTTCTCATTGGACCGTGGCACTCCACGCTGAAACTGGCTAGCCGGATGAAAACCGAGTTTGAGCGTTACGTGGCAAACAACCCGGACATTCATTTCTCGGCGGGTCTTTCTATGACCAAGCCCGGTTTGCCGATCATGCAACTGGCTGGGCTTGCTGATGCTGCGCTGGATGCCGCCAAGGTACACAATCCTGAGAAAATACACCCTGCACCAAAGAATGCTGTCACTTGCTTCGGGCATACCGTGTCATGGTCGGATTATGGCGCGCTCATGGAGAGGGAAGCCGGATTGGCGCGGGTGGCTGGCGATTACGCGCTTACCTCCGGTTACCTGTATGGCTTGTTGCGTTATGCAGATATGGCTGGAAATATTAAAGATAAGCCTGAAAACGCGCTGTGGTATTCCCACTTCGCTTATCGCACGCGACGACTGGCAGAAGCCCGTATTAAAAACAACGGGAAAAAAACAGAAGAAAAACGCTATAAATTGCAATACGACCTCGGTAAAGAGATTGTAGAGCTTGGTATTGAGAAACATCAGGCAGCGTACAAAATTGCCCTGTTTACCTATTTGTATCAACAACGTGATTGAGGAGAAAAGCTATGGGGCAAGATCATCGGCAACACCGACCGCAACCACATCAAAACGATGAGAGTGCTACGCCTCAATTCACGATCAAGTTGACCAAGCCGCTTGATCCTGAGTTATTCAATGGCACAGCAAGGAAAGTAGCCGAGGTTGTTTCAACTAGCGATAAAAACAGAAATAAATCTACCCAACTGCGCCGATTTTATGACGAATTGGTGCTTTGGGAAACACGAGCTAATCAGCAGCCTGCTAAGTTCGACGAGTATTTGCCCTTTATCCGCATGATAAATGCCAAGGCTGCATATGCCGAAGGGCGCAAGCTGGTAAATAGAACTTTCGTCAACCTGTTGCAGCAAACACTTGCCGAAGTGGAAGACCCACAAACGCTCACTGCCTGCAAACTGTTTTGGGAAGCCTTCATGGGTTTCTACAAACAAGCACGCCAAGACTAATTCCAAGGGAGATCATCAGCATGAAATTGACTGCTATTCAAAAACTCACAGGCACATTGGAATTGGTCACAGGCTTGCATATCGGTAGCGGCAACACCGAAATGCACATTGGCGGCACTGACAATCCGGTCATTAAACACCCGCGCACTTTGGAGCCTTATATTCCGGGATCAAGCATCAAAGGCAAAATTCGCAGCCTGCTGGAATGGGAGATGGGTGTGGTAGATATTACAGAAGGAAGTCCACTGGGTTTCAATCATATCCAATCTATCGAATCTGAACGAGAAGGTATCCGCCCACAAGCATTAGATTTGCTACGTCTGTTCGGTGGTGCGCCGGATCTTAAAACTGATGAAGCCCTAATCAAAGAAATCGGCCCCACACGACTGGCGTTTTGGGATTGCGCGCTTGAGAAAATATGGGTAGATGAAATGAACAGCCGCAACCTGCTGCTCACTGAAACCAAGATGGAAAACGTGATAGATCGCATTCGCGGGGTAGCGGAGCATCCGCGCAATACTGAGAGAGTGCCAGCGGGAGCACGTTTTGATTTCAATCTAACCATCCGCCAGCACGATGGAGAGAACTTGATGAGAACCGTATGGCGTGGACTGGAACTGTTGGAGCTTACCGGGCTGGGCGGCTCCGGCTCGCGCGGTTATGGCAAGGTTAAATTCACCAGACTGGAAATGAACGGTGTGGACAAATTGCCGGAGTTGCATAAGGTGAATAACCCTGCCGCCACCACCAGTCAAGCTGCGGCTTAAAGGAGTGGCCATGCGTACCTATTGCGCCCGTATTACGCCCTTATCCGGGTTTGGAACGCTTTTGTTGGGCGACACACTGTTTGGCCAATTGTGCTGGGCGATTCGCAATCGTTATGGAGAGCAAAGGCTGGATGCTTTGCTTGACGGATATACGAACACGGGCAGCAAGCCATTCGCGGTGGTTTCCGATGCGTTTCCATCTGGATTCTTGCCCCGTCCGGCATTGCCTGGTAGTTGGTTTGACGAAATTCAAGGCGAAGATCGCAAAGCGGTAAAAAGGCTGACTTGGTTACCAATCAGTGAATTTCAGCAGCCCGTGGCGCAGTGGCTTCACTTTTGTCAGTCCGCTAATACATTATCCGGCAGTACACCCAACGAACATCCGCAACCTCACAACACGCTCAACCGTATCACTGGCACAACTGGTACGGGTCAGTTCGTGCCTTATGTCATGAGCCAGTCGTGGTTCGGAGAGGAGAAAGTCAAAACGGAAATTGTACTGGATATATATCTGGTGTTTGATGAGGCGCGCATCACTGCCGACGAGTTGCGCCAACTGCTCGAAGACATCGGCAACACTGGTTATGGCCGCGATGCCAGTATCGGACTGGGTAAATATAAGGTGCGGGACGACTGGACGGCGTTCGATTTGCCCAGCCAAACAAACACCAATGCCTGGATGACACTTGCGCCTTCCGCACCACAAGGCTTGGGTTGGGACAGTACCCGCAGCTTTTACCAAACCTTTGCTCGTTTTGGCCGCCATGGTGATATGGCAGTGCATGGCAAAAATCCATTCAAAACGCCAGTGTTGCTGGCTGCCAGCGGCGCGGTGTTCACTCCCGTGCGGCTGGAAGCGATGAGCAGCTTTATCGGGCAGGGGTTGGGCGGCAATGGCAGGTTATCCAAAACTATCGAAGCCACCGTATATCAGGGATATGCACCTGTAGTGGGGATTTGTTTGCCGGACAGAAAGGTTTGCGCATGAAAACCTTTGACAGCTATCGTTTGTTTATCACACCACTGTCACCTACCCACATCGGCACTGGTGAAAGTTACGAGCCAACCAATTACGTTATTCAGGATGGCGTGTTGCATGAGTTCGATAGCAGTGCAGTTATGAAAGTGTTATCAATGAAAGATAGGGAAATATTGTTAAATATTGCCAACGGAGTGCTCAATGCCGGAATGATTGAGTCTGTACAGCGATTTTTTTATGAACGGCGTACACTTCTTATGGCGCATGCTATTCAGTGTACCCCTGTGCTGCCGGGTGTTGCTACCCTCTATGACAAGCGTGTTGGACAGACGGCCAACCGTGAAGCTGACGGTAGGAAAGTGGTCAACCGTTTGGAAATCGACCGTACCAGTTTTAACCCGATTACTCGACAACCTGTGCTATTTGGTTCGTCCATGAAGGGGGCGATACGTACCGCGCTGCTGGATAAAATAAATAACGAAGCAGGGTTGCAGAAAGTTATAAACCATCGCACGAATAAACCTCGCGATGAAAATAACATGGAGCTGCAACAACGGTTGTTTAAATATACGACAAGGAATTTGGAACTTGACCCAATGCGCCTTGTGCAACTCTCTGACGCTGTTTGGCAAGGTGAAGCTGGTTTGCCAGCCGCCCAAGTTCATCTTGCGGTCAACCGCAAAAAAACGGTGGTATTGGATGAACAGGGGAAGCAGCGCAAATCGCAGGCCGAAATCAAAGAGCTTTATCAAATTCTCGAATGTGTAGCGGGATGGCGTTATCGGGCGTTTTTTGCGCAATTGAATCTTCAGTTGGTCGATAGTTTCGATGCTCTTTGCGAGGCAAACAAAAAACATCCGGTCAAAGAATTACGCTTTGATATGGCCCGTATTGTTAAGGCGTGCAATGACTTCTACACCCCCATCATGGAGGCAGAAAACCAGCTTATGCAAGAGCGCGGTTATCTGGATGAAACATGGCGAAATACTATGCAGCAATTGCTGACGGCGGCAAAATCAAAAATGCAAAATGGCGAAGCATTCTTACTGAGAGTAGGACGCCATTCTGGCGCGGAATCTGTCACCTTACGCGGTGTGCGCAGCATCAAAATCATGAAGGGGAACGGGCAGCAACATGAAAATGCAGAGACCACCAAAACCTTTTGGCTTGCCGCTGACGAAAAAGATCAATCGCAAAACCTTTTACCCTTCGGTTGGCTGCTGGTGGAAATCCAGCCGCTGGCTGTACCAGCGGAAGAATGGATAGAACTTAAGACTGCTTGCGAACCCCATCTTTCCACCGTTCGCGAGTTTGCCGAAAAAATTTCTCAACAGCAGGCTGCACTGAAACATGCTCGCACTTTAGAGGAAGCCAGGCATCGCGAAGAAGAGGAAAAAACCAGGCTGGTTGCGGTAGAAGCAGCACGCAAAATACAAGAAGCAGAAGAGTGCCAAGCACGCCTCGCTATGCTGTCAAAAAACATGCAGCGTGTGGAGCAGCTTATCGGCCTCGCCAAACAACGAATTGAACAATTACGCGGAAATAAAGAAAAGCCTAACTCCACATTTCATACTATGGCTCGTACGCTCGCTAAAGACGCATTGGATCATGTGGATTGGAACGCGGAAGAAAAATTTGCTGTTGCAGATGCCATCGCCAATTGGTTACCCAAAGTGGTCAGTGGGATTGACAAGGATCAACTCAAGAAACTCAAACTAAGTATGCTTCGCGGGAATGTATGAGTATGTCCCTTAACTTTTTTCGGCTCGTTCGCCACCCTGTCGTATTGGGGTTCTTCACATTACTCGGTGCTCTTTCTGTCAGTTGGCTTGCAGACGGCATTAACGGTGATTGTCTTTGGAAGCCACTTTTTGAAGAGTGCGATGGCGCCTGTTCATCCTTGAGTAGAACGATCGTTGCTTTTTTGCTGGTCATGACTGCGATGGTGGTTTTATGGATGGCTGCGCGCGATATTCTTACCCTGCGCCATCTCAGACCAAGTGCCAAGTCTCGCCCGCACAAGGTGATTATTGCGGCAGTGTCTTCGTTGGGTCGGCCTGTTAATGTCAAGGCTAATGGTAAGCTGGTTATTTCGTGGGACGATGGTATACATGAATTCGAGTTGACGGGTGACTTGAAGCGGGACATTGAGAATATTACCGCTGAGCATGCGAAAGGTGCATGGCGTGGACCCCACCCTTGGAACGGGCAACAATTTCTTCGAGCTATCGCGCCCCATATTCGGGAGCTTAAACAGGTCATATTGCTCGGCTCGCCTGGTCCTAAAGGCTCGCATCGCAACCTGTCCGATTATAAAAGATTGGTAAGCCTATACGCGCCTGTCCCCAATACCCAAATTGATATCGAGCAGTCATTGGTCGAATTTGAGGAAATTGACGCAATGGAAGCGGCTTTTGATCAATGTATTCAGATTATTATGCAGAAGTCCTACTCTGAAAATAATATCAAGAAGTTTTATACTGAAAATGACATCGTGATCGACGTCACAGGTGGGCAAAAGACCGCTAGTATCGCTGCTGTGCTCGCCACGCTATCTCGTCGTAACCTCGAATTCCAGTACGTCCGTACGGGGGGCGATAACAGCGTGCTGCCGTTCAACGTTATTGCTGAATCATCCCTTAAAAACTGGATGAACCCATGATTTACCTCCTCAACACCCCCATTCTCACCGCATACGGAGAATTTCGTTTCGATGGGCCGATTACGCCGGAGGAAGCGCACGCCCGTCTTGCGCAGGGTTTCGTTTCAGCGGTGGGGCATGAGGCATCGGCCAGTTTTCTCGCAACCCTGCTTGGGATGGAAGTTCCGTGCAACCGTGTCGCGGTGACCATGCAACCAGGTGATTCCGCTTTGGTGCTCAGGCTGAATGCGCGCTTGCCTGAGGGCAAGCTGCTTACCGCCGAGGAAATGAAAGCGGTGAATTTTGAGTTGGGTTGGTTGCAACGCTTGGCTTGAGCCGCCTGTCGAGGTTATGGAGCTATTCATGTTTCGACAAGGTCAACACGAACGGTTTCATGCTTAATTTATGCCGCATCAATAGTTTCGCACGGGATGGTCTTTGCAGCTTGTCGCTGCACTCAAAAGAGGAGAGAAATGAATGGACATGCTTTTCTCCCGGATGCTATCCGATGACACGCTGATTGCCGCATGGGGCAAGGTTCGGGAAAACGATGGTGCGGCAGGCGTGGATCAGGTCAGCATCAAACGATTTGCCGGGAATCTGTTGGAGCAACTGCAACACCTGCGCTTACAGGTGCGTAGCGGCAAATATCAGCCTCAGCCATTGTTGCAAGTTCACATCAAGAAGGATGATGGTAAGCTGCGTGCGCTGGCGATTCCATCGGTGCGTGATCGCGTCTTGCACACCGCCGCATGTATGGCGCTTGCGCCGGTTTTGGAGCGCGAGTTTGAGGACGAAAGTTTTGCTTATCGTCCGGGACGTTCGGTGCAAATGGCGGTGGCGCGGATTACGCGTTTGCGCGATGAGGGTTTTCGCTGGGTGGTGGATGCGGATATCCGTTCCTATTTTGACGAAATAGATCATGACCTGATGCTGCAATGTCTGGCGCGCCACGTTGCCGACCAACCCTTTCTCGCGCTCATCCGGCAATGGCTGGACGCTACGCTGCAACTGCAAACGGGCGGCACGGCGCGCATTGAAATCGGCATTCCGCAAGGTTCGCCGATTTCGCCCTTGTTGGCGAATTTGTATTTGGACGATCTTGACGAAGCCATTACGGATAACGGTCATCAACTGGTACGCTTTGCGGATGATTTTGTGATTTTCTGCCGCAGTGAAGAAGAAGCGCAACAAGCCTTGCTGCTGGCGACGTGCGAGGCGGGCAAGCTCAAACTGACTATCCATCCAGAAAAAACGCGCATCACCAATTTCGAGCAGGGATTTCGATTTCTCGGCGTAGATTTTCAGGGAGATCATGTTCGTGCGGCTGATGCCGATTCAGCGCCGTGGCTGATTCCTGATAAGCAACCTGCCCATCGTGTGCCGCGCGCAACACAGCAGAAACCGCCCGTCAAGCCGAAACCGCTGCGTCCTGAAGCTAGCACACCCATTATTAAAGCAGAAGTGGCGGAAAGCATCCCCATCGAGATCGAAGAACTCGCCGAACTCTCCCCCTTGCTGCGCACCCTGTATTTACTCGAACAAGGGTTAGCCTTATCCAGGGAAGGCGAGCGTTTGGTGGTCTCGCGCGGCACGGCCGAGGTGAGCGAAATTCCGGTGCAAAAGCTAGACCAGCTCGTGGTGCAAGGCAACAGCATGGTCTCCACCGCTGCGTTGCGCCTGTTGGCGGAAAATGACATCGGTGTCTATTTTGCCGATTGGCGCGGGCATTGCTGGGGCGCGCTGGATGCGTTTGACACCCGCTCCACCGAGCTGAATGCCTTGCAATACAGCAGGGCGCAAGATACAAATTCGACCCTCAACATTTCGCGCGCCATCGTGGCGGGCAAAATTGCCAACTGTCGCCTTGTGCTGCGCCGTTACGCACGCAATCACGCGTTGGAAGATGCCGAACTGCGCGACTTGGAACAAGCTGCCATGCAACACGCCGCAGAGCTTGCAGACACACTGGACGCAGTGCGCGGCCATGAAGGCATGGCGGCGCGCATTTATTTTTCCGCGCTGAGCGATCTGCTGCCCGAAGCATGGCAATTTGACAAACGCACCCGCCAGCCGCCGCTAGACCCGGTCAATGCCATGCTCTCCTACGGCTATGCGGTGCTGTTTGCCAACATCAAAACACTCATACGGCGGCGCGGACTCGATCCGCATGTCGGCAATCTGCACGCCTTTCGTGATGGTCATGCCGCGTTGGCTTCCGATCTGATGGAAGAATTTCGCCCGCTGATTATTGATACCACCGTGCTGCAACTCATATTCAAGCAAAGCATCAAGCCGGAAGATTTTGTGCTGGATGATCAGGCAGAAATGCCTTGCCGTCTGACCGATGCGGGACGTAAAAAGCTCATCCACGCGCTGGAAGCCAAGTTGAATGCGCCGCTGAACCATCCAATTAACGGACAGCGAGCAGACTGGCGGCGGCTGATGCAATATCAGGTCTGGCATTACGCGCGCGTGCTGCAAGGCGAAGATGAAACCTATCAGCCGTGCGTGATGCGCTAATCAGCTATGCACGGATTCTGGATCATCGCCTACGACATTGCCGACAACCGCCGCCGGGTTCGAGTGGATCGTGTCCTTAAAAATTATGCGGTGCGCGTGCAGGAAAGCGTATTTGAAGGTTGGATCAGCCATTCCAGGCTGCGCCAGCTCAAACGTGAATTGCACGCTGAAATGGATACGGTTCATGACCATATCCGTCTGTATGCCTTGTGCCATTGGTGCGAAGGCGCTATCAAAAGCCAGGGAAAAGGCCGCCGTGCAGAAGATGTTGATTACTATATATTTTGAAATGCCTGTATACCATGCTGACCATGATTTGCTATGACATCACCGATGATCGCCGCCGCAACAAAGTGGCGAGGCTGTTGGAAGGCTGGGGGAAACGCGTGCAGGAAAGTGTATTCGAATGCCATATAACGGCAATACAGCAACGCCAGATCTTCAGCGGCATTGCCGCACTGATTGATGCCGAGCAGGACAAGGTGCGCTACTATGCGCTGTGCGGCAAGGATCGCGGCAAGCTGCAGATACTGGGGAAAGGATGCAAAACTCAGGATATTGCCTATTGGCTGAGTTAGCGGCGGTGATGGGGCTTGTTGTTCTTTAGGTAGCAAAAATAAAACAAAACAAAGGGTTGTATTTGCGATGCTAAAATTAGCGCAGCATGATGATTTATCGAATGAATTCGATATAATGTCCCTGTTGCTGAAGTTGAGAGGTGCGCTTGCGGTAGTGTGCGCCGCTAAATGGATTGCAACACAAAGCGGGACGTGGCATAGAAGTCGCAGTGTATTTTCTGACCGGATTTCACAACGGGATTAAGACTTTGGCTCCCCGACCTGGACTCGAACCAGGGAGTATTTTCTGACCGGATTTCACAACGGGATTAAGACTAAGATCCTCCCATCTCATACCAAAAGATACTTGAGTATTTTCTGACCGGATTTCACAACGGGATTAAGACTTTTGCTGTAATTTCTTGTGGGGTTCCTACGATGTATTTTCTGACCGGATTTCACAACGGGATTAAGACGTGTTGACGCCTTCTGGTGCACACCTGCGCATTGTATTTTCTGACCGGATTTCACAACGGGATTAAGACAAATAAACGGTCTTCTTTATGGAATGATTATTAGGTATTTTCTGACCGGATTTCACAACGGGATTAAGACCTCATCAGTCAAACGAATGTTTCCATTCGCATCGTATTTTCTGACCGGATTTCACAACGGGATTAAGACTTATGAGCAAAAATCTAACAAGGGAATGAGGCTCGTATTTTCTGACCGGATTTCACAACGGGATTAAGACACATGAGTTTTTTAGATCTTACTACCCAACCACGTATTTTCTGACCGGATTTCACAACGGGATTAAGACAATATGCTCGTACACTTTAAGTACGGTTGGCAGGGTATTTTCTGACCGGATTTCACAACGGGATTAAGACCCATTGCTAAACAGATAGCGATAAATGATTTGTATTTTCTGACCGGATTTCACAACGGGATTAAGACCGAAATAAGGTTGCTTCCAATTGTCGCTGTTGGTATTTTCTGACCGGATTTCACAACGGGATTAAGACATTTTCAACACTACCAGCGGCCAAATTTAAAAGTGGTATTTTCTGACCGGATTTCACAACGGGATTAAGACAATTTCCACCAAAGCATTTTTAACGCGTTTTTTGTATTTTCTGACCGGATTTCACAACGGGATTAAGACTTTTACTACCTTCCTTTTAAGTTGTTTTTGAAAGTATTTTCTGACCGGATTTCACAACGGGATTAAGACCCATTTTTAAATACATTTTGAATTGGGTTTTCCATGTATTTTCTGACCGGATTTCACAACGGGATTAAGACGCTCAAACCATCGGTCAAGATTCTCCTGCGCAAGTATTTTCTGACCGGATTTCACAACGGGATTAAGACTCTGTATTCATATCACGAACCGCGCCAACAGAAAAAGTATTTTCTGACCGGATTTCACAACGGGATTAAGACAATAATACAAGATGCTCAAGATGCCCTTATACGTATTTTCTGACCGGATTTCACAACGGGATTAAGACCAACCAGAAGATAAGCCCGGATATCGCTACCGTTGTATTTTCTGACCGGATTTCACAACGGGATTAAGACATTTGGGTTAGAGCTGGTGATACCAGTACCGAGTATTTTCTGACCGGATTTCACAACGGGATTAATTCAATTTCTAATTCAATAAGGCACTAACAATCCATTCCCAAGCCACAATGG
>NZ_CAKMAA020000019.1 GCF_924101635.2 Candidatus Nitrotoga sp. HW29 | reverse complement strand
ACAGTTCGCAGCAAAACAACCTATCGATGTGTCCGTTATTACTTGACCATTACAGAGTGCACCGTGCGTCATTTCGGAAATTCACTCGGTAGCATTCGCCACTGGCAGCCACTCTTGAGCAGATATAGTACCGCGCTCCAGACCTCATACAAGTCCACCGTACGAGGCTTGGTACGCTTGCGCGCCCCTTCCAGCAAGGGCCTGATCTGCTCGAACTGCTCGCGGCTGATGTCGCTTGGGTATTTTTTCTTGCACATTCGGTCATTATCTCGAATTTCAGCAAGATCGTGAACAGGCTCTTAGTGCCAGACGAACCGTTTAGTTACTACCTCATTGATCAAAATGCATTGTGAGCTTTTGATGACGTTGCGCAGACTTGTGTTAATCGATTTAAATTTAATTTGCTGTATAGATCATTTTTCGGATTATCTATAACTAATTGCAGGGTAACCCTCCCTTATTAATATCTTAACTTTTCCATAAGTTGAAATAACTTTTATAACTTCCCTATGTTTAATAAAGTCAAAGAGTTCAGTGGTTGTATGTGCCTGTAAATACTGATCACTAATTTTAAATTCTTTGGTAACTCCGGAAATTTCCATATAAAAAACAACTTCATCAGCATTAGATTCATGCTTATGCCTGACTTTACACCCGGGAATGATATTTAATAAATGTTTACTGATTGCTTCATGTTTTACTTTCGTTTCATTCGTTTGAGGTAACTTAAACCATTTTATCATCCAGTTTGTTAGCATTTAATTATGTACATACGTTCTAGCTTAATTGCGGAATATAGTTGGAATTATTGATGTTACACACCATAGAGTTATGTTTCTTCCGAATTTCACTCTTTCAACAAATTTAGATACATGCTATTAGTTTTTTATTATGCCGAGAGTTGAGTATTTTATGAGCAAAAGAACCGAATATTGCTTGAAAATTAAACATGAGTCCTGAAAAATCATCTAAATCAAATATTCGAGCAATTCTTAATAAGACCCATTTCGATCGTAAATGACATTTCGGATTGTAAACCCAACAAGATTAATACAGCTAAATTTATTATTGCAGAGTGAATAGTTTTTATAATTTCTTGTAATTAATACGATGACTTGGTACAGTTCGCCGTCTTTTCAACCATACGGAAGTCAACATCATGAATAAATCAGAATTGATTGATGCAGTAGCTAAATCCACTAAGCAGACAAAGTCCAGTATAGAAGAAACCTTAAATGCACTAACGGCTGCGATTCAAGTTTCTTTAACAAAAGGTAATAACGTCCAACTCATAGGTTTTGGTACGTTTGCCGTAGAAGCCCGTGCTGCAAGAATTGGTCGCAACCCGGCCACAGGTAAAGAATTAAAGATAGCAGCTAAGAATGTTGTTAAATTTAAAGTCGGCAGTAAGTTAAAAGATGCGGTCGCTGGCGCAAAAACCAAGAAAAAATAAGCAGAGTATTTTTAAAGCTATTAAAATCTGTGGGATATCAGATATTTTAACTTTCTGTAGATTAATTGAATCAAGAACCGGACGCAGAATTATTCTTTATAATTTCAATGTTATCAAGGAGTGAAATTATGAGCAAAGGTCAAGAAAGTAAAAAAGAAGTTAAAAAAGAACCAGACTAAAACTCTGAAAGAGAAAAAGGCTGCAAAGAAGATAAAAAAAGATGAAAAAATGCGCCAAGGATAAATACAATATCAGCTTATAGCATTCATCAAAAGCGTCAAAAAGATAAGTAACGAAAAGTGTTAGAGATGTCGGTGTATTCCAGAAAAACTGATTAGTCTTTTAATATTTTCAAAAATCGGTAATCTTAATATTAAGATGTTGCGTAATAGTAAATTACGCAACATATTTTTTATTTGGGCTTATCTTAGATAATTAGGATTGTTTTTTCTATCCATATCCAGCATGAATGAGTATTAGGGAGATGCTGATTAATTTAAAAAATCGCGGAATTGCGCACGTAACAAGTTGATTATAAATTGTGTAAAATTTTGAAACGCGAATTAATCAGTACTTCCTTAGCCTTATTCAATTTATAATTCAATAAAGCGCTAACAATCCATTCAAAAGTCACAATGGACTTGATCATTGGCACATTATTCTCGAAGAGGCGCAGGGCTACTTCGAGTTGATCCTCCAGTGCATCAAAACTATCGAAGACGCGGTTATGGAAGTACTTCTCACGCAATTCGTCCCACACATGTTCGACTGGATTGAGCTCGGGAGCATAGGGTGGCAAAGGTAACAACTTCATGTTCTGTGGCGGATTTCGGCAAGTGTTTCGGGGAGTTTTTTTCCAGTCTTCCTGTGCCACAGGATTACTTTGCGGAGGCCTTTTGTCAGGTGCGAGCTTGCGCCAGTTGTGTCGATGCAGCAATTTATATACTGATATCTCCCGTCCCAGCGCCATTTCGAGTTGAGGCTTGATCTGGCTGACCGCCAAAACGCCGCCGATACTGGCGGACTCCAGAAATGGTTTGAGTAATTCGGCTTCGCGCTCAGGGGGGAAGTGCTCCCTATGTCGCCCTCCGCGCACTGACTTGCCTTTATCGCCTACCGCTCCGCCAGCAATGAACTGATTACGCAAACGACATGCCCAACCTTTGGATAATCCGATGACCTGTGCCGTTTGCTCCAGACTCATGCCGTATTGAAGTGGCAAGACAACCGCCTGTGCTTGTCGTAACTGTTCAACCGTCGTCGCTGAAGCAATGGCTTGGAGTGCGCTATCAAGTACATCCTGGCCTCGCGGTGGTCGTGACATGAATTACCTCCTCGGTTTCTTTGATGAGGTAATGATTGCACTATTGATGTATACATTGAATAAGACTTGAAGTGACCATACTTCGGATAGACGAGTCTCAATTTCATAGTAAATTTGTTATCTTCAATTCCCCGGTTGCAGTGCCGCAGCTAATTCCAATTTTTCACCTTGACGCATTACGGTCAACTGAACCACATCTCCGACTTTATAATCATCAAGACGGGCAAGCAGTTTTTGTACTGAATAGACATTCTTGCCATTAACAGCCACAAGAATATCGCCAAGAGTCATACCTTGTTGGGTTACTGTCACACCTTTGAGCCCTACCTTTGCAGCAACTGATCCCGGATTCACGCGCAATATCACCACCCCCTTAGTACCAGTAATAGCATTTAATCGCTCGTTGATTTGTTCATCAGCCTCGATACCCAAGGCTGGACGAAGATATTTTCCATTCTTGATTAGCTGTGGTACCACGCGCATGACGGTGTCAACAGGAACGGCAAAACCAATGCCGGCAGATGCACCGCTGGGACTGTATATAGCAGTATTAATGCCAATGAGACGACCCGCCGAATCCAGCAACGGACCGCCCGAATTGCCGGGGTTAATGGCTGCATCAGTCTGGATCAGGTGTTCGATGGCAGGGCCCATATTCCCGGCCAATGAACGATCGAGCGCTGACACAATACCGTTGGTCAGTGTCCAATCCAGCCCGAAGGGATTGCCAATTGCAAAAACCTTCTGACCCACCTTCAGGTCGTGACTGGTGCCCACCGGCACAGGTGGTGGGCGTTTAAAGCCCACGCCGATACGTAACACTGCAATATCGTGCGCTGGACTTGCGCCAATCAGAGTCGCTTTGTAGTCTCGGCCGTCAGCCAGCTTTACTGTGGCACCAGAGGCGTTCTCAATTACATGATAGTTGGTAACTACATGGCCAGCATCATCCCAGATAAAGCCGGAGCCCGTTCCTTTGGGAACCGCAAAGACATTGCGTGTCCACGCATCGCGTACTAACGTGGCGGTAGAAATAAATACTACCGAGCCACGGGATTTTTCGAACAATTCGATCGTGTTTTTTTCATCGGCGGCTAGATCACCTCGGGCGGTGATCGCACGAAGCTGATATTTTGAGGGAGTCCATAATGATTCAATAGCTGGTAACAGCGTCCATAGCAGCATCAATACTGCTACCATTACGGTAATGGCCACTAGGCGGCGGTAAAATGGAGCAGGTGTGCTTCGACTGGGTTTAATGTCCATAGGTTATACCGGTCAGCTAATTAATTCTTTTCGCTCGAACTGCATTGTTACGTCTCATACCATCTAGCAGGCTGCTGAAAAAGGCTCATATATTTTCCCTTACCCGCCCCCTAAGAA
>NZ_CAKMAA020000018.1 GCF_924101635.2 Candidatus Nitrotoga sp. HW29 | reverse complement strand
TTTGTAACAAATTGAACCTAAATAAAAATTACTGTTTCTTGAGAGCTTGTCGAAAAATGAACAGATTTACTCTTCTGCAGAAGCTTGGAAAGCTACTCACTGTACTTCATATACAACCGATAAATAAACTCAACACAAAATCATTACATTCATTTCCCCAAAACTGCCCAATGCATTTCATGCAATGGCACCACTTTTTTTGCAGCGCCCAGCTTGATGGCTTCCTTGGGCATACCGAATACAACACATGTGGCCTCATCCTGCGCCACCGTAGGAGCACCCGCGTCCAGCATTTCTTTCAGCCCGCGAGCACCATCATCGCCCATACCGGTCATAATGATGCCGGTGGCATTTTTTCCCGCAAATTTAGCCACCGAACGGAAAAGCACATCCACTGACGGGCGATGGCGATTAACCAATGGCCCATCCACCACTTCAACATGGTAGTAAGCTCCACTGCGCTTGAGAAGCATATGCTTACCCCCGGGAGCAATCAGAGCGAGACCTGGAATAACGCGATCGTTATTTTTTGCCTCTCTCACTTCTATTTGGCACAGGCCATTAAGGCGTTCGGCAAATAAAGCAGTAAATCTTTCTGGCATATGCTGCACGATAACTATCCCGGGACATACTCGCGGTAGTGCTGTCAGCACGACTTCCAGAGCCTGTGTACCTCCGGTCGACGTACCGATGGCAACAATGCGTTCGGTTGTTTGCGCCATGGAATGAGCAGTAGCGGCAGGGAGAATAGCATCGGCATTAAGTTTTCCGGCCACTTGCGGTAACGGTGTTGCTGCTCTGATCTGACGCCTGACATTGGCCTGAGATGCCGCCCTAACTGCAGCCACTAAATCGTTAGACGATTCCTGCAAAAAACTTTTCAACCCAACTTTGGGCTTGGTAATAATTTCAACTGCGCCAGCGGCAAGCGCCTGTATGGTGGTTTCCGCGCCTTTTTCCGTGAGGGTAGAACAGATCACCACTGGTGTGGGATGATCTGCCATTATTTTTTTTAGAAAGGTGATGCCATCCATGCGCGGCATTTCCACGTCCAGCACGATCACATCCGGCCATTCGCGGGTCATTTTCTCCATGGCAAAAATAGGATCGGATGCCGCGCCAATTACCTGAATGTCTGGCTCCTGATCCAATACCGCCTGTAATACTTGTCGCACTACAGCCGAGTCATCAACCAATAAGACTTTAATTTTTTTCATACATTTATGCCTTTAATCATGCCTGGATTGTGCCAGGCTTACGTACCCAGACATTGCCATTATCAATATCAAATACAATTTGCCGATGGCTCGTCCCTCCCAAATCTTCAGCTGCAACCACAAATCCGTATGCAGCTACAAGCGAGCGGGCAATCTTTATGTTTTTGCAAGATATGTTCATGCATGCATTGATGCTATCCATGCAGCCATTAGAATCACACTGGTTCTTTTTTTTTATACCGGGAAACATGTTACCTGCCCCAAATAATTTCACGGTATATTCCGAAGGATGTGTTTTTGCCGCACGAATTTCCTGCACAAACATTTGCATGGCTTCTTTTGCGTAACGGCCATCAAGAGAAGTTGCCGCAGCATTTTCCCGGGAAGGCAACATGTAGTGGCACATGCCACCAATCAATTTTGTCGGATGCCACATCGTGATCGATACACACGATCCAAGAAGAGTGCGAAGACGAGTGCTCATATCACCGAAATAAAAATCACCAGGCTGCAAAAATATCTCAATGACATGCTCGGATTGCTTCATGGCTTGCGGTATATCGACGGGGAAACCACCTTTAAAACATCGGTAATCCCGTTGAGGCTTTCAGAATGACTCACAATAAAATATCCGTCCGACTTCAAAAACGGCAACATGCGCGCTACTACTTGGCGTTTTGTATCCATGTCAAAATAGATCATGACATTACGTAGAAAAATTACGTCAAATTCGCCCAGTTTTGGTAGTGCTGTATTCAGATTAATTTGCATAAAGTGCATGCGACTGCGCAAGCTACGCTCAATCATAAAAGTGCCTTCCTGGGAACCTGTACCCTTCAGACAATACTTCGAGAGTAGCGGCTGCGGAATGTTATGTGCCCGTTCCATGTCATAGTGGCCAGAACGGGCTTTTTCAAGAACGCGTGTGCTAATGTCGGACGCCACGATTTCCCAAGGTGTGCTAGGTAAACCGTCGGCAAGTGTCATGGCAAGACTGTAGGGTTCCTCGCCGGATGAACTGGCTGCACTCCACAAACGAAATGTTTTGCCTATTTGTGCCTTGGGCAAAACTTGCCTTTTCAGAAAATCGAAATGTTTTGGTTCGCGAAAAAAATAGGTCTCGTTGGTGGTAAGCAGGTCCAATGCAATCTGCAATTCTGCCGCTTCTGCATTCTGGGTAATCAATCGGAAATAATCACCATAGCTAGTCAGTGCATGATGCTTCAGCCGCTTGGATAAACGGCCTGAGACCAACGCTTTTTTTGCGTCGGAGAGACTAATCCCGGCAGTACGGTGCAACCACGAACGGAACTGGTTAAATTCATCATCTCTTAGAGTTTCTGTATTCATAGTTTTATTGATCTACAGTTCGTTATAAACGTTTGGCTTACCTGGTAATGGGCAAAACCACCCGAGTGGCGGGTACATGACGGGCTCAGCTTGGTACGATTAGACAATTTCAATCGTCTGCATCCAAACTGCGCTTACTCCTACCACTCTCATATATGTTGCATACACTGGCATTAACCAGCCCGATGTCCAGCAAGATTTCTATCCTTGAAAAACCCCATGACCTGATGCAACAGATTTGCCTGACTGTGAACCTCTTCTGAAGTCGCGGCTAACTGCTCGGACGCCGAAGCATTTTGTTGTGTGATCTGACTCATTTGCGACATGGCAGTATTAATCTGAGCAGCACCACTCGATTGTTCTTCCGAAGCGGCGGTAATCTCCTGTACCAAATCAGAAGTTTTGTTAATTGCCGGTACCATATCATTCAACAACTTGCCCGCCGACTCGGCTTTCTGCACACTTCCGGACGCCAGTTCATCGATTTCCTTCGCTGCAATCTGACTGCGCTCGGCCAGTTTGCGCACTTCCGCCGCCACCACAGCAAAGCCTTTCCCATGTTCACCTGCTCGTGCAGCTTCGATTGCGGCATTTAAGGCCAGCAAATTAGTCTGATAAGCAATGTCGTCCACGATGCCAATTTTCGCCGCAATCTGTTTCATCGCAAGCAATGTTTCTGAAACCGCTTTTCCTCCATCGAGTGCCTGTTTAGATGCCTGCATGGCCATGCCATCGGTAACCTTGGCGTTCTCACTGTTCTGTGAAATTGAAGCGCTAATCTGCTCAACCGAGGCAGAGGTTTCTTCCACACTCGCCGCTTGCTCGCTGGATGATTGACTCAGGCTTTGCGCCGTCACGCTCATTTCTTGGGAAGCCGATGACAACACGGTAGTCGCACCGCGAATATCAGAAACAATGCTAGCAATGTTTCCAGCCATGGTATTAATCGCATGCATCAGACGACCAATCTCGGTATGATTACCCGCTGATTTCAGTAACTGAACGTCCCCGGAGGCAATGATTTGGCAAGCACGCACCGCATCGTCAAGTGGGCGCAACAATTTGTAAAGCAGGGACCACCATATCAACCCTACAGCAGCCAATGTAGCAGCAAGAATCATGCCCAACCACACTGTAGCAGCACTCCCCGCCACCTCTTGACTCATCTGCAACAACCGTCCCCCGCCCAAGATAACGACCATGCCAATAAAAATACAAGCAGCCGATATTCGAGCCTTGAGGCTGGATTCACTGATAGCCGCCAGGCAACCGCGCCAACCGGTTGAAACGATCTGTCCTTCTTTGACCGTGATACCTCTTGCGGTTCCCTCACGAAACTGGCGGTAAACTCGCTCCGCACGTTCCACCTGCGCACGGGTTGGCTTTGTGCGCAAGGACATGTACCCGGTAATTCGTCCATTTTCATAAATAGGGTTAGCATTCGCCTCTATCCAGTAATAATCACCATTCTTGCACCGATTTTTAACCATCCCGCGCCATGGCTTTCCGCTTTTCAATGTTTTCCACAAATCCCCAAAAGCCGCTGGTGGCATATCCGGGTGACGCACAATATTATGATGAGCACCCATTAAATCTTCCGCCGAAAATCCACTAATCTCCATAAAAGTGCTGTTGACGTAAGTGATTTGTCCCTTGGTATCCGTTTTTGACACAATGTACTCACCGTCTTTAAGATGACGTTCAACGTTGGTTACTGGCATGTTTACGCGCATAGTATTTTTCCTATTTAAATGTATAGCATTGTTCAGCCACAAAGATTTCTTTCAACTTTGTGAAGAACGCTTAACCTTCACGTATCGATCCTGTCGCAGTATTTTTAACGCTGGCGACGAGGCATTTTCAGTCAGTAGTAAACCGTCCTCACTAACTTATAGTGATCAGCTATTACTGCTTATACTTAACACTTCAGAACTTCCCTCTATCCCATTCACGCCTGAAAGCATGGCCATTTCATCCACCGACAGCACACGGTCAGCGTTGAGTATGATAACGAACTGACCATCTACTTTACCCATGCCACTAATAAAATCAGCCCGGATTCTGGCACCAAAACTCGGTGCCGGCTCAATGTCAACGGCAGATATTTCCAGCACTTCTGATACCGAATCCACGACCACTCCAACATCCTGCTTTTCATCATCCGCCTCAACTTCAATGATGACGATACAGCTGCGCCGCGTAACTTCGGATGCGGCTCGGCCAAAGCGAGCCGACATGTCCACAACCGGCACCACTGCACCCCGCAGGTTAATCACGCCGCGAATAAAATCGGGCATCATCGGTACAGTAGTAAGGTTGCCGTATTCAATGATTTCCTTGATACCAAGGATACTGATAGCAAACATCTCACCACCGATCAGAAACGTAAGATATTGCCCCTTTTCCTGCTGCAAGATAGCTGCATGAATTTCATTTTTAGCTAGTGCGCCCATGACTGCCTCCTATTAAAATCGAGCAAATTCGGCTTCATTTGGGATACCGGCAAGGGCGTGCATAGCAGACTTCGCCTTGGTAGCCGGACGCATAGCTTTACTATTAGACGCCGCCACCTTGCTCACGGCAGCCTGACGCTGTTGATTGCCGACAGTATTGTCAACTTTAAAGAACCCCATCGTTTGTTGCAGTTGCTCCGCCTGACCGCTCATTTCTTCAGCAGTTGCAGCCAGCTCCTCGGATGCGGATGCATTCTGCTGGGTGATCTGGCTTAACTGACTCATGGCGGTATTAATTTGGCTCACGCCGGCAGATTGCTCTTCCGATGCGGCACTAATCTCTTGTACCAGGTCAGAAGTTTTGTTGATGGAAGGCACCATTTCATCCAACAGCTTGCCGGCTTTCTCCGCCATCCCCACACTGCTGGAGGCCAACTGACCGATTTCCTGTGCCGCTACCTGGCTGCGTTCTGCCAGTTTACGCACCTCCGCTGCCACCACCGCGAACCCCTTACCGTGTTCACCCGCCCGGGCTGCCTCAATGGCGGCATTGAGCGCAAGCAAATTTGTCTGGTAGGCAATATCGTCGATAATACTGATCTTTTGAGCAATTTCCTTCATGGCCGACACTGTCTGCTGTACTGACTCGCCACCCTCGGTTGCCTCTTTGGCCGCCTTGCTCGCCATACCATCGGTAACCTTGGCATTTTCGGTGTTTTGATTGATGGAAGCACTCATCTGCTCAATCGAGGCACTGGTCTCTTCCACGCTGGCTGCTTGCTCACTAGTGGCCTGACTCATGGATTGAGCGGTCGCACTTACTTCTTCAGAAGCACTGGAAAGACTATCCGATGCACTGCGTACTTCGGTAACAACCTGCGACAATTTGCCCACCATGTTTTGCATGGCTACAAGTAATTGGCCGGTTTCATCTTTAGACGTCACTTCAATTCTTGTGGTCAAATCACCTTCGGCCAGCCGATTTGATGCATTCACGGCAATATTCAGCGGCTTGGTGATACTGCGTGTAACCCAAAAGCCAATACCTGCGGCCAATACCAAAGCAATGCCTACCAGCGCCAACATCACATTGCGTGCCATGTTATAGCTATCCGCGGCCTCCTTAAGGGCTGCCTGCACCAACTCCTTTTGCAAATCGGTAAATGTATTCAAGCTGGCTTGGTAAGCGACCAAAATAGGACGCAGCACATTAGTCAAATACAGGCGTGCCTCGTCCTTCTTCCCTTCATTGATAATATTTATCAAGTTTTTATAACCATCAATATATTTGGTTCGGTTATCCAAAACTTGCCGCAATAGCTCCTTTCCTTTCGGCAAAACAACTATCTTTTGCAGTTTATCTATGCCTTCTGAAACTTTATTCTTCGATTCAATAATTTTTTCCTCTTGCTTCTTCATGTCAGCAGGACTATCAGTAAGCATCATATTTCTGAGTGCAATGGCAATCGCAGTGGTTTCTTGTTTAATTTCAGTCACTATCGTCATTTTCGAATATCTATCATTAACCACAACGTTCAGCATATCGTTTTGCTGCGAAAGCCGTGAAACAGCTAAGGCCGCAACCGCTATCAGTAAAAATACCACCACGCCAAAACCAAATCCCAAACGCATACCTATCTTCATATTATTAAACATAATTTATTCTCCACGTAAATGTATTAAGAAAACTTGCAAAATTTTAAGAGCACGATAATTGATGAGGAATTTGCTTGGTTGAAACATGCTGCGATTCCCGATTAACGGCCTGCTGAACCAACGATGGCACATCCAAAATCAACGCCACTTCGCCACTACCAAGTATGGTGGAACCACTGATGCCACGCAGGGTGCTGAAAATCTTGCCCAGTGGCTTTATTACAGTTTGGAATTCACCCATTAATTCGTCTACCACTAACCCCGCTTTTTGACCTGCACAGGTCACCACGACTACGTTCTCGCGTCGCGCCCCAGTACTCTCGATTTCGAAATGCTCACGCAGCATGACAAAAGGCAATACTTCGCCACGCAAATTGAGATAACTACGTTCACGCGTTAACTGACGGTCAGCTTCAGTCAACTCTATACACTCCTGCACCATGTCCAGCGGAACGATATAGCTGGATTTACCCACACCAACTAAAAAGCCATCAATAATCGCAAGCGTAAGCGGCAAACGAATACTGACTGTAGTACCTTGGCCTACCGCACTATCCAAACTCACGGTACCGCGCAGTGCAGTAATGTTGCGTTTAACAACGTCCATCCCTACACCGCGCCCTGAAAGATTAGTTATCGCTTCCGCGGTAGAGAAACCAGCCTCAAAAATCATGTTGTAGATTTCTTGATCAGGCGGCGTTACATTAGGGGCAATCAGTCCACGATCTCTGGCCTTTTGCAAAATTCGATCACGATTGAGGCCACCGCCATCATCGACAATCTCAATCACGATACTGCCCGAATCGTGGTAAGCATTAAGCCGCAGCGTACCTTTTGCCGATTTCCCCTTTGCCTCTCGAATTGAAGCAGACTCAATACCGTGATCCATAGCGTTACGCACCAGATGCATAAGTGGATCTCCAATTTTTTCCACAACAGTCTTGTCCAGCTCGGTATCAGCGCCGGTAATTATCAACTCAATATCCTTGCCTAGTTCGCGGCCTACATCACGCACCACGCGCTGAAAACGATTGAAAGTTTCACCAATTGGAACCATGCGCAACCGCAACGCGCCATCGCGGATTTCTTCCACCAACCCTGACATCACCGAAGCGGCTTCCTGTAACGAGTTATCACTCACACGCTGAGCAAGTAAACTGACGCCCGCTCCAGCTATAACCAACTCACCCACCATATTGATCAATTCGTCCAGTTTGTCAGCCTGTACACGAATATAGCGACTTTCCTTGCTTTTACTATCCTTGGATTGGGTTTGCTTATCCAGAGCAGCTTGCACAACTTCATGTTCAACCGAACGTTGCTCCACCAAAATTTCACCCAACGGCGTTGTCGAGCCATCAGGACGGGCACTGGTTTGTTGTTCGCTTAGCCCAGATTCAAGCTCTTGTTGGGTAAGCGCCCCTGTAGCCACTAAAATCTCACCCAAGCGTGTTTCACTTTCTGGCAATGAGCGAATTAGTTCGATGTATTCCGTGAGTTTGCTGTGCGGTGGCAAAATATGGACAAGACTACCTTCCCGCGCAAATTCAAACACTCCGGCGATAGTCGCTTTATCGGCCTCTGATTTGAAATCAATTTCAAAACCGAGGTAGCACGATTCCGCATCCATTTCATCGGCAAGCGGCAAGGCATCGAACATGGTAGTGATGGAAACAATTTCTCCGAGAGTAGATAAATAACGAAGGAACGAAAGTGGATCCATCCCGTCTCTCATTACGTTCTGGCCAAAGCGCAAAGAGATATGCCAATTATCCGTCTCTACTAAACCACCACCGCTGGATTGCAATGGAATTTCTTTCTCCGTTTGAACGACATGGCTCACCTCGGAATTATCTTGGTAGGCCTGAAGCCGAACACGCAAACCATTTTCCCGAACAATAGCTTCTGCATCCAATTGTCCACCTTGAGCGGCAACTACGTTAACCAAGTGCAACATGTGATCGCCGCTTTCGAGCAGTACCGCGATCAAATTAGCCTCAATAGCCACGTCTCCATCGCGCACCCTGTCCAGCACATCTTCAACAATATGGGTGAAACTGACGATGGGATCCAATCCAAACAAACCGGCAGATCCCTTGATAGTGTGTGCGGCACGGAATATAGCGCCAACCGTATCGGCATCATTCGGATCAACTTCAAGCCGCAACAGCGCGTCTTCCATATCTTGCAAAAGTTCGCGGGCTTCGGCGATGTAAGTTTGCAATGCTTGATCGAGATCTAAACTCATTTTTATTGTCCTTTTTTCTCATTGCAAGAAAGTATTACCGGGTCACCAAAATATAGCGCCAAATTGCACAGATCCAGCACATCCAGCACCGCACGACTGTGCCCGGTTAATCGCAGACTGGTACCGTGCCTTTCAGCTTCGCGTTTAGCCAAAATAAGCATTTGCAAACCAGCGCTATCCATTTCACTAACCTCTGATAAATCAATTTCCCGCTCACACGGCTGAGCCATATAGGTCATTAATTCATCCTTTATTTCGGCGGCAGTGTAGATAGTCATGTCGCCATCAATATGCAGCAAAGACTGTCCATCTTTATTTGTTGTTGAGCGGATAGGCATGATATTTCCTTATGTAATCCTCATTGCCAATCTTCATGGCAATATCAATTTAGCCACGGCGGTAAGCATTTGCGCCGGCTGAAATGGTTTAACGACCCAAGCCTTGGCACCTGCTGCCTGCCCTTCCTGTTTCTTTCCTTCCTGAGATTCAGTGGTGAGCATGATGATCGGTGTGAACTTGTAATTAGGCAGTTTTTTAACTTCTTTGACGAAGGTAATCCCATCCATATTGGGCATGTTCACATCGCTGATAATGAGATGAATTTTTTGCCCATTAAGTTTTGTCAGGGCATCCTTGCCATCACATCCCTCAATCACGTCATAACCTGCACCTTTTAATGCGATACTGACGACCTGCCTCACACTTGCGGAGTCGTCAACTATCAATATTGCCTTACCCATTACTCCCTCCTAAAAAAATGTGATTTCTTGTTTCGTGGCTTTCATGGCCTCGCCAGACTGAACACCGCGATGGGTGTGCACTTGTTCCTGAGTAGCATAGAGCGCCTCCATTTCCGCCAACCATGCTTTAATATCGAGATGTTTAACCGGGATAGATGCTGCCTTATCCTGCTTGTATTGCTGCAAATGCTGCTGTAACTTTTCCATGTTGTTGCGTACATGAACCAATATCTGACTGACACGATCCTGAAATTGAAGTGAGACCAGCACGTCGGATAATTCATCACGAATACCCGCACTTTCCTGTTGCAGTAATTCGGCTGAATCTGACAAATTCGAAGTGACTTTAGTAAAGCTTTCTAGCACTTGCTGAATAATCAATTCAGAATTTGCAATAGATTTGAAATCATGTTCAGAAGAGCTTTCAGCAATCTTGAATACGCTGGCTATAGCGTTACTGATAATATCCACCGTACCTGACATTTTCTTACCAGTTTCACTGGAAAGACTGGATAATTTACGTACTTCGTCCGCCACCACAGCAAATCCGCGCCCTGCTTCCCCGGCACGCGCAGCTTCGATTGCGGCATTTAAAGCGAGTAAATTTGTTTGGGCGGCAATCTCCGCTACTTTGACAGCCATAGCTCTCAGTTCACCCGTGTAATCATTGAGGCCTCTAACTTGTTCCAGCATATCGTTGCGGCTATGTTGCGACTCTCTGAGGGAGTCGATAACACTCTTCAATGACGATTCACTTTGTGTCATTACCGCCACTGCCCCCCCCTCTGTATTGCCTGCCAAGTCACCAGCGGCACTTTGCGAAGCACGCACCGATGCCTCCAGTTTTGCGTTAATACCAACAAAACGATTGGCCAAATCCATGATGGCTGTTTCGGTTTGATTACGAGTGGTTTCAACTTGCCGGGACCAAATAGGCACCACCTCCGTACATACATCTTCCAAGCCACCTACACCGGCATTTTCAAGCTCAATTTCAAATTTTGCCTTGGCATTGACCATCTCTTGTGCTACGGCTAATTTAAGCAGGGCTCGATGACGGCGAACACCCCACTCTCCGGCAACCGCTGATATTCCGATCAGAACAACAGCAGACACAATACTAGCCCACCCCATTCCACCCACAACAAGCATCAGTAAGGCACTGGCAATACCAATTCCTAAAGCTATTCCCCAACAAAATGTTGCTGTAGCTTTATGTGCTGTCGAATTAATTTTTTGCACTGCCATAATCTCGTCCCTCACTTTCTTTTAGCTTTTATTTAAAAATGAAATTCTCAAATATGTAGCGGCAACTTCTAAATAATCTTTAATACTAAAACAACACTAAATTATGATTTGTAGAGGTAATTTTCTAGACGTACAAAATGAACAGCAGGAAACCCTAATGCGTGACGACTGATGGAAGTTTCTCGTTGGGAAAAATAAATCCGCTCATCCTCCGGCAAGCCCAGGACGAACGGATGCATTTTTTCTGTGGGAACGCTACTTTTTTTGCGGAAGATTGAAAGCTGATTACTGCTCTATTTCACATAGCGCAACTAAAATTGGCAATGTGTAAATTTGAAGGCTGAAGCTTCTACATATAGTTGAAAAGAGACAATCCGGACACAGCCAGAAAAGATTTCTGCGCAGCTTCCAAGCTGGTTCTTTGCTGAGTTAGATCACTGATTGCTTTATTTAAATCCACATCCTGCAATTGCGATAAGGTCTGTCTATACTGCACCCCCATACTTTCACCTGCGCTTTGCAGAACATCCAGCTCCCGCATGCGAGTTCCTAATGAAGCGCGCACTGTCAACACATTATCCATGCCACGATCAAGACCATTCAACGCTGTTGCAATCGCCCCTCCCGGGGGAATAGGCATTCTCAGAGCTGTAATTAAATTGGAGATAGTTTTGAATATACTTTCATTAGTGCTGGGCGCTACGGTGAATGCATCACCATTAGCCGGTGCTCCTGTGACATCAAACTGCAAGCCATCAAAATTAATTACTTGTCCGCTGACATAAGGAGTACCGGCTGCTATCGGCACTGGCACCAATGCGCCCGGCGTGGTATTAGTCACGCCATAAGTTGTCACACCCGCGACGACACTGAATGTTACCTGATAGTTATTTCCCGTAAGCAATGCCGGATTAGTAACTGTTCCTGAACTGACAATGCCATTTCCAACATTTGTAGGTGCCGCCTGGGTAATAAACGTTCCATTACCATTTTTAATACGCATAAAAATGTCTGCGCCGGAATCACTGGCCGCCAATTGTCTTGAACTACTCACCTGAATCATGCGTTGGCCATCATCGGTCTGATACTGGACACCGGTATTGCTGTTAGCGAAAGGTTGTGTTTTTCCTTGAAAACCAGAAAACAAGTAATTACCTATTCCATCTGTACTATTTGCCAATGCCAATAACTCTTCCAGTTGACCACTCAAATCCGTTGCAATAGTTTGTCGATCAGAATTATTTAACACTCCGCTGCCCGCATTGACTACTGAAGTTCTGACGTCCTGCAGCAAGTTCGTTACACTTTGCAAAGCGCCCTCACTCATCGAAATTGAGTTCAGTGCAACATTTCGATTGGCCGCATATTGTGTATTAGAAGCATCCGCTTGTGATACTTCTAGTACACGAGCTGAAGCAATCGGATCATCTGCCGGGGTAACGATACGCCGCTGAGTGGAAATCTGTTGCTGTGTGTGCAACAACTGAGCCTGCTGCTGATTAAGTATATTTACGTTGGCATTATAGAGAGTGTTAGTGCTAATACGCATGGCTTATTACCCCCCTAAACTTAACAAAGTATCAAACAAAGTTCCGGCAATCTGAATTGCTTTCCCCGCAGCTTGATAGGCACGCTGATAACGTATCAGGTTGGCTGCTTCCTCATCCAGATTCACTCCGGAGACAGATTGTTGTGTTTGAATAAGTTGATTAACCATACTGGTTTGCGCCGAGCTGATTGTTTCCAGCTCGCGTGTTTTATTACCAACTTGACTGACCAATTGCGCATAAGCACCCTGATAAGAGGCAGTTCCCCCCGCAACTGTATTTTTGGTTTGCAAACTCGCCAACAACAGTGCATTACGATTGTCTGCTGCAGCATTGGTATTACTCGCTACCGTAAAAGTATCCCCCGCAACAGGAGCACCGGTAATCTGCATGCTCCAACCATTATAGGTAATAGCGGTACCTGCAGTATAAGTCACGCCTGCAACCGGCGAACCCGGCACCCCTACGCCCGTCACAGTGAATGTAGTCGGGGGACTATCAAAAACAATACTAACTGGCTGCTGTAAATTGGCGTTAACAGGAAGCGTTGCATCCACCGTGCCTTCACTAATACGCCCCGATCCAATGTTAGCCAATGATGCATTCGTACGAATTGGCACCGAGGCTGCAATCCTGGAAGGATCACTAATGGTAACCGCAATGTCACGCGCTCCATTTACGGTCGGGCGTATCGTATAACTATCGCCCGCCACTGCTCCCGCAGTAGTGGTAATGGTCAAACCGTCCACTGTTTGTGGCAAAGTAGCAAAGGCAGTAACTGTATTATCCGAAAGACGCGTCAACGTATAAGCAGTCCCACCGTTAAATCGCAACGTATAATCGCTACCAGTCAACGCTGCAGAACTAACAACACTGGCACTAACAGTAGCGTTGCCTGTATTTGCTACATTTGAATTAACTGCGGGCACTGGCTGAGCAAAGAAATTACCACCGAGAGCACCATTCAGATCCTGCCCAAGCTTATGCTGTTGATTAAACGTATCTGCCAATACCATGGCCACTCGGCCCAAGGCATTTTGTTCGACATCCAGCGACTCATTGCGGAAAGCTAAAAGCCCCCCCATATTGCCGCCCTGAAGGCTATTTTGCTGCAAGCGAATAACACTTGCACCTGAGCGATATGCCACATCAATCCTGGAAGGATCACTAAGTGATTGAACTGCCTGTAAAGTATTTACCTGCTCTCCCACCACCAGTGATTGGCCGGCACCAATGAATACGTTGAAGCTACCATCACTTTGCTTAACTACATTCGTCTTTATTTCCTGATTTAACTGCGAGATGAGTTGATCACGCTGATCTAGTAAATCGTTAGGCGCCTGCCCGTTGAATGCCGCTTGTGCCAGCACAATATTCTTGTTCATTGATGCAATCTGCTGCGCATAGCTATTAATGGCCGTTACGCTGCTGGTAATTTGGCCATTGATGCTGCTATTAATATCACTCATGCGCTGATTTAACGACTGAAACCTTGATACCAGAGACTCGGCGCTACCCAGCATAGATTGCCGTGCGGCCTGTGACTCCGGCGAACTGGCAACATTATTTATCGCACTGAAAAATTCCTGTAATGCAGGCGACAGGCCAGCATCGGGATCAGCCAGCAGATTATTAATCTGTCCAATCTGATTGGCATAGGTTTCTAATTGGCTGGCCTGCGCCTGCCCTTGCATAACTTGATTAGACAGAAATTCGTTATATATTCGTTTGACACTGTTAACATTTACTCCTTGGCCAATAAACCCTGCACCAGTTGCCTGGGCTAAACGTGTCCCTAGCACGACCTCCTGCCGATTAAAACCGGGGGTATTCACATTGGCAATATTATGTTCAGTGGTCGACAACCCAATTTGGGCTGCATTCAATGCGCTAACCCCACTTCCAAAAATACCGATTCCCATAAATTCCTTGCCACACTTTACGTGTTTAAATTTATCGTATGCGCTGAGCCCAGAATAATAGAGTTATAAATAACCATTATTTCTTCCTCATTTGCGAAAAAGGAAGATTCCATCTAATCTGAATACTCGCAGGACGTTGTACAAGTTATCGGCATCCAAAAAAATTTCTTTAATTGAGTAACCAACACTATTAACTTATCGTATTAATCCGATTCATCACTTTCACCAACTTATCCGCATAATCAGGATCAGTCGCATAACCTGCTCGTTGTAATGCACGGGCTAACGCGGGAGGACTCCCTTGCCCTGACTGCAACACTTGAGCATACCGTGGATTGTCTCGTAACAGATGTGCATAATCGCTGAATGCTTCGGCATAGGATGAGTAAGCACGAAATTTTTCTACCTGCCTACTTGCTACTCCATTGTGATATTCGGTTGTAACCACTTCCGCTACCTTTCCATTCCAGTTACCACCAGCCTTGATGCCAAACAGGTTGAAACTGGTGCTGCCATCCGGCAGACGTATCTCCCGTCGACCCCAGCCACTTTCCAGCGCAGCTTGTCCCATTACCAGATGCGTCGGCACACCGGTTTCTTGGCTCGCTTGCGCGGCGTGAGGCGCCATACGACGCACAAAATCTTGCTGAAACGGAGTGGCTTGGGATGGATTATTTTTCATACCATTCACAAGGCTGTCACTATACAGCGCAGGCATCGCACCAACAGTGCGCACTGGCGTAGCCAGTTCAGATTCTGCCCGTGTCTGAACAATATCAGTACTGGCTGTTCGGCTCAATTGCTTAATCATAATATCAGCCAAACCCACGCCTCGACTGGACATACTCTGCACCAATTGCTGATCCAGCATTCCGGTAAACATTTTGGTCTGTTCGCTATCAAACACGCCGTCTTGCGGTGTAGCCTCCCGCATGGATTTCAGCATCATATTCATAAATACGGTTTCAAACTGTTGTGCGACCAGTTTTAGTGCTTGATCAGGCGACTGTTTGGCTTGCATACGCAGTTTGTCCAAACTTTGCGCACTCACCGCCAAACTACCGGAAACATCGACCCTGCTGGAAATGTCACTTGGATTAATCATTGTTTGTATCTCAATGAATTTAAATATCTAAACAAGATATATAGTTGATGCAACACAAAATATTTTTCTTACGTTAAATAATCTCAAGTTCAGCGCGCAATGCCCCGGCAGATTTCATCGCCTGCAAAATAGACAGCAAATCCTGCGGCGTTGCGCCTATTGAATTCAGCGCCTTTACCACTTCGCCCAGCGACACACCTTTATTCAGCATGACCACCCCCCCTTTATCGGATTGAATGTCGATAGTGGATTTAGCGACCTGCACTGTTTTACCCTGAGAAAACGGGTTAGGTTGGCTCACCGAGATATCAGTATTAATCACCACCGTCAGATTGCCGTGGGAAACCGCACAATTCTCCAACGTCACCGTCTGATTCATAACCACTGAACCGGTGCGTGCATTCAATATCACGCGCGCCCCAGCCTGGGCGGGGTCAACCTGTAAATTTTCGATTTGCGAAACGAAAGCCACACGCGCGCTACCTGTTGGCGCACGTACTTGGATAGTACGACCATCCAATGCGGCAGCAATTTCCGTAGACGGTGAAATTGCAGAATTGATTACAGCGGCAAGACGCATTGCAGTAGTGAAATCCATGGCGTTTAATTCCAGATGGATAAAATCGCCCTGCCCCAATACTGTCGGCACAGCTCGCTCCACTGTTCCCCCACCGGGAATACGCCCGACACTCAAGTGGTTGACCTGTACCTTGGCATTGCCCGCTGCCGCCCCCACTCCTCCCACCAGCAAATTACCCTGTGACATAGCGTACACCTGACCATCTGCCCCTTTGAGGGGCGTCATTAAAAGTGTTCCTCCGCGCAGACTTTTTGCATTACCCATCGAAGAAACCGTAACGTCTATAGTCTGTCCGGGGCGCGCGAATGGCGGGAGCATTGCCGTCACCATTACTGCCGCCACATTTTTTAATTGCAAGGTGATATTAGGCGGCAAACTTATGCCCATTTGCGTCAACATACTGATCACACTTTGAACGGTGAATGGCGTTTGTGTAGTCATATCACCGCTGCTATCCAGACCAGCAACCAAACCATAGCCCAGCAACTGGTTTTCTCGCACACCCTGAATACTGGCAAGATCCTTAATGCGCTCAGCGTATGAGACAGCAGGTGCAGCAACTAACAGAAGCAATAATATTACTTTGGAAGCTTTGATAATCCGTTGCAATATATCCATGATATTAGCCTTTTCAGAACGGCAATACAGATAAAAAGGCGCGTCCCAGCATGCTCATGATGACAGCCATATCAATATGATTGGCGCCTTTGTATTCAATATGTGCATCCGCCACTTGTGTGGATTGCACGGTATTAATGCCAGTTATGGTGTACGGATTGACTACACCTGAAAACCGGATATATTCATTCGCTTGATTAATCGCGACCTGCTTCTCGCCACTGACTAATAAATTGCCGTTTGTTAACACTTCAACCACAGTCACTGTGACGGTTCCAATAAAGGTATTGTCACCGGCATTATTACTTTTGTCAGCCAAACTACCGCTTGAGCTGCTGGCAAGACCGATGCCATGCATCGTCAAATTGGCGCCGGGAATTTGCGTGATACTCGGCGTTTGTAAAGACATACTTCCTTTATGTTCTGCACCGCTAGTTGATTTTCCGGCGGCTGAAGTCGTTTCTGAAATAACAATAGTGAGAACATCGCCCACGTTACGCGCGCGCTTTCCTTCATACAAGGGTCGCTCATTCTGCCCGGCCTGAAAGATAGAACCGTTATCAGCCCCGGCTTTTTTATCGGGCGCACGTGCTGTCATCGGTTGATGGACATTGGTTGAAGGAGTATGCGCACACCCTCCAAGCACCAATATCACGCTACACATAATCCAGCCAAAAAAATTCCGCATGGCGCGTTTTACCCCACTTACATCTGCGATAATTTTTGCAACATTTGATCGGAAACCGTAATTGCCTTGGAGTTGATTTCATAAGCACGCTGGGTCTGTATCATATTAACCAACTCCTCCACTACGTTCACATTAGAGGTTTCCACATAGCCCTGATTCAGCAGTCCGGCGCCATTAGTGCCCGGCACATTGGTATTGGGCGTTCCGGACGATGCAGTTTCCACATACAAATTTTCTCCTTGGCTTTGCAGGCCCACCGGATTAATAAAAACAGCCAATTGCATGCTGCCGATCTGTACGGGCGTCGCGACCCCGGCTTGCGTCACCGACACGGTGCCGTCACGAGCGATGGTGACGTTGGTGGCATTGATAGGAATAGTTAAAGCAGGCTGCACTACAAAACCACTAGCAGTCACCAACTGTCCCTGATTGTCAACCTGAAATGATCCGCTGCGTGTATAAGCCGTCGTACCATCCGGCATCAGTACTTGAAAAAACCCCGCACCCTGTATCGCTATGTCGAACTGATTGCTGGTTTGTTGCAGATTACCCTGAGTTTGAATACGCTCCGAGGCAGTCGGACGCACACCAGTGCCAATTTGCAAACCGGATGGAATCTGGGTCTGCTGCGAAGATTGCGCACCCGGCTGACGAATAGTCTGATACAGCAAATCTTCAAATACCGCACGTGAACGTTTAAAACCGGTGGTGCTAACGTTCGCAAGATTGTTGGCAATGACGTCCATCTGGGTTTGCTGCGCTTCCAGTCCCGTTTTAGAAATCCATAAGGAACGTATCATGGTCACTATCCTTTCAAAATTTATAGGAGCGCGATTAATCGCGCCGAAATCAAGCGTTCATGTTAAGTAACTGGCTCGCCTGCTTGGCGTTGCTGTCAGCACTCTGCAGCATCTTCATCTGCATATCGAACTGCCGTGCCAGCGTAATCATATTTACCATTGCTTCTACAGTATTCACGTTACTACTTTCCAGATTACCGGGAGCGACTGTCACTCCTATATCAGCCACGGCAGGCTTTCCATCTTTGGTACGAAACAAGCCGTCGTCACCGCGTACCATCTGCGCTTCTGGCGGATTCACTAATTTGATCCGCCCAACCACCACAACCTGATTGGGAGGTAGTCCGGTAGGTACCGTAGAGATGGTGCCATCCTTGGCTACGGTCACTTCGGTATTGGGCGGAATCGTAATCAAGCCCGTATCACCTGTCACATTCAAGCCGGTACGGGTCTGCAAAACACCTTCGGGAGTAACATAGAAACTGCCATTACGGGTATAGGCCTCACTACCGTTTTCCAACTGTACGGCAATCCAGCCGCCACCCTGTACCGCTATGTCCAAATTACGCCCGGTAGGCTGCATAACCCCGGGTGAAAAGTCGGCGCCCGCCGTGGAATCCACCACAAAAGCACGCGTCGGCAAACCCTCTCCAACCAGCGGCACTGCACGAAATGCACTAATAACAGCACGATAACCAGGCGTGTTAACGTTGGATAAATTTTGCCCCACCGTCGCTTGCTGTTGCATCGTGTGCGATGCCCCGCTCATGGCAGTATAAATAAGCCTATCCATCTTCTTCTCCTCAGTTAACCAGCCATCAGGTAACTAGTTAGCGCAGATTGGTAATCGTTTGCATCATTGCGTCCTCCGTTTTGATGGTTTGCGCATTAGCCTGGTATACACGCTGCGCCATAATCATATTCACCAGCTCGGCGGTCAAATCCACGTTGGAGTCTTCTACTGCGCTTGATTGCACCACACCTAAACTTGAAGTGCCCGGCGTACCTATCAATGCTGGACCGGAGCTGGCGGAGGCACTCCATTCATTGTTGCCCACAGGCTGCAGTCCCTGTGGATTGGCAAAATTAGCGAGCAAAACTTGTCCCAATGCTTTGGATTGCCCGTTGGTATAGCGGCCCACAATCGTACCGTCTGCACTTGTGTTGAAACCACTCAGCTGACCGGATGTATAGCCATTTTGCGTCAGTTGATTCACTGCAAATGCCGCGCCAAATTGCGTGGAAGAAAGGAAGTTGAAGGTCAAAGGCTGAGGGGTGGTCGAACCTGTTGCATAAACAATACCCGGCACGCTGACTATACCCGTGGCCGGAGTAATCAGCGCACCGGTTGTGTTAAAGGTTAACGTGGGAGAGGTCCCCAGCAAAGTATTCGTTGCAGTCGCAGGGGTCCCATCCAGACCTAAACCATCCACGGTCATATGAACATCCCAAGTATTTACCGTCGCATTCTTCACAAAATACGTAGTTGCAATATGGCTATTACCCAAACTGTCATATAGCGTCAATGCGGTAGAACTATTATACGAAGTTGAATCAATCGGACTAAAAACTGACGTAGTAGGCACTAACATACGAGAATCCAAATTTACGCCAACCGAAGACGTGGAACTCGGCAGAGGAGTAAGAGACTGCGTAGATATTTGCAATGGCACTGCACTGCCCAACGAAATGGCCCCCGTCAACGGATTAGCCGCAAAACCGGTTAACTTGTGACCCTGTGCATTGACTATAAAACCGTTTTTGTCCAATTGAAATTGGCCATTCCGGCTGTAAGCTATCGCGCCATTATTGTCCAGTTGATAGAACCCTTGGCCGCTAATCGCTATATCCAGCGGGTTGTCAGTTACACTGATGTTCCCTTGCCCAAACTGTTGGGCCACAGTTGAAATTTTAGTACCAATCCCTGCTGCCAAGCCACCGGAGCCACCCAAAGTGCTGGCATACACATCCGCAAACTGCGCTTGTGATTGCTTAAAACCAACGGTACTCGCATTAGCAACGTTATTACCGATTACATTCAGATTCTGAGCCGCAGCATTTAATCCACTTAACCCTTGTTGAAATCCCATGACACTCTCCTCACATTAGATAATTTGCTTTACTGCAGATATCGGAACACTACCAGCTGACCCTACATCAAGCTTAGCGCCATTTGTTCCCGGGGTTACGGCATTAACCATGCCAAAGGTCAAAGCATTAGCGTCAATCTTGGTGTCAGCCGACATTGCTTCCACCGAAAACTTATACGTTCCATTTATGGCAGCTATACCCGCGTCTGTCTGGCCATCCCATATCAATGGTGTCACACCAGCCTTCTGCGGACCCATTTGCATCGTGCTTACCGTGTTACCTGCGGCATCCTGTATCAGCACCTTTACGCTGTCAGCAGGCTGAGTCAGCTCAATCCCCCCAATTGCCTTACCATCTTTCAGGGTAATCGCCGAACCTGCAATCAAAACTCCATGCCCTATCATGCTCGTGGCTGATAAAGACTGTCCCATGGACATAGTGTCACTTAATGCCTGCAAGGTGGCATTCAGCTTGTCAATGCCGCTTACCGTACTAAGCTGCGCCATTTGTGATGTCACCTGCGCGTTATCCATCGGATTCAGTGGATCCTGGTTTTTCATTTGAGTAACTAATAACTTCAAAAATCGATCCTCTGTCGTAGCAACACTGCTTTCAGTACCCGATGCAGCATTTTTCTTGGCATTAAGCGATGAAATAAGGGCAGCAGCAGAACCGGTATCTTGCGTTGCGTTAATCATGATTTATCCTTTCGTTATTGACCTATAGTCAGCGTTTTCAGCAACAAACTCTTGGAAGTATTCATCACCTCCACATTATTTTGATAGGAACGCGAAGACGAAATCATGTTCACCATTTCTTCCACCACATTCACATTGGGCAGCGTGACATAACCCTGTGCATTGGCCATAGGATGCTTGGGGTCATAAAGCATTTTCATCGGCGACGCATCTTCCACTACCTCCGATACTTTTACCCCAGCCCCTCCTCCCTCCCCCATCGGGGCGACACTAAACATCACCTGCTTGGCTCGATAAGGCTGGCCATTGGCGCTGGTCGTGCTGTCGGCGTTGGCCAGATTGCTTGCCACCACATTCAAACGCTGTGACTGCGCTGTCATGGCAGAACCCGAAATATTAAAAATATTAAATAACGACATAATGATTATCCTTGTATCGCGGTCAATACACTTTTAATTTGGTTATCCACAAATTTCACGCTGGCTTCATAGCGCAATGCATTATCAGCAAACTGCGCACGCTCAACATCCATATCCACCGTGTTGCCGTCCGCACTAGGCTGTACTACATTGCGAAACATTACCGGCGCACCCATTACGCTACCAGCCGGGCTACTGCTCAAATGATGGGGCACGGTACCGGTCATCTGTAACTTCGCCGTGTTACCTGAGATTGCACCTTGCAACGCCTTGGCAAAATCAATATCTTTTGCCTTGTAGTTGGGGGTATCGACATTAGCGATATTGGACGCAATAAGCTCTTGGCGTGCCGCGCGCAGGTTCAGCACAGTTCGATTAAACTGTAATGCGCTGTCAATTTTGCTGACCATTTTGCTTATATCCTTCATTATTTTTTTACTTCTTCCATGACGCACATGCTAAACACTTATGCGCTATAACGATTGAACGAATAAACGTAGGAAACTGCCTTAATTTCGGCGTTATAAATACAACATAATTAAACGTTCCGAAGTTATTCTTAAAAAATTAATATAAAAAACATGGGTTAAACAAAAATTCAACCCCGCTGTTATGCAAAATACCAATTACTTCAAATTACGCTTAACTTCAACCGAACCGACAACCTTTCCTCATGCTAAGCACCACAACACATTTTTTACACAAGATCCTTTAAAAACAATTATTAACTTTCCATGAATACTTTTTTCTCCCATAAAAATTGCTTGCAATTTATGGTAGAGTCTGCCGTCCAAATGATTGATGGAAAAACAGATTAAAGAAATACAAATTTTTGCCTACATTACGAGCAATTTTTAATAAAACCAATTTAAAAAAGGCAAAGGGACGATGTCGCCTGATCCGGCAGGTAAGAAGTTTGGTGTGCATCCAGACATACTCAAGCTGGGTCTGGTGAGCTTTTTAACTGACCTGAGCTCCGAGATGATTTTTTCGGTCTTCGCGATTTTCTTTACAACCATCGCAGGCGCATCAGCCGCTTTGCTTGGCATAATCGAGGGACTTGCCGATTTCTCCGCATCCTCATTGAATTACTTGGCGGGCTGGTTATCCGATCGAACCGGGAAACGCAAAGTTTTCGCTCTGGCCGGATATGGTTTCTCCGCGCTGGCTAAAATCATTCTGCTAATCACCAGTTCAGTTGTAGGACTCAGTATATTTCGTGTCATCGAGCGACTAGGCAAGGGTTTCCGAGGGCCACCACGAGATGCCTGGCTGGCGGCAGTATCCGACAAAGGGAGAAGAGGATATTCGTTCGGTGTACACAAAGCTCTCGACAAATCTGGAGCCGTTCTTGGCCCACTAGTGGCCTACGGTCTGCTTTCATGGCTGGGTGACGGCGCCTCGACATTCCGGATCCTGTTTTGGGCTGCGCTCATTCCCGCCATACTCGGTATCCTGGTTTTATGTTTTATTAAGGATCATCCGGGGATTGAACACCGACGCGAAAACATGTTTGAAACATGGAAAATTCTCAGCCCGCAATTCAAACGCTATCTCGTCGCAGCAGGAATTTTTTCGCTCGCCTATTTCAGTTTCGGCTTTCTGCTGTTGCGTGCACACAGCGTCGGCTTTTCAATCAAGGACATCGTGTTACTTTACGCCTTGTTCAATATTGCATTCGTTGTTGCATCACCGCTGATAGGCAAACTCGGGGATCGCTTAGGAAGAGCACGAATAATAATGTTAGGCTACCTGATCTATCTATTGATAAGCCTCGGCTTCGCATTCACGACTACACAATGGCAGATCATTGCCCTCTTCATCCTCTATGGCGTGTTTTATGCGATCGACGAAGCCCAAAGCAAGGCGTTTATAGCAGATCTCGAATTAGAGCGGCGTGCATCCGCGATCGGTGTCTACAATTTTGTAACTGGCCTTATCTACCTGCCGGCATCGCTGATCGCTGGAGCGTTGTGGTTGATGCATCCGTCCAGCGCTTTCTTTTTGGCTGCAAGTCTTGCTTTTACCGCACTAGTGGTATTTGTATTCTTGCGACCAGACCAAAAACGCTGTTCTGACTTATCTTCGCTAAGCTGAATTGATTGATTCAGAGAATCCCATTTGTCGTACATCATAAAGATTATGACGATGTAATCATGCCGTGCCACAATTGACTCTCTCCGAAAAAGCATTCAGCGAAACACCCAGAAAACTGATGACGACTAAAATAGTCTTCGTTCGATATTTTCTAAAAATGTATAGATGAGATACTCTAAAGATCTTAATATTTATAGATTCGGCCCGCAAATAGATTGAACTTGAGGTTAATGTTTGGGTCGAAAATGCATGGACAAAGACGATGCAAGGAAGCTCAGC
>NZ_CAKMAA020000017.1 GCF_924101635.2 Candidatus Nitrotoga sp. HW29 | reverse complement strand
AATGGCGCTATTTTACCAACTACCAACACGGATGGCGTTTTTCAGCAGCCTGCTAGGTATCCGTTCCATTTCAGCCTTTCATTCCATAGAAACGTTAGATTACATTATTTCTAATTTACCTCACATGTACTCGCCAATCGAACCATCGATTACAGGCTTTACTTAAGGTTACCTGATTAGTTACATACCTCAGCTGCCCGAATGGCAGTTTCAGGGCATGGGGTTGCAATCACCGCAGCGCGAACGAGACGTTTGAGGATGGTGCCAAGATCGAAGCGACGATTGAAACGGTACTGAACCTCGGATAGATAATGGCCCGCATATTTACGGATCCGTACTGCTTCAGAAACTCAGACATCGACAGACCCTTTTGAAACTGAACTCGATTCATTGCCATGACGTATCTCCTTCGGTAGATGCGCCTATTATGAGCACCTCAGTAGCTCACCACATGAGCCTGCGCACAGAAAATTGCATCCAACTGAGGCAGGTAACTAATCAGGTAAGGTTATGTCAGCTAGACTATGACAATTAATCACGGTAATGTTATGAGTCGCGTGTTGCCGAATTAATTTTTGCAACTATCATACTTTCCGAGATAAGCATGATGCCCATTCCTTGACGACAACATAAAAAATGGATAGCGGTTAATTATTTCAGGGCTGTTCAGCTTCTTGAAAAAGAAACAGCCAAATCACGCTAAGTGACTTGGCTGTATTGGTCTCCGATGATTTTTAGAGACTTTTAGATTGCTGGAGGTGGCGGAAATCACTCCACCGTTTAAACAAATAATGAGTGTTATTTTGCGGTCACGCTAATCGTGCTACGCATTTTTTCACCATAAGAAACATGCGCGCCATTAGCAAATTGCAATGTCAATGTATGCGTACCTGGAGCCAATTTGATCGATGTTTCCGTTTGGCCTTTGCCAAAATGGAGATGTTTGTCACTTCCGGACGGAACCGCTTCTCCGGCATTCAACTGATGTTGTGCATCTATCAATAAATGATGGTGTCCAGTATTTTCTACTACGGCACCGGCAGGCTTGATCTCCATGCCTTGCACGCCCATCACAACTTTAACTTCGTTACCGACTACTGCACCATCTTTAGGTTCGATAAAATAAACTCGTTGTTCCGACGATTGTTTTGTATCGTGATCATTCGCCAATACATTATGGACGTAGCCGACTGATGAAAACAATATAAAAATCGGCAATGCTAACTTTAATCTCATTATTTTTTCTCCTAAGTTTAAGTATGTCCAACCTTACAATTCTAACGCGTAAATTAATATTCGCAAGAAATAACTAGCAAAATATTAATTTTTACTGAAAGGCTGATTCAACTCTGGAGCGCACCTTTCGTAAGTAAATTTAAGTGACAATATCGGAGCCACTTAAACGACCACGTAAAAGGAGCACAAATGAAGAAATATAATCAGCTCATCAACGGACAACGATGTCAGATTTAGGGATTGAAATAAGCGAGCTTGAATCAAGCTCTGATTGCCGAAAAAATGGACGTGGACAAATCGACGGTCTCATGAGGAGCAGGCAAAACGAAGGTCAATGCGACTGGCGGTTCAAACAGGCGTAATCGTTATGTGATGAGTGCCGACAAGCCTGTATCAATGGCAAGTCACTCTCAATGGACGATCAACTCTGATTCTGGTTGACGTTGTTGTATTGCCATAATAGCGACCAACTTAAATACCTTGCGCTTCCAATGAAGAAAGACTTAAAACCAATCTGCAACGCTGTGTTCGTCTAATCCGTAACCGATACCAGGATTTTCAATACATCGCAGTACGTGAATTCCATGACAGCGAACACCAGTGAAGCCAAACGCGGCTCAGTGCACCTTCACATGGCTGTCAAGGGCAAACAGCCCATAAAATGGATACTTCATTGCTGGCTGAAAGCGATAGGGCAGGGCAACGATGACCTTGTGAACTGGTATATACACGGTATTGCGCTGGGTGAAAAATCAATGGGGGCCGTCAACGTCCGCGCACCCTCCAAACGCTGGGGCGGTAGCAGTAACTCGTGGAAATCAGACAAGTTAAGCGATTATCTAACCAAGTACATACACAAGGACTTTGAAAACACGGCAAGATCAGCAAAACGCTACTGGCACACCAAGAACATTGAAGAAATCAAAGTCATTAAATTCTGGCTAGGTGCAACAAACTTTCAAGAAGCCTTGGAAGAAGCAAGGGATGCTGTAGCTGAACAGGGTGTGGTAGAAATGAAGATTTGGGGCGATAATGAAATAGGTAATATCTGGATATCTGGCACTGCTTCAAACCTTCATGATGGGCGGTTTGTACGGCCATTACCTTTCTAATAATCATTGAAAGGTGCAAGTGACTGATATACGACATGGACACTCTGGATTCCTTTTCTCTACAGGTATTTCATCAATAAATAGACCAGGAAAATCGGCTTTAAATTTATGAAATAGTTCAATTATGACTGCTTCGCCTAAAGTAAGTATTCCTTCAATAATATTGTGTAAATCAGGTAACAGGGCAGTCATCTGTTCATTTGAAAGCCCCCATTTAGGCTCTGAAATGAATGCAGAGTTAGTGTTTTCTATTAATTCAAAGTTTTTTGTGATAAGTCTTTTATTTTGTTTCGGATGTTCAACAGCGTTACGCATATCAACAATCTTTTTTACATTTGGTTCAGCAGCTTGCAACATCAAGGTAAATCTATCTTCAATACCGAATTTCTTACTTGACCATTCTATTAACTTGTGAAAGTTATGACCTTGAAAATCTTTTTCACCCTCAAAATAATTTGCATAAAATGGTTTTATAAGATTGCCTGTTTCAATGATAGCAAGTTTTGCTGAACCAATAAAAGCCTCTGTTTTAGATTCTAAATCCAATACGCTAGGTAAATTAATATAATTGCTGCCAGGGCTTTTTAAGCTTTTCGATTCTATGTTAGCTCGTCCCGCTAAAATTTCGCTTTCAATTGGAATACATATTTCATGGCATTTTAGTAAATGTCGTTGAAGATTCCATAAAACGATAATTGCGTTATTTTTTTGTTCTTCAGAACAATTAAAAAAATTTAAAATTTTATCTCCTTGTATGGTCGTTCTTGCTATTGCTGGAGTTGATGTACCAAAATTTGAAATTTGTTGCAGAGCAAGCATATTAATTCCCAAATAATTTGATTAAGGCGATTTCATTAGTGTAATTTAATTAATAAATTTGTCAATAAGTCACTGAATGTAGTGATATTTATACGACATATAATTCCCTATAATTTTAGAGCAATGCAAGAATTCTTAAGCTGAAGCCCTAAACTTTAGTCGAAAAAAACGCTTTCATACAGAAAGCGTTAATATGGAGGTTCATACGGTTTTATGCCTTCATATGGCTAATCTGAATTATTTTCTGGTGGCCATTCTCCATTTCTTTTAGCTTTCTTGATTTTTTCTTTTACGTTGTATGCTTTAGCATATGCAGCTCTCCGCGATGGAGTTGCTGACAGTTTGTTTAATACTATCAAGCCATAATTCAATATCTGCTTGCGTCACTGAAATTTCACCGAATAAATCCATAATTAACACTCCTATTTAAAATTTCATTAAACAGCTTAATTATTGAATTCAATCCATTGAATATACGCATTTTTAAGTATTTAACGTACTTCGCATAATGTATATTATGTCAAATTACAAAAATATTTGGCGAAAATTAAAGCAGCGTTTTTTGAATACTTTGAAGAAGACATCCAAGGCTTATCTTAAAGATTATACAAATTTAACCGACACACATTAACTTGATCTATTAGTGGTTAAACAGGGGTAGCGATGTTTAATGGTAATAAGAAAAATCCTTTATCGGAAAGAGAGCGTGAAACTCTTAAAATATTGAGAGAGACATTACCGGAATATGAAATTCACGCAAACATGCGGTTAGCCGATGTTATTAAAGCCGATTGGAAACAGTTCAATCATATCAAAGGCTATCACCTTGACTTCGTAATATGTAATAAAAATGGTCATACTGCCGCTGCTATCGAGCTTGACGATTCAACTCATGACAATCCTGCAGCACAACTGCGTGATGCAAAAAAAAATAAATTTCTTAGAGACGCAGACATTAAATTAATCAGAATTCGTGAACCAAAAGACGCAATTGAAATTAAAAAAATTTTAGATGAATCCCAAAACACCGGATTCTCAGATATTGCCTGGAATCCCCCTCAGTCGGCTTCAAATATTAGAACAAACCGTAGTAAAAAAACCTTAATTCCATATCAAAAAATTACATTTACGATAACGTGCATGCTCTTAATTTGGATATGGGTGATGTTTAGCAATACTTTAATTAAAAGCACTAATCAAAAGCTGTTTGGCCAACAAAATTTAAAGCTTTCACAAAGCGACGATCCTCAGTATGCTTTGGCAGATAAAAATTTAAAGGATCAAAAAGAAACTACACTTAATCAACCAAAATATGAACGCCAATTAATTAGAGCAAAATCAGCAAGAGAGTGCGCACGTGTGGATGGAACACTAGACAATTACACTGCGCTTTGTATGAGAGATCATGAAGAAATGGTATTAATAACCAATTAATTTGTTAACTTATTATTTAGTTTTTTCTTGATCACCTTTCTCTCGTTCTTTCACAGCATTCATTGCCTCACCGATTGCATAGAAGTGTCCGCCGGCAATGTAGTGTAAGCTCCGCCAAGCTGGAGCGGCGGCCTCAAAGTTCCAATGTCCGTTCGCAAAGACGCGTGTGTCCGCCCAAGCCCCCACGATTTCACCGATGAACAGATCGTAAGTTTGCTGGTTGTGCGACTCCCGCATGAGCTTGCAGGCTAACCATGCCGAGCAGCCTGAGACAAATGGCAGATCATGATCGGCTATGCTGAATAGTCCCACACCACAGTGCTGGAGCTTGTTAGGATCATCGGTGAGGCTGCAGTGTCCCACCTGATATGTGAGCTTCAGTTGAGCTACTGTCGGCACCTGGATGACGAAAGTACCGCTTTGCTCGATCAGCGTACGGGTCTTGGCGATTTTGTCCAACACCACAGTCAGCTTTGGCGGTGCGTAATCGAGTGCACACGCCCAAGCGGCGGCCATTACATTGTCCATGCCTGCGTGGCGAGCGGAAACGAGAACCGTCGGTCCATGGTTAAGTAAACGGCTGGCTTTATCCAATGGTACAGGGGCGATATGTTGATCCATAGAGGTTTTCTGTAACGTTCAGCAAAGCTGAACAGAGACGATATCACAGCTCGTCTTTCATACGATTGTAGAAAACGTGCAAAAAAGACAGAAATTTTCTAATGAATTATTTGGGCTAAACACTAACTTCCCCATCTTAGCCATACGCGTAACTCTCGAAAAGATTCAGTATCCAAACTGTCAGGCAAGATAATAATGCTACGCGCCAAGTACGCTCCTTGCGGCAACACATTCAGTATGGTGAGAAAAGGAGTAACCAAGCTATCGGCCAATACCCGCGCAGTTATTTGATCCCCATTGCGGGCTACCAGCAGGATCATGTCTCCATCCAGCAACAACGCTTTGTTAGAGGATAGTGCTAATAACCAAGCATCATGCCATATGTGATACAGCATGCTGGTTAACACGAGCGAAGCCAGTAGTATCTTCGCCCATAATGGCAAAGCCAATGGAACAAGAACCCCAAGTGCAACGCCATGCGAAGCAATCAATGCGATTGTAAAATAAATGGAAGGTTGAAGATTAAATTGCCGTTGCATGATTACTTTCTGGCAATTCGAAATACCTGTAATGAATAATCTAAAGTTGAGCGCCTATTTCAAGGGCGCACTTTATGTTTAAAAGATGTTGTGCTGCGACGTGCGTCTGCTTTTCGATGTGGGGCAACACTCATGTTATTACCTATTTTTTTGTTGTTATGCCCTGCGTCCATAGTTCCATCATCAAATTTTCCAGCCTTGCCTTCAGTCCATTGAGCGACTTTTTCCGTGACAGGTTTCGATTCCATGCCCACCCAGTCAAGAATCTGACCAACCTCTCCTGTGCCGAGTTCTGCCAACGTGCCTCGCTTCAAACGAGGGGGCAGATTAACGATGCCAAAGCGCACACGTATTAAACGGCTTATCGGCAAACCTAGTGCCTCGAAGGTACGACGCACAATGCGATTGCGTCCTTCCTTCAACATCAGGCGATACCAGTGGTTATAGCCCTCCCCTCCTTCGTCGGTTAGCCTCTCGAACTTTACCGGGCCGTCCTTCAAGGTGATTCCTTCCTTCACCATCTGCTCCATTTGCTCATTAGTCATGCTACCCTGCACACGCACAGCGTATTCGCGTTCTACTTCAAAACGCGGGTGCATTAGTCGGTTTGCCAGATCACCGGAGGTCGTAAATATCAGCAGCCCACTGGTATTAAAATCGAGCCGCCCAATGGCAATCCATTTCATGCCTCGCAACTTAGGTAATTTGTCGAACACGTTTGCACGCTTTTCCGGATCATCGCGACTGACAATCTCGCCTTCCTGCTTGTGATACAGCAATACACGGGGCAAATTATTGTTACTTGTTCTGATGTTAACAATGCGCTTGTCAGCACGTACTATGTCGTCCTCGGTCACCCGCATACCCAGTGTCGCTACTTCTCCGTTCACCGTTACGCGGCCAGCGGAAATCCATTCTTCCATCGTGCGACGGGAACCCAAGCCGACCTGGGCCAATATTTTTTGCAAGCGCTCGCCTTGTTGTTCTGGTTGCTTTACCTGCTCGTTCATCCCGTCACCTCTCGTCTTTCCAGTACGGCTTGCGCCAGCGTACCGCTATCCACATGTTCCAGCTCGCCTCCTACTGGCAGCCCGCGCGCGATGCGCGATACTTTGATGCCTTGTGCACATAACAAGATCGTAATGTAGTGTGCAGTGGCATCCCCTTCGACGGTGAAATTAGTGGCGAGTATCACTTCACATGTATTTTCCTGTGCCCGTCTAACCAGCCGATCAAGGTGCAATTCACGCGGGCCGATGCCATCCAGTGGAGAAAGCCGTCCCATCAGCACAAAATACATACCGCGATAGCACTGTGCTTGTTCCATCATGAGCAAGTCGGCTGGCATCTCCACAACGCACAGCAGGCTGGCATCACGCTTAGGAGAACGGCATAAGGCGCAAATTTCTTCTTCGGAAAAATTATTACACTTGGCGCAATGATGAATGCTTTCCACCGCATGTCCCAGCGCCCGTGCCAGCCGCAATGCACCTGATTTGTCGCGTTGTAACAAGTGGTATGCCATACGCTGTGCAGATTTCGGTCCGACACCGGGCAGACAGCGCAAGGCGGCTATCATTTCTTCCAGACTGGAAAGCGTGTTCATCCAGGTACTAAAAACATTAGGGTATTCAGAATGGCAAACTCATGCCGGGCGGCAGATTCATGCCTGCCGTGAACCCCCCCATTTTTTGTTGGGTCACTGCAGCCACCTGTTTCATCGCATCATTCATTGCCGCGACGATCAAGTCTTCCAGCATTTCCTTATCGTCGGATAACAGGCTGTTATCCAGCATCACGCGGCGTACATCGTGGGCACAGGTCATCACTACTTTTACCATGCCGGAACCGGCTTGACCTTCTACCTCGACTGTAGCCAATTCGTCCTGCGCCTTTTTCATATTCTGTTGCATCTGCTGGGCTTGTTTCATCATCCCGGCCAATCCGCCCTTCATCATGTCTATACCCTCCTTAATTTATTGTATTGATTTGATCGTTTCTTCAAGTATCTGAGCGCCTAATTGTGCCTGGGCTTCACGCACAAATGGGTCTTGCATAATGGCCTCAACGGCGTGTTGCTGGCGTGTCTGTTTCACTTGCTGTTCGACTGCGGCTGGAGTGGCCACGTTGTTCACACCTAACGTAACGGACAATCGCACTGGCTGAACGAAATAGTCGGTAAGTGCCGTCTGCAATTTCTCCTGGGCCATTTTATTGGTCAACAAATGTTTGTGCTGCGGCGCTAAAACTAAAGTTAACCGCCCCTCCACATAACTTTCGAGCGTGCAATGTTTCGCCAATTCACGCGCCATACCTTGCACATTCAGTTGTGCCAATAATGTGCTCCAATCAAGTGCCACGGGAGTAGTTTCTACCGGATTGACTGGGGGTGAAATAGTTTGAATAGGTTGTGGTTGTTGCTTCGGTTTCGGCGCAGGTATCGTGGTAGCTTGAGTCACCGGCGATGTTGCTATTTCAGCTGTGCGCTGTTCTAACACCGCCTTTGTGCCCGCTGGCCTAAATGCCAACATGCGCAACAACGTCATGGTGAAACCAGCATATTCATCAGGCGCAAGGTCGATTTCATTTCGCCCGTGTATGGCAATCTGATAATACAACTGAATTTCTTCCGCGCTAAAACTCTGCGCCAGTTCCAGTAAACGCACTCGTTCCGGCTCATCTTCCGCGATGGCTTGCGGCACTGTCTGCGCCAGAGCAACACGGTGCAACAAAGTCGCCAAGTCTTGCAAGGCAACATCAAACGCCAAGCTGCGGCTTTGCATATCGTCAGCAATACGCAACAAACCGGCTCCGTCCTGTGCCAGCAACGCTTGCAACACGTCATACAGATAACTTTGGTCAATCGCACCTAACATATTACGGACCGTCGCCTCATCGATTCTGGAATCGGAGTAGGCGATGGCTTGATCGAGCAAGCTTAGTGCATCGCGCATGCTACCCTGTGCTGCACGGGCCAGCAATACCAGTGCTGCGACTTCAAACGTGATGCCTTCCTGCTCCAGCACATATTCCAAATGGGTAACGATTAACGCGGGTGGCAACTGTTTCAGATTGAACTGCAAACAGCGCGACAGAACAGTGACGGGGATTTTCTGCGGATCGGTTGTAGCGAGAATAAATTTAACGTGTGCGGGTGGCTCTTCCAATGTCTTCAACATCGAGTTAAATGCCGCCTTGGAAAGCATATGGACTTCATCAATCAGATAAACTTTATAACGTCCCAATGTGGGCAGATATTGCGCGTTATCCAGTACTTCACGCATATTATCAATGCCGGTATTAGACGCCGCATCCAGTTCAATAAGGTCAACAAAACGTCCACTGTCGATTTCCGTGCAAGCGCTACAAATGCCACACGGTGTGGCGGTGATGCCGTTAATACAATTCAAGGATTTTGCAAAAATGCGTGCGATGGTGGTTTTTCCCACGCCGCGCGTGCCAGTGAACAAATAGGCGTGATGTAAACGGTTTTGTGACAGCGCATTACTTAATGCCTGCACAACATGCTTCTGCCCCGCTAATTGCGCGAAGATTTTAGGTCGCCATTTGCGCGCTAGGACAGACGTTACTGACAAAATTTACGTTGCCTCAAAAATGATAGGCAAGGCGAATCTGGCTAAAATTAATACCTGGATTTGGGTGCTTAATTGAACCATTAGATAGATGCTGAAAACGATAGCCCAGATCAAATTGTTTCCGATCTCCAAAACGCACGCCTGCGCCGAGATGATCACCGAATTGAAAAGCGGTACTAAATCTACGATCGGCATTGATATGAATATCGGAAATCAGATGAACTCCGATCCCTGCTTCCAAATAAGGCGCTAAGCCGGAAAGATTTTTCTGTTGCAGGCGAAATACCGGAGTAAAACCGATATCCGTAATATTGTGATTACTGCTCGCACTGTTTTGGCCATTCCAACGTCCAGCTGAAGCTTCCCAATAACCAGTCACTAACCAGTTGCCATCGGTAAACCATTGCTTTTTCCAATCCCATTGAACGCCGATACGCGCCATATTGGTTTTATCGCCACTTCCAATTTCAGCGGAAACACCATCTATGGCCCACACATTTCCATTTAACAATAGCGCACTGACCAATACATAGATCTTTTTCATTATCACCCCAGCTCCGAATAAGGAGGCGAGCCTTGCCCCCGGCACTTGCAGTAAATGGTTATGGCTGCTTCCTTCCGGATCTGACCAGGTTCACCACCTTGCAATGCGGGGAGGCCCGCCAATTCTTTCAAGTTATCCAACAGCTTGTCGCGCAATACCAAGACGACTTTACTGTAAGTCACAAAAATCCTAAATGGGTTTCGTCTTGGCGATACTTTACTACGGCTATTGAACCACTTACATTTTGTAATAATACTATCAAATGAATCAGCTGGCAAAATCCGGCCTTGTTTAATCTCTCCGGTTCAATTCCCCGTCCCTTAGGGTGAGAAGGCTGATTGAAAACCGGCAGCTTGAAGAGTGGTATTAATACCCCGCTGCTTGCGGCGGGGTGCTTTATTTCTGTAAATTTGGGGCTACTGGTTTTGGTCTGAGGTGGGGTTTATTTAGGCGCAGTACTTGCAAAATGCGGATAGTTACGCACGTTATCCAAAAATGTTTTTAAGTTGAGATACGCATCAAGCGTGATGCGATTACGGAACACAGCCCAATCCAGGAGACATGCAATGCGCAATTCGCTATCCGTAAACGGTGCAGTTTTGGAAAAGGTTAATTTATTTAATTCGGTAAGGCCGCTTGCCATACGTGATTGCTGGCGTGTCAAGTAAGCACTTTTGGCTGGCGTTATATCTTCTTTCTCCAGATAAAATAAATTGATGGCAGTATCGAGCAAGGTATTCGCTGTACAGTAATCATTAAAATCATCATTGTTACTAAAAAAAACTTTACCAGATTGTTCGCGGATGGATTTCAGAATTGCACTGGAATCCGTCAGCATTGTTTCCTTACCACCTTCTATATACTTCAGGAAAGGCATTTTTTTTGTCGGCGACAATTTGGCACTACTCGTCGCATCGGTTTCAACAAAGGCGAATTGCATTCCACTTTCCAGTAGTGCAATGCGGCAATGACGTACAAAGGGAGATGTATAGCTACCATAAAGTTCCATAATTTTCTCACATAAAAATCGTATATTTTAAACATTTCTTATATAAACATGGCGGATTCAAACCGGAAGCAAAATTTTGGAAAATTTCCGGCTACTTTTTCTCATGATGCCCGCCAAATTCATAGCGCAAGGCAGATAATAGTTTGTTGCCGTAATCTGCTTCACCGCGCGAATTGAAGCGATCAAATAATGCGGCGGTGAGAACCGGCGCAGGTGTACCTGATTCAATAGCGGCGATGCTGGTCCAGCGTCCTTCACCGGAGTCCGACACCTTGCCACTGAACCCTTCCAGGTTCGAATTGGCTTGCAATGCATGCGCGGTCAAATCAAGTAGCCAGGAACTCACCACACTGCCGCGCCGCCACAATTCGGCCACTTCGGCCACGTTAATATCGTAGCGGAATGTTTCTGGCTCGCGTAACGGTGTAGTCTCCGCATCCATCCGATGTGACAGGTTACCTACATTGGCATGACGCAGTAGATTAAAACCTTCGGCATAGGCGGCCATCATGCCGTATTCAATACCATTGTGAACCATCTTGACAAAATGTCCGGCTCCTTCGGGCCCGCAGTGCAGATAGCCGATCTCGGCCGTACTCGGCTGACCGTTGCGCCCTTCGGTGCGTGGTGCAGTTTCCACACCCGGCGCCAGTGCAGTGAAGATAGGCCGCAAGTGTGCAACTGTGTGTTGTTGGCCACCGATCATCAGGCAATAACCGCGCTCCAGCCCCCAAGTCCCGCCACTGACTCCCACATCCGCATAATGGATAGACTGCGTCGACAGGCTCTTTGCGCGGGTAATATCGTCCTTATAATAAGAATTACCGCCATCAATGATGATGTCGTCCGCGCTCAACAACGGAGCCAGTTCCGCGATGCTGGCATCCACTACCGCCGCGGGCAACATCAGCCAAATGGCGCGCGGCACACTTAATTTATTCACAAAATCCTGCACGCTGGCAGCAGGTGTCATACCTTCTTTTGCCAGTGCCTGCACCGCTTCGTTGCTGCGATCAAATACTACACATTGATGTCCGGCGCGCTGCAAACGGCGCACCATGTTTGCACCCATACGCCCCAAACCTATCATTCCAATTTGCATTATTTGCTCCTTATAATAAAATAAAATTTTCTGCGGTATGAAGGGCTAATTCCCGTTAAGCACTTTGCATTCAGTCATAAGATCAGCGCCAAAATATTCGGCAGTGAAAGTCGTTCAAACTATCTTTTCAGTATGGTGTGCAGCAAACAAGGCCGGGCCATACAATGCCGCGCGATCATTCAGAATCACTTTGACCGGCATCGCCTCCAGTAACGGTCTCATTCGCCCCTTATCGAGGAAAGCATTGAGAAAATCACCCGTCTGCAACATCGGTAATATTTTCGGCGCAATGCCACCGCCAACATAGAAGCAGCCCCGGCTCATCATTTTGAGTGCCAGATTACCGGCTTCCACGCCATACAAGCTGATGAATAATTGCATGGTCTCCACGCATATCACATCGCTGTTTGCTAGTGCCGCAGCGGAAATAGCCGCCGCTGTATCTGTGTTACGCATTTCTTCTGCTAGCCATGCCGGAGTCAATGCATGCCGGTAGTCAAGCAAGAATGCGTACAGATCAAGCAGTCCCATGCCGGAAACGACACGCTCCCAACTGACATGACTGCTCATGTGCTCAGAGTGACGTTGTTGTAAATGTCTTAATAAGGCAAATTCGAGGGTGTTGCGCGGACTGAACGTGGCGTGTCCGCCTTCCGTTGCAAAGGGGCGATAGGATTGCCCGTTCCAATACAAGCCCGCCTCGCCTAAACCCGTCCCGGCAGCAATCACTGCCGCATTACCCAGTGCATCGGGCGCCCCCACTTGCAGCGTCAATAAATCAGCATCGCCTAGCGCGGGCAAACCATAAGCTGTGGCCTCTAAATCATTCAGCAGATGGCAGCGCAAAAAACCAAAGCGTTGACACAAGGCGGCGGCATCGACCCGCCACGGCAAATTGGTCGCTTGTGCCACACCATTCTGTACCGGTCCGGCAATACCAAAAGTCGCATTGTCAACGTGATTACCCGATGACAAAAATTCACTCAGCATCATTTCAAAAGTGTCATAACGCTGACTGGCATAACTAAGTTCGTGGAGGATTACAACGTCACTCCCGTTTACCTCGGCTAATGCCAAACGGGTCTTGGTACCGCCGATATCACCGGTAAGAATGGGTCCCATTTTAATATGCCTCAAGATTGCCGCCCTCCGGATTTAAGGAATGACGCCAAAACTGGTCTTCACGATCGAATAGGCGATAGGTGCCGCGCGGCCCCCAGCTACCGGCAGGATAGGTGTTGATGAAGCTGCGCTCCATTGACCAAACTTTGATTACCGGATCGACCACACGCCAAGCCGCTTCGACTTCATCGATGCGCAGGAACAGCGAATGGTCGCCAAGGATGACATCAAGAATCAACCCTTCGTAAGCATCGAAATCTTCTTCGCCATCTTTGCGGTAAGTCGCATCCAGGCTGATGGTGCGTGTTTGCATATCCAGCCCCGGCACCTTTACTTGCAACTCCATCTTCAAACAATCGTCTGGTTGGATACCGAGCATAACCCAGTTCGGTTGCGGCGCACCTTTACGGATGTGCCGCAGCAAATCCTGTGGTGGCGCCTTAAAGCGGATACAAATTGCCGAGCTACCTTCCGCCATGCGTTTGCCGGTACGCAGATAGAATGGCACACCCGCCCAGCGCCAGTTGTCGATGAACAATTTCATTGCGGCATAAGTTTCGGTTGTGCTGCCCGGCGCGACATTTGGCTCTTCCAAATAGCCAGGCACGGTCTTGCCGTCGATTATGCCGCTGGCGTATTGGCCGCGAAAAGCGTGGGCATGCACCGCATTCTGGGTAATGGGACGGATGGCTTTCAGCACTTTTACTTTCTCATCACGCAAGTGTTCTGCCGACATGCTCAACGGCGGTTCTATTGCCACCAAGGCTAATAACTGCATCAAATGACTTTGCACCATATCTCGCAGCGCGCCTGCACCTTCATAGTAATCAGCGCGCCCTTCCACTCCCAGCATCTCGGAATGGGTAATCTGCACATGATCGATATAATGATTTTTCCACAACGGTTCCAGCAATAAATTTGCGAAGCGGAACACCATAATGTTCTGCACCGTACCTTTGCCAAGATAGTGATCAATGCGATAGATCTGCGGCTCATCAAGATGGCGATAGAGACTGGCTTGTAATACCTGCGCGGAAAGCAGGTCGTAGCCAAACGGTTTTTCAATGACTACACGACGCCAGCCGTTATGCTGTTTCAACAACCCGATGTTGCCCAATTTTTCCACGATACCGGGATAATCGACAGGGCGCACCGCCATGTAATACATCACATTGGGTGGAAACTTTGGGGCATCGTCCAGCAAGGTTTTCAGCCGTGTATAAGCCTCATCATCACCGGGCGGGATAGGAAAATAATGCAGGCGAGTGCAAAAACGCTGTAGTGCGACTTCGTCAATTTTTCCACCATGCACTTTACGTAGAATATCAGTTACAAAATTCAGCCATTGTTCATGCTCGTAGTGGGCAATATCACAGCCCAGGATGATGAGATGGTCAGGCAAGCGCTTCGCGGTTTCCAGATGAAACAATGCGGGAATCAGTTTGCGTCGGCTCAAATTCCCACCGGCACCGAAAAAAACCAGTGTGCAGGGTTCTAGGGTTTTCATATGGGCTATCCTTTCATGTGAAATCACTTGTACATCCGGCAAACCAAACCGGACGATTTGGGTAAGTGAAGGGGGTTGCGCTTAACTTTCCGATTAAACTTCTCCTGGCACTCCATTTCAACAGGAGACAACAAACGACACCTCTTGGGCTAGTGATATAGTGAATTGTCTTGATAACGCCAGTATTTGCCATGATAGTAGTTATGAATTTCAGCTACTTCAACAGATTGTTCATGTTACTTCTATTAGCAAGTATCGGTCTAGAACTAAATATGAGTCAGAGCTTATCAGCAACATGCTCTACAAAACACGCCACATCTTTTTCCACAAACTGGAAATCAGCGAAATCGGCATGAGCGCGTTCTCCAGTATTATCGGTGTCGGATGCGACAGCGAGTAGAGCCAAGATTCAAACCCAGTAATCCTATCCTTCCACATTCCCCCGCATAAGCGGCACCAGATCCGGCAACTATCATGTGGATGTGGTCGGTATAAGTATTGAGTTTGTACGTACCCATTGGATAACGGTATCATTGACTGCGGCATAGCAAACAAGACATGCACGCGTGCAGCGTAATCATCCCCTGCTTTGTTTCGTAATGTCATGGAAATTCTATTTTTGGTAGCAAGTATTTCAAATCCTGCGGTGTATTCACATTGTGCAACAATTGTCCAACATGCAGTGACCAGCCGAGCTGCCTGATGCGCACGATAATAGTGCTCGCAAGTGTATCGGTGTTCCACGGCATATCATTGAATAGCACTGCACTGAAGCGTTTGAGTCCTAACAGCGCATATCCACCATCGGCAGTGCAATGGATGACTGCATCGTGTTCGTTTAATAATTGGGCAGCCTCGCGCAACAAGGCGGCGGACGTTTCCACGCAGTCTGTACCAATCAATAAAACGAATCCTGTATTTTCAATAGCGCGCTCTGCTGCACGCGCCAGTCGCGCACCGAGATCACCCTCGCCTTGATCGGTAATTTCAATTCCAACCGGTAATGCAATATTTTGCCAAGCGATATCGTCAATTTTGGGCGTGCTGCATAACTCGACGGCGCCGATATCAGCGGCCAGTGCATTGAATAAAGTGTTGAACAACATCTGCTGTGCCAGTTTGGCCGCAGCCTCTGCTCCCAGCAAGGGAATCAGGCGCGTCTTGACAAAACCGGGCTGCGGGGCTTTGGCAAAAATCATAATGCGGGTGGGTGTCATCAGATGAATAATGCAATGCGAGCCTGAATTTCTGTCGTTACATAAACCAGGGAAACGCTGATTAATTCAAAAATTCGTGGAATTGCGCGCATAACAAATTGATTCTCAAATATGTGGAATTATGAAACGCGAATTAATCAGCGCTTCCCTAGATCATTTGCAAAGTAAAATTTTTCAGCAATGCACAAAGTTATTATGTACGGTATCGCACAAGATTAAAGTGCTTCGTAAGCATTTTCGACCTCGGCTTTGATCTTTGCAGCAAGCTCCTGCGATTCGCGCATGAGGGACTGCATTCTCTCTAGATTGTTTTGGTGTTGTTTCCAAACATCCTGCCCAACAATGACCGCAAAATCCATTTTTGTTGGAGCCTTAGAACTCTCATAAGCTTCCAGCCGCCTAACTCGTTCTGAGATGTCTTTAATGCCGCGGGTTGTTGGGGATAGTTTCGCATTACTGAGCATCCAGGTTTTCCATTCCTTATTGCCCTTTGACTGATTGCACTTTCCGCAAGATGGCACGAGATTGTGGATTTCTGAGATATATCCAGTTGGTTTTTTATCTTTGACGAGTGGGCGAAGGTGATCCCATTCCGAAGCAACGCTGCCACAGTATGCGCACTGAAATGTTTCGAGAGTCATCCCAAGTATTTCCAAAGCTCGTTTAGCCTCTTCCGCGCTGGGAGGAACCACGGGAATTATGGAATTGATGAACACGTTTGTAATGCTTGAAGAGCGTCCAGTGATCTTAATTGAAATTGGCATTCGGAACAGCGACAGGTATTCCATAGGAGTTGCACTCTAACGAGGCTGTAGAAAAATCCTGTTTTCAATAAAAATATGTACGGTAACTTGTTTATTTTGCATAAGGATATCATTGGCGCCAGACAAACCTTGTTGGACTAAATCACCGAAAGAACGGATCATATGGGAATTGTAAGGTTTTCAAGTATGGCGTCAACCCAATATCATGAAAAAGCGGCAATATGTGCCCCCATTTTTCATGGTTTTCTACAACGATGAAACCTCAGCACTGGCTTCGGCCCAGCTTAGCGTTTTCAGTTTGCGTCTGATTTGCAGCCTGCGGTTCTACCATAGCTGACTCAACACGGTTGCGCCCGCCCGATTTGGCTTTGTACATCGCTTCATCGGCGGCTTTGAACAGGGTTTTGAAATCCACTACCATGCCCTTGGCCACCGTGGCTAATCCGATGCTGCCGGTAACAATAATTCCCTCGGGCAGGCTGGCCTCAATTTTCTTTAATAGATTTTCGGCGAAGCCAATGGCATTGCTCCGATCACGGTTAATCAGGGTGACACAAAATTCTTCACCACCCGCCCGCGAAGCAATATCTCCGCTCAAACAACATTCACGTATCACCTTGGCTGTCTCAAATAAGACGATGTCGCCTACGTCATGACCCATGGTGTCGTTGATTTTCTTGAAGTGATCGAGGTCAAGCAACAAAAGACTAACCGGAATGCCATACTTCATCGCCTCGGTCATCCGCCGGAAGCCGACCTCTGACATATAGTGTCGATTAAACAGGCCGGTAAGCTGGTCGGTTAGTGCCAGGCGACGCATGTGATCACGTTGAGCCTCAACTTGATCAAATAATTGCTTATGCTTGACCATATTATGCACTCGAACTTCAAGTTCCTTTGGGGTGACCGGTTTCGCTACAAAATCGTTGGCGCCATAGCCTATGACATCAAACTGGCGCTCTTTACTGGTGGTGCCGGAAATGGCAAGAAAAGGTACTCGGCAATAGGGTTCGTCAAGCCGCCTAATGGCGCGCACCAAGCCAAGCCCGGTGAGATCGCCTTCAAGCTGGACATCCGAGATCACGATGTCGAATTTTCGTTTCCTGAAAATTTCAAAGGCGTCTTCTGCGTTCGCCAATGCCGTCACTGTAAGACCCATGCCCCGTAGTATTTCGCTCAGAAAATTGGCGATTGTTGGACTATCTTCGACCAACAATACATTACCGGATAACGCTCCAGCCGTCCGGCTAGCCTTCTCATATTCGGCAATGTAGTCAGCGAGTGCGCTAAGATTAGATTTGTAAAATATCTTGGTGATGCCTGCTTCCTGGGCATCTATTTCAAGATTTGGATCTCCTGACCCGGTGAGCAGCAGAATCGGGATGTTATGGCCTGAGGGATGTTTTCTGATTTCCTTGCATAACTCCACTCCGGATCCATCGTGCAGTACCCCTTCAACACAGATGACATCCATTTCGCCCGCCACGATAAACGTCCGCGCACTTTGAACTGAATGGACAAAAGTAAATTCTTCTGAAAAAAATGACAAATGCCGTCGGATGGCATTTTGCGAAAAACTTGATGAAACCAGTATTAGGACTTTCATTAATTCATCTTTTAATCTAAATAAGTATTTAAGTAAAATAACACGAAATCAATAGCTACCGATGGAATCATTTTTCATCATCCTGATGAAATCAGGAAGCCACAAAAAATAAATGGGGAAAAAATTATATCCAGTCAAGGGATTCAATCTTGACATCATGTACCTAGCCTAAATGTTATATCGAATTAACCCAGAGCTGGGCCATCAATTCGAAAATTGAATCCGCGACTTTAATTAATCTTCAAACTTCCAATAAAACTTTCAATTTCTTTCGTAAACTCCATAAACTTCAGGTCAGGAATTGCTCTACTGGAATAATATATATCAACTAATTGATTTTTTATTGTTGGGTGCAAACAAATAACCCCTTTGTTTATTAGCATCAAATATTGATTTCCATTTAAGTTTTTAGCCTCATGATCTTCTGCGGTTTGCTTGTAAGCAACACAATATGAAGGCATAGAATTAATAAGCTCATAGTTGGTAACGACATTTTTATAGCGTAGCGCGTGAGCCGAAAAATCATCTTTTTTTGATTTCACAAAATCGATAAAGTTTTTTTCTGATGATATGTTCTCTTCGATTATAGCTTCAGTGGCACCAGCAAAAATTAAAAGCTCTTTTGGGTTGGTTTGTTTGAAATACATAATGGTCTTTGGACTGTAGCCTTCAAACCATTTTTCTCCTGAAGGTGGAACAAAAGAGTAACCTAATGAACTAATACGAGGCTCTCTGTTCTTTAGCTCAATAAACCCATCTGGTACGGATATTTTATTACTCAATCCCAAATACTGAATGCCAAGTGCATCTAGATCGTCCAGCGACATAATGGGCGAATACATGATGTCATTGATATTTCCCGAGCGAGGTAATTCCAAGTATTGGTCACCAATCGTTCTTTTTATCATTTTATAAATTCGAAGAAATATAATGTTGGCAGTAGCCGGTTCCGTGGAGATGCCGTATTTCATTCTTGCAGCTGAAACGACAGAAGTGTGCTTGGATTTATCGTGCTGTGCGAACAGGAAGCGCAATTGGCGAGACCTGTCGTTTATGTCACGCCCGGTAAGGGCGATTAATGCGGAGCGTTCGGCTCTATCCGAAAGGCGCATACCCACTTTATATGCGCTCTCGATAATATCCTCTGCCGGATATTGAGTCCCGCCGCTAAACGGTGAAAGGTCGCTTGTTCCCATTGGCAACGATGCTCGAACTTTGATTTTCAAATCCTCACTTAATTTGCGGGCCAATTGGGATGCATAGTCGTACGAAAAGTCGTCGAGAGGAAGCCGATAGACTGCAACTGGCTCAACCGATAGCTGGGATGGTGTCATTACCGGTACGCTCGTTTCCTTTTCACCAGGATTTTCCGTCTTTTCAACTGCCAAAAACACTGGGACGTCAGTCTGGGTAGCGTGATTCTGAGCTGATATACGTGTTCCAGAAAACAGCTTGGACTTACTGCTATGATCGTCAAATGCAGTACAAATTGTGCTCCAACCTGAGATAGCAACAGCTAAACAACTAACGGCTAATGCAAGACGTAATTTCATGTAATTCCTAATGAATAGTGTTTATCTGCCGTCATCTTTCAACGTGTCAAACCCGCGACCTGATTGGCAGTAGACAAACCTCATCGGACTGAATGGAACCTATGAGGATCGTATGGTTTTAAAGTATGAAGAAACGGATATTCTGGAGAGCATTTTTGTTTTTACCGATACTCAAACGTCACACAAACTATCTGGTTAAAGCATTTTTCATTGCATCGACAAGCAAATTATCGTCCGATGAAACCACGTGATCGCCGATTAAAACGAGGCTGAAAAAATCAGCTTGATTTTTAACGGCTTACCACGTTCAAATCCGGCTTCAGTTCGCTTTCATCGATATAACCGATGGCGCCGGGTGTGGTTTGGATAAAGTGAATGACTTCGGCAGCACTCGATACTTCTTTTGGCGGAATACCTTTGCCGATGAAGCGGCGCACCGTCCAATAAGCCGTGTATTTGTCATCTTTCTGATTCAGGTAATGGTGCAAGAAACGATCACGCAATGCGCCTGCCTTGTGATTCACCGCTGTGACATGTATACCATCGATTTCGATGATCTTGCCGGTAAATATTCTTTGTATGGTACTCGCGCTTAATTTACTTAGGCCGGCATGACCGATGACAATCACGTTCTCCGCATGTGCCTCGCATATCACAAGCGCCAGTAGCACAGAGATCAGCTTGAGTTTGAATTTGATCATGGCTGTCTCCCTTAGAACGTAAAGTTGTAAGAGAGAGAAAACACATTGATGCGTTGATCGCCGGATTCCCCCCCCGGTAGCGCATCAATAAAACTGGATGCGATGCCGGTTTGTACGACAGACCATTCAGCCTTGATTTTGCTGTTGATATCAAGTGAGTAGGCGGTGCCGAGCGCCCATGTATTTTGGTCATACACCACCATCGAATCGGCAAAGTTACGCTCTAACGCGTTAACCGCAGGGATAATCGTCTGGACGCCATTTATCGCTTGGTACAGGTCGCGATTTTTCGTGGTTAGCTTGGCGTAGGTCAGGTAGGGTGTCCAGTGACCGATTTCTTTTTGCAGGCTCAGGTAAAAACCTTTGCTGTCGGGAGAAAGGGTTGAGCCTTCATTTTTACGCCTGACATACTCACCAATTGTGCGAAAGCCGTGGCCCAAATCAATGCTGGCACCTAAATTGGTGGTAACGGTTTTTATCCTGGATGGGCCATCTGCAGCAGGGCAATAATAGTTGCCAATGAATGCCGGCGGAATGCCAATTGGTGCGCAACCGTCAGCCGGCGCGGGCACGTACGTTGATGGCCCGAGTGTAGTGCCATTGCGAGCCGTGGTATCGGCGAAATGCATACCCGCTAAAAAGGTGTTTCCGTCGCGATTCAAACTTAGCCGCAGGCCTTTTGACTCAGTCTCCAAGGGTGCAAAAAACTCACCTGCCGCACCGCTGTTAGTGAGGATATTAGCGGGGTCACGCGCATAGAAGCGCCATGATTGCTTCATGGCATTTCCCCAATAGCCATCAAGCGTAAATTCGTTCTCATTGAGCAGCCAAGTCTTGGCGAACGATGCCCCAACAAAGTCCACCGTCGACGCAGAGGCGTAAACCTCAACCGGTAAGCGAGCGGCCGCATAAGTCGTGCCTATATTGGCATTTTCGGAATTCAGGTAAAAGGGGATACGTAGTTTTCCTACGCGAAATAACCAATCATCTGTTGGACGGTAAGATAAAAATGCCCAAGTAAGGGTTGGTTGCCAGTTTTGGTTGTAATTTAGCAGTGCAGGTGGTGCTAATTTGACTTGTACTGTCGCACTCCATACGGGATTAAATTGGGCGTTTAATTGTGCGCCAAATAGAGTGTCACGTTCAATACTGCCTTTGTTATCAATGTAGCGCTGGTAATTGTAGGTCTGATCGGATATGGCATAGCCTACCGTACCATATCCCGACAAGGAAAAATCGACGGCTTGCGTGGATAGACTGACCGTGCCGAGTAGGAGGCAAGCAAACGTACGCACAGTATTTTTAAACCGTTTTTGCATGGTCATTAGTATTAATATGGGGCTGGTTCAAGCGGCGCAGGATTTTAGAATCCAATGGCCCTATTGAAAACGTGGCGAATTATAACCGTTTGGCTATTCTTTTTGACTCTTCCTTTATAGATTTACTCTATATCCAGACTTCGGACATTTGCAATAGCCATTTAGCTCCACATAGGCCTGGCCGCTTACTGCGCCACTGATGTTGCACGCGCCTTCCCAATACACCGGGCCAACCCAGAAGCTGTGGTTGCCGCGCAGCTCTTGGTCTGGCACGACAGGCTGCACGGTGAAAATTTCGCTACCGATAGTCACCGTCCAACCAGCGGGATAGGTGCAGCCAGTGATGGGACTGGTCCAGTGATCCAGTATGGTTACATCAAATTGATGTCCGGCTAGCGTTGTAGTACGCCCCTGTGCGTCGGTGATCGAGCCGGATTTTTCTACTGTGGCTTCTTCACCGTTAAAATTGAATAGCATAATTTGGCGGTTATCTGCCAGTTCAATGGCAAACCATTGCCAGCCTTTATTAATTGCTTGAAACAGCTCCCCATACTGGCGGTCAAACCAACTGGTTCCGGTGACTTTATGAGTCTTGCCTTTAATGCTCAAGGTACCGGTCGTTGCCATATTTGTGCGCGAATAATAGTAAGTGTAGCCGCCAAAAACATAGGGATGTGCATCGCCACCGTAATGCAGCGCAGGGGGTTTGGTTGATTGCAGGTCAATATCCAGCACGTAATCACCGATTGCGCTATGCAAATGATCTGTGCCATTGCCACCCACTGCGGTGACAGATTTATCCGCATCGACACTAAGATTAAAACCATTTGGAGTTTTGTTGGGGAGATGAAATTCAACAAATTCATTGAATTGAAAACGATTGCCGTTTACGTCGGTGATGGCAGCTTGCACCAACTGATCACGCATGAACCAGGAAACATCGAAGCTAAAAAAGACCACTTCAAAACCAAAACGCTGGCCGTCTTCTGTTTCCAGATGGCCCGTCCAGTACCACCATTGCACCTGTTCGGTGGGTAAAAATGCATCGTCTGCAGGCAGGGTCACTGGCCCAATCAGACCACGCTTTAGATTCAGCCAGTACATAAAAGTAGCCATCACCGCGAGTATCCACGGTAATAACGGCGGATATTTCCAAACTATCAGCATCAGAATCAGTACGATGAGCCAAGGTAATTTTTGCCAGATTGTGCGCACGCTTAAACGTTCCTCGAAATGGGTCTTTTGTTATGCCAGGATCTTACCTGATTGCGTCCCGATTGTTTGGCCAGGTAGAGCGCCTGATCGGCCAGTTTGAGCAACTCAGCCGCTGAATTTGTTTCGCTCTGGGTGTTGCAAGCGACCCCGATACTGATCGTGATATATGCTGCAGCCATTGAATGGGCGTGCGAAATCTGCATGGCGGCAACAGTTTCACGCAAAGATTCGGCCACTTTACGCGCATCTTCCAGATTGGTTTCCGGTAGCAAAACGACAAATTCTTCGCCGCCATAACGCGCTATCAAATCCATCGGACGATTTATCTTGGCTTGCATGGCTTGGGCGACTTGCGTCAAACATTGATCGCCCAAGCCATGACCATAATGGTCATTAAACAGTTTGAAGTAATCCACGTCCAGCATTAGTAAGGACAGTGCATGTTGCTGTTGTGCTGCACGCCACAATTCGGAGTCCAGCGTATCGTCGAAACGACGTCGATTGGCGACTTGGGTTAGTCCATCGATGAACGAAAGACGTTTTAACGCATCTGTTTGCAGCTTGAGTGCAATGTGATTGCGCACCCGTGCTTTGATAATCGGCGGACTAATCGGCTTATGTATGTAGTCCATTGCGCCCAACGTCAGCCCGAGTTCTTCATCTTCGGTTTGGTTACGGGCGGTAACGAACAATACGGGAATATCACAAGTATCCGGATTGGCCTTAAGGCGCCTACAAACTTCATAACAATCCATCTCCGGCATCATTACGTCCAGCAAAATTAAATCCGGCAAGCTAGCCGCAACCAGCTCCAAAGCTTTGGCGCCACTGGTCGCCAATTGGATACGGTAATCCTCGCGCAAGATGCTGCTCAACAGGCTCAAGTTAGCGGGCACATCATCCACCAGCAAGATCGTTGCGCGTTCGGTTTCGGCAAACATGGGGTTGTACTCCGCTATGTTATAAAGGTTCAAGGTCTTAAAGTTTCAACTTCCGGTAACAAGGCCAAAGCAATATCAAAATCAAAATTGTCCAGCGCCACCGAAATACGATGTACTGTTTGCACGGGTAGCAGGTTTGCAAATGCAGGCTTATGAGCTTGCCATAAATCTGCCGCCTCAACATTGCATTCTCCCAGTAGTACTCTCAGTTCTGGCAAACAGTCTGGCCATTGGCCCGGTAGTTTGACAGCCTCTGGCTGTGCGCTTGGTTCATGCGACAACGATAGAAGCTTATGCTCTGACAGATTATTGAATAAATGCCGCAGTGCCTCAGGCAATACCGGTTTGGACAAAAATAGGTGAGCATTTAATCTGGAGACTGTGTCGTGCATAACATCCGTATCGTAGGCGGAAACAATGACCGGCAAAGGTTGGTTGTTTGGCGGTTGTGCGTGCAGGCTGCGTAAAACTTGTTCGCCATCCATACCGGACATAACCCAATCCAACATAAGTAAATGATAAGGACGGTTTTGCTGCTGTGCCTGGGCAATCATATCCAGTGCAGTTTGCCCGTTTTCTGCGCTATCGATGCCTGCTCCCTCAGTCTGACCCACGCCAAGATGACGCAGCATTTTGACTAGCACCATGCGCGCTTCAGGTTGATCATCCACGACTAAAACACGCAGATTCTGTATGCCAGACAAGTTCGCCGTGGTAGCTGTGCCCGGTTGCGCGCGTAAGAAACGGGCGGTAAAAATAAAGCGCGAACCGGCATTAGGTTTACTTTCCACCCAGATACGCCCCTCCATCAGTTCAACAAAACGCTTGGCAATCGCCAGTCCCAGGCCTGTCCCCCCGTATTTTCGAGTGATGGAGCCATCCGCCTGAATAAACTCTTGAAACAAGTGTTCTATCTGTTCTTCCGTCATACCGATACCCGTATCGCTCACGGTAAAACGTAGTGTCATCGATTCGACATCTTGTGCGTCGATACCCAGCGTCAATTTAACATGGCCGCTATGCGTAAATTTGATGGCGTTGGATAACAGGTTGATGAGGATTTGTCCCAGGCGCAGTGCATCCCCAATCAAAGCGCCCCCTTCATCCAGCAAATGAGGCGTGTCCACTTCGAACAATAATTCCACTTCTTTTTCATAGGCGCGTTGCTGCAACAAGGCCAGAGCGTTGGAAACCACCTCCTCAACCAGAAAGCGATTTTGTTCCAGTTTCAGCTTACCCGCTTCAATCTTGGAAAAATCCAGGACGTTGTTGATGATATCCATCAGCATCTTGGCGGCGTTATGCACCTTGGAAATATAATCGTTCTGACGTGCATTCAAATCTGTTTTTAGCGCTAAATAGGCCATGCCCAAAATAGCGTTCATGGGTGTGCGAATCTCATGACTCATCGTAGCCAAAAACATGGATTTGATTTTGGTCGCATTCTCGGCTTGATTACGCGCTTTTTCCAATGCCAACTGTACGGTTTGGCGACGGCTAATATCGGCTTCAATTGATTGCGCCATGCTGTCGAACGTCTCGCTCAGCACAGCCAACTCCTCTACCTCTGAACCTCGTATTGAATCCAATCGGGTACGGCTAGTGTAATCACCTGCCGACAATCGATCGGCAGACAGCTTAAGCCGTTCGATCGGCTTTAATACTTGGCGACGCACAGTATTAAATGCCAATCCAACCAGGCCAATGGTGACCGCCATGCTTGCCAGCAAAACCATAATGAGCCGCTGCAAGCGTGCAGTTGCTTGCTCGACCTCACCTTGAGTACGTTCGCGGACTTGCTCATTCAACCCCTCTACCGCGTGAGCCAAATCGGCTTTCAGCCGGTTATAAGGCTGGCTGTAAACCAGCTTGCTGGCAAAATCGAGACGAGGCGTTCCTTCAGAAACAAATGTGCGTTTGTCCGGATCATAAAGCCCTTGTGTAGCGGCAAAAGCGATCTGTTCAGTTTGTTTCATGGCCTCGGTGGCTGTAAAAACCTGCGTGAGTATCTGCAGTTCCTGTGCGTTGAAACCCAAAGCGCGCATTCTGTCCATTAATACATGGCGTTCAACTTGTTCGGGTATGACATGTAACATCCGCTCTGCAATCACATCATCCCAATAAGTCGCGGGATTAAACTTGGCGGGTGCAGATTTTTTACCCTGACGTACGGCAAGAATGTCGTAGTAATAAAACAGATAGCGCGACTCGCCAGTAGTCGTGTAGGCGCGTACCAAACTGGTCAACTGCTCGGTCTCTTGTTGCAGTTCATTGGACAATTGAATGGACAGCCGCCGATGCTCTTGCACGGTCACCATTTTGCTGTATGCCTGCTTAATTAGCACGACACACAACATATTTGCCCCCAATACCAGCAGCACCCCCACAGAAAACCAGATTGAAAGTTTGCGTAGTTTCATCGGTGTGGGCAGTTGTCTACAGCGGTGTATTCACAATATTCAGGCATGTTCGATCACGTATGACTGTTTTCAGTATAAAGTTTCGTCATCGTGCCACAAGTTTTACCGCTAGGCCATCAAGGTTCACCATCATTGCGATAACTGGATTACATCAAATGCTCTCGGGCATTTCATTCAGCCGCAACATACTGCACGATAGCAGTCTGCAGCTGTCGGATGATTTTGCGTGTTGACTAGTAAAACTTAGAAATTGTAAGAACGATACCGATTCAATTTCGCTTCGGAAGCATGCGCCGAAGCGTATTATCGCGCACAAGGTAATGGTGATATAACGCAGCTACGGCATGCAGGCCGATAAGAAAGTAACCGATCGTACCACCGGTTTCATGAATCTCTTCGATCACATCCGCCAGATATTTACTCTTATCGATAAGTGCCGGTAAATGCAGACCGAAAAATGGTATCGGCTTACCTTCTGCACTGAGTAACAACCACCCCATCAACGGCATAGCGATCATCAGTACATAGAGCGCTAAATGAAATAGCTTAGCGAATTGCTTCTGCCACTTAGGTGGATCTGGCTCAATACGGGGGGTAGTACTCGTTATGTAAACTATTAGGCGTATCGAGGCTAGTACAAAAATAGACAAACCCAACATAAAATGCCAAGTTTTTAAAGTCGCGCGAAGATCACTTCCTTTGGGGAAAAATTCATGTAACTCAATACATGCATATACTGCAACGAACATTAGTAGCATTAACCAATAGATCCCAATAGTTAGTGCTCCGTAACGATCTGTGGTATTACGTACAATCATTAGTTTTGCCCCTAAAGAATTAAATCTATTGATCCGGCACGGTGAAATATTAACCCCGTTCTGGCTCAATTTGTCGAAGTTTATTTATCTTTCGAATCTTAAGGCGAATGGGTTTCAAACATAATCTGGCCAAATCAATATTTATATTGTATTAAGTTAACTCAGCTTTACTGATAACGATTATTCCATATTGAAATAATGTAGTAGCCTAATTTACGCGGGCACCCCAATAGGTGGAAAATTCATTATCAGAGAGGTGCTAATGACAACAAACACAATCTGCCAATATTCTGGATTGGCGATTCAATCCGGTCGCACCCAATATTGTTTGGGTGGGCGATATCACCTATATCCGCACCGGGTCAGGTTGGCCCTATTGAGTGATAGTGCTGGATTTATTCTCGCGCAAAGTGGTTGGAAAGGCCAGTATCAGACTTTACTGGTGAAGCATGGCTTCGTCTGCAGCATGAGCTGAAGGGTAACTGTTGGGATAATGCAGCGGCAGAAAGCTTGTTCTGAACCTGAAGATGGAGCGCGTCTGGCCGACCGCTTGAGCGAATCCTTCAACAGCTTGTTCAAGTTCAGCATTCTGTTGTGTTTTTGCTCGCATAATACGGTCAAGGTTTCATTTCCCTCTTTAGGTTCGGAGGAACGACAGACGCTAATTTTAATGCCTAATGCCAAGCCCTCATAAAGCGATAGCCAAATAACGTTAATTTGGTTTGTATTTGATTTGCGGTAACCAGCCGGGATTTATACCCTCACCGCCATATGCTCCCCGGGAGTGTTCAATTCGCTTGCGCTTATTAAAATCTATATCCCAATCCTTAAAGACGCGAAAATCGGTGGTATCAACCACTTGGGATTGTACATTTTTTACTTTGGGATAAAGATCCATGACACCTAACGAGGCAAATGGCTTCACTAGATAATCAACTGCATCTTCTCTTTTGCCAATCCTATTGGATTCCTGCGATTTGGCAACAATAGGCTTAAAAGCAAAGACCACATTGGCTGAAACGTGTTGAACGTAATTTTCGCTGCCCTGCCCCGGTATGACTGAAATACCGGTTTCAGAGGTAATAATAGTATTGTAGAAAATATGTATCGCGCGTGGAATATCATTGTGGGGTTGAATTCGAATCGCATCTCCATGATCATTGACGAGAAGGTTGTTATACAGAGCAATATTCCCTTCCCCTTGAAAAAGCGCTTCGGTAGGGTTTTGATAGAAGAAGTTACCATAGATTTCGTAAGTATCTTTTGATCCATTTCCTTTCACGGGCCAGTGCCCCACGAGTACATTCGGGCGCGCTAATGGCCCGCTGGCCGCTCCGTTCTCTTTGGTAAAAACGTTATGGCGGATAATTGTGACGCTTGGCTGATTGGGCATATCCAAAATTTCAGGTCGCACATTTTGATGTTTTATTTGCAAGCTGTAGCCAGTAGTGTCTTTGATCAGATTATGTTCTATTAATCCTTTTACAAATGGTGCGTTTCCGTCGGAGTTGCCGAGATAAATTCCAGTGCCGGCACCCAAAATTGTGTTATTCCGAATAATCCAGTTCCAAGCAGGACACTTTGTTGAGATGCCCACAGTTTGCTGGTTATTGCCATGACCCTTAATAACAAGATTTTCAAGCGTGATATGGTGAGCCCAGTCAGCGTTTCCTTCACATTTGACACCATCCACAGCGATGCCTTGCCCATCAAGTTCCAGATTACGGATAACAATGTAACTGGCGTTAATAATACTAATCGTGTTGTGTCCGTGCCTTGCCAAAAACACAGGTAATGGACCATTGGCTGGGCCCATTATGATGACGGGTTTATCCTTGTTTCCGTGCAGCTGGTGCACAGGCAAACCTTTTTTGTAAACGCCGGGTTGTAATAAAAGAGTATCGCCCGGTTCCAGCCGCGAAAGCAATTGACGATAATTGGCAGCGTCAGCTGTAACGATATTGGCAGCTTGTGATATTGAACCAAGCAGGAGAAAGTGAAGCAAAACGATGTGTCGTAAGAATATACAAAACATGTTTTCTAGTTTATTGCCAAGCTTGGGTTAGCGCCCGTATAGCCTGCGTCCACGAATACGGGCGCGGTGCGCACTACGCTCTTCGCTTTCTGTTAGCGGTTTGGGAGCCTTATTAGCGAATGGATTTTTTCCTGCCTTGAATTCGATTCTGAGGGGAGTACCTTGCAGTTTAAAGGCAGCACAGAAAGTATGCTCAAGATAACGACGGTAACTGTCTGGTATTTTGTCCAACGCGCTACCATGAATCACGATTAGCGGTGGATTGCTACCGCCTTGATGAGCGTATCGCATTTTGGGACGAAACTGGGAGCGCGGAGGTTGTTGTTTTTCTACTGCAGCTATTAGTACTCTTGTGAGCTGAGGCGTAGGGAGCTTGACCATCGCGGCGGCATAAGCCTCATTCACCGATTTCAATATGGCGGGCACGCCATTGCCCAGAAGCGCAGAGATGAAATGCAATTTGGCGAAACTGAGGAAATGTAGTTTGCGATCAATGTCACGTTTAGTCGTATCACGCTGGTAATCGTCCAACCCATCCCACTTGTTTACCGCTAAGACCAGTGCCCGTCCGGCTTGCAAAACAAAATCTGCGATATGCGCATCTTGCTCGGTAATGGTCTGTTGCGCATCTACCACGAGAACCACAACGTTAGCGTCTTCTACTGCCTGCAGGGTTTTAATTACGGAAAACTTCTCGATTGCTTCGTCGACTTTGCCGCGACGACGAACCCCGGCGGTGTCGATGATGGTGTATTGCTTGCCATCCCGTTCAAAATCAATATAAATGCTGTCGCGTGTGGTGCCGGGTTGGTTGAACGCGATTACACGTTCCTCACCTAAAATCGCATTGACCAAGGTGGATTTGCCAACGTTGGGGCGGCCAACAATAGCCATCTTCGGATGATCAGAATGGTTTTCTGTATTTTCAGTCTGAAGGGGTAATTCTTCCAGTGCAAGCTCTACCATTTCATTGACGTTGTCACCATGAGCCGAAGAAATTGGCAACGGTTCGCCGATTCCCAATTCAAAAAATTCATTGACAATTGCAGCACGCTGCATGCCTTCAGCCTTGTTGACCAAGAGCAACAGAGGACGCCCAGTTTTACGCAATTGCTCGGCAATAATTCTGTCCTGCGGGGTTAATCCTTGACGTCCATCAACCAGGAATAACACCAGATCAGCTTCATCCACTGCTTGCCGCGTTTGCTTAGCCATCTCATATAAAATCCCATCTTTGGCGACTGGCTCTAAACCACCGGTATCCACTACTAGAAATGGCCGTTCACCCACGCGCCCACGACCATAGTGACGGTCACGCGTTAGCCCTGGTAGATCAGCTACCAGGGCATCACGGCTACGCGTAAGACGGTTGAATAAAGTGGATTTCCCCACATTGGGACGACCAACTAAAACGAGTGTGGGTAACATTTCAGACTTTCAATTAGGCGCAAAAACTTAATGGAGGGTTACCGAATACAAGCTGCCTTTTTGTGTTTGTACCAGCAGACCACCATCTAACTCCATCGGAGCAGCCAATATGGGGCTACCATCGGTCTTAAGCCTTGCCTCCATGCTGCCATCCTCGCGGCTTAGCGCATGCAGATAACCTTCATAATCACCTACCGTCAGATGATCTCCCAATGCATAGGGTGCCGACGTTTGGCGCATGAATAGTTGTTCATTTTTCCAAAATGAACTACCACTATTTTTATCCATCGCTAATATCGCGCCAGTGGTGTTCGTAATATAAAGATAATTATGAAATAGCGTTATCCCTTTATCGCTGGAGATGTCTCGGCTCCATAACAAATTACCTTGTGCCAGGCTATAACATGCGATACGCCCTTGAAATGCCACTGCACAAACTTGGTCGTCATCTAGCACCGGTGAGCTGGTGATGTCGCTAATGCGCTCCAGTTCCGTGTTGCCACGCGGTTGAGACACAACAGTTTCCCAAATTACAATGCCAGAACTCAAGCTAATTGCCGCTAATTTACCAGCGGCGAATCCGCCGAATATGGTGCCGCGTTCAATTGCCACGCTCGCATGGCTGCGCACAATCAGCGGGGGAACGGACTGTTCATACAACCATAGGCGCTTGCCATCCGTAACATCTAACCCGGAAAGGCGGCCGTCGGCGGTACGTACCACCACCATGCCATCGACAATTTTTGCGATATTCAACACTTCGCTGGACACTTTCGTTTTCCAAAGTAATTTGCCATCCGCCGCAAAGGCTGCCAATTGACCCTTACCACCACCAACCAGCACGAAACCCTCGCCCGCCCCTACCCCGGCAGAAATGGCAAAGCCACTGTCGACACGCCATACTTGTTTGCCTGTTGCCGGATCGAGTCGAAATAACTCTCCTTTGGTATTGGCGGCATATACCGCATCATTCGTTACGGCAGGCTGAAGTATGTAATTGCCACTCCCTCCAATTTTGAACTGCCAGCGCACATTAAACGTAGCAGTCTGCTTGAATTCAACCAGTTTTGCTGGCTCATTACCGGTCTTGTCTTTGGCAAACCAGCCAGACACGGTAGAGCAGCCTGCTAGCATTACAAATAACAGCAACGCGGCAATGCGAATAATCATTTAGCGCCTCCAAGCGCATCCAGTTTCATTTGGATCAGATTGCGATACTTGCTTTGGGCATCAGTTTTATTGAATGCAAGCTGGTAAGCGGCACGTGCTTCGTCAGCCTTACCTTGTGCATGCAGTACGTCGCCCTTGAGGTCGGCATACAAGCCCATGAAAGAATCAGTGTGCTTTGCCTCCAGCAACTTGAGTGCATCAGCATAATTTTTTTCATCCAGTAATACACTAGCCAGTTTAAGACGTGCTACGTTCTGTAAGCCGGTTTCGTCAGCGTGTTTGATCACCCACTCTAATTGTGATTTAGCGCGTGCCACATCTTTATTTTGAAGATTAACCTGCGCTGCCAGCAAAGCCGCGCGCGGCGCGTAAGCGGTAGAACCGTATTGGTCGATCACTGCTTGCTCGGCATCATTGATACGCTTGGGATCGTTGCTGGCGAGCTGTTTTTCCAGTTCTGTATATAAAGTACTGGCGTCCGCCATTTTCTTTTCTTTATAGAATTGCCAGCCTTGCATCGCGGCAAAACCGCCTACGGCTACAGCCAATGCTATCAATAGCCATTTGCCATTATCTTTCCACCATGCCTTAAATGCATCTACCTGTTCCTGTTCCTGCAAATCGAGTACTGCCATTTTTCTATCCTTGTTTAATCAGTTCATTAATTTTGGTTGGCAAGTCGTCAAATGCCACCTGTATTTGTTCGCCACCGCGTAACGGCTTAAGCGTGGCCAATTTAGCACTCACCTCATTGTCGCCGAGGATAACTGCAACACATGCATGACTGGCATCTGCCTTTTTCATCTGCGATTTAAAGCTTCCTCCATTGCAATGCAATAAAACGCGCAGTCCAGAATCCCTTAATCGTTCTGCTACTAGGCTCGCGATGTCATTTGCCATTTCACCTTGATGCACCACATACACATCTAAAGGAGCTGGCGGAGGGTTTATACCATCTTCCTGCAACAGTGCCAGCAAGCGTTCAATACCCATGGCAAAACCAGTGGCCGGTGCAGATTTGCCACTGATCTGCTCAATCAAACCATCAAAACGACCGCCAGCACAGACCGTGCCTTGCGCACCGAGACGAGTGGTAATCCATTCGAATACAGTGCGATTATAATAATCCAGTCCGCGCACTAGGCGTGGATTTATCTCAAATGCCACTTCATGACGCTGTAAAATTTTTTGTACCGCCTCGAAATGCTTAAGCGCGTCTTCTTCCAGTTCCTCCATCAGATTGGGCGCAGCCATGATCAACTCTTGCATAGCCGGGTTTTTGCTATCAAGGATGCGTAACGGATTACTGTGCAAACGGCGTGTTGCATCAGCATCCAGAACATCACTGTATTGCTCGAAATAGGCTATCAACTTGGCACGATGTCGTTGCCGTGCAGCTACATCACCCAGTGTATTGAGCTGCAACGTGACATCACGCAAACCCAGTTTGTGCCACAACCGCGCGCACATCACGATCTGTTCGGCATCAATATCCGGACCAGTGAAACCCAATGCTTCCACACCAATCTGATGAAACTGACGATAGCGCCCCTTTTGCGGGCGTTCGTGGCGAAACATCGCGCCACTGTAATACAAACGCTGCGGCGCATTGTACAGCAGGCTGTGTTGTAGTGCGGCGCGCACGCAAGAAGCTGTTCCTTCCGGGCGAAGCGTGAGTTGATCGCCATTGAGACTATCCTCAAAGCTGTACATTTCTTTTTCTACAATATCGGTCACTTCGCCGATTGCACGTTTGAATAGCGCTGTATGTTCCAGTAACGGCATACGAATGTTGCGGTAACCATAACCTTCCAACCAATCACGCACCGTGTCCTCGAACCATAGCCAAAGCCCTGCTTCTTCCGGCAAGATGTCATTCATGCCGCGCACGGCTTGCAATGGAGAATTGCTGCTCATAAAACGATTAACCTTTAATTCACTTATGACTGATAAACACAGCCGTCAATAAAGCATCCCGCAGCAAGCTACGGGGTATTAACTACGCTTTTCAAGCTGCTGGCTTTCAACCAGCCTTCGCTCCAAGAAGCGGGGAATTGAATCCGTAGAGATTAAAATATATACGAGTGGGTTTCGGCCTACTACTATGTACATTTGTAATGTCGGGGCGCTACGTTCAATTATTTTAATGCTTAATTTATTACATGGATCTGTATGGTTTTAGGATGGAGGCAATCTGTTTCACGCCGCGCGTAATTGCGCGCCACGTAATCATTCACGATCTGCTTGAACTCGTTGGCAATATTGTCGCCGCGTAAAGTAACCACTTTTTGACCATCTACATATACTGGCGCTGCAGGATGCTCGTTACTGCCCGGCAGACTGATCCCAATATTGGCCATCTTGCTTTCCCCGGGACCATTCACGATACAACCCATTACCGCCACTGTCATCTCTTCAGCGCCGCTGTATTGTTCACGCCACACCGGCATTTGCTCACGCAAATAAGACTGAATATTTTGTGCTAATTCTTGAAAAACCGTGCTGGTGGTCCGCCCGCAGCCGGGGCAAGCAATTACCATGGGCGTAAAGGAGCGCAATCCCATCGTTTGCAAAATTTCCTGCGCTACTATGACCTCTTGCGTACGGTCACCACCCGGTTCCGGTGTGAGAGAAATACGTATGGTATCCCCTATTCCTTCCTGTAGTAGCACGGCCAGTGCAGCGGTGGAGGCGACAATACCTTTGGATCCCATACCAGCTTCGGTTAACCCCAAGTGTAGTGGATAATCACAGCGCAGTGCGAGTTCACGGTATACCGCGATTAAACCTTGAACTTCACTTACCTTGCATGACAGCACGATTCGATCATGCGGTAAACCCAGTTTCTCGGCGCGCTGAGCACTATCCAGTGCAGACACGATAAGCGCTTCACGCATTACTGCATCAGCCTCCTTAGGCTGGGGTGATTTAGCGTTTTCATCCATCATGCGCACGATCAAATCAGCGTCCAGACTACCCCAGTTCACCCCGATTCGCACCGGCTTGGAATAGCGACAGGCAGCGTCTATCATCATAGCGAATTGGTCTTCACCCTTGCGGTTACGACCGACATTGCCCGGATTAATCCGGTATCCTCCCAGTGTTTGGGCGCATTCCGGAAAATCAGTTAACAGACGATGTCCGTTGTAATGGAAATCGCCCACCAACGGTACATTACAACCCATTTGGTCGAGCATTTCGCGAATGCGGGGCACCTGTGCGGCAGCTTCGGCGGTATTGACGGTAATGCGCACTAACTCCGAACCCGCTTGTGCCAGCTCAAAAACTTGGCGCGCGGTTCCTGCAGCATCCACGGTATCAGTATTGGTCATTGACTGTACAACGATAGGGGCGTCTCCACCTATGGCGACATTACCTACCATGACACGTTGCGTTGCACGACGCGGAATGGAATGCTGGCTCATATCTACTCCAACGTGAGGCGCGCGGTTCCGCCATTGCTAAAAGGCGCAAGTTCAACAAGCTTGCCTTGATAATAGAGGTGTATTCCGTTGGTATTACCAATAACCACGGAAAACGGTGGCTTGCCTTTCAAATATTTTTCACTGCCGCTCGAATTAAGTTGTGACAGTAATACCTTACCGTCATTGTCCGTCACTTTTACCCAAGAATTTTCATCAAATTTTAGTCGAATAGAAGCGGATTCCTTGGATGCGCTCTTCAATTCTGTTTGTATGATTTTAGTAGCAGTGGAGACTTCGGGGGATACAGTGAGCGCATTAGACGGTAAGGCTGCCGTCGCCATAGAAGCCGGGATAGGCAAGGTACTTGGCAATTCTATTGTTTCCATTGTGGTTTGCTGCATAATTGGCATGCCACGATTTAACCAAAGAAAGAGTAGCAATATGATCGCAATGACAACAAGACCGATCGATAACCAGATGATATTGATTCTGCGTGTTGTGTAGATATTTGGGAACGGCACGTCAATCGCAACGCTTGCAGTATGCAGTGAGGACTGCGCTGGCTCTGTTGGCAGTGATGCCAGCAAGGGAGCGGGGTCTAATTGTAATAGTTTGGCATAACTGCGTACGAAGCGGCGCACAAAGGAAATTTCCGGTAGACGCGTGAAACTATCCGTCTCCAGTGCCTCAATTTGGTGTGATGCAAACTTGAGACGGCTTTCCACGTCAGCAAGGCTCAGTCCCAGTCGTTCGCGCGCTTCACGCAGCGTCGCTCCCACGCTGAACGGCCGTACTTCAACGCTACTGGAGGCATTGCCTAAAGTATTTTCCGACGAATTATCCACTATTGTTTGTATAGCATTAGCTGAGTTTCACGTGCATCCGGAAAATTTTTACGTAGTTGCATCGCATAGTTATTTTCCGCAATTCTATCACCCAGCTTACGTTCAATACGCACTGCCAACCATAGGTTTTCAGCTGTTAAAGGAGATACATTGTTTTTTTTAAAGATCATGAAATAAGATTTTGCACCCGCATAATCGGCTTTAGCAAAGTATAAATTGGCCAAGCCTAGCAGTGCTTCTGGCATATTGGGTTGAACCATTAGCGCTTTTTCTAAAAATTCTTCGGCGCTTTTCATATTGCCAGTATTCATGGAACATAAACCGGCATTCAAATAAGCTTTCCCTGGAGTAGAATAAAGCGGATTCTTCAGCGCTGCCATGAAATGTTTGATGGAATCCGGTTCCTTGCCTCGCTTACAAAGAAACCAGCCATAATTGTTATGCGTATCCGAATCTGTGCTATCCAAACGTAAGCTGTGCTGAAAATCCTCGTCTGCCTGCTGATCTTCATGCAAAGCCATACGCACAAGGCCGCGTACATTGTAAGCCGGTGCGTAATCGGATTTAAAACGCAAAGCCAAAGACACCTCTTCTAATGCCACTCCGAGTTGTCCCCGGTCGTAATATTGTGCCGCTAATTCAGTGTGTATTTTAGCGTTGGCCTCTTCCCGCGAAATATTATGCTGTGGCGTACCGCATCCTGTCATACTTAAAGCAAGCAGAAAAAGGCCTAATCCTCTCATATGTGAAAATAATTTCATGTACGGATCTCTAATAACCGGTGCGTTCTTTTGGTTTTATCTTGTACCTGACCGGCCAATTGTCCGCACGCCGCAGCAATATCATCACCGCGTGTTTTGCGTATAGTAGTAACAATATCAGCCTGCATCAGCACATCTCGAAACCTGGCTATAGCGTCGGCTTTGGATCGGCGGTAATGCGTCTGCGGAAAAGGATTGAACGGTATCAGATTAAATTTACACGGCACATCACGCACCAACGCAATCAGTTCATGCGCGTGTTGTACGCTGTCATTCACATTTTCCAGCATCACATACTCGAAAGTGACAAAATCACGCGGGGCGCGTTCCAAATAGCGCTGACATGCTGCCAGCAATATGCGCAAAGGGTACTTCTGGTTGATCGGCACCAGCACATCGCGCAAACTGTCGTTGGATGCATGCAATGATACCGCGAGCGCCACCGGACATTCTTCACGTAGCCTATCCATCGCGGGTACGATACCGGAAGTGGACAAAGTCACCCGACGTCGAGACAAGCCATAAGCATTATCGTCCAGCATCAAACGCAAGGCGCTTACTGTATTATCAAAATTTAGCAACGGCTCGCCCATACCCATCATCACCACATTAGTGACTGGCCACTTGCCATCACAATTTTTGCCAATCTGGCGATTGGCCCACCACAATTGACCAATAATTTCGGCCACACTCAAGTTACGGTTGAAACCTTGTTTACCCGTCGAACAAAATGAGCAATTAAGTGCGCAACCCGCCTGAGTGGAAATACACAGTGTGCCCCGCTCTGCCTCTGGAATAAAGACAGTTTCTATTGCATTACCCGTTCCAACGTCTAGCAACCATTTACGCGTGCCATCTGCAGAAATTTCGTCTCGTATGACTTGTGGTGCGGCCACATAAGCTTGTTGCTGCAACTTTTCGCGTAACAAAGTAGCGATATCGGTCATTGCTGCAAAATCTACCTCCCCCATTTTATGCACCCAGCGCAATATCTGACGTGCACGGAAGGGTTTTTCACCCATCGAAGCAAACCAGGCAGTCAGTCGCTGTACATCAAAGTTAAGAAGATTTTCGGACATTTACAATGACCTTGAAAAATTACGCCATCCCACGATGATGAGGGCACCACGAAAGTGGATCCTCGGTCAACGGTTAACTTATTGTTAGCCATATTGAATGGTGAGGATAGCAAATATTGATTTTATAGGGACTCTTAAATTAGCGCGGATTCACGTTCAATAATAGCCTGAACGTTTCATAGTTCGCGTATTGATCGACTCAGGCTATATATTTGACAGATGATAATATGAAGGCGCGGCCTAGATAAAACCTTACATAGCAAACATAAATAACTTACAGAAGAACGGGTTAACTTATGAAGCTTTCAGATCAGGAAAAAAATAAAAAATTTCCACTGCAGCAGCTTCTGCGGAATCTGAACCATGTACTGCATTTGCGTCAATACTGTCAGCAAAATCCGCGCGGATACTACCCTTGTCAGCTTTTTTAGGATCCGTGGCTCCCATTAAATCACGATTTTTTACAATTGCATTTTCACCTTCTAATGCTTGCACCATCACTGGACCAGAAATCATAAAATCTACCAGATCCTTAAAGAATGGGCGCTCACGATGTACGCCATAAAAATTTTCTGCTTCGGTGCGCGACATATGCACCATGCGTGCCGCAATTATCTTTAATCCAGCATTCTCAAAGCGTGTGTAGATCTGACCAATAACGTTCTTGGCGACGGCGTCTGGTTTAATAATTGACAAGGTACGTTCAACAGCCATGCTACTTTCTCCAATGGTGATTAACAATTAAGTTGCGGATTTTAACAGGCTTTGCAGTTTATGTCGCTTTGTCTACCAGCAAAAAAAGTAACACCAGTCAACTTCATGCCCTTGAAGAGGTACTGGTAGTTAATGCCCTGTAGCTTGCTGCAAGGTGCTTAAATTAAGAAAACATTAATATTTATCTATTTGAGTTATATATAAAAAAATTTTTATGTATTTTTTTAGTTTCTTGAGGGTTTCTTCTGTGTATAACCACTATAAATCTTGCACAATTGCATATACGAATCATTTGCATTGATGTACAATGCAAATGTTCTCTGTTTTTGCAATTTCAGAGTGTAAATAATTTTTCTTCTAAATTATTTGTAACTTGAAAGTCTCCCCTGACGCTGCATTAAGCAGAGGACTTCATAAATAGTGCTCCTTATCCACCCACTTCCTCCGGGGGAAGTGGGCGGTTTTTTTATCTCCCTCCTTTTCATCGATAACGCAAGTGGACGACACATAAGTTTGTGTAGGATTCTGGCATCTATGATTGGTTAGTCAAATATGGTAAGAAAATTTAAAACGACTGGGTTGGCGAGAGCCAGATATTTTTTATAAGTTATATACAAGTAGCGACATACCGCTGGCTTGTGTCTTGCTGATTGCTGACCTGTTGTATTGAAAATTTTACCTATCAAGCTGAAGGAGCGGGTGTTAAAAAATCAGATTGGTGTGGCCCGGCACAACGCACAGCGTAGGCGATCGCACGGTACAATCCAGGCCTTGTGCAGGTTCAACGTGTTCTGGCTGATGGGGAGAGGCGTTCGCTATTCGCAGCATTTCGTAGGGCCGACAATCTATTGCACACATTAATCGTGCAGCTCTGTGGGACTCAGGTATAGCAACGACCAACCACCATACCTATCGATATATACAAAACTCAGGGAACTATAAGGCCCATCGAAAGAGCACGGGCAATCGCATGTTGACGGTTGGATGCTCCCATTTTGTTACCGGCATTTTGAAGATGAAAAGTTACGGTACGTTCCGTAATTTGAAGTATGTCCGCTATCTCACCACCCGTTTTCCCTTCAGCTGCCCACAGAAGACACTCTTTCTCTCGAAGCGTAAGCTCCATTTTTGTCAGCAGAAGCGGCCCTTTACTCAGTACAATGCGCTGCGTCGCCTCATGTAGATAACATGCCAGTAATTGAGATTTCCCTATGATAGAAAGCATATCCTGTTGAGCCTTATAGGAATCCTGAGAAGAAGCAAGACTCAACATCGCGGCTTCACCATGACCACCATGGACAGCAAAGCTTGCGCCGCAGAGTAAACCAAACTCTCTTGATTCATTCCTCATTCCAACTTCTTTGTCCCCCTTAAATACGCGATTATCCCAAATCACAGGAATAGTCTGCCTTTTGGTTATACAGTGATAATAGGTAGGGTCAATCTCTTGATAATTATATTCAACGTAACGAGCACGCCATTCCTTAGGATATCCATTAAGAATAAATTGATAAGGTCGAGTAAGAGAAGTGTTTACTTGCACCCCGTAAATGAAATAGTCAAAGCCTAACTGACCAGCGATACTGGCGGTCGTAGCATGCAATGCTTCGACTGTGCCACAATTTAGCAATGGTTCAAACAAATCCAAATCAGACATGGTTTTTCTCCTCGCTCGTATTTTATGGGTGCAATTTTTTTACTAATTGAATCCACCGCTATAACGTGTTACACTTAGAAAGTTGGCTATCACATCAAGTCCTATATCCAATTATTCACTGTACTCCTATACTTAAGTGCAGCGCAACTAGTACTTAAAGTGCAGTGCAATTAAGTAAAAGGTAATTCTGCGGTACCTGAACCTATAGTAGCAATTTCATGCAGCGCCTTCATAAACCCTGCTTGCTCATGCAATTGCACTAACGTATCTGGATGAGAGCGCCCACGCATCTGCACGAGGCGCGCTTTACTGGTTGCTGGCATATCCCACCTTAGTCCAGCCAGCAATTCATCTGCCAAGGGCGGTTGATTGCATACCAGCACCATATCACACCCAGCCTGCAGCGCTGCTTCCGCACGTTGCAAAATGCCGCCCGCTACCGTGGCACCTTCCATGCTAAGGTCATCGCTAAAGATGCATCCATTGAAATTCAGCTCACCGCGCAGAATATCTTTCAACCATACTTTTGAAAAACCTGCTGGATAGGTGTCCACTTTTGAATAAATAACGTGTGCGGGCATAACCGCAGTCAGACCATAATTCACCATTTGACGAAATGGAATCAGGTCGCACAACTCAATATCAGTATAGCTGCGCTCATCTATCGGAATTTCCAGGTGTGAGTCGGCATGTACGTAGCCGTGCCCAGGGAAATGCTTACCCACGGTAGACATACCGCCCTGCCTAAGTCCCAATAACAGACTATGCGCCAGTTCGCCTACTGCCTGAGGCTCAGAATGAAAAGCACGGTCGCCAATCACCTGGCTGATGCCAAAATCTATATCCAGCACCGGAGTAAAGCTGAAATCCACGCCGCAAGCCCGCAATTCTGCAGCCAACACATAACCTACCTGCTGTGCCAGATGTTTGGCACGGCGCGGATGTTTATCCCAAATATTGCCCAACTCACGCATCGCCGGGAGACGCGTAAAACCCTTGATAAAACGCTGTACTCGCCCACCTTCATGGTCCACAGCGATCAATAGCGGTGGAGAACGTAATGCATGAATGCTGGCTGTCAGCTGGGCCAACTGGCATGGAGATTCGTAATTGCGCGCAAACAGAATTACGCCACCCACCAGCCCATGACGTAAGCGTGTTTCATCTTCCGCCGTAAGGGTTGTTCCTGCGATATCCAGCATACATGGGCCGATTCCCATTCAACGTCTCCTAATGATCTCTATGTAATACATCACGGATGTTCTTACTGCCCTTTCTGCAAAAGCGAAATTCAAAAGGCTCGAATTCGCCAATCAATTTTATTTGTGTCCTCACAATTTAATTTTTAATCATTTTTTTCCAAAATTACGAATGCTACAGCAACATCATGGTCATCACTTATACTTAGATGGTGACGTATTAATCCTAACTGCATTAAGTATTCAGCCAATTCCGGATCAAATTCAAAAATGGGCTTACCAAAAATATCATGTGTCACGCTAATTTTCTGCAAGCTCACGGGATAACGTAGGCCACTTCCTATCGCCTTTGCCAGTGCTTCCTTGGCGGCAAAGCGTTTCATTAACAAACGTACAGGGTAGGGATGAACATGATATTCCGTTAATTCCTGTTTGCTCAAAATGCGCTGGGCGAAACGCTCGCCGTAATTGGCGTGTACGGCCTCAATGCGTACATAAGCCACGATATCAGTGCCAATACCCAAAATCACGGTGGCTGAAGTCCCATATTTATGGATGGATACCGATTAGCAGCGCTTTCATTTTTTTCACAGCGTGCTCCAGGCCAATAAAAAGTGCCTCGGCGATTATGGCATGACCGATGTTGAGTTCACAGATATTAGGAATAGCAACAATAGGCTGTACGTTGTGATAGTTCAGACCGTGTCCGGCATTCACTTGCAAACCGAGTGCATGGGCATGCACCACTGTACGTTGGATACGTGCTAACTCTTGTGTCTGGTGCGATACGCTGGCTGCATCAGCATATTTTCCCGTATGTATCTCTATTACCGGAGCGCCTGCAGACCGCGCCGCGTCTATTTGTTTTTCATCTGCATCCACAAACAATGACACACGGATGCCCGCCGCCGCACAGCACTCACAAGCGTGCTTCACACTATCAAAATTTCCCACCACATCCAACCCTCCTTCGGTGGTCAATTCCTCGCGCCGTTCCGGCACGAAGCAGATATCGTGCGGCTTAATGCGCAAAGCAATAGCCAGCATTTCGTCGGTAATGGCACTTTCAAGGTTCATGCGCGTTTGCAGCATGTCACGCAGAATTTCCACATCCTTATCCTGAATATGACGACGGTCTTCGCGTAAATGCAGTGTAATCACATCGGCACCCGCCGCCTCACCGATCAATGCCGCTTGAATTACATTGGGATAACGTGTTCCCCTAACTTGACGCAACGTAGCAACATGGTCAATATTAAGTCCGAGTTTGATCATATTTTTTGTAAATCCCTTATTAATTCGCGCGTATGCAATGTCTTACCTGCAAGATGATGATTCAATAACATACGCATCAACTGCTTGCTCTGCTGCGCGCTAACCGCATCACGGTAATCATCAACCGCCATATCTTGCAAGGTTTTGCCCAGCATCAACAAGCCTTCTGATGTACCTGATATGTCTGAGTCATCGGGTGTAACACGCACCGCACCCCGTTCAAGCATATAACGATAGGGCACGGCAGAATTAATCGGCTCACCACTGTCCGCTTCCTGTAGCAATAAAAGCGCATAGCCTAGCTCTTGCAGCAAATGTTTTTCAAAACAACGCAAAATGGCGGCATAGTCCGCTTCATTTGCTAGTCGTTGCAGCGTGCACTGGTAATAATCGAATAGTTGCTCGTGCGGATCATCGCGCACCATTAGATTAAGCAGTAATTCATTCAAATAAAAACCACATAACAATGCCGTTCCCTGCAACTGTGGCTGACCACCCTGCCACTCGGCACGGTGCAAGGTACGCAACTCATGTTTGCCAAACCAGCTTAACATCAGTGGCTGAAAACCCATTAATAAACCACGCAACGCTGATTTTGGACGCCGCGCACCACGCGCCACCAATGCTACGCGACCATGCTGCCGGCTTAGAACTTCCAGCACCAGGCTGGTTTCGCGGTATGGATAGCTATGCAGGACAAAAGCAGGTTCGTCTTCTAATTTGTGTTTGTGCGACTGCAATCTACTTCCTCCAGCTTCCCCTTGTCACAGAAGAACAAAACAAGGAAAGCAAAGTAGACCACTCAACTATAGAAGGGGCGCTGCGTAGCAGTGCAAACTCCATCAGTAAATCCCTTGCAGTGCAGGAAAAGTAGGTTCAAGGCTAGAATTATTCATACCCCAAACTTTTCAACACCTGTGCATTATCTGCCCAACCACTTCGCACTTTAATCCACACTTCAAGATAGACTTTCCCATCGAATAGTGCCTCCATATCTAACCGCGCTTGGGTGGCAATTTCCTTAAGTTTCTCACCATTTTTGCCGATCAGCATTGCCTTATGCGCGTCCTTATCCACAAGAACCGCAGCATGAATACGGCGCAGCTTTCCTTCTATTTTGAACTGTTCAATTACGACACTTACTGAGTAGGGTAGCTCTTCACCGGAGTAGCGAAAGATTTTTTCACGTACCAATTCGGCCGCAAGAAAGCGTTCATTACGATCGGTGATTTCATCTTCAGCATAAACTTTTTCACCTTCGAGCAGATAGGGACGAATCGCATTTAACAAGGTATCAAGCTGCTTATTTTGTTTTGCACTCACTGGTACGATAGCAGTAAATTCACGCTCCTTCGCTATCTCCTGAATAAAAGGCAATAATTCTGATTTATTCTCCATGTTATCGACCTTGTTGATAACAAGCAGCACTGGCATATTATTTGGTAACAGATTCATTACCTGACGATCTCGTTCGTCGAAATTTCTGGCTTCAATTACGAACAACACCACATTCACATTACGCAAACTACTCGTCACCACACGATTCAAACCGCGATTCAGCGTATTAAGATGCTTCGTCTGAAATCCGGGGGTATCTACAAATACAAATTGCGCGTGCTCTTCAGTTAATATTCCACTAATACGATGACGTGTGGTCTGGGCCTTGCGTGAGGTGATGCTTATTTTTTGGCCAACAAGATGATTAAGTAAAGTGGATTTGCCCACATTCGGACGGCCGATAATAGCAATAAAGCCACTGTGGTATTTACTTGCATTCATGACTGGTTCTCGATTTTCCGGTAAGCGGCTTCTGCTGCTACCTGCTCTGCCGTGCGACGGCTACTACCCTCACCACTCGTAAATAGTTTCAATTGTTCAATTTGACATTCAACTTTAAATAGCTGTGCGTGTGCCTCACCCTGAGTCGCAATCACGATATATTTTGGTAATGCCAAACGCTTGCTTTGCAAATACTCCTGCAACAAGGTTTTGAAATCTTTACCCAACGTCTGCGCGTCTGCTTGCGCTATAAAAGGCACATAGAGCCGGAGCACAACTTGCTCTGCGGCTAAAAATCCCGCATCTATGAATACGGCGCCAAACAATGCTTCCATGGTATCGGCAAGGATAGACGGGCGACGAAAACCGGCACTTTTGCGCTCCCCTTCGCCCAATAATAATAATTCACCCAAACGTAATTGCTGCGCTAAGATAACCAAGGTTTGCTGGTTGACCAGATTGGAACGCAAACGAGATAAATCACCTTCCGGTAAATCGGGATAACTACCATATAGATATTTGGCCACGACGCAATTGAGTATGCTGTCACCCAGAAATTCCAACCGCTCGTTGTGTTCTGCACTATAACTACGGTGTGTCAGAGCACGCTGTAATAATTGCGATTGTGTGAAAACATGACCAATCTGATTGCACAGCACATCACGATTCATCGGCTATTTTTTAAAACTACTTGGATTAAATTCAATCAACAAGCTAGCATTGCCGACCAAGGGTATTTTAACTTGATAGCTAATGTTCAGTGATAAACCGCGTGCATCCTTCACTATCTCAATATCATTTGCCGTAACGACATTGATGTTATTCATCATGGCACGCTTACTAAATGACTCACGAATATCCTTGGATTGTGCCCCTTGCATCTCAGGATCATTCGCAATGGTGGAGAGAATACTTTTTATTTCGGCATCCTGAATATACGCCGGAATAACCTTCATACCGCCAATTGCCGCTATTATTAATATTACTGACCATACCAGAAGACCAGACAAACTCACGCCACGCTGCCTGTTTGCTATTGTTTTGATCATGCTCCTCCCTTGTTTGTAACTTCAATCAATGGATAAGCCTATACGTTTTAAATCGCTAAAATTCATCCAGATCATGAATGCTTTGCCAACGATCATGTTATCCGGCACGAAACCCCAATAACGACTATCCCGGCTGTTATCGCGATTATCACCCAGCATAAAATAATGCCCAGTTGGAACGGTACAGCGCACCTCTTTTTCGCTGTATGCACAATTCTCCCGGTGAGGAAATTCCGCCACCGCACCGAGATGAATACTGGGTACTTCCGGATTTATCAACATTGAATGAACATGTCCAGTCAAATTTTCTTTATAGCGTTCGGTATGCACAAAATTCAGTGCAGTCTCCACATAATTATAATCACCGTTTGGCTGCTGCTCTTGCAGTACATCGTTCACAAACACTTTCTTATTACGATATGCAATTTGGTCACCAGGCAATCCAACTACTCGTTTAATATAATCCAGCGATGGATTTTCCGGATAGTGAAATACCATTACATCGCCTCGGCTGGGGGAATTAATGGCTACCAGTTTTTTGCTGATGATGGGCAAACGTATGCCATAAGTAAACTTGTTAACCAAAATAAAATCGCCTACCTGTAAAGTAGGAATCATCGATCCAGACGGTATTTTAAATGGCTCAACCAAAAATGAACGTAATAAGAATACCGCCAGGATAACGGGGAAAAAACTCTTGGAATATTCCACCCACCAAGGTTCTTTTGTAGTCGCTATACGTTTCGATTGCAGTACAAAGCGATCTAACAACCACACGCTACCGGTAATCAGCAGCAATACAAACATAATTAAAGCAAAATCCATCTCAATTCCCGTCTTAACGTTATTTTTCGCCTACTTGAAGGATGGCCAAAAAAGCCTCCTGCGGAATTTCTACATTACCCACTTGCTTCATACGTTTCTTGCCAGCTTTCTGTTTTTCCAGCAATTTACGCTTGCGTGATATGTCACCGCCGTAGCATTTTGCTAATACATTTTTTCGTAGGGCTTTAACATTCTCGCGCGAGATTATGTTTGAACCGACAGCAGCCTGGATCGCCACATCAAACATCTGACGCGGAATCAACTCACGCATCTTCGCTGCCACTTCCCGACCGCGAAACTGGCTGTTGCTGCGGTGCAGAATAATCGCCAGTGCATCTACCTTTTCGCCGTTAATCAGCATATCCACTTTGACCACGTCAGCTGAACGGTATTCCTTAAATTCGTAATCCATTGAAGCATAGCCGCGCGAAATTGATTTCAGCCTGTCAAAGAAATCAAGTACGATTTCTGCCATAGGTATCTCATATATCAGCAACACTTGCTTACCGTGATAACTCATATCGAGCTGTACACCGCGCTTTTGTGTACACAATGTAATCACCGCACCCACGTATTCTTGCGGCATATACAAGTTGACGGTCACGATGGGTTCACGGATTTCTTCGATCTTGGATGGATCTGGCATTTTGGATGGATTATCCACTACCAGCAGTGTTCCATCGCGCTGCACCACCTCGTAAATAACGGTAGGTGCAGTTGTAATCAAATCCATGTCGAACTCGCGCTCCAGTCGTTCCTGCACGATTTCCATATGCAGCAATCCCAAAAATCCGCAGCGAAAACCAAAACCCAATGCCTGTGACACTTCCGGCTCATACTGTAATGAAGCATCATTAAGCTTGAGTTTTTCCAGCGAATCACGCAGTGATTCATACTGATTGGATTCTACCGGAAACAATCCGGCAAATACTTGTGGCTGTACCTCCTTGAAACCCGGCAAGGCTGTAGCTGTAGGCCTGTTTGCCAGCGTAATGGTGTCTCCAACCTTGGCCGCCTTCAACTCCTTGATACCCGCGATGACAAAACCGACCTGACCGGCAGCCAGTACTTCCCGTGGTTGCGACTTCGGCGTAAATACACCGATGTGCTCAGTCAAATGCTGGGCGCCGGTAGCCATCAACAAAATTTTATCCTTGGGTTTCAAGGTGCCGTTAAAAACTCTCACCAGCATTACAACACCGACATAATTATCGAACCATGCATCTATAATCAGCGCACACAACGGCGCAGCCGGATCGCCTTTAGGTGCCGGCACTTTAGCGACTAAAGCTTCGAGCACGTCCTGCACACCCTCACCTGTCTTGGCTGAGCAGCGTGTTGCGTCGTGTGCATCAATACCGATTACTTCCTCAATTTCTTCAATGGCGTTTTCCGGATTAGCAGACGGCAGGTCAATTTTATTCAACACCGGCACTACCTCCACCCCCAAATCAAGCGCGGTGTAGCAGTTAGCAACGGTCTGTGCTTCCACTCCCTGGGATGCATCAACAACTAGTAGCGCGCCTTCGCAGGCGGATAATGAACGTGATACCTCATAAGAAAAATCCACGTGTCCCGGCGTATCGATCAGGTTGAGATTGTATATCTGTCCATCACGGGCTTTATATTGCAGTGCAGCTGTTTGAGCTTTGATCGTGATGCCGCGCTCACGTTCCAAATCCATGGAATCGAGCACCTGCGCCTCCATTTCACGATCAGAAAGCCCGCCGCACAACTGAATAATTCGATCGGCCAAAGTAGATTTGCCGTGATCAATGTGGGCGATTATGGAAAAATTACGAATATATTGCATGTGCATTGAACTTGTATCATACGGATTAAAGGCGTATTATTTTTCGATATAACATATTAATAAATAACGTTTTATTTATTAATTCCATTTAAAAATCAATCGCAGTAGCTCAAGGTAAAGCGGGTATAAGTGAGGTAAGCTAAAATAACTTAGAACACTTTGCTCACCCTTAACGCATCAATCTACCCACCGTGGCAGTTACAGGATATTTTTGCCTTACCGAAGACCCCATATTCACCGATCTCCAGATCAGAAACACCAAGCCAAGAATAAAAATCCGTCAAGCTACTGGCGGGGGCAGATTATACATTGAAGTCACGCCATCAGGCGGTGAGCATTGGCGTTACCGTTTTAAACTACAACGAAATGAAAGCCATCGTTATTAACTTAGAAGTAGCTGAAAAAATTTAAATATTCTTCTTATCACTCTTGGTTGAAAATAAACTACCCATAATCATTTTCAAGCGAAATTGTTTTTATCACTTCTGAATCCTTAGGGGAAAACCAGATTTTCCCGTCATTGTGCAAACATGCTTGGAAAATCACGAGTGTGTAATTGGGTAAAAATTTTAGTAAATTTAGAGGGATAGTGGAATGAAATCGCATCGCTGTGGTGGTTGCGTTTCGCTTGCACGATCCGACCTTACCAAGTGGTCAACTTTTACGTTAGACCAAGCGCTGCCCCGGGCAAGATTCATTTTTTCTCATAATAATTAAAAGCTTGCTCAGCGGACATCGGCTCCACCAATGAGTAGCAACGGTTATATACATTATTTTTTTCGATCTTGGCTCTTACCACCATATTTTTGGATGCCTCAAGGTTTTCTCGTTCCAGACTTGCGTCGATAGCAACCGGGGTTTCAGTGCAAACATTCTCATATGTTGTCTTTGTATTTTGTTTGCAATCAGTATTTACAGCGTTTCCAACGCTATTGGACGTACAAGAGACAGTGCCGGGTTTCTCCACTTTCACAGTTTTACATGCTTTATGCACACGATACCCTCGTGATAAAACACTGTTAATCTCGTCAATTTTGGCTTCGTGGATGGATTCATCATTGCTTAAGCGTTTATAGTTACTATCTCGGGAACAGACATATTGAGCTCTTTCGTATGAAGGCATTTTTTGAAAAGAGCTAACAGTTGTACATCCACAAATAAAAACAAGAATTGCAGCAAAAGATTTCGCGTTGCTTGCCATATAACCCTTTCCCCTTATGTAATGCGCGTTTCCAGTCTTCACTCAAACCAAGCACATTTTTACTTTTTTCGTATAGGTTATTCTTACTACAATTTGAGGTTAGGTTTTTCCTGAATATTGCGACGTCCAACGATATCAGATTTACAAGTTGAAACAAGCGGGTTTGAATTAAATTCGGATTGTCCAAAAAACTGACATGGGTAAATCGACGATTTCACAAGAATTGATGGTTCAGTAAAAAATAGGGCCAGGACAAGTGCAATTCAATACTGAAATAGCATTAAACGGGCAAATTAAAAAGTACATGCGCCTTAGCGTTTGGGGCAGGAAATTGGAAAATGAGACAGAGAATAATTCAGAAATAGTGAGATAACGTGCCCCGGCTTTGTGGGGGCACGCTTAGTTGCGGCTGGTTACTTCTTTTTAACTTTGACGCCAGCAACTGCATCTTTCAACTTGCTACCAACTTTAAATTTCGCAACTTTCTTGGCCGGTATTTTAAGCTCTTTTCCGGTAGCCGGATTCCGACCTATCCGAGCAGCACGCTGTTCGACAGCAAAGGTGCCAAAACCAATCAACTGCACATTATCGCCTTTTACCAATGACGCTTGTATAGCAGCCATCAACGCATTTAATACTTCCTCGACATTGACCTTGGAATTCTTTGTGGACTTCGCTACTGCATCAATCAACTCTGCTTTATTCATAGTTATGACTCCCTTTAGTTGAAAAAACACTGCACTGTATCAAGCCATCGTATCAATGGCAATCACAGCCGCACAAATTAATACGATATCCAGCTATCTTGCATACCTTTATCGGACGATCTCACCTAATTTTTGGTGGTGGAATCGAATATGTTCTTCAATAAACGTCGAAATAAAATAATATCCATGATCGTATTCGGCATGCCTGCGCAGCTCCAATGGCTGCTGAGCAGTTTGGCAGGCTGCCTCGAACACGTGGGGAAACAATTGATCGGGCAGAAATTTATCGCCTAACCCCTGATCAATCAGTATTCCGTTTGGAAATGGCGCATGCTTTTGTTCCATGAGTGCACTGGCATCGTATTTTTGCCAGCTCTCTTGCTCACCACCCAGATAGGCAGTAAATGCCTTTATACCCCAAGGACATTTGCTCGGCGCACAGATCGGCGCAAATGCCGATACTGTTTTAAAAAGATTTGGGTTGCGCAGCGCCAAGATAAGCGCTCCATGTCCGCCCATTGAGTGCCCGGTAATACCGATACTGGAGGGCAACACCGGGAATTTTCGCACTATCAATTCATATAATTCCAACACGTAACTATACATACGGTAATGCTTGTTCCAGGGTGCCTCTGTCGCATCGAGATAAAACCCCGCGCCGACCCCGAAATCCCAACTATCTGCTTCTCCTGGAAGATTGGCGCCACGCGGGCTGGTATCGGGCGTAACCAGTATTAACCCTCGCTGTGCAGCACTACGCTGTGCACCCGCCTTGATCATGAAAGTTTCTTCCGTACAGGTCAAACCGGCCAAACAGAATAGTGCGGGAACCTTGCCTTCTCGAGCCTGTGGTGGCAAAAACACCGAAAAACGCATCGGCAAGCCGATTGTTTCGGAATGATGGCTATAGAACTGCTGCACCCCTTTAAAACACGCGTGTTCGCTAATCAGTTCAAGCATGACGCAGTCCGTTTAATACAGCACGACAGAACGGATCGACTCGCCGTTCTTCATCAAATCAAAACCCTCGTTGATGCGTTCCAGCGGCAATGTATGGGTAATCAAGTCATCAATATTCAGTTTACCGTCCATATACCAGTCAACAATTTTCGGCACATCCGTGCGGCCGCGTGCTCCACCGAAAGCGGATCCTTTCCATTCGCGACCGGTGACTAATTGAAATGGGCGCGTACTGATTTCTTGCCCCGCGGCAGCAACACCAATGATGAATGACTGCCCCCACCCTTTATGGCAACACTCAAGTGCCTGCCGCATGGTGGTGATATTGCCAATACATTCGAAAGAGTAATCAGCACCACCATCGGTCAACTGGATAATGTAATTGACAATATCTCCAACTTCTTTCGGATTCACGAAATCGGTCATGCCAAATTTTCGTGCTATCTCGATTCGTCCGGGATTGATGTCAACTCCGATAATTTTATTGGCACCCACCATTCGCGCACCTTGAATGACGTTCAGGCCGATGCCCCCCAGCCCAAACACAACCACATTCGCACCCGCTTCAACTTTGGCTGAAAAAACCACGGCACCGACACCGGTCGTCACACCACAGCCGATGTAACAAGCCTTGTCAAAAGGCGCATCCTCACGGATTTTAGCTAATGCGATTTCAGGAACGACGATGTAGTTGGAGAAAGTCGAGGTTCCCATGTAATGAAAAATGGCCTTGCCGTCAATTGAGAAGCGTGATGTGGAATCCGGCATCAAACCGCGCCCCTGAGTTGAGCGGATGGCTTGGCAAAGATTGGTCTTGCGCGACAAGCAATACTTGCATTGGCGGCATTCCGGGGTATAGAGCGGAATGACATGGTCATATTTTTTAAGAGAGGAAACACCCGGGCCGACATCGACTACGATCCCCGCGCCTTCGTGACCTAAAATCGACGGAAAGATACCTTCCGGATCAGAACCCGACAGAGTGTAGTAATCAGTGTGGCAAATTCCGGTCGCTTTAATTTCGACCAGTACTTCACCTTCTCTTGGCCCTGCGAGATCAACTTCTTCAATCGTCAACGGCGCACCGGCTTTCCATGCGACTGCAGCTTTTGTTTTCATCCGTGAGTTCCATAATAATTCATGAAAAAATAGCTTAATACAGAAGTATTGTAAACCCAGCATTACCAACGCAAAGCACAGTTTTTGTGCCTGCAAAGTTTGGATCACCTAGTTCTTCAATACACCTTAACTGAGCTACTTGCTGCCTATAATATAACCTGATTTCTGCTACCATTCGTCATGCGTTGTTTCGCCAAATAATTTCACTTTTCAATCTCGATTACAATATCCATTACACAAGCGCAGAACAAGTATCAACTTAATTTATTTATAAGGAAGCATCATGCCTAGCAACATCCATAGTAAAGCCATCACACAAGGTGTGCAGCGTTCGCCTAATCGTGCCATGTTGCGCGCCGTAGGATTTGGCGATGGCGATTTCAACAAGCCCATCGTAGGCATTGCCAATGCGTATAGCACGATTACACCCTGCAACGCGGGGTTGGGAACTTTAGCGACCCGGGCTGAACAAGCCGCTCACGCCGCTGGTGCGATGCCACAGATATTTGGAACGATCACGATTTCTGACGGTATCTCAATGGGTACCGAAGGCATGAAATGTTCACTGGTGAGCCGCGAGGTGATTGCTGATTCAATCGAGACAGTCTGTCGTGGTCAAAGTATGGATGGCATACTCGCCATCGGTGGCTGTGATAAAAACATGCCAGGCGCCATGATTGCCTTCGCACGTTTGAACATTCCTGCTATTTTTGTTTATGGTGGCACTATCAAACCAGGACATCTCCATGGACGTGATTTGACCATTGTCAGCAGTTTCGAGGCAGTGGGGCAATTTATTGCACATCGAATCGATGCGACAGAGCTTCTGGCCGTCGAGCGTAAAGCCTGTCCCGGCGTGGGTTCCTGTGGTGGAATGTTTACCGCTAATACCATGTCATCAACTTTCGAAGTCATGGGCATGAGCCTGCCGTATTCGTCCACCATGGCGGCTGAAGACGCGGAAAAATCCGACAGCGCGGCACGCTCAGCCGAAGTGTTGGTACAAGCCATCCAGAAGCAAATATTACCGTCTCAAATTTTGACCAAAAAAGCTTTTGAAAACGCAATTTCCGTGGTTATGGCGGTAGGTGGCACGACTAATGCTGTCTTGCATTTGCTGGCAATCGCACATGCGATGGGTGTTGATTTAAGCATTGATGATTTTGAAACAATTCGAAAACGCGTCCCTGTATTTGCCGATATGAAACCGTCCGGACGCTACGTTGTAACCGATCTTCACCAAGCTGGCGGCATTCCGCAAGTCATGAAGATGCTCTTGGTGCACGGCTTGTTACATGGCGACTGCTTGACTATCACTGGCGAAACGGTCGCAGAGGTACTTAAGGACGTACCTGAAGAGCCACGTTCTGATCAAGACGTCATTAGAGCTTGGAATAATCCAATTTATCCACAGGGACATTTAGCGATTCTTAAAGGTAATCTGGCGACGGAAGGCTCGGTGGCCAAAATAAGTGGTATTAAAAACCCGAAAATTACCGGCCCCGCGCGCGTGTTTGATTCAGAGGAAATGTGTATGGAAGCAATCCTTGCAGAAAAAATCAATCCCGGAGAAGTACTAGTAATCCGCTACGAAGGCCCAAAAGGGGGACCGGGAATGCGTGAAATGTTATCACCCACTGCCGCTTTGGTAGGCGCCGGAATGGGCGAAAGCGTCGCGCTTATAACCGATGGTCGCTTTTCAGGGGGCACTTACGGCTTTGTAGTGGGACACGTTGCACCCGAAGCGGCAACAGGCGGTACTATCGCACTGGTCGAAGAAGGAGATTCTATAACCATCGATGCTGAAGCCCGCCTGATACAACTGAATGTAAGCGATCAAGAACTTGCACGGCGTCGTGCCTTGTGGCAACCACCGGCACCACACTATAAACGCGGCGTATTGGCAAAATATGCCCGACTGGTGTCTAGTGCAAGCTTGGGTGCGGTAACGGACGCATAAATGCGAGCCAACTAATCAAATTTTCATTCAGCAGATGAAGGATTTTTGATGGCGGTACAAATATGAAGGTAGGGTGCGAGTTTCTGCACCCTGCCTCATGCTACCAATTCTCCCTATGCAGTACCGCCCACGGTCAGCCCCTCTATTCTTACCGTTGGTTGACCCACGCCTACCGGCACGCTCTGACCTTCCTTACCACAAACGCCGACACCCGGATCGAGTGCCATGTCATTACCTATCATGGAAATACGGGTTAACGCCTCGGGGCCATTGCCGATCAGAGTTGCTCCCTTCACCGGATAAGTGATTTTACCGTCTTCAATCATATATGCTTCAGCGGTGGAAAATACAAACTTACCACTGGTGATATCCACCTGTCCCCCGCCAAAATTCGCGGCATATAGCCCGTGCTTAACTGAAGCAATAATATCCTGCGGATCCTTGTCACCATTCAACATATAGGTGTTGGTCATGCGAGGCATGGGTAAATGCGCAAATGATTCACGCCGGGCATTACCGGTGATTGGTACCCCCATCAGACGCGCATTCAAAGTATCCTGTAAATAGCCCATGAGGATACCGTCCTCAATCAAAACCGTGCGTTGAGTAGGATTGCCTTCATCATCCATTTGCAGCGAGCCGCGTCTGTTTGCAATCGTGCCATCGTCCACTACCGTAACCCCCTTGGCCGCTACCCGTTCACCGATACGACCGGAAAAAGTGGAGCTGCCTTTACGGTTAAAATCACCCTCCAGACCGTGCCCAACGGCCTCATGCAACAGAATACCCGGCCAACCGGAACCGAGCACCACAGTCATATTACCCGCTGGCGCGGGCTTGGCATCCAGATTAATAACTGCCTGATGTACCGCCTTGGCAGCGTAATCGTATAATACTTCGTCCGTAAAAAAGGCATAATCGAAACGTCCGCCCCCCCCAGATGAACCTTGCTCACGCTTGCCATTACTTTCTACAATAACTTGCACCGACAAGCGTACCAGTGGGCGGATGTCAGCATTCATCAAACCATCGCTACGCGCCACTAACACCACCTCGTACTCGCCTGCCAACCCGGCTATTACTTGCGTAACACGCGGATCCAGGGCGCGCGCATAACGCTCTAAGCGCTCCAGCATCGCAACCTTGTCCACGGCTTTCAAACTGGCGATGGGGTCGTGTGGCAGATAGAAATGTTTGTTGCTGTTGGCACGTAACAGTGGCACGGTTTGCATTCCGCCCTGCCGTGCAATGGCGCGCGTAGCCAATGCTGCACTTTCTAAAGCTGCCAAACTGATATCGTCGGAATAGGCAAAAGCGGTTTTTTCACCGCTCACCGCCCGCACGCCTACACCTTGTTCAATACCAAAGCTACCCGACTTGACGATACCTTCTTCAAGAGACCAGCTTTCGGCGCGACTATATTGAAAATACAGGTCAGCGTAATCCACTTTATGCGTCAGCATTTTAGAAAACATTTGCTCTAAATGACGAGTTTCAAGCGCATGCGGTGCAAGCAGTGAGTGCTGTGCAAGAGCAAATACAGTATCGTTATTTTGCATTGTCAAACCCATAAAAATTTAAAAGATCGTTCCAAAAAATCTAGCTTATTGAGAAGACAATTTTTGCATAAAATTGTTCCCCACTGCACACCTCAAAAACCAGGCGCCACGTGTTTTAATCTAACATGAGGTAAGCGTACGGTGGGACAACGCGGGTAAACTGGCACGCAAGCTGGCGTGATAGGATGGATTGATTTCCGCGACCACGACTCCTGAGCCACGTGGCAATCGATCCAGCACTCTTCCCCACGGATCGACAATCATACTATTACCGTGTGTTTCGCGACCATTGACATGATAACCACCCTGCCCTGCGGCCACGACATAAGCCAGATTTTCGATGGCGCGTGCACGGACCAATATCTCCCAATGCATTTTTCCAGTGGTTTCAGTGAAAGCAGAAGGCAGTACAATAATATTTACGTCGCGCATAGCGCGAAACAACTCAGGAAAACGTAAATCGTAACAAATCGCCAAACCAATGCGACCGAACGGGCTATCCACTACGACTACCTGCTCACCTGCCTCAATCGTATGCCCCTCATGGTAATGCTCATTGCCCAAATCGAGATTGAATAAATGAATTTTGTCATAGCGCGCTACCTGTTCTCCGCTATCGTTATACACTAGGCAGGCATTACGCATTTTATCCGGTGCATCGGCAACCAGCGGGATGGAGCCGCCGATCAGCCAAATTTTATGCTCGCGCGCAGTTTCACTCAAAAAAATCTGAATCTCGCCACTACCCAGTTGCTCGCGCACCGCCAATTTATCCGCATCATTTAATCCCATAATGGGAAAATATTCCGGTAATACAACCAGCTTGGCACCCTGATCTACCGCTTTTTCGATCAGACGACGCGCCTCACTCAAATTGCTCGGTACATTTGGCCCCGAAGCCATTTGTACGGCAGCAACTTTGAAAGTCTTGGTTTGCACGTGCGCTGCGATACGTCGTTGGGTGGTATTTTCGTCTTGCATACGTCTAATTCTTTCATAGTATGATTTTATGGTGGCGCAACAGACTTGCTTACGCCCACTTTTTCTACATTCGGATCGGCCCAAGCGCCCGTTATATTGTATTCAAAGGACGCCAACTTATCGAGCGGTTCGCGCAATATCTTGTTGGCAATGAAGACCCCAATGCCGACTACCGGACCAGCGGCAAACGCGCTCAGCAAAGATGCCGTGTTCCCCACCGTAGGCAAAATACGCACACGCAAATTTTGCGTTTCTTGGTTTAGATCCACTTGTCCTCTCATGGTCACTTTGGCAGCTGAACCTTCAATTTTAAAATCATCGGTAAATAGCATCCCGTTCTTGACTTGCGCCACTCCATTGATGTTATCGAATTTAAAACCGGCGCTAAACACATCCGTAAAATCCAGCGTAATCCGCTTGGGCAGGGCTTGCAAACTTAGAATGCTGAGCAGCTTACCGATACCCGGATCGATTCGCAGAAACTGTCCTTTTCCGGTATCGAGCTTGAGCGTGCCATCCAACGTGGCATAGCTGAATTCAGCAGGCGCACCCGGCCAAGAAAATGCTCCTTCTAGTTTCCCGCTACCGTCCTTCACGCTATTTGGGTAGCCAAAACGGCCCAGAACTTTCCCCGCATCACTGATTTCCAGCGTCAAGTTGACCTGAGTTTGTTCTCCATTAGGGGTCACCTGCCATTTTCCATCCGCAGTCAACTCACCGTCGGGGTTCGTGATATTTAAGCGCTCCAGCAACCAATCGCGCTCATGCTGTTTTGCCAACAACTCAAACTTGCCCAGATTTTTTCCATTCAATGTAAGACTGTTCACAGCCACATCGAGCGCGGGACGTTTCATGCTAGCAAGATTTTTTTTAATAGCAATAACTTGAGTTATCGTATTCTTCTTTTTGCCACTGTCGTCCCGATCCAATTCCAGAGACAAGCTCTTCAAACGAGCAGCAAACTTACCATTACCCTGCGGTTGCCAACTCACTTCACCATTAACTGATTTAGCTGCCAATTGCGCGGCTATCGTGCCATTAACATTGCGTGCAATAACGCGAAGATCATCCGCCATATAACCATACCCACTGATTTTCTGGATCAGCAAATCGGCACCCGCGATACTGACCGGTGTCAACCCGTCCGACGCACCAGCCAATACTCCCCAACCTTCCATCGATAACTGCGGTATGGTGCCGACGAGCCATACACCATCCTTTTCCAACCACTTGCCCGCATTACCAAAATTTACTGTGCCGCGTTTGATGACCCGCTCACCTCCCTCATCCCAACGCAAAAATTTTGCGCTGAGGAGTTTGCCATATTGCACCGATAACAAATCCTGTTGCGGCGTCATGCTATTCATCTCAAAGCGCAGTGGAATAATTTCACTCGCACGCTTTGCAAATGGCGCGGGTAGATCCGATGTCAGCCCGACCAAATTGGAAGTAAGCTGCATACTGATCTGTTTTTTTAAAACCGTAATGTTTGACTCCCAATCACTACTACCATGCAGATAATTTAGCAACGAATGTGGCGCGACCTCATGTAGGGCATCTATATTTGCGCGACCGACTATCTTGGCATTTGTAGCGCCAGCTTTATTGCTCTGCAATGCTAGGGTGGCAGGTCCTCCCAGCACTTGCATCGTGATGTTTTCCGTGCGTAACGATGATTCACTGAATAGCAAATCGCCATTAACCTTATGTAATATTGGTATATTTTTTCCCAAGCTCACTTCATTGTCGAGAAAGTGATAACGGCCGGAAACCATTGCCGGTTTAGTACCACGCAATGGAATATCTACGTGTAAGCTCAGGTTGCCAATACCACTTGACGTCATGTCGTCAGTAAAGCCATCGATATATCCGCGCACCGGACTTTGCTGAATGAAATTCAAACCATGCTTCGTTTCACCCACCGATTCGCCCCGCACTTGCAATAGCAGGCCAGGACTTTTTATATCCGGCAAAACAACACTAATATTTTTCACAGGCCCGCCCGCAGTCATAGCGGTCGGAGCAGTCACCTCAAGCCGTTTACCCTGAATCGCCAATTTCGCAACGGCATTTTCCACGCGAGGCCAATCCTTCGCATACTCCACCGTCACTCCCGTTGCACGGGCTCGAATCTGAAACAAGCCGTTACGATTTTTATCAAATGGAAAATTATTCAGATTACCCTGGAGGCGCAGGTTAAAATCATCTGCGTGGCCGCCTATCAACGCATCTCGTATCCAATTGTGAGCTTCACTATTCAACGCAACCAAAGGAATATAGCGGGCTGTATGCTGCACTGCGGCGCGCGTCAGACGCACAGTCAAATCAATCAGGCCAGGACTTTCAGGTAGTGACTGATAGCTACCAAAAAAAATTCCGGCAAGATCTGCGTTAGCCACGGACACTTTATTAAACTTGACCTCCATCCCGCGATCATGCTTTTGCCAACTTAACTGTGCAATGAGTGAATCAAATATCAGAGGCTCGGGCATAATCAATGGCGCATCCACCGAAAAATTGCGCGTGTTAAGTGATAACGTACCGTTGGTGTCATTACCATCCACTTGGCCGCTCAGTCGCGTAAATCCTGGCACATTATCCGTGCGCCGTATGGAGAGTCCGTCGAAACGCGCCTTAATATCGTAATTCAATAGCTTATCGAAATTACCCTGCCATTTTGCCTGCACATCGGAGATCCGCCCCTGAGGTGCAAATTGAGCTAGATGCTGCTTCACACTAGGCGCCAACGGCAGGTAATGCATTAAGCTGGTGAAACGATCAATATCCAACGTATTGACGCGTACTGCGCCACTAGCAGGTTGTTTGCCAGTCGCATCTGCAAAACGCATATATAAATCAATGGGCTGCAACATCAGATCATTATTTATGTGCAATGATAATTTTCGCGTGGAAATTTCAAAGCCCCGAGCCACGTCGTGCCATTCAACACGCCCGCGCAACTTGATCACATCGAGGAGCGGCAAATCATCGGCCAATTGTGTCTGCACATCCGCCAGCACCAGATCAGCCGTAAACTGGTTGATTTTACCGTTCTCGACTCCCAGCCAACCGCGCAACGCACCCCTGCCCCGTTGGGGCGAAATAGGGAGCGGCAACCATGTATTCCAGGCGGCAACATCGATGTAATCAAGCTGGGTATACAACTCTCCGCGCCAAGCATTAAAGTTGTCAAAACTGGCACCCAAGAAATTCCCGCGCAAATCCAGTTGCGCGGACAATTCCGCTGGAGGTTGTGCTCGCAGCGAAAAACGATGGCGGCGCCCACTATTTTCAATATGTATGTTTACTTGATTTAATAATAATGGAGGCGCAGCACGTTGCTCATCCTGCCAAGTGATGCGTGCGTCACGAACTACAATATGTTTTTGGTGCAGTAACCAATCCGCCAATCCGTGATCCGCAGGCTGGCCGGGAATATTACTCGACATTTTCATACCAGCTACATACAACAAACCTTGCGCGTCCCGCCTGATCAACAGATTTGGCTGGTTAATTTCCAGGCTATCCAGGCGTACCTGACCTGTCAGCGCTGTCATCCACGACACGACATTATCTACTCGCTGCAATGCGAGCAAAATTTGCCCTTGTTTATCCAGAATAAGCACATCTGAAAACAAGAGATGCGGGCGAATGCCATGCCAATCTGCTTCAATCTTACCGATCGTCACTGGTTGGCCAACAACGTGGCTGACCATCGTGGTGATATTTTCGTGATAGTGCTCAATATCCGGTAATATCCAGTAACGCAATATCAATAACAATCCCCCACCGACAAGCAATAACAACACTGCACTTAATAGCGCGAATCGTATGAATTGATTGCAGCAACGCCCACAAAAGCGCAAGCAAACTCTCAACATAAAATGGGACGGCCAAGTGACCATACAAACAAAGAAGCCAGGAAACGCATAGCAGATTTATAATGAACCATAAAGATATAAACAGTTTAACCCTAAGCCTCCTCAATGAATACCGTCATTACGCCCATCTCCGCTAATTTCGACACTGTTTTACAGCGTGCCTTGCATGGCAGCAGATATGCGCAACGCCTGCTTGATAGCGAAGGCGAATTACTGCCGTGGCTGCGCGTGCACTATGCGCAGCCGTGCAATATGGATGAAATGACAGCATGGCTCAACATCCTACCCGTAACGAATGAAGAATCGCTATCACGCGCGCTACGCTGGTTGCGCAAGCGCGTCATGCTCAAACTACTGACACGCGACCTAGGCGGACTGGCCAATCTGGAAGAAGTAATGACCAGTATGTCTGCCCTGGCAGAGCTGACGGTACAGCGCGCGCAATCCTTTATTATGGAAACACTGGAGCAGCAATATGGTCAGCCAATAGGCACGCTGAGCGGTACACCGCAACAATTGCTGGTCGTTGGCATGGGCAAACTGGGCGGCATGGAACTCAATGTTTCCTCCGACATTGATCTTATTTTTGTCTATCCTGAAGACGGCAACAGCAATGGTTCCCGCAGTATCGGCAACCATGATTTTTTTACCCGCCTGGGGCGTCGCCTCATTAACCTGATTAACGAACTAACTCAGGAAGGTTATGTATTCCGCGTGGATATGCGTTTACGCCCTTATGGTGACAGCGGGCCACTGGTGATGAGCTTCGCAGCGTTGGAGGAATATCTGGTAGCGCAAGGTCGAGAATGGGAACGTTACGCCTGGATTAAAGCCCGAATCATTTCTCCGGCAGATTGTTCGGCTACGCAAGAGCTTATGCAGCTCGTGCAACCCTTCATCTTCCGCAAATATCTCGACTTCGGCGCATTTGAATCCATGCGCAAATTACATGCACAAATTAGCCAGGAGGTACAGCGACGCGATCGAATTGACAACATCAAACTCGGGCCAGGTGGCATCCGTGAAATTGAATTCATAGCCCAGGTTTTTCAATTGATACGAGGTGGGCGTGATGCCAGCCTGCGTATTCGTCCCACCTTGCAAGTATTGCAACTTCTGCGCGAAAACGGCCAACTTACCGCAGATACCGTAACAGAGTTGAGTACCGCTTATGTATTTTTACGCAATCTGGAACACCGCCTGCAATATCTGGAAGATCAGCAAACCCAGGATTTACCTAAAAATATTGCAGACCAGGCACTCCTGGCCGAAGGTATGGGCTATCCCGATTATCAAGCCATGCTGCAACAATTGGATCACCACCGCTCATTAGTAAGCAAACAGTTTGCCCAAATTTTCAGCACACAAAAAAATAACGCGATAGCGAGTACGCTTTGGCACGAAAATTTAAACGCGAATGAACTGCAAAATGACCTTGGCAAATTAGGTTATACAGACACAACCACTTTGGCTGAGCGGCTATTGCATATTCGTGACAGCGGCCGCTACCGCCAACTGCCGGACACAAGCCGCCAACGCATGGACAAACTGATCCCGCAGTTCATCACGCTATGTGCTGTGCCGAGCAACCGTGACCAAACCTTGCTACGCATCCTCAATCTATTAGAAAGCATTAGTCGCCGCGCCTCCTATCTGGCCTTTCTGGCCGAATATCCTAGGGTATTACCACGTTTGATCGGACTTGCCAGCGCCAGTGAGTGGGCATGCGAATACTTGATCAAGCATCCCATTCTGCTGGATGAATTACTTGATACACGTGAAATCTATCAGGCACCCGATTGGATTGCTCTAGATACAGATCTGTTAACACAACTGGATCAATGCAATACCGATACCGAACGCCAAATGGATGTGCTGCGTCAGTTTCAGCATGCCAAAACATTTCATTTATTGGCAATGGATTTACAAGGGCTATTACCGTTGGAAACGTTAAGCGATCATCTCAGCAACTTGGCCGACCTGATTTTGCAGCATGTACTGCAACTGTGCTGGCGTGATGCCCGCAAAAAGCATCAACAACACGCGCAATTTGCCATTGTTGCCTATGGCAAACTAGGGGGTCGCGAACTCGGCTATGCAGCCGATCTCGACCTGATTTTTTTGTACGACGATCAACATCCAGACGCAGCAGAAATTTATGCCCGGCTCGCTCAGCGCATCAACACCTTGTTAAGCAGCTATACCTCAGCGGGTCGTTTGTATGAAATAGATTTGCGCCTGCGCCCGAATGGCGCGAGCGGCCTATTGGTCAGCTCCATCCCCGCATTCGCTGAATATCAGCAGCAGCACGCCTGGGTGTGGGAACACCAAGCGCTGACACGAGCGCGCTTCTGTGCCGGCGATGCACAAGTGGGTAACCAATTTGACACTATTCGCAACAACGTATTGTGCAAATCGCGTGATCTAGATGTGCTACGCCAAGAGATCGTGGCAATGCGGCAGAAAATGCTGGACAGCCATCCAAACGACAGCGGTCTATTCGATATAAAACATGATCGTGGCGGTATGGTGGATATCGAGTTCATCGTGCAATTCTTAATCTTGGCACATGCTCACACCGAGCCCAAATTGACTACCAACAGCGGCAATTTGGCACTACTCATGCTCGCCGGTGAACTAGGATTAATAAAAATAGAACTAGCAGAAGCGGTCAGCAACTGCTACCGCACCCTGCGCGCACTGCAACACAATATGCGCCTGAATAACCAATCACCCTATAGAATTGACGGAAAAGGAATCGATACGGCAGCGGTGATTACGCTATGGGAAGAGCTTTTGGGGCCACATTGTCAAGAAAAAAAGTAGCATTCGCTTGATAAAAACCAAACACGATGACAATCCAACTCCAACCTGGATTTTTCGAGAAAGAAACGCGCACGACCAAGCTCCTCTTGTTATCGCAAGATGCTTCTATGAACCAAGAGTTCAGGCGTTCGAACCGCTACGGGCGTACCACATCAGAATATGCCTAAACCATCAAGCCCCGTATTCTTGCCAGATAACGAGCCGTATCTCGGAAGTCCACTGCTCAAGCTATTTGATGACACTATTGTCAAATCAATGGCAATTCATCGACAGCTCGGCGCGCGAACATATGCAACCGACCTGTCACCACTACAAATCGCTGCTGCCGAGATAATTCCGCAAGGCGTGAGCATCGCACTGAGCATGCGAGAGTTAATAAGACAGGGATATCTATTTTCTGCGGGAATTCTTATGCGCCCCCTTGTTGAGCGCACAGGGATGATCTATTACCTTCATAAAAATCCGGACGCCGTCACTTTTTGGCACAATGGCTGGCCACGCAAATCACAACCGAACTTCGACGAGCTTCTCGATCTTATAATGCCATCATCATGTGATGAAGAGTGGAAAGCGGCACTGGAATTACTCCACAAATTGGTGCATAGCGACCCTAAAACTGCAGGCTATAATTCCACCACTCGGTCGGATGGTCTACGCGCTTCCGCTGCTGGCAAGGAACTCAACGAACCCATAAAAGCTGATGCAATAAGCGCATTTGCCACACGATGCCTCGACAGACTAACCAATATATCTATCAAGATTCTTGGTGCACCAAGCGAGCAAATCTATTGAGGTCTAACGAGTAAGGTTAGACTGAAAGCCCAACATCACAGGCTGTAAATGAACACTTGCGGTACCAACGTGCCTATGCAGCGGGAGCATATATTTCTTCCTTGTTAATCCAGCCAAACTGCGCTCCGATGTCTTGGTGCGGCATATTGATAATTTGCATACCGTCATAAAAACGGTGAAAGGCCGCATCCGTTTGCTATTCTGGCGATGGTGGGTGTTACCAGAACACTTGCATGCGATATGGCGCTTTCCACGAGCGATGCCGACTGTCTGTTGCGCTGTTCGCTCATCAAGGTCGTTTCTCGCGGCAGCTTGCAAAAGAAAGATGGACATATTCATACCAGCTGCCGAACTAAGCGTGGGCCGGCATCTATCGGCGGCGGTATTGGGGAACATCAAATCCGGGATTATGGCACTCAACGTATTGACAATAGATACACAGATGACCATACTTCGTATATCTATTGTATATGTATCAAAAGGAGAATTCCATGCGCGACGCCGCTATCAACTTACGGGCATTGCCCGAGCAACGGGATTTAATTGATCACGCTGCAACTCTGCTAGGCAAGAACCGTTCGGACTTCATGCTCGAGGCTGCCTGCTCAGCCGCGCAGGCGGTAATCCTTGACCAGGTTTTTTTCAGCTTGAATACCGACAAGTTCCAGCAGTTCACGGCAATGCTCGACGCCCCGCCCAGCCCAAATCCAGGGGTTGAGCACCTCATGGCCGTGACAGCTCCTTGGGCCACCGTCAAAGCATGAGTTTGCAACTTAACGCACCTCAGCCACTCGCGACCACCCACATTCTGGATCGATTTGAGTGCGGCGAGGGCGTTCTCGACGAGTGGCTCAAGCGCCGCGCAATGGTCAACCAAGTGAGCGGAGCCAGCCGCACGTTTGTAGTGGCGGATCAGGATAGTCGTGTTTACGGCTACTATGCCATGGCTGCGGGCGCTGTCTCGCACCAGATGGCAACCAGTTCTGTGCGCCGGAACATGCCCGATCCCGTTCCGGTGATGGTGCTGGCTCGGCTCGCGGTTGACCACCACGCCCAAGGCATTAAGCTTGGCGCCTCACTACTACAAGACGCCGTCAACCGGGCTGTTGTGGTTTCTCAAAACACTGGTGTCCGAGCTTTGCTGGTACATGCGCTTCATGACCGTGCCAAGGAGTTCTACGAACACTACGGTTTTCAGTCGTCGCCGTTGCATCCGATGACGCTGATGCTGAGGTTGAATATCGGCAAGTCATGAATAAATGAATTCGGCGTTTTTTGACATGGAGCACTCTTTCATTAGTGAATCCCCGTGTCTATTGATCAAAACTCGAAGATTCACTCCATCCGTCGTATAGATCAAACCTTAATGAGTCCCTCGACAGAACCGAGGTTTACTTCAGTGAATTAGTTCTGTTTAGATGATGTCTCAATGAAAGTATATATGCTAAGGTAGATTTGTATAAAATGCCCCATGTGTGATTTCAACTAATTTTTTGAACGGAGAAAAAATGAATTCTATTATCGTAAGCATGGCTATGGTTGCAGGCTTGATGGCTTCAGGCCACGCACTGGCAATAGATATGCCTGCAGAAGGCAAGGCTAAATGTGGTACCTGTCACGCCATTGATAAAAGTAGCGTTGCACCGTCTTTTATGGAAATTTCCGAAAAATACAAAGGTGATAAAGACGCAGCAAATAAAATTGCGACTAGTATTACTACGGGTGGTGCATTTGGTTGGGAATATGGTGAAATGCCGGCAAAAGGCTTGGGCGCAAATGATGCTGAAATTCAGTCGCTTTCAAAGTTTATTGCTGACTTAATAAAATAAGACAGAACTTTGCATCGTTTTAATACTGTTCCTAAAACAGGTTTTTTATAAAACCCTTCTTAGCGTTTAATTCTGGACAGAAACACAGTCACTTCTTCACGGTCATGGTATAGCTGCTTCGCTTTCAAGCGATATTTGAAGCCTTTTTTATCCATGACCTCGCGGATGCTGGCGAGCGCTTCGTCCAAGGCTGCCACGCGTTTTTTCATCGGCAGCTTAAGGTTGAAAAAGGCACGGCTGGCTGAGCCACTAATGATCCAGTCTGCGACCAGCGCGGCCACTCGTCCCGGTTGCTCTATCATGTCGCATACCAGCCAGTCTACCGCGTGCTTGGGACGGTAGCGGAAACCATCCAGACGCAGATGTTTAACCGATGGATGATCGGCTACTATGCCTTTGAGCGGCCCATTATCAACTGCCTCCACCTGCATACCCAAACTGACAAGGTGCCAAGTCCAGCCACCGGGAGCTGCACCCAGATCTACCGCGCGCATGCCTGGCCTGATCCATTGTATTTTTTCGTCTTCCGATAAAAACACCTCAAAAGCTTCGGCCAGCTTGAGTACAGAACGGCTGGGCGCTTCATAAGGCATCTTCATGCGCAGGATACCCATAGCTGCGCTGCTACTGTTGCGCGGATCACTTGTACCAATCAGTGCCCGATTCTTATCAGGGAAAAAGATATGCAGGCGGGGCAAACTGGGATCTTCAGCCATGCGCCCGCTGGCGCACAGCTTATCTTCCAGCAGAGGTTGAAAGCGCTTGATAAAACCGGACAGGGCTTTGCCATCGTTGGTGTCAGGCGTTTCCAGCCATAATGCACTGAATTGCACGGGTGTATCGGGTATGGCTGCAAGCAAAGGAGTAAGGCGATCACGATCGGGCAGTTCACTCACTTCGGCTAGCAAGGTGATCAACTGGCGGGTAAAGGTAAGCTGCTCATAATGCAGGCGCGGTTTGCCCTGGAGGATGAGAAAACCGCTGTTGGCGCTAGCCTCAAGCGGTGATGCCTGTGTTTCCTGCAGGCAATCTCGTTCAAAGCCGGGGCGACAATACAGCAGCCATTGTTGTAATTTGATTGGATTTGGTGTGCTCATGGCGCACATGTTAGCAGCCTAGGCGGAGTTTATTCTTTTAATATGCCTCTAAACCATCTCAGCTTGACTTGAATTTAACAAGTCCATCAGTTTCTAACTATCCACATGGTGAAGCATGTGTAATACATATTTCATCAAAAATTTGTAGATGAATATGGTATTGTTTGATTTACAGTGACCGCAGCTACTTTAGCTTGTGCAGTTGATCCATCTATCCTTATGGTGAATAGTATGAAACAACTTTATACAAAAACGCTGACACGTCTCCACAGCAAGAATTCTGCCTTCCTCCTGATTCTCTTCTGTCTCTTGGTTTGTCTTGGCACAGGTTGCACGTCACTACGCCCGAATTTTGAGGCACCGTCAGTCGGTGTCACTTCTTTTAAGCCACTGACATCTGAGAGCCTCATACCACAGTTTGAGATCGGTATGCGCGTAGTGAACCCCAATGCAACCAAACTAAACCTTCGTGGCATGAGCTACAAAGTATTTTTAAATGATTCCGAGGTCGTGGCAGGTGCAACCAGTGCGCTACCTGAAGTGCCAGCATATGGCGAGGCAGAATTCAAGGTCATTGCAACGATCGGCCTGATCGAGGGCATCCGATTCGTGGGTGGACTGCTACAGAATACCCCAGGCCCAATCGCTTACCGGATTCAAACCAAACTTGATATCGGAGCGATGGAGCCGGCAATTCGGATTGATCAAACCGGCAGTTTTTCTCCTTAATCTACCACAGCAATATCTACTGACCGAAACAGTTCATTGCTGGCGGAGCGGTAGGCGATAAAGGCAAGTCAGTGCGCGGAGGGCGACATAGGGAGCACTTCCCCCCTGAGCGCGAAGCCGAATTACTCAAACCATTTCTGGAGTCCGCCAGTATCGGCGGCGTTTTGGCGGTCAGCCAGATCAAGCCTCAACTCGAAATGGCGCTGGGACGGGAGATATCAGTATATAAATTGCTGCATCGACACAACTGGCGCAAGCTCGCACCTGACAAATGTAGTGGTCTAATAGAAACGTACACCTCGATAGGATTATTATTCAGCTAGAG
>NZ_CAKMAA020000016.1 GCF_924101635.2 Candidatus Nitrotoga sp. HW29 | reverse complement strand
ACAGTTCGCAGCAAAACAACCTATCGATGTGTCCGTTATTACTTGACCATTACATCCAGTTTGAAGCTGGTGTCGTATTTTTTTCGTTGCTTTGTCATTTAGTACTCCTCTGATGGTGGATTTTCTACCTATCGAGGTGTCCGTGTAAATTAGACCACTACACTGGTAGGTGGTGAGTGCAGTTTGTATGGCGGCACCGTTGATGTTTTGTACCCAGCCTGCGGAGTCGACGGTGGCACCGGTCTGGGCCTGGATGATGAGGGCTTGGGCATCCAGCGGGACTTGGCCTTTGATGTCCATGCCTTGGGTATAGGTGTATTGCTTGTAGCTGGCATCCATGGGCACCCAGGTGTTGGGCTTGTTGTTGACGGCGCCTCGACTGGGGACGTAGTCCACGAATGCTTCGACCCAGACGTGTTCGAGTTTGATGAATTTGATTTGGCCGCCGGATGTCAGGCCGATGTTGGGGATGCCGCCCTGCCCCATGAGTTGTTTGGCAGCTTCGGGTTTGGTGACGCCGCCTACCCAGTTCATGGCACGGTCAGCAGGTACCTGGATGGTGCCGTAGACGTAGCGGGCGGGGATGTTTGCTGCGCGCAGGAGGCCGATGAGGAGGCTGGCGGTGTCGAAGCTGTTACCCTTCTTGGTTTGCAGGGTCATATCCGCACCTTGGATGGAGCCGTAGGTGGGGAGGGTTTCGATGGTGTTTCTGACCTAGTTGTAGATCTGCGCGGGGTTGTTGTTCAGGCTGGCGGCCAGGGCCTTGATTGCGGGGGTGAGGGGGATGTCACAGTGAAGAAATATGCGTCGCCCGTTGCATTGGCACGTCAGTGGCGCATATATTTATTCCTTTGTATTGTTGGGCTTCATTTCATTCACCCCAACCGCGCTACCCCATCTATAACTATAGCAGCTGAAAATAACAGCACGGCAAGGTTAAAACTTCAAAATAAGACCCGCGACAATAACGTAAAAAAAACCAAATACAACAAAAGTTACCAGTTTAGATTTAGGTGGGTAATCCAACCCAACTTCACGAAATGACAGTTCAATCCTACCCTCAATCACTTTATAAAAAAGCGCACTCTGGTACCCGCCAAAGTCAACCATCACAAAAAAAAGTACCAATGCGAAAATAGCATTAGCAATACCAAAGGTTCTAACGGCACCATTAGCAAACAGAGGTGGAAAGACGACAAACCAAATAGGCACAAACGATGTAACGATTTTTTCAAACAGCGTCACCCCTAGCAGGCTGCTGAAAAAGGCTCATATATTTTCCCTTACCCGCCCCCTAAGAAA
>NZ_CAKMAA020000015.1 GCF_924101635.2 Candidatus Nitrotoga sp. HW29 | reverse complement strand
AGGAGAACACCATGCAAGAAAAATCAAATCGCGCCAACTGGGGCAAATTGTTTTCGGATGCCCTTTCCTGCCCAGGAAAGGTTTCTGAGGCGTACTCGGTATTTCACGATTACAGCCTTGGCAATGCCATCCTCGCCGCTATGCAATTAACCGTCAAGGGACTGCCACTGTCTCCGATCGCTTCCTTCAATAAATGGAAACAATTGGGGCGATGCGTGAAGAAAGGCGAGAAGGCAATTGCATTGGTCATGCCTGTGACCGTCAAAACCAAGTCCAATGATGAGGTTGAAAACGGTGCTGGATCCAATGACAACACCAAGAAAGTCAGAAGTTCGGGACGCACGATGTTTGTGCTGAAAAATATCTGGTTTTCTTTGGATCAAACAGAGGGAGCGGACTACGCCAACGAGGTGACGATTCCAGAGTGGAGCAAGGTGCAAGCCTTGTCCGGTCTGGGAATCACGGAACAACGTTTTGAGTTGCTGGATGGAAACACGCAAGGGTATTCCATTCCCAACAAGAAACAGCTTTCCGTGTCTCCCGTAGCGCTGATGCCGTGGAAGACGCTTTTCCATGAAATGGCTCACTGCCTGATGCACTCGAGTGCGACGTGATGTCGTGTAAATAATTGTTTATTTGGTGATAAACGCTAAATAAACCTGTCGTTTTCCCGACAGTAGTCTAGGAGGGCAGGCGTGGCTGGTAACGGCTGGGTCTGAAGCCCCTCTGACAATGTAGCCCACTCCGAAAGGATGAAGTCGAAGCTGCGAGGCGGAAACGGAACTGCGAGCATTACGTGGTGGGGAACTAGGCTTGGAAGTAAGGTGAATATATGTGAAGTGGTGATAAATTCCGTGAATCAGAAGCTGCCAAAAATGCTAACAGGCAGTAACCAAAAATGGTAAGTGAGCGGTCTTGATTTTTCGAGTTAATCAAGCGGAAACAAAGCCTCACCGGAAAATAGCCACCACCTAACCTTCCAGTGTTATTTGCATGGAACACGGTAAGCCCGTATATCCGCCCACATAGGGCAAGCCGACCGCAAGGGAAGCCGATGGATGCGCGGGTAGAGGATGTCAGAAAAAGCGAACGCTGTCCTGTAAGGGGATGGATAGGGATTGAGGCGCAAGCCAACATTATCCTGTCCGAAAGGAAGCAGACTTCTGATTGGTCTCTCTTTGCAAGAGAGTATGTAGAACTTCAACAACGGAGGAAAAGCAAATGACGACTGCGGAAATTGTAGTTGGTGCGGCCTCTGGCTGTGAAGTGGATTGGCACAGTCTCGACTGGGCAAAAATTCACCAAACGGTAAAGAGGCTGCAAATGCGTATTGCAAAGGCAACTAGGGAAGGCAGATATAGCAAGGTGAAAGCCTTGCAGTGGCTGCTGACCCACTCGTTTAGCGGCAGAGCAATAGCTGTTAAACGAGTTACGGAAAATCAAGGCAAAAAAACGCCGGGTGTGGACAAGGTTGTATGGGATACCCCGGAGTTGAAAGCTGAGGCTGTTATGTCGCTCAAGAGAAGGGGCTACCAGCCCCAACCTTTGAGAAGGGTATTTATACCCAAAGCAAACGGCAAGATGCGTCCGCTAGGGATACCGACGATGAAAGACAGGGCGATGCAAGCGTTACACCTGCAAGCCTTGGAACCAGTCTCGGAAACCAAAGCAGACCCGAATTCTTATGGGTTCCGACCCATGAGAGCAAGCAGAGATGCGGCAGAGCAATGTTTCAAGGCTCTGTCGAGAAAACACTTTGCGGAATGGGTCATGGACGCAGACATAACCGGTTGCTTCGACAACATCAATCACGATTGGCTGTTGAACAATGTCCCTATGGACAAAGTGATACTAAAGAAGTGGTTGAAATCTGGTTTCAAATGGAATGGACAGTGGTTTGCGACGGAAGCAGGGACACCGCAAGGCGGGATTATATCGCCGACGTTAGCGAACATGGCTTTGGATGGAATGGAAATTCTGCTGACAGAACGTTACGGCGTCAAAGGCAGTCATAAATCCCGTAAAAACAAGGTCAACCTGATTCGGTATGCGGATGACTTCGTAATAACTGGCACAACGAAAGAAGTGCTGGAAGAAGCGAGGGAATTGATAGTGGAATTTTTGAAAGGCAGAGGATTAACGCTGTCGGAAGAGAAAACCAAAATCGTGCATATTGAAGAAGGCTTTGATTTTCTCGGATGGAACGTGCGCAAATACGATGGAAAGTTACTCATCAAACCTGCGAAAAAGAACGTGCAAACGTTCTTGCGGAAAGTCCGGGGAATAATCAAAGAGTCCAAGACGATGAAGCAAGAAAATCTGGTGAGAAAACTCAACCCGATTATCAGGGGTTGGGCAAACTACCATCAGAACCAAGTAGCGAAGGAGACCTTTTCCAAGGTATACAACGTTATTTGGAAACAGCTTTGGCAGTGGGCTTGCAGAAGGCATCCGAATAAATCAGTCGCATGGGTGAAGTCGAAATACTTCATGCGTGATGGTTTGAGGAATGGGGTGTTCGGCACAAAGGTAGAGGATGATAAAGGTGAAAAAAAGGTTGTGAAGTTGGTGTTAGCCAGCGACACGTCGATTAAACGCCACGTCAAAATCAAAGGCGCAGCGAATCCTTACGACCCAGAGTTTGAGACGTACTTCGAAGAAAGACTTGGTCTGACAATGAAGGAAAGTTTCAGAGGGAAGAACAGGTTGCTGTTCCTGTGGTATGCACAGGATGGGTTATGTCCGAAATGCGGAGAGAAAATAACGAAGGAAACGGGGTGGAATCTTCACCACATCCTTCCAAAAGCTCAAGGCGGAGAAGACAAGATGACCAATCTTGAGTTGCTACATCCGAATTGCCATAGGCAGGTTCACAGCCGAGAAAAGAAGTTAGTTACCGGCTCTGGTCAAACAGGGCTTTGAAGAGGCTTGAGCCGGATGCGGGGAAACTCGCAAGTCCGGTTCTTAGGGGGGAGCGGCGCAGTAATGCGCTGTTCCTACCCGACAAGAG
>NZ_CAKMAA020000014.1 GCF_924101635.2 Candidatus Nitrotoga sp. HW29 | reverse complement strand
ACCCCATGCCCTGAAATTACTATACGCGCGGCTGAGGTATGTAACTAATCAGGAAACTATTTGATGGTCGACTCTATAACACCACTAACAGTTGCATCAGGCCGCCAATTCATCTCCGTCCAGATCAACTTGCCCATCCCGAAACACGCGACTGGCAAAGATTTCGTCGGCTTCAATGGTCATTAAATCAAGTTTAGTGAGGTTTTTCTTGGCGCCAGCGAACAGACGGTTAGCTTGGCGCATACGTGCACGGTCCAGTGCGTTACGGATGGAGCGGGCATTGGCGAAATGTTCCAACTTCATCCGTAGCGGGATATATTCTGCGAATGCTTTTTCCGCTTCTGGGCTGAAACGGTAATTTTGTGCTGCCAGCATTAGTTTTGCGATGATAAGCAATTCTTCGGCTGAGTAATCAGGGAAGTCGATGTGATGCGCAATGCGTGAACGCATGCCGGGATTACTGTGGAAAAATTTATCCATCCGGTCTTTGTAACCGGCCAATATCACAACCAGATCGTCACGATTGTTTTCCATTACCTGCAATAGAATTTCGATAGATTCAGCACCATAGTCCCGCTCGTTTTCAGGCTTGTATAGGTAATAAGCTTCATCTATGAATAACACACCGCCCATCGCTTTTTTAATTATTTCTTTTGTTTTTGGTGCAGTGTGTCCGATGTATTGACCGACCAGGTCATCGCGTGTGACTGATATCAGATGGCCTTCACGCACATAACCGAGGCGATGTAATATTTCAGCCATGCGTAGTGCGACTGTGGTTTTTCCGGTGCCGGGATTGCCTGTAAAACTCATATGCAGCGTTGGAGAAAGCGCCGACAAGTTAAGCTTTTTGCGAACGCGATCTACCAACAAGAGTGCTGCGGTTTCGCGAATACGTGTTTTGACCGGCAGCAAACCAATCAATTCGCGATCAAGCTTGGCCAGCACTTCTTGGATATTAGAGTCACGAAATTCAGCATCCAAGTCAATCGGAGTGTCGTCGGGAAGAATGAGGTTTTTTGAGGAGTCGTCCATTTTTTTATCCTGTTAAATCAATCGGCTGTTGAAATTTCCCGCATTACCTTCTGCGTGTTTTTAAAAAAGCCTGTCTTCAAATTTGAGCAACAATTTTTAAAGAAATGAATGCTTTGAAATTGTCAATTCGAGGAAGGTTATTTACGGAGCATTTCAACAGCCGGTTAAAAAACGGGTACGGCATATACCGTACCCGAATTACTTAGTACCGTTCGCCTTCCGATTTTTCGGTTGCGTAGGAATGGACGGTGTAGCGTATGCTACGACCTTCCGCTTCCTCTCGCACCAGCCCGAAACCAGGCTCATTTTTAGGACGGTTTACGATGTAGGACATGGTTGGGCTTTCTATTCCATATGCTGAACTAAAAGCCATCACACGGATGTAGTGATTCGGGAAAGTCTTACGGCAATTGTTGATCTCCATCAAGATTCCTGCAGGATCTTTAAGGTCGAACATCGGGTTGCCGAACATTTCCCAGTAGGTATTACGCGGGTGCGGGTCGTCGGTGTATTCGACGGCTAGCGACCAGCCGGATTTCAGCGCATATTTAATCTGTGCTGTGATTTGTACATCAGTCAGCGGAGGCAGAAAAGAAAACTGCCCTTGCGTGATCTGACTTCCAGGATTGGTCATCATGATTGATTCTCCTTGATATTAATTAAACGCTGGTTGTGGCAGAAGGAACAAAGTCAGGGGTGTCGGTGGACTCGTAGTTAAAGCTCACATCCTTCCACGTATCCAGCCCGGCTTTAAGCGGAGCGCACCATTTAGCTGCATCTTGCAGGATCTGCGGACCTTCGTTCCAGATGTCGCGACCTTCATTGCGTGCCAGCACCATGGCTTCCAGTGCCACGCGATTTGCTACCGCACCTGCCTGAATTCCTTGTGGATGGCCGATAGTACCGCCACCGAATTGTAGAACTACATCGTCGCCGAGATAGGTTAACAATTGGTGCATCTGACCGGCATGGATACCACCGGACGCAACTGGCATACACTTATTGAGTGAAGCCCAGTTCTGTTCGAAGAACAGACCTTTTTCCAAATTCATAGGTGTGTGTGTATCGAGCAGCGTGTCGTAATAGCCCCTGATCATGAGCGGATCCCCTTCCAGCTTGCCCACGACCGTACCAGCGTGGATGTGATCCACACCCGCCATACGCATCCACTTGCAAATAACGCGGAAACTCATACCGTGATTTTTTTGACGTGAGTAGGCCGAATTACCCGCACGGTGCAAGTGCAAAATCATGTCGTTCTTACGTGCCCAAATCGCCATTGACTGAATAGCGGTGTAGCCGATAACGAGGTCAATCATGATGATGACCGAACCTAACGACTTGGCAAACTCAGCACGTGCATACATTTCTTCCATCGTGCCAGCGGTAACATTGAGATAGTGACCCTTGACTTCACCGGTTGCAGCAGCAGCTTTATTTACAGCCTCCATGCAATACAAGAAACGGTCACGCCAGTGCATAAAGGGCTGTGAATTAATATTCTCGTCATCTTTCACGAAATCCAGGCCGCCTTTTAGGGCTTCATACACTACGCGTCCATAGTTACGGCCGGAAAGACCGAGCTTAGGTTTGGTCGTTGCGCCCAGCAGTGGACGACCAAATTTGTCCAAACGTTCACGCTCGACGATGACACCAGTGGCGGGACCTTGGAATGTTTTGAGATAAGCAACCGGGATACGCATATCTTCGAGGCGTAACGCCTTCACTGCTTTCATACCAAACACGTTACCGATAATGGAAGCAGTCAGGTTGGCAATGGAACCGCCTTCGAACAAATCCAATTCATAAGCGATGTAAATAAAGTACTGGGCTTCTGTTTTGGTGCCTTCGCCTGTGTTAGGGACTAGGTCACAACGGTAACACTTGGCGCGATACATTTCACACGCGGTCAAACGATCAGTCCATACCACCGTCCATGTGGCAGTGGAAGATTCGCCTGCCACCGCAGCGGCAACTTCCTCTGGATCCATACCTGGCTGTGGTGTCATACGGAACATTGCGAGCATATCTGTATCTTTGATCTTGTAATCAGGCTCCCAATAGCCCATTTTTTTGTAGGGTATAACGCCAGATTTATAGCGTTCCTTACCTTCTTTCATCGTTTCAGATGCCATGGTTATCTCCAAATTATTGAAAAAACCGCACCGCGCCCTCCTGTGTAAGCTGGCGGGCAATACTCATTAGGATTAATGGGTATTTGTTTCAGCGCGTGGGGTGTACAGTACCTAATATTGTTCATATATAAAAATCAATTGTATTGATACCGACTATAGGTATTGCTTATAATAAAACGATGCTACATTTAACCATTCGTCAGCTTAGAATTTTCGATGCTGTAGCACGGCATTTAAGCCATTCCCGTGCGGCCAAAGAATTGTATTTAAGCCAGCCTGCAGTCTCCATGCAAATCAAGCAGCTTGAACAGAGTGTCGGCTTATCCTTGTTTGACCAAGTAGGTAAGCAAATGCACCTGACTGAAGCCGGACAGGAAATGTTGTACTACACTCGCAGTATTGCGCAGCAGCTAGAGGAAATGGATGCTATGCTGAGCGAGTTGAAAGGGCTGGAGTATGGTCGTTTAAATATCTATGCCGTCAGCACTGCCAGTTATTTCGTAGCCCAACTATTGGCAAAATTTATTCAGCAATACCCCAAGATAAAAGTAAGTCTCAATGTCGCCAACCGAGATTCGGTAATAAAATTGCTCGCCGATAATAGCGCTGATCTTGCGATCATGGGTCAGCCACCGGAAGGTACGGACACACTATCGCAACCATTTATGGAGAACCCGCTGGTTGTTATCGCTGCGCTCAATCACCCTTTGACCAAAATACGTAACATCAAACCCAAGCAATTGGCACAAGAAACCTTTTTGCTGCGCGAGCAAGGTTCTGGTACGCGCGGTGTGGCAGAGCGATATTTCGCCAGCCATCACTTGAAATTGCCGACCCATATGGAAATGGACACGAATGAAGCAATCAAACAATCAGTGCAGGCCGGCATGGGATTAGGCATCATCTCTATGCATTGCATCGAACTGGAACTGGAAATCAAGCGTCTGCAAGTATTAGATGTGGATCATTTTCCTATTATGCGTCACTGGCATGTTGTGCATCGTAAGAATAAACGTCTTTCCACTGCTGCGAATGCATTTAATCAATTCCTACTGAATGATGCAAAGAGCCAAACAATATTGGCAACGAGCAAGTAAAGCCGCACTCAGCAAACGATAATTTTTGTTGCCTACTGTTATGGTCTTAAGTAGTAAGCAGCATATGGAGTTATTCTGGATCTATTGGTTTGCAAGGCAGATTAAATAAGCGGGCATCAAGGCAATATTTCCTAATGCTTCGCTCCCATCCTTTGCGCTCACGGTATAATCGCACTCTTTTTTTATCGGCGATCCAGCCCGAATGTTGATTTTTCGCGGACTTAACTCAACAGACAAAAAGCCAGTTGCACTAACTATCGGCAATTTTGATGGAGTACACCTTGGTCATCAGGCATTACTCAAGCAATTAAAGATAACAGCGCAGCTGCTCGGTCTTCCGACAGCAGTACTGGTATTTGAGCCGCATCCGCGTGAATTTTTTACACCGCTGGAAGCGCCTGCACGACTAACCAGTATGCGCGAGAAGCTTGAACTTTTCGCGACACTTGATGTGGATCGGATATACGTATGTCGCTTTAACAGTAGTTTTTCACAGATGAGTGCAGTGGATTTTGTTCATGCGTTATCTGATAAGTTAGCGGCGAAGTTTGTGCTGATTGGCGATGATTTTCGTTTCGGTAGCCGCCGCACTGGCGATTTTGCGTTGATGGAGAAGATCGGGAGCCAGCAAGGTTTTAAGGTAGAGAATATGCACAGTGTATCGCACAATGGCGTACGAATATCCAGTACGGCGGTGCGCGCTGTGCTGGTTGAAGGCGATCTGCAAGCGGCACAGCGGTATTTGGGGCGCCCTTATAGCATCAGTGGGCGTGTGGTTCATGGTGATGGTTTAGGCAAGCAGCTGGGTTTTCCGACCGCCAATATCCAGTTAAAGCACAATCGGCCGCCGCTTACCGGTATTTTTGTAGTACGGGTGCAAGGGGATGATCTGCCACTCATGCAAGGCGTAGCGAGTTTGGGTGTGCGTCCCACAGTGAAACAAAACGGCAAGCCAGTACTGGAAGTGCATCTTTTCGATTTTTCGGGCAAAATTTATAACAAACATCTCCGCGTGGATTTCCTGCACAAGCTGCGCGATGAAGTGAAGTACTTTGACCTGCACAGTTTGACCCAACAAATCGAGCTTGATGTGCGTAATGCAAAGCAATGGTTTATACAACATGATTGATTATAAAAAAACTCTTAATCTACCCGACACGCCTTTCCCTATGCGCGGCGATTTGGCCAAGCGTGAGCCGCAGATGCTCGCTCAATGGCAAGCACAGCGACGCTATGAAAAAATACGTGCCACCAGTTTGGGACGTCCGAAGTTTATTTTGCATGACGGCCCGCCGTACGCAAATGGTGATATTCATATTGGCCATGCGGTTAACAAGGTGCTTAAAGATATTATTATCAAAAGCAAGACATTATCCGGCTTCGATGCGCCGTATGTGCCCGGCTGGGATTGTCACGGTCTGCCAATTGAATTGCAGGTGGAAAAAAAGTATGGCAAGGAGATACCGCCCGCTCGCTTTCGCGAGTTGTGCCGCGAATACGCCGCCGAACAAATCGAGAGACAGAAAAAGGATTTTATTCGTCTGGGTGTGCTGGGTGATTGGGATAATCCCTACCTCACCATGAACTATCAAACTGAGGCAGATATCATCCGTGCCTTGGGGAAAATATTCGAGCGCGGCTATCTTTACCAGGGACGCAAGCCTGTGAACTGGTGTCTGGATTGTCAGTCCGCATTGGCCGAAGCAGAGGTCGAGCACGAGGATAAAACTTCGTCCGCGATTGATGTAGGGTTTGAAGTCAAAAGTATCGATTCATTGGCTAAGGCCTTTGGCGTGCCTTTGTCGAGTGATGAAAAAGCTTATGCAGTCATTTGGACTACCACGCCATGGACGTTACCCGCTAATCAGGCAGTAAGCGTACATCCTGATTTTGACTATGTGCTGGTTAGAACGTCGCGCGGATTACTGATATTGGCTGCTGATCTGAAACAAGCATGCCTGGATCGTTATGAATTGAAAGGGGAAACGCTCGCCACTTGCAAAGGCGTTGCGCTGGAAGGCATGCAATTACAACACCCTTTTGATAAGCGCGAGGTCAATATTATTTGTGGTGACCATGTAACCCTAGAGGCTGGTACAGGCTTGGTGCATACTGCGCCGGCGCATGGCTTGGACGACTATTTTGTTGGTCAGAAATACGGATTACCAGATGACAGCCCGGTGGGCGACGATGGAAAGTTTCTTGCCGGCACACCGGTAGTTGGCGGTCTATTCGTATGGAAAGCGAATGACGTGGTGGTTGCCACACTGCAGGCCAGCGGGCATTTGCTGCACCTGGAAAAAATACAGCATAGCTATCCACACTGCTGGCGACACAAGACGCCGATTATTTTTCGTTCCACGCCACAGTGGTTTATCGGCATGGAACAATTTGTGAACTCTTTGCAGTTTCTTTCGCAAACGAAAGAAGGGATAAACTTGCGCGACCTTGCCAACAGCGCTGTTGAAGCCACACAGTTTTACCCGGCATGGGGTAAGGCACGATTAAAAGCCATGATTGCAAATCGCCCGGACTGGTGCGTGTCGCGCCAGCGTAATTGGGGGGTGCCGATGCCATTTTTTGTTCACAATATAACCATGCGACTACACCCGCGCACACCTGAATTGATCGAACTGGTCGCGCAGCGTGTCGAGCAGCAGGGTATCGAAGCGTGGTTTTCATTGGATGCCAAAGAATTGCTGGGCGAAGAATCGACGCAATACCGCAAACTTTCCGACACATTGGATGTGTGGTTTGATTCCGGCACTACCCATGCGCCAGTGTTGCATCGACGCACAGATTTGTCATTCCCGGCAGATTTATATCTGGAAGGATCGGACCAGCATCGTGGCTGGTTCCAGTCTTCGCTGCTTACCTCATGCGCCATGAATGATCGTGCGCCATATAACGCACTGCTCACTCATGGTTTTGTGGTGGATGGTCATGGGCATAAAATGAGTAAATCCAAGGGCAATGTCATCGCCCCGCAGAAAATTTTTGATACGCTGGGTGCGGACATTTTGCGCCTGTGGGCTGCGTCCACTGATTACTCCGGCGAAATGACCATCTCTGATGAGATTCTTAAACGTGTAGTCGAAAGCTACCGCCGCATCCGCAATACCTTGCGTTTTTTATTGGCAAACACGACCGATTTCGATGTGCAACGGGATGCTTTGCCAGTGGCGGAGTGGTTGGAGATTGACCGTTACGCTTTGGCATTGGTCAGTCGATTACAGGCAGAGGTTACTGGTGATTATGCGCGCTATGAATTTCATCTGGTTGTACAAAAACTGCAAACTTTTTGTTCCGAGCAACTGGGCGGATTTTATCTGGATATTCTTAAAGACCGTCTCTACACTACGGCACAAAATTCACACGCACGACGCTCAGCACAAAATGCACTGCACTATATTAGTCATAGCTTGGTGAGATTAATGGCACCGATACTCAGCTTCACTGCAGAAGAAGCATGGGAGATATTGAGTGCCCGGCAGGGCGAAAGCGTGTTTCAGCAGACATGGTTTTCTTTACCAGATTTACCGAACACAGACGATCAAATTTTAGTGCGAAACTGGACGACAATTTGGAGCTGGCGTGCCAAAGTCAATAAGCACATCGAAGAGGTGCGTGCCGCCGGGCTGATTGGCCAAGCGCTGGCCGCCGAGGTGGAAATTTATGCAGCGGGTGAAAGTTTTGATGTACTTGCCCATCTGGGTGATGACCTGCGGTTTGTGCTGATAACATCGCGCGCTAACCTGTATCGTGTTACATCTGAAGCAGAAGAGCGTATTAAAGTGACGCCGAGTGTGAATATCAAGTGCGAACGTTGCTGGCATTACCGCGCTGATGTAGGCAGCGATCCTCAAAATCCTACTCTATGTGGACGTTGTGTCAGTAATTTATTCGGTGACGGCGAGGTGCGTAAGTATGCTTAAGCAAAGACCTCATTCCCATTTATCTATGGGAAAAGAATGACAAAGTTGGGTGAGGAAGAAGCAGGGTTGAAACACTGGTTAAGTTTGGCAACAGTAATAGTCATCCTTGACCAGATCACCAAACTATGGATAAGCCAGATTTTTGTCTATGGCGAAAATATGGCGGTGACAAATTTTTTTAACTTGGTGCTTGTGCATAACAGTGGCGCGGCATTCAGCTTTCTCAGTAATGCGGGAGGCTGGCAACGTTGGTTATTCAGTGCCGTCGCCGCGATTGCTTCGGTATGGATAATTTGGTTATTGCGTAAATATAAGCAGGAAAAGCTGTTTTGTTTTGCGCTGGCATTGATACTAGGTGGTGCACTGGGTAACCTGATAGACCGTGCTGTTTACGGTTATGTGGTGGACTTTCTGGATTTTTACTGGAGTACTTATCACTTCCCGGCATTCAATATTGCAGATTCAGCAGTTACCTGTGGTGCAGGCTTATTACTGTGGGAAAGTTTTACAAAGAAAGCATAAGGTGAATTTATGCTTTCGCGAGACTATTAAATTAGGGAGTTCTAAAAATTCAGAGCTTTACTAGATGTGAGACGCTAAAAGAATTTGCAGTGCTGTATATGTCTAACATATGCAAGTAATAAATCTGATTTTTTAGCAACATTTATCATTTACTGAAGAGATAGCATGGAACTATTACTCGCCAACCCCCGTGGTTTTTGTGCCGGTGTTGATCGCGCCATCGAAATGGTCGAGCGTGCGTTGGCTCTGCATGGTGCCCCAATTTATGTGCGCCACGAAGTGGTACATAACGAGTTTGTGGTGGCCAACTTGCGCAAAAAAGGTGCAGTGTTTATTGAGGATTTAGCCGATGTGCCAGCGGGCAGTATCCTCATTTTTAGCGCACATGGTGTATCGCAAGCGATACGCAACGAAGCAAAAATACGCGGATTCACGGTATTCGACGCAACTTGCCCGTTGGTAACCAAGGTGCATAGCGAAGTTGCGCGCCTGCGCGAGCGGGGCAAGGAAATTATTATGATAGGGCACGCTGGGCATCCCGAAGTGGAAGGCACGATGGGGCAGGGCGACGGAAGCATGTATTTAGTGGAATCACCCGCAGACGCGCAGCTTCTGGACGTGAGAGATCCAACTAATGTTGCCTTTGTTACTCAAACCACCTTGTCCGTGGACGATACCGCTGCCATTATCTCGGTACTCAAGGCACGTTTCCCGGGCATTATAGGCCCCAGTAAGAATGATATTTGCTATGCAACGCAGAACCGTCAGGATTCGGTCAAGCATTTGGCCAAACAATGCGACGTAGTCATCGTGGTAGGGTCGCCCAGCAGCTCTAATTCCAACCGCTTGCGCGAAGTGGCTCACAACATGAACGTTCCCGCCTACTTGGTTGATAATGCGGGTGAATTGCAAGCAGAATGGCTGTCAGGAAAATTGCATATTGGCATTTCAGCCGGCGCTTCCGCCCCGGAAGTGTTGGTGCAAGACGTGATTGCACGATTACAGGAATTGGGTGCAGAGAGTGTGCGTGAATTGGATGGTATTAGCGAAAATGTGGTATTCCCAATTCCCAAAGTGCTCGCCTGAGTATCTTGTGTAAAAATCTCAGCCACGCTATGTGTTAATACTGTTACAAGTGTAGTATCAAATTAAATCCTCGCGCCGTAACATAAATACAAACTCGTTCCCTGCAGCTACTTCCAGCCAGGTGAACGGCAAATTGGGATATGCGGTTTCGAGTGTGAGACGGTTGTGGCCGATTTCGACCACCAGTAATCCATTTTTATTTAGGTGGTTGGCTGCGTGTTTTAAGATTTTACGTGTAGCATCTAGCCCATCTGCACCACTGCCCAATGCGAGTTGCGGCTCATGCCGGTATTCGGGTGGTAATGCGGTCATGGATAGTGCGTCTACATAAGGTGGGTTACTGATGATGACGTCGTATTGCTTGCCTGCCAGATTAGAGAATATGTCTGACTTGATAAGATTAATCCGGTCTTCCAATCCATAGTCAGAAACATTGCGTTGCGCAACTTCCAATGCGGCTGGAGAAATATCAACAGCATCCACTATGGCATCAGGGAAAGCGTGCGTAGCCAAAATGGCAAGACAACTGCTGCCAGTGCATAGATCCAACACGTGAGTCACAGTCTTCGTCTCGTCTATCCAGGGTGTAAATTGCTCCCGTATCAGTTCGGCGATAAAAGAGCGTGGCACGATGACGCGCTCGTCCACATAAAAACTGAATTCTCCTAACCAAGCTTCATGCGTCAAATAGGCGACAGGAATTCGTTCATCGATGCGCTGTTTGAGTAATTCGAGCAACACTTTTTTTTCGTCAGCAATGAGTCGTGCATCAAGAAAAGGATCCAGCGTGTCCAGCGGCAGGTGCAGGGTATGCAGAATGAGATAGGCCGCTTCATCGTATGCGTTGGCCGAGCCATGTCCGAAGCTGAGCTTTGCTTCGTTGAATGCACTTACCGTAAAGCGCAGCCAGTCACGCACGGTTTGAAGTTCGTCGGTCTGGTCAAAATGATGCAACATACTCATACTTTATTGACCAGTAGATTAACCAATGTTCGGCAGTAGATTTTGGATAATACATCCAGGTCGGTTATGGATACGCATTCATTGAGTTTATGTATCGTTGCGTTAAGTGGACCGAACTCAATCACTTGTGGGCAAAGATCGGCTATAAAACGTCCATCCGACGTGCCGCCACTGGTAGAGAGTTCGGTTTCGATACCTGTTACCGCCTTGATAGCAGCGCCCACTGCATCTACCAGATCGCCGCGCGGGGTGAGATAGGGCTTGCCGGATAGTGACCAGATCAACTCATAATTTAGCCCGTGCTGATCGAGAATGGCGTGGGTTTTGGCTTTCAGTTCGTCCACGGTACTTGCCGTTGAAAAACGAAAATTGAATTCGATTTCCACTGTACCTGGAATAACATTTGTTGCTCCGGTGCCGCTGTGTATGTTGGAAATTTGCCAAGTTGTAGTCGGAAAGTAATCGTTTCCATCATCCCATATCATTGCGGCTAAATCGGTGATGGCTGGCGCGGCGAGGTGGATGGGGTTTTTGGCTAAGTGCGGGTAAGCGATGTGGCCTTGCACCCCTTTCACGGTAAGTTTGCCTGAGAGCGAGCCGCGTCGTCCGTTTTTGATGGTGTCGCCGATTTTGGCTGATGAGGTGGGTTCGCCCACGATACAGTAATCCATGCTTTCACCGCGCATTTGCAATGCTTCTACCACGCGAACTGTGCCATTGATGGCTATGCCTTCCTCATCGGAAGTCAGCAACAAAGCAATTGAGCCGGCATGGTTTGGGTGTGCGGCCACAAATTGTTCGATGGAGGTGACGAAGGCAGCCAGTGAACCCTTCATATCGGCAGCGCCGCGCCCATATAACATACCATCGCGTAGGGTTGGCGTGAATGGGTCGCTATGCCACTGGTCCAATGGGCCAGTCGGCACAACATCGGTGTGACCGGCAAAACATACCACGGGGCCATCGTTGCCACGCCGTGCCCACAGGTTGTCTACATTGTCATAGCGTAACATCTCCAGCTTGAATCCAAGTGGTTCAAGGCGCGCGCTGATGAGAGCCAGGCAGCCTTCATCCAATGGTGTGAGTGAACGGCAAGCGATCAGTTGTTTGGCAAGTTCCAGAGTGGGGGACATATGTGGTTTAAGGTTTGAAGTTGAAAATTTTTTCGTAGCTGGTTTTGTCGAAGCCGATATGCAGTAGTTTGCCATCCTGTTCCAATAGCGGGCGTTTAATGACGCTGGTTTTTTCCAGTAGCAGCGTTAATGCGCTAGTATTATCCTGAATAACTTGTTTTTGTTCTGCTGATAAACCGCGCCAAGTCAGACCCTTGCGGTTGATTAGATTTTCCCAGCCTATCTGTTGTAGCCAACACTGCGCCAGCTCCGGTTCAAGACCCTGTTTTTTAAAATCGTGAAATTGATATTCGGCTTTATGCTGCTCCAGCCAAGTGCGGGCTTTTTTGACAGTGTCACAATTTACAATGCCATACAGTTTCATCTTGCTAAATCCATTATTTTATTTAGATATTTTTATTAGTGTAATAGTGCAAAAGCAGGCTGTAATTGGGCGGGGTGGTTAGGAGTAAGAAATCAAGGAGGATAGATTGCTGGCTGAATCGGCGTTGCGCAAAGCATTTTCTTTGGTAATCTCGCCATTTTTATATAGCTTATATAAGGCCTGTTCAAAGGTTTGTGAACCGGACGATACACTTTGATCGATCGCATCACGAATTTTGTCGAGCTCATCATTTTTAATCAGCTCCGAGATAAGTGTTGTATTGAGTAACACTTCCACAGCAGGTATCAACGTGCCATGCACGTTGGGTACCAAACGTTGTGAAATCACTGCCCGTAAGCTCATTGCCATATCGGCGAGTACAGCCCGGCGTGTATTTTGCGGGAAGAGATTTACGATGCGGTTCAGCGTATGGTAGCTATTATTGGCGTGCAGTGTGGACAGGCACAGATGGCCGCTTTGGGCAAAAATCAATGCATGTTTAAACGTTTCACGATCCCGTATTTCACCAATCATGAGTACATCGGGTGTCTCACGCATGGCATTTTCCAGGGCATTGCCATAGGAAAGCGTGTCGGTGCCGATTTCACGCTGATTAATAATGGATTTATTGTGTTGAAACAGGTATTCGACAGGGTCTTCAATGGTCAGGATATGGCCGAAGGCAGTATGATTGCGATGCTCAATCATGGCCGCCATCGTGGTGGATTTGCCCGAACCAGTCGCACCCGCTACCAATATAAGGCCACGCTTTTCCATAATAAGTTGGTTTAAAATTGGTGGCAGATTCAGTTCTGCGACATTAAGAATACTGAACCGAATATAACGAACGACCATCGAAATGCTGCCTCGTTGGCGGAAAATATTGACCCGATAATTTCCGGCATCCAAGACCCGATAGGAAAAATTCATTTCCATGCTGGATTCAAAGGCCGTAATTTGTTCGGGTGTCATTATTTCATAGGCGATGCGTTCAATCGTCTCGCTATCAAGTTTCTCTGTGTTTATTGGCATAACCACGCCATTGATTTTGATATTGATTGGCGCGCCAGCGGAGAAAAAAAGATCAGACGCCTGTTTGTCAGCAGCTAATTGTAAAAAAGGTGTGATGATCATAGACTTTCTCCGGAATAAATCAGGCTTTAAATTCCACGGAGCAGTTCATTAATACCGACTTTTGCCCGGGTTTTTGCATCCACCTTTTTTACGATCACGGCGCAATAGAGGCTATAGCTGCCATCTTTCGAGGGCAGGTTGCCGGATACGACCACCGAGCCAGCCGGTACGCGGCCATAGTGCACTTCGCCAGTTTCGCGATCGAAAATCTTGGTGCTTTGTCCGATGTACACGCCCATTGAAATGACTGCACCTTCTTCCACAATCACGCCTTCGACAATTTCCGAGCGCGCACCGATGAAGCAGTTGTCTTCGATAATGGTCGGGTTGGCCTGCACCGGCTCCAATACACCGCCGATACCAACTCCGCCACTTAAGTGAACGTTTTTTCCAATTTGCGCGCAAGAGCCGACCGTCGCCCAGGTATCCACCATCGTACCTTCATCCACATAAGCGCCAATGTTGACGTAAGACGGCATCAAGACCACGTTCTTGGCTATAAATGAACCCTTGCGCGCCGCAGCGGGCGGTACTATGCGGAAGCCGCCTTCGCGAAAATCGCGCGAGTTATAGTCGGCAAACTTGGACGGTACCTTGTCATAATAATTGGTAAAGCCCCCCTTGATAAAAGCATTGTCTTCCATGCGGAAAGACAACAGTACTGTTTTTTTCAGCCATTGATGGGTTACCCACTGCCCCTCTATTTTTTCCGCCACTCGCAGCGTACCGTGGTCGAGATGGCCGATAACAGTGTCCACCGCCTCTTTCAATTTTGCGTCTACGTTGCGTGGTGTAATTTCGGCACGGCGTTCAAAAGCGGGTTCGATGATTTGTTGCAGTTGTTCCATGATTTTCCTAGTCAAGTTTGCGGGTAAATTCGGCGATACGTTGCGCGGCTTCCATGGTTTCGTTCAGCTCGGCTACCAAGGCGATGCGGATAAAATTTTCGCCTGGATTTACGCCATGTGCCTCACGCGCCAAAAAACTGCCGGGCAACACTGTGACATTATAGTCTCGATGCAGATATTGCGCGAAATGGGTGTCAGCGATGGGCACGCGCAGCCACAGGTAGAAACTGGCATCCGGTAGTGCTACGGGCAATACGGGTTTCAGGATGCTGACAACCTGTGAGAACTTTTCCGCATAAAGATGGCGGTTTTCGGCGACATGTTCTTCATCCTGCCAGGCGACGGCGCTGGCGGCTTGCACTGCGGGGTTCATGGCGCAGCCGTGGTAAGTGCGATACAACGTAAACTTCTCTATTATTTTTGCATTGCCCGCCACAAAGCCGGAACGCATACCCGGTACGTTAGAGCGTTTGGACAGGCTGAAAAAAGACACCAGATTACGGTAATCGCTGCGCCCCAGTTGTTGCGCTGCTTGTAGCGCACCGAGCGGTGGTGTATCGAAATAGATTTCAGAATAACATTCGTCCGCAGCGATAATAAAGCCGTAACGGTCGGCCAGATTGAATAGTGTTTTCCATTCTGCAAGTGTAATAACACGCCCGGTCGGATTGCCAGGCGAGCATACATATATCAGTTGCGTGCGCTGCCAAACTTCTTGCGGCACTTGATCAAAATTCAGCGCATAGTTATCTTCCTGCAGGGTGTTGAGAAAATAGGGCGTGGCACCAGCCAATAGCGCTGCACCTTCATAAATCTGATAAAACGGATTAGGGCAAACTACGGTAGGGGTGTCACACGTACGGTTAATCACCGCTTGGGCGAAAGCAAATAGCGCTTCACGGCTACCATTTACCGGCAAGACTTGTGATTTTGCATCCAGCGCAGGAAGATCGTAACGTTGCGCAAGCCAGCTGGCAATGCTGCCACGAAGCGCGTCACTCCCCGCGGTTGTGGGATAATTCGAAAGTCCCGCCAGATTGGCACTTAGTGCGTCACTAATGAAGCGCGGCGTGGCATGTTTGGGTTCTCCGATGTGCAGGCTGATAGGCCGAAAGATTGAATTGGGTGTAACCGGGCTAAATAAATTGGCGAGTTTCTGGAACGGGTAGGGCTGTAGACGATCAAGATCAGGATTCATAATTTTTTGCTTAAGCTGAATAGGTACAATTATAAAGGCGTAGCGAGTGGCATCAAAACAAAAAATTTTGTCGGTGATGGGCCTGTTGAGTGGTGCGCTAGTGTGGGGACTGATGTGGTACCCCTATCGCGCATTACATAACATGGGCATAGGCGGCGAACTGTCTACGCTGCTCAGTTATTGTATGGCAATGATATTAGGCTTGCTGTTCCTGGGGCCGATATGGCGCGAATTACGAATTGCCGGATGGCTGAGTATTGTATTGATGGCGAGTGCCGGCTGGACCAATTTAGGCTATGTGCTAGCGGTGTTGAACGGCGAAGTGATGCGCGTGCTGCTACTGTTCTATCTTGCGCCATTGTGGACGGTGATCTTTTCACGCTGGCTGCTCGGTGAAAAATTAAATTATTACGGTTACGCCATTATCGCGCTGTCATTAGGTGGTGCATTCGTTATGCTATGGGATATACAGCATGGTTTGCCACTGCCGCAAAATCAAGCGGAATGGATAGGTCTTTCAGCGGGAATTAGTTTTGCTTTGATGAATGTCATTGTGCGTCGTACACAGCACCTCAGTGTGAACTTCAAAGTGGCCAGCGTGTGGTTTGGCACGATACTCTTTACCACGGTGCTGCTGTTGTACCAGGGTAATGCCATAGCACAATGGCAAGGTATTACATCCGATGCGTGGTGGCTGCTAGGGTTGATTGGATTGTTGGTATGCGTCATTAGTTTTGCTGTTCAGTACGGATTGACTTATCTACCCGCCAATCAGGCTATTGTTCTGTTGCTATCCGAGCTGGTGTTTGCTGCCGTATCCTCGTATTTATTGGCGGATGAGAAAATGGGACTGCGGGAAATTATCGGTGCAGCGCTGATCATTTCGGCCAGCTTGCTGTCTGGAAAATGCGCATCGCACAACGAAAAATGATTTTTTGGGGGAGTAATTGAATAAAGCAAAGTTTATTACTTTTGAAGGGGTAGACGGGGCAGGCAAGAGTACCCATTTAGCCTGGTTTGCCGATGCCTTGCGCAAACGCGGCAAAGAGGTGCTTGTAACGCGTGAACCGGGCGGCACACCCTTGGGTGAGTGTCTGCGTGATATTCTGCTAAATCAACCCATGCATGCAGAAACAGAGGCTCTGTTAATGTTCGCCGCTCGCTTTGAACATATCGAGCAGGTTATCAAACCAGCTTTGCAACGAGGAATCTGGGTTGTATCCGACCGATTTAGCGATGCCAGTTTTGCTTATCAAGGCGGAGGGAGGGGAGTGAATTTGGCAAAGCTGGAACAACTGGAATGTTGGGTACATGAAAATTTCCAGCCGGATTTGACATTGCTGTTTGATCTTCCAGTTGAAGTGGCGCGCCAACGACTTTCGAAAAATATAACACTGGATCGTTTCGAGCAGGAAAAAGACTGTTTTTTTGAGAAAGTACGGCAAGCTTACTTGGAACGACGTAAGAAACATCCCGATCGCTTCGTATTGATTGATGCGACCCAAACACCAGATAAAGTTAAAGCAAATTTAGAGAAAGAAATTATACTACTTTGATATAAATAATAATTTAAAATTAATCACTATTGTATTGAATAGTATCTTTAGATATTGCTTGGCGCTATGCGCAATTATTTACCGCCCAATTTAATTTTCTACTTTAAGCTGCCAAGTTGAATGACAGGCAACACATTTTGTTAAGGTATTAGACAACATCTTCAAAATTTCTGATGCTGGCGCTTTATTTTCGGCCGCTTTGGCTATTGCATCCATATCACGGTGGACACTCATGCCTAGCGATTTTAATTCTAGCGGCAGTTTTGTCATCAGCGCCGGGCTTGCGTCAGAAGCGACAACCATGCCCGCAGCACTGGAAGCTTGGATAACGCGCTGCATGTCGCCTTGATTTACGCCTTCTAGGATTCCTTGTGTTGCAGATAGCAAGCCACGCATTTCGGATAAGATCAAGTCACGTTCGCTCACTTGCAGCACGACTGCGGTTCTACCATCGGTTCCGGTAGTGGTATTTCCACGAATGAAGAACCATGCGAACACTGTAATAGTAAGAATCCAAAGCACCAAGGCAATTGAAGCAAGTTTATTGGATTTCATTATTAATTTTGTATGCGCTTTATCAAGGTGTGAAATATAAAGAAAACTCGTACGCTTGTCTGTGCTAAAAATCATAAATCCGCAACATTGCTAAAAAATACCTAAGATCAAACCAGCGAGTTCCCCCTATCTGTTGGCTTTAAAGCCTACAGCCGCGTTCTGCTGTTCGTCTTTATGATTGGTTAGCCGTGAAGGTATCACAGGCGTTAAGATTGGTGCGGTATAGCCGATAGATGACAAGGAAAGTGGCCGTTTTTTCCTTTATTGTTTTAGTACCGCAAGGCACGCGGTAGATAATAAATTTTAAGATGTACGTTTTATCGGGAATGTAGTGATGTCTGTCGATATCCAACCACCCTCTTGCAGTGACGAAGTGCGTAACGTGTGCGATGCACTTGTGCAAAAACTAAGCAACGATGTCAGCTTGTTTGCGCTCGGTACCGCTGTGTCGCACGTCGTGCAACTCACTGCGTCGGATGACGAAGCGGCCCATAATCTTGCGTATTACGTGTTGTCGGATGTGGCATTGACGCAAAAGATTTTACGTCTGTCAAACTCGGTGAGCTATCGCCGGGTGGTCAGCACGCCCGTAACAACTATCTCCCGAGCGATTTTTATGCTCGGTTTTGATACTGTAAAAACCAGCGCGTTGGCCATGCTGCTGGTTGATAGTTTATCTAACCATAAGCACGCACAGAGTATTCGCGCGGAGCTTGCCGATGCCTTGCGTGCCAGTTTGGTTGGCCGCGAGCTGGCACGCCGCAGCCACTATCAGGACGCGGAAGAAGCATCGATCGCGGCCTTGTTCAAAAACTTGGGCCGCTTGCTGGTAACATCGCACGAACCTGCCTCTCTAAAACAAATTGAAGAACTCGTCGCCGCAGGTAAACACAGTCCGGCTCAAGCCTCAGCCCTTGTGCTCGGCTGCAGCTTTGAAGCGCTGGCCGAAGCCGTGCTGACCGAATGGAATATCCCGGCTACCATCATCCACGCGTTACATGCTGTTCCAGTCGGTAAGCAGCGGGTGGCGGGTAATCGCCAGGAATGGATGCGTCAGGTTGCCTCATTCAGTGTTGAGGCATCCAAATTGCTCGCGCGCGACGACATCGAAGTGGAGGCAGACGGCCATAAATTGTTGACTCATTTTGGCGTAGCTTTAAACCTCGACACTAAAAAAATGCACGATTTGTTTGTCTCGGTTACCGAGGAAATGCGCGTACTAACCGAAAGCCTTAAACTTGACAGAGCGGATATCAAGACCGCCGACACTGGCAACGGCATACCGAACGTGTTACTGATGGCGGCTATGGGCACAGATACCAAGGTTGAAGGTTTTTATCCCAGCGGCAAGCCAATCAATGCACGCGATTTATTACTGGCCGGCGTACAGGATGTGATACAGATGCGAGCGTTGGGTCGCAGTAAAGTCAATGAACTGATCTTGCTGGTACTTGAAACGTTATATCGCAGTATGGGTTTTCGTTTTGCCACCGTATGTTTAAAAGATATTAAACTGAGTCAATTCCGTGCCCGCGTTGCCCTTGGTGAAAACCATGCTTCGCGCCAAGCGCGCTTTGCATTTCCGATGGCTCTGGAACGGGATTTGTTCCATCTAGCCATGGAAAATAACACTGATCTGATGATAGCAGACGCCAGCAGCGAGAAAATACGCGATCTTTTGCCTGCATGGCACCGCGCCCTGCTACCCGATGCGCGCAGTTTTATCGTGTTGCCGTTGGTGGTGCAAAAAGTACAGATCGGCTTGTTTTATGCAGACCGTGTTTTACCAGCGCTTGAGGGTCTACCACCCGATGAAGTTGCGCTGATCAAGGCATTAAAGAACCAAATATTGGCTGCGCTCAGCAGTACTTGAAGAACACCCGGCTCTTATCTTGCATAGCACGTGAAACATGTTTGGGATTTTTTGAATTGACGGTACTCAGCTTCATTTCACCTGTGAATTAGCATAACCGATTGGGTAATGGATTGACTTTGATAAATGAGGGGCAAACTACGTGGCTGATTGAATGCGTCTGTCCAGGGATAATTATTTTAAGAAATGAGCAAAATACATAACTACCTTACGCAATGATTTCTCAGATGTACACTCCTTTATGAGTAGGGAGGACAATTGGATTATCACCCGCCTGAAAAATGAATAATCCCACAAAAAAGCTGAGTACCGCGATGAAGATACTCGCAAAAAATGCGGTCCAAAATCCAGATACTTTAAAGCCCGAAACAAGAGATGACACTAGAAGCATCATCAGTGCATTGATAACCAGCAGAAAAAAACCGAAAGTGATAAATGTTAACGGTATCGTAAGCAATATGACGACAGGCCTAATAACCGCATTGGCGAAACCCAGCAACAGCGCCGATACGAACAAAGATTGTTTATTGGAAAAAGAAATACCGTGAAATATGAGGCCGGCAACCCATAGTGAAAGCGCAGTTATGCCCCAATGAGCCATAAATTCCATTATGTTATTCATCATAATCGGGATACCAACTCCGCTTTATTATTCTTTGTATTATTCACTTTGGCAGAAATCATATGCCATCAAAATCTGTCGGCATTCAGCTAATTTAGAATTAACCCGGATTATCCATTAGAAATTTCATCGGTTTTATTGGATTTGTGCTTTCAATGGACAATCTGGGATTAATATATCGATTTTTTCGCTTACCGAACTACGTCTAAATCTATTGTTTTCTGGTTTCTGCATAATATCAACGGTTTTTTGCGAATGCACCTAGAGTGAAACAAATTATTTTTCTTTCAACTGTCCCATCTTATTAAGCCAAGGCTGGGCATCTTTTTTCAACCAGGCGGATTCAAGTTCGAAGTGCAACAACTAATGCTGGCGGTATAGCGCACATCAAATTTTGAGCTAGGGAAATACTGATTAATTCACAATCGTCGTTCCCGCGAAAGCGGGAACCCAGTTAAATCAATAAGCTGGATCCCCGCTTTCGCGGGGATGACAAATTAATCAGGGTTTCTCTAGAAAATCAGTATAAGGACTCAAGGCGATTGCCCCTTGTATGTGCGCAGGCAATCGGGCAATTGAAGCATTTGGGACGTTTTCGCCAACAACGGTCATTGCTGAGCTGGCTTCAATATCAAACAATAATCGCTATACCAGATAAATCGATATGTTGAAAAACAGGATCATCTGATCCAATACGTTGTTTCAGATGTTCAATTGTATTCAGCAATACATTAAGGCGCTTGGATATTACCTCGGATGAATACCGTTCATGCCTGATAAATGTAAAATCGCCACGTCGCACTGCCTTTGACGACCACATGTTTGCATCATCTTCCAATGGTTGCAGAGAAAGGACGGCATATCCTGATTTTGCCCATGCATTATGTATATCTGCTTCGGCATCGCTAGACTCACCGAGGCTTGGCATGTATATAACTAGTGGATATCTCACTTAAATCTTCACCGGCAGTTGCTGAAATTGCATATCAGGAATGGTGGAAGGCTACAATTTGATTCAGTATAGTAGCTATGATCTTCGTGTAGCCTTCGCAGACGTATGTTTTATTTAAATAATGGAGAGATGCGGATTATTTCTTCAGAGGTATTGATAGTATCGCATATGTTGCCAGACAATTTGGTTGAAAGGAAAGTTGTGAATGCCAGCACTTAGATGCTGTAGTCGTGAACATTGATGCAACAAGTAAAACAAGGAGAAACCCCCATGATCCCTGATGATATCCAGCGATTGGTCGCGCGCGCCGAGCATCTTATGTCGCGCTTTGAAGCGATATTGCCACTGGCGCCACCGATGCCAGACTGGAGTGCCTTGGCTCAACGCTGGCGCACAGCGCATCAAGTCCGCGGCTGGCTGGAGCCGCTGCACGCTTTGCAGCCTATTCATCTGTCTGATCTGAAGGATATCGATGATCAGAAGAAGCGCGTTGACGATAATACACGCCAGTTTGTATGTGGTCAGCGTGCCAATAATGTATTGCTGACCGGGGCTCGCGGCACGGGTAAGAGTTCAATTGTCCGGGCTATGTTGACGGAATACTCGACTGAAGGTTTGCGCGTGATTGAGGTGGACAAGACAGATCTGGTCGATTTGCCGCACATTGTCGATCTAGTGCGCAAGCGCTCCGAGCGCTTCATCATCTTTTGTGACGATTTGAGTTTCGAAGACGGTGAGCCGGGTTACAAGGCGCTCAAAACGGTGCTTGATGGCAGTTTCGCCGCTGTGTCGGATAATGTGCTTATCTATGCAACCAGCAATCGCCGCCACCTTATGCCGGAATATTTTTCCGAGAATCAGCAGATGACACACGGTGACGATGGGGAACTCCATCCAGGAGAAGCTGTAGAAGAGAAAGTTTCGTTATCGGATCGTTTTGGCCTGTGGGTGTCATTCTATAGCTTTAACCAGGAAGCTTATCTGCAGATCGTACGGCACTGGCTGGGTGTGTTCGGCGTTGATCTCAAGGACTGGGACGATGTGATCCGTCGTGAAGCGCTGCAGTGGTCAATGATGCGCGCGTCGCGCAGCGGTCGCGTAGCTTGGCAGTTCGCACGTGATTATTCTGGGAAAACTGCGGGTTTACCACGAGTTATATAGTGCTCTTTAAGTTTGGACTTCTGTTTTTGGTACGATTGTTTGAGGGTTACGTTCAGTACCAAGTAACATGTACATCCCCGGCACAACGAACAGGGTAAACAATGTACCGATCGATAAGCCGGTGGTGATCACCAAGCCCATATTAAAGCGGCTCACCGCTCCGGCACCACTGGCTGTGACAAGTGGCAGAACACCCAGTACCATGGCGGCAGTTGTCATTAGTATTGGACGAAGACGTAAACCGGCAGCTTTCTCTATGGCATCACGTTTATTTAATCCTGCTTGTTGCAAATTATTGGCGAATTCTACAATCAAAATGCCATGTTTTGAGATTAGGGCAATGAGTGTTACCAAGCCAACTTCTGTGTAAATATTGAGTTTGGCTTGTCCAACCCCCAGGTTGATAAAAATCAAAGCGCCTGCAATTGACATGGGCACAGACACTAAAATAATAAGAGGGTCGCGGAAGCTCTCAAATTGAGCCGAAAGTGCCAGGAAAATAATAATAATGGCAAAGAAAAAGGTAAGTAACAGTCCACCCGATTCTTGTATAAATTGTCGCGAAGGGCCTGAGTAGTCGTAGCTGTATCCAGCAGGTAAGGTTTCCTGCGCTAAAGTTTTAAGCCTGTCTAGTGCCTGACCTTGCGAAATAGTGGGAAAAGCCACTCCCTGTATCGTTGCCATATTTTGTTGCTGGAAGTGATTGATGGTTTCTGGTTCGGTACTGGCTTCCAAGTGAGCTACTGTAGATAACGGCACCATCTGTCCGCTTGCGGTACGTAGATAATAGTGTTTGAGTTGATCTGTATTCAGGCGGAAACGCTGTTCTACCTGAGGAATAACTTTATAAGATCGCCCCCCAAGTTCGAAATAGTTCACATATCCACCGCCGAGCATGGCAGACAGGCCAGAACCGATATCTTGCATAGTTAGCCCGAGCTGTGACGCCATATTGCGATCAATTACTACTGTAGTTTGGGGTAGATCAATGCGCAAATCTGACTGTACGAAAATAAATTCGCCCGTTTTTTCAGCATCTTGCAAAAATTTCTGGGATACGTCAAAGAGCTTGGAGAATGGCTCGGTGGTCGTAATCACAAATTGTATTGGCAAGCCGCGTGCACCGGGCAGTGGAGGTGGCTGGAAAAGAGCATTTTGCGTGCCTGCGATTGCCCCTAATTCCTGTTGTACTTCAGGTAGCAGCTGCATGGAGGTTTTAACACGCTCATCCCAGGGCTTGAGTACCATGCCGGTGATAACCTGGGTCGGCATGTTAAGCTGGAAAATGTGGTCTGTTTCCGAGTGGGCTTTGTAAATCTTCTGGATCTGTTCACCAAACATTTCTCGTTGCTGCAAAGTAGCATCTGGTGCGTTAAAAGTAGCTGCGATCAGTACGCCTTGATCTTCCTGTGGAGCAAGTTCAGACATCGAGGTGGTGTACAGAAAATAAATTCCACCTATTATCACCAACGCGAACATGGCTATTACGGCGACGAAGTTGAGTGTGCCGTGCAAAACTTTTTCATAACGAACGTGTAACCGTTCAAATTGTTTATCCAACCATATTTCTAAACGATCTTGCCAGTTACCACCTTCGCGCTTGGGAGCGCGTAAAAGGCGTGAACACATCATCGGTGAAAGGGTCAGGGCTATCACAGCTGACATTGTCACAGCACCCACTAGCGTAAAAGCAAATTCGGTAAACAGGGCGCCCGTGAGGCCGCTCATAAAGCCTATTGGCACATATACCGCAACAAGTACGATAGTCATCGCAATAATAGGATTAGCCAGTTCACGTGCCGCTTTCATCGCTGAATCAAAGGGTGAGAGTCCTTCTTCCAGATGACGATTTACGTTTTCTACTACGATGATGGCATCGTCTACCACTAGCCCGATGGCAAGAACCAGCGCTAATAGTGTGAGTAAATTGATGGAATACCCCAAAGCCAGCATTATTGAGAAAGTACCGATCAGTGAAAGCGGTATCGCAATTACTGGAATCAGTACCGAGCGCAACGAACCCAAGAATAAGAATACGACTGCAGTGACAATGAAAACAGCTTCCACCAGCGTTTTAACGACCTCGTTAATTGAAGAATTGACGAATTTGGTCGAGTCATAAACGATATTGCTATTCATACCTTGTGGTAGTTGTGCTTCAATTTCAGGCATTATTTTGCGTACTCGGGCAACCACATCCAACAGATTGGCACCTGGCGCAACCTGAATTCCCACGTATACCGCTTTTTTACCGTCAAAGGACACACTGGCGTCATAGTCATCGGCACCCAAAGTAACACTCGCCACATCTGCTAAGCGTACTACCGAGCTGCCTTGTTGCTTGACGATCATTTGTTTGAATTCATCCACTGAATGTAGTGCAGTAGATGCATTCAGGTTGATCTGCACCATTTGTCCCTTGGATTGACCACTGGATGAAAGAAAGTTGTTCGCAGCCAAAAGACTGTAGATATCGGCAGCGGTGAGACCAACAGCGGCAAGTTTTTGCGGATCAAGCCATGCCCGCAGGGCGAAGTTTTTTGCACCCAGTAATTCGGCCACTTGTACGCCTTCAATCGCTTGCATCTTGGGTTGAACAGAACGCACAAGATAGTCGGTGACTTGGTTAGGTTTGAGAACATCGCTGTAGAAACCGATGTACATCGCATCGATAGTTTGTCCGATGCTGACAGAAAGTGTGGGTTTTTGCGCCTGTGGCGGCAATTGATTGAGAACGGCATTAACTTTGGTATTAATCTCGGTTAAGGCACTGTTTGAATCATAATTTAGTCGAAGATTAGCACTAATAGTGCTTACGCCCTGGGTACTGCTGGAGGTCATGTAATCAATACCGTTAGCCTGAGCGACCGCATTTTCCAGTGGGGTAGTGATAAAACTGGCTACCAGATTGGCATCAGCGCCGGGATAAGCCGTGCTGATGGTGACTACTGCATTTTGGGTATAAGGATATTGCAGTACCGGCAACGAGGCCAGCGAGCGTAAGCCCAGCACCAGTATTACCAGGCTAATAACGGTTGCCAGAACTGGGCGTTCGACGAAAATGTCAGTAAATTTTCTAATCGTGTCGCCTGCAGTGTTGTTCATTCGTCTTTTACCTGAGGGTTGGGGTTGTTAGACGGTTGCAGGCTATTATTTATAAATATCGGCGTGCCATTGCGTAGTTTGAGTTGACCCGAAGTGACTACAACCTCATTCGCTTTTAAACCACTGATTACGGCTACTTGATCGCCGCGTGTAACGCCAGTAGTAACAAAACGCTGCTCGACTATCAGCTTGGGCTTGCCATCGGCTGCCTTTCCTTGATTTTTCACTATAAATACGGTGCTGCCATAAGGGTTATAAGTAATGGCTGAATTTGGCAGCGTGACGTACTGTTTTTCATCGCCTCTCTTGATTAGCACTGTGGCAAATAATCCGGGTAACAATTCACCCTTGGGGTTGGCAATGCTTGCTCGTACTTTGAGGTTACGGGTGGAGATATCCACCTGCGGTTCTATAGCGGAAATGGTACCGGTGAAAGTTTTGTTGGGAAATGCATTGGTTTGTACAGTGACGCTCTCGCCGGCATAAATTAAATCAATCTGGGCTTGGGGTACCGTAAAATCCAGGTACATGGGGTCAAGTTTTTGCAGATTTACAAGCGCGGTACCTGGTGCCAGATATTGACCCAGATCTACTTGGCGTATACCCAGCTGGCCAGAAAAGGGAGCGTGGATACTTTTCTGAGCAATCATTGCTTCTTGCATCGTTACTTGAGCCAAGGAGCTTTTCAAATTGGCTGCCGAAATATCTACTGCAGCTTGGCTAACTGCCTGCATTTTGAGTTGGGCAAGGTCGCGGTCATAAGTTTGTTTGGCGAGTCGGACGGCAACCTTGAGCTGTTCGAGTTGGGCTTTAAGCGGTGCGGCATTCAGTTCCAGGAGCAGTTGCCCTGTCTTTACCATTGCGCCCGAATCAAAGTGTATGGCTGTAACGATGCCATTAACCTCGGCTGCCAGGTTGGTACCATTAGAAGCACGCAGATTGCCTACTGCTTCGACTGAAGGTTGCCAAGTTGATATTTGTGCTACGGTGGTAGAGACACTTTGCGGTGGGTTAGCTTGTCCTTTAATAGCTTGTTGTATCATTTTGTTGCGAAATTGCTGAAAAGCATAAATTCCGCCGAATATTACTGCAACTATGAGCAGCATGATGATCATGCGCTTGGTCGTGCCTTTAGTCATGAAAATACTCCATGCTCACTTTGGGTTTGAAAGATGCCGCACAAGGCCTTTGTGCCCGGTATTCTGCATCGCTAATTGAGCAGGGTGCGACGGTATCTCTGCCTGTTGTTTTGATGCGGCAATCCAGCCACCACCCATAGCCTGATAAAGCGCTGCGGTATTCGTCAAACGCTGAACTTGCGCAGCGATTAAGTTAATTTGAGTTTGTTGTGCTTGTTGTTGCGCGGTGAGTAATTGCAAATAATTCACCCCACCCAATAAAAATTGCTGTTGGACAAGATCAAGAGATGCTTGTGCCGAGGCATCGGCGGCGGCTTGCGCTTGCAATATTTGCGCGTCATTGTCTAGTGCACGCAAAACGTCGGCTACATTGCGTAAAGCCTGCAGTACGGTTTGACGATAGTTAGCTACTGCTGCATTGAAGCCCTCTTCTGCTGATTTAGCCCCAGCTTTAATGCCAGCATTGAACAATGGCTGTGTTACTTGACCGACCAAATTCCAAATGAGCGATCCGGCTCCAAATAAACCGGATGTCGCGAGAGCTTGCGAGCTCAGAGTGGGAGATAAGTTAATTTGCGGGTAGGCAGCGGACACGGCTACCCCATATTGTGCATTTGCGACATGCAACAAGGCTTCAGATGCCTGGATGTCAGGACGCTGACGCACCAGTTCAGACGGTATGACAAGCGGCAGGTCTGCCGGTAATTTAAAATCCGCTAAAACAAATTTAGGGATTTGCGCCGCACCGGGTAGTTGACCCACTAACACAGCAAGCAAGTGATTGGTTTTTTCAAGATTGTTACGCAGGATCGGAATGCTGGCGCGCGTTTGTTCTACTTGGGTCTGTAAAGTAAATTCGTCACTGCGTGGCACTGCCCCCAGTTGGAAGCGTTGTTTCGCAATATTCAACTGTTTTTTCTGCGCTGCCAGAATGGCTACAGTCGCATTGATTTGTGCTGCGAACTGTGCCTGTGACATTGCAGCAGTCGTGATATTGGCAGCAAGCGTAAGTCGCGCGCCTTCGAACTGGTAGCGTTGATAATCAGCCTGCGCAGCAAAAGATTCGAGGGTGCGACGGTTACCCCCGAAAAGATCAAGGTTATAATTAACCGTTACGCCAGCGTTATATAATTCGAATATTCTGCTGCCACCAGGTTGACCAAAAATTGAAGGATTAAATTTTTGGCGTTGCCCACCCAACTTGGCATTCACTTGGGGATACTGCAAAGAACCCGATTGCGCAGCGTAGGCTTGCTGTGCTTGAAATAAAGTAGCTTGCGCCGCCTCTAACGTTGGACTGGCGTTTAAGGCTTGGTCGATGAGCGCATTAAGTTTGGGCGAGTCAAAATTTTGCCACCAATTCACGGGAATATCTTTCCCGACCACGAAATGTTGCGCTTCGCCAAAATTAACTGGTGCTGTTGCAGTTTGCGACGGTAATTGTTGCGGGGTGTAGCTTGTTACAGCGGGCGGGTCAGGTTGTTTAAAGTCAGGCCCCACGCTCGAACAACCAAGCAGCGTTAGTGTGCCTCCCAATAGCAACCCTGCGGTTAGCCGTGAGATAAGTCTTATGAAGGCAGGGTAGACCTTCCTATACAATTTTTTAATTTTGAATTGCAAACCTGGAGCAGTTTTTGTTACTGGAATTTTCGATGATAACAGATTTTGGCAATCATTTAGAACTCCAGTTCGGGTTGTTATGGAGTAAGCTTTTCCAAATCACTATCGATGTTTTAAATTTGTTTAACGAGGATCACGGAAAGGCTTCACTGTTCCGCAGTCTTCACTAATCCATCGACCGTCAGTGTAGGCGCGTTCATTAACAGGATTGCCCCGTACAACTCCATTAAATTCAGTTCGTCCTGTAAAACTTTCTGGATTCGTAAAGATCCCTTCAGTTATGCCTTTTCCCTTAAGGACAGTGTTCTCGCAGGTAAGATTTATTTTATAGTCGTTTCCAGTTTGGACAGCATTTTTAATATCGCACCCATATTGATTTTGATTTAAAACAGTTGGAATTTTTTGATTTGCCATTTCCTGGGTAATGCAAACCTGAGAGGTTGCTGCACCATTATTGATCTTGGGCATATCCAATCCGTACTGTTTAGCCAAGTTCATCAAATTTTGCATTTGATCCGGTGGAATCATTGGCACAAGCGATAACAAGCCTGATGTCGTCGTCATTTCCCATAATCCCGGACGCATATGTGATTCTGCTGAATTTGCGGTTGATACTGCGAACAATAAGGATAGTGAAAAAATAATTTTTTGCATCGGGCCTCCGGAAGTGATTGATAATTATTGGCTCAAAGTGAGTCCATTTAGAAATTTGATTATAGACTTTTGCTCATTCAGGCTTGACAAAATTTTACGGTGAGTCAGAAGAAGCTTAATTGCAAGTATTTCTCCATCCATTGATACAGACAATTGGAGTTTGAAGTGGCAAGGTACAGTTACTGTGCACATGGACACATGGACAATTCGACTGGCAAATAAGTTCAAAATGTCCTGACGATACTAGTAAGCACCGGTAGTATGGATTCTGAATGATTAATTGGCAGCGTGCCTCAATAAGACGCACTATCTTTTTGGTTTATAAATCCGGGTAGTTTATCCATATCTGAGCTTTAATGTTGACGCTACCCGAAAATAAATCTACATTAAATCCCGCCAAAAATATGAAACATTAACCATATCGAGGGAGTGCCATGCCCACCAGCATCAAATCAGTTTTGCAAGAAACCCGCGTTTTTCAGCCTGATCCTGCATTCGTCGAACAAGCGAATGTTTCCGGTATGGCAGCCTACCAGGTGTTATGCAGTGAGGCGGCACAAAACTATGAAGGGTATTGGGCACGGCTAGCACGTGAGCATATCGTATGGCACAAACCGTTTAATACCGTGTTGGATGAGAGTCGCGCGCCATTTTACGAGTGGTTTGCGGATGGCGAATTGAATGTTTCTTATAATTGCCTGGATAAGCATCTGGCAACACAAGCTGAAAAAACTGCGCTGATTTTTGAAGCGGATGACGGCCAGGTTACCAAAATTTCTTACCGCGAGTTGCACGCCCGCGTATGCCAGTTCGCCAATGCGCTAAAGTCGCGCAATATTCAGAAGGGCGACCGTGTGGTTATCTATATGCCCATGAGCATCGAGGTCGTGGTAGCGATGCAGGCATGCGCGCGCATTGGTGCAATCCATTCGGTCGTTTTTGGCGGCTTTTCTTCCCGAAGCTTGAACGAGCGTATCGAAAATGCGCAAGCGTGTGCCGTCATTACTGCGGATGCACAATTTCGCGGCGGTAAGTCGATGCCGCTTAAACCCGCCGTGGATGAGGCGCTCGGCATGGGGGGGTGCGATGCGGTGCATAGCGTCATTGTTTATAAACGCGCGGGCAATGATGTCCAGTGGAACGCGAAATATGATCTATGGTGGCACGAGCTGATTGCCGGTCTTTCATCTACATGCGAACCGGAATGGGTAAGCGCGGAACATCCATTATTCATTTTATATACCTCAGGTTCTACCGGGAAACCCAAAGGGGTGCAGCATTCCAGCGGTGGTTATTTGCTCGGCACGATGGTTTCCATGCAATGGGTATTTGACTATAAGCCTACTGATATTTTTTGGTGCACTGCTGATGTAGGCTGGGTAACAGGCCACAGTTATGTCGCATATGGCCCACTGGCGGTGGGTGCGACACAGGTGATATTTGAAGGCGTGCCCACTTGGCCCGATGCCGGGCGTTTCTGGAGGATGATTCAAGACCATCAGGTCACCACTTTTTATACGGCGCCCACCGCTATCCGCTCGCTGATTAAATTAGGGGGTGAATTGCCGAAGCAATACAACCTTTCCAGTCTGCGTTTGCTCGGTAGCGTTGGCGAACCGATCAACCCGGATGCATGGATGTGGTATTACACCGTAGTTGGCCAGTCGCGCTGTCCCATTGTGGACACATGGTGGCAAACCGAAACCGGTTGCCACATGATTGCTCCATTGCCGGGCGCAATGGCAACCAAACCCGGTTCCTGCACTCTGCCGCTGCCCGGCATAATGGCCGCTATCGTCAACGAAGCGGGGGATGAAGTGCATGATCAACATGGAGGATTCCTCGTTATCAAACGTTCTTTCCCGTCGCAAATTCGTACCATATGGGGAGATGATGAGCGCTATCGCACAAGCTATTTTCCAGAAGAAATGAAAGGCGCTTACTTGGCGGGCGACTCCGCACACCGCGATGGAGACGATTATTTCTGGATCCTGGGACGCATTGACGACGTACTGAAAGTATCCGGCCACCGTTTGGGAACGATGGAAATAGAGTCTGCGCTGGCGTCAAATCCGTTGGTGGCGGAAGCCGCTGTCGTCGGGAAGCCGCATGATATAAAAGGAGAGGCCATAGTAGTATTTGTGGTGTTGAAAGGCTCACGGCCAGAGAATGACATTACCGCCAAGCAAATTTCGAAAGTATTGCGTGAATGGGTCAGCAAGGAACTCGGCCCAATCGCCAAGCCGGACGAAATCCGCTTCGGTGACAACCTGCCCAAGACGCGCTCCGGCAAGATCATGCGTCGTCTGCTGCGCGCCCTTGCCAAGGATGAAGAAATAACACAGGACATTTCGACGCTGGAAAATCCGGCGATTCTTGAACAACTCAAGCACGTTATCCAATAAACCAGAAATTGCAGTTGAAGTAGCTTTTATGGCTTGTATCCAGAGCGTAGTGTCTTGTCGATCGATTTGGCACGCTTCCGCCAATCACTTCAGGAAGAAATAGAATGACTTGTCGAAGCGCCAAGGTATTTGGATGAATGTTGATAAGCCTGTATAGATGGTTCCTGGGCTATTACTCGCTCAGCCGCCATAGCCACAACAACTGCAGTCAATATGTCTCCCTTCCCGCAAGATTCGTTAATGGACTCATTACGCCACCCGGCAGTGCGCGACCTTGCATGGGTCATCGGTTCGCCGGGATTGTTGGATGAAACTTGGGCCGCGTATGCCGGACGTGTGGTGGACGACGCATGGTGCCGCGTGCAATTAAATACCTCTGCACAATGGTTGGCTGGATTGGATGATGACCCGCATAGCCTGCATGACTTCATTGCCCAGCGTCCAACACGTCGCCTGGGCCAATATTTTGAATCGCTTATTGCATTCTGGTTAGCGCACATCCCTGATACGCAAATTATTGCTACCAATTTACAGGTTCAAAATGCGCAACGCACCGTGGGTGAATATGATTTTTTATTTCGTGATGCCGATGGAAATGTTTGTCATTGGGAAACCGCCATAAAATTCTATCTGCAAGCGGAGCCATTGTCCGAGCAGCGCGCATTCATCGGCCTTGCCGTGCGCGATCGGCTCGATATTAAATTGGATCGCGTATTCCAGCATCAACTTGAATTAGGCCATACCCCCGCTGGGCGGGCAGCACTGCCACAAGGGGTAGCGCTGAAAAAAACACAGGCTTTCATCAAAGGCTACTTGTTCTATCCTGTAACCCAATTGGGAAAATCTTTTATTCCTGGCACATCCATCCCTGGCGTATCGAGCAATCATTTGTCCGGTTGGTGGATGCGTCATCCGGTGGGCTCACTACCGCAAACAACACCAGATAGCCACTGGACTATATTGCCACGCTTACGCTTTCTGGCGCCAGTACGCCTGGATGCTGGAGCCAGCGTAATGCAGCAGAGTGAGATATGCATTGCACTCGATGCACATTTCGCGGTTTCTGAGGAGCCTGTGCAAGTGATAGAACTTCAGCGTGGTGTGGATAATAGCTGGCACGAAGCGACACGGGGATTTGTTGTATGCAGTAAATGGCCAGTAATCAACAACTGAAAGAAGATGGAAAACTGGAGTGGGCCAAGATTGGCGCAGTCAAAGCTGACCAGTTAAAACCGGTAGTTGAAACCTTATGCTTGATAATTAACTAATCAAATGCAAACCCTGCGCGCCGCCACATACAGCATCCGTAACCAAACGCCGGTTGAAAGTTGCCAGCTGCCCTTTGTTGGCACATGCCAGCGCCAGCAAATAGCAATCAGTTACTTGGCCGGAACTTAGGAGGCGCGCCGTGTCTATTATCTTGGCGTCCAGCAGGCTGATATTGTCTGGCCAAAAAACATAACCGGGGAGTGTTCGCAAACCTTTCATCAACTGTGCCGCCTCTGCTGGCGTACCCGGCGAATTAGGATAGCGGGGATGCCCCACAATGCGCAGCACACCATTCTCCGTCAATGGGCAGGTTGCCCATGCCTGCTTCCCGTGCACTGCGAACCACTCATGCGCCGCATCGTGCTGGACATGCGCCGGATCTATTAGTGCTATTAGTACGTTTACATCAAGCAGAAAAACCTTCACGGCAACTCATCGCGCAATTGATTTACCAATTCCGGTGTCACCAGTGTTGCCCCGGTACGCACAGGCAGCAATGGAACACCATTACGCGTGTTACCGCTCGGCCTGGCGGGCTGCAAAGCCTGCCGTGTAAGCGCCGAAATAATCTCCCCAATACTCTTGCGTTGTAAAGATGCCATAGTTTTGACCGCCGCCAGCACATCGTCATCAATGGATAAGGTCGTTCGCATCATATATCTCCCGAAGTATTGCATCACACATCATACAGCCTCAACTTTAGCATCAGCATCGGATACAACGGCTATACTCTCTGTGATGTACAGCTATGATTTCGGTACGGCGCTGGAACAGTTGGCGGCTTATCTGGGTTTGTTCCGGTGGAATGATAGTCGGGTAGTTCGATGCGGGGACGCGCGAATGTCCAAGGCTGGCCCCGCCAGAATACGCGCCGTGTCATATATGGCTGCTGTCGTGAGCAAACGCCACAACTCTCACACGTCAAAGTTGTTTATGAATGCCTGCTTGCTTGAGGTAAGTCCAAGATATCCTCCTCGATGCCGCAATGCGCAAGCTGATGCATTTGTGCTTTTATGTACTCATAATTCAACAGCCGTATTAGCACGAGTACCTAAAAAACGCTTGACTTTAAAAACGGTATCTACCGAGCTACGTTGACTGATCTTCATACGGAGGTTTTGCGCCTTGCGCCGAAGGTATGAGCACTTTCCCCCTCAGTTTCCCTTCCAGTCGCTTAGCGGGAGATACGGATGGATTCTCTGGATATGCTTTGCCATTAAATCTAAGTTCCGCCACATAGCCAAGCCTAATTCCTCCTCCTTGCACCCAGACCCCGATGTTATGCCAGCCTTTCGACATGCCCGAGAGCACATAAATTGGAGGTCGAGTGATTCTGATGTTTGTCACGACTCTCCAAGAACCATCGTTTGGAGTCAAAATAAGCGTGTTACAGCCCCCACTCCCACACCACTTGCTACCTGACAAGTGGACAATCGCTTCCGGAATTCCATCGCCGTTGAGGTCACGAAAGGCTAACGTGTATTGTGCCATCCTATCATCATAGAAAGTCCCAAGAAATTTTTTCAGAGACTCTGTTGCTTCAGCCGAGGGAGTATCTGCTCCCTGCTGAGCGTTCCCTATGCTGACCGCCCCGAGTAACACCGAACAGAACACGACAACAAGAGTGAATATGCGTATTCTCAAGACAATCCCTTTCACGATGCTCGCCTTTCCTCCGTAGAGGAAAGCATAATAGTTCGATCTATTTTTTCGGTAGGTTATCAAACGGTGAGCCATGGTTAATAAACGGTGACCGATTAGAGCCGGCGGGTACACCGCCCACAGTCAAGTAGGGTGGACACGCTTTTGTGCCTACGCGGTCAGCTTAATCATACCCCAGTACCGCACTTTCCATCGCAGCAGACCAGTCATGTGCATATACTCCATCACGCACATAGCGGTGAAATGTCGAATGAGGCCAATCAACCGCACGTTGACCATGTCCGTGTTTCACCGAGTTAAAATGAATGTAATCAACATGGCAGACAAAATCATTTACATCACGAATTTGGTGTTTCCAGAATCGCCGTTGTCAGATAGTCGATTCGCGATACCCATACATTGGTGACGAAAGAACGGGCCACACGTACCGTTTCGATTGAGGCGTGCAATGCGTTACAAATCGCTTTGTCACATAGAATGGACTGCCGCCGGTAAATGTGATCATCGTAAAAAATAGCTTGATCTTGCAGCCATTGCACGGCGATAACGTGACATAGCTATCTACTCCAAAATAACGAATCCGTGTGGGCACAAAACGTGCCCACCCTGCTTGGCTCCGCCCAAGAGCTTCATTGAGGCATACATGTGCTTTGTGAGGTATGGCATGTGGTAATACGCCCCGATTATTATGATTTGCCTATCACTAGCTCATGCGTAAAGGTTTAGCACGTTCTGGAAAATTTCAGTGTCTTTGAGGTAGGTAAATTCCATCTGTGCATGCAACGCTTTGATAGCTCCGGAAGTAGAAAAGCAATCAACTCTCGCCCCTTACTACCTCACCCAATTGGTGCACTGCATATTTAAAATGTATAAAACTGGTGCATACAAACTTTCTTGTTTTGTCATAATAAATTTCAATCCATTGTTTTTTTAGCCAAATTATATTGGCACGGAAGCTGCTTTTAACTGACTGCTGACTGAGTATTCCTTAGTCACTTTTCAAGCTTGGTAAAGAAAGAAGAGCATGTATCCCCCGATTTTATGCACCAATACACATGAGGAATAATAATTATGAAAATGGTTACTGCAATCATCAAGCCGTTCAAACTCGACGAAGTGCGTGAGGCTCTGACGGCGATTGGTGTACTGGGTATCACTGTTACGGAAGTGAAGGGCTTTGGCCGGCAAAAAGGTCATACCGAGCTGTATCGCGGTGCGGAATATGTGGTGGATTTTCTGCCCAAGGTCAAGTTGGAAGTTGCTATAGAAAAAGAGAGGCTGGAGCTGGTGCTTGAAGCCATCGAAAAATCGGCACACACCGGCAATATTGGTGACGGCAAGGTATTCGTCCACAACATTGAACAAAGTATTCGTATTCGCACCGGCGAATCTGGCGCAGAAGCCTTGTAAGGAAAATGACATGAAAAAAATTTTTGTGACTTTTGCGTTGCTGGGTATGTTGTATAGTCTGGTACTTCCGGCGGTTGCGGAAGAAGCTGCTCCTGCAGCTGTATCGACAACAGCCACAGCCCAGGCTGCCACTGCAATTGATGCAGCCAAGCCCGTCCAAGCGGCAGCCACACACGCTGTCGCGCCCACGCCCAACAAAGGTGATACGGCGTGGATGCTGACAGCCACTTTGCTGGTTATCATGATGTCCATTCCCGGTCTGGCGCTGTTCTACGGTGGTCTGGTGCGCAGCAAAAACATGTTGTCTATCTTGATGCAGGTGTTTGCCATTTTTGCGCTGATTATTGTGTTGTGGGCCATTTATGGCTACTCGCTGGCATTTACGGAGGGCAATGCATTTATCGGCGGATTTGATAGGTTGTTCCTGAAGGGTATCTTTGATCCGGTCACTGGTAGCGTCGCTAATGCGGCAACTTTCAGTAAGGGTGTGGTGATTCCTGAATTTGTTTTTGTGGCGTTTCAGGCTACTTTCGCTGCTATCGCCGTTGCACTGATCGTGGGTGCTTTTGCCGAACGGATGAAGTTCTCCGCTGTGATGTTATTCTCCGCATTGTGGTTTACCTTCGCATATGTGCCGATTGCGCATATGGTGTGGTTCTGGATGGGGCCGGATGCTTACACCACTCAGGCTGCAGCCGATACTGCAACGGCAGCGGCAGGATGGCTGTTTCAGAAGGGTGCATTGGACTTTGCTGGCGGTACTGTGGTGCATATTAACGCGGCTGTTGCGGGTTTGGTTGGTGCCTTCATGGTGGGCAAGCGCATCGGTTACGGCAAGGAACCCATGGCACCGCACAATATGGTCATGACCATGATAGGCGGCTCTCTGCTGTGGGTGGGTTGGTTTGGCTTCAATGCCGGCTCGGCTCTGGAAGCATCTGGTACAGCCACGCTGGCCTTTATCAACACGCTGGTTGCCACTGCCGCCGCTGCACTGGCATGGACGTTGGCTGAACAGTTATTGAAAGGCAAATCATCCGTGCTGGGAGCGGTTTCCGGAGCGGTTTCTGGCTTGGTTGCCATCACGCCCGCTTGTGGTTGGGTGGGCGTAGGTGGCGGCTTGATTATCGGAGCGCTGGCTGGAGTGGTTTGTTTCTGGGGTGTAACCGGCCTGAAAAAACTACTGGGGGCAGATGACGCGCTGGATGTGTTCGGCATCCACGGTATCGGTGGCATCTTGGGCGCTTTACTCACCGGTGTGTTCAACCCTTGGAGTATGGGTGGCACCGGTATCGTTGATTATGTCAATAATACGATCGTCGATACCACTATCGGCGGACAGGTGTGGATACAAGCACAAGCCGTGCTGACTACGATCATCTGGTCTAGTGTGGTTGCTTTTATTTGCTACAAGATTGTGGACATGACTATCGGTTTGCGTGTAAAGCAAGAAGAGGAACGTGAGGGGTTGGATACGACAAGTCACGGCGAACGGGCTTATAACTATTAATCCATGCATTAAATGATGGTATTAATTGATTAGTTTGATCCAGCTTTCGCCAGAATGCTGGTATTCTGGCAGGCTTGGTTATTTAGTGTGATTCTTCTATAGGAACTTGCAATATGAACTTCGCCCAGCAATTACTATTAGTACCCTGATACATCGTCAAGTCTTGGAGCGGCTTCCGACAACCGCGTCATACCATAAATTGTCGGCTGTTCCTCCGTCCACTAAAAATCAGGTAGCAGATGTTTTGTAAACAACTCAAATGAACGCATCATGCCCACCTTCACCGATCGCTGATCACACCTCTCAATGGCCTGTATCGGGCGACCGTCTTGTATTGAAATTGCTAGAGCCGGGATCTCATCCGCAAGACGTTGTGCTGGTGCCGTCACTTGTTGCACCGGAGGGACCGTTGGTATCCTGCCTGATGGTGAGTCGTGGCCGGCTGTTGCCAACGCGTCATGCTATTGAGTGTTTTCGTCGACAAACTTACCGGCAACGTGAGCTGGTCATCATTGATGACAATCCGGCATCTGAGCTGACGGAATTTTTGGCGGTTATGAATGACGCGCTAATCCGCCACATAATGTTGCCGGCAAACCAAGGGAGTTTGGGGAGCCTGCGCAACCGCGCGCTGGCCGAATCGCGTGGCGACATGGTGTGTCAGTGGGATGACGATGATCTGTATGATGCGCGCCGCATCGCCTGGCAGGTAGAGGCTCTACAGGCGAACGGGGCACAAGCTTGCTTCTTGCATCGTTGGACGCTGTGGTGGCCGGCAGAGCGCCGCATCGCGGTGTCCTGCGAGCGTATATGGGAAGGCAGTATGCTGGCGCGGCGCACGATAGTTCCAGCCTATCCGGACCAGCGGCGAGGCGAGGACAGCGTGGTCACCGGACAGATCATTGCAGGCCACCGCGTGGTGCTGATGAATTCGCCAGAACTCTACTGCTATACCATTCACGGCGGTAATACTTTTCACTACCAGCATTTCCTTGGCATCTACAACGCTGGCAGTGAGTTTGCGGGCCGTCGGAAATATGACGACTATCTGCAGTTGCTGGGTCACCGATTGCCGATCCTGGATTACGCTGTTGCATTGGAACAAGGAAGCAGTCTGGCCGCCTATCGGCGACCACAGCCAGTACCCATGCCGGATCGATTCATCGACCCGGCGCGGTCGCGCCCTGGATGGTCGCCATCGTGCAACGAGCCACGCGTGTCGATCGTCGTGCGCAGCATGGGTCGCAGCTGTCTGACGGATGCCTTGAATTCGCTGGCCGCACAGTCCTATCGCCAACTTGAAGTCGTAATAGTGGATGCCACTGGCGGACGTCATCCGCCATTGCCGGCAACCATTGCGGCGGATGTGCGCTTTCGCCTGGTGTGTGCTGGCCGTCAACTCAAGCGCCCGGCGGCGGCAAATTTCGGCCTTGAAGCAGCCTCCGGTGAATACATCGGTTTTCTGGATGATGATGATCTGTTTGATCCGGAACACGTCGCGCTGCTGGTTCGCCGCATACTCGAGCCGGATCACCCGGATCTGGTATATGCCGGTTTATGGCTGGTTGATCGCTATCACCGCCTGACCCGAAGGCAGTGCAACCCGTTCAATCCGCTGACGTTCCAATTCTTTAGTCAAATCCCGGCAATTTCTGTTTTGTTTCATCGACGTGTGATTGATCTTGGCTGCCGTTTTGATGATAGCCTGGAAGTCTGCGAGGACTGGGATTTCTGGCTTCAACTCGCATCACATGTGCGCATAGAGCGCATCGAAGTGCCGACGCAGTATTACTTCATCGAGGCCGGAACATCCGGCTGCAGCATCGGCTTGAACGCCGATCCGACACGTACCATACACTACTCGAAACGCGTACACCAACGTTGGCAGCCCTGTAGCTCGACGCTGTGGCGCGAATATATAGCGCTGATACATGACCTACTTGCGCGCTTTCACGATGGTGAGCGAGCAGAGTTGCGCCCCGCGATGCGGGCGATGCTGTTGCGCTATCCGGAGGAGCCGAATATTGAATTCCACCTCGGACGCAGCTATCACGCAGAAGGCCATGTTTTTAGTGCGCGCCGGCTTTATGAGTCAGCTGTTTTGCACAACCGCAGCAGCCCGGAATTCATGCTGTCGCTGGCACGGCTTTGGGAGACACAGGGTTCGCCAGAAGATGCACTGTCCTGCCTGGAAGAAGCACGCTCTGCGCTGTCACTAAAGATACAGGTAGTGGATGCCGAAATCACCCGTCTGCGACGCCTGATTAGCGGCCGCCAAACTTCTCCGGGAAGTGTGGCGGGCGGTGGACGCATTGGCCGAAACGACCCCTGCTCCTGTGGTAGTGGTGCACGTTACAAACATTGTTGCGGCCTCCAAGGTGCGCGGCCAGTGTTGGCGGTTGCAGATCAGTCGTTGCAAGCTGAATGCGACCGACTGCAGGTGGTTGGTATAGAACACTACCGGCGTGGCGAACTGCCCGCTGCGGGCGAGTTTCTGGCAGCAGCCAATGCATTGTTGCCGCGCCAGCCGCTGATCAATCATGCGCTGGCGTTGCTGGCTTTTGATCAGGGAGCGCTCGAGGAGGCTGCGCGTTATGCTGATGTTGCACTGGCCGCGGCCACCGATCCGGTTATCACGAGCTTTCATCGCCAATTGAATTATCGACGGCGCCGCGTCGCCGAAGCGCAATTGCTGCGCGAAGCCTTGCGTGCCTCGAAGCGTCTTTTGTCACCAGATGGCGTGCGTCTTGCTCTGCAATCTGTGCAGGCTATGCTGGTGCTGCGCTGTAATGAGAGTCTTCCTCTTGGCAAGAACGATTTCAAGGGTTGGCAGGGCGAGCTACATTTCTTGCGAGGCAATATAGAGATACTGCCGGATGCCGCGCTTTTGACGTGGCCAGAACAAGGTGGCATGTTGGTGATCGATGGAGTGCCCGAAGTTCTGCCACCACTTCTGGATTCGCAACTACGGACACAGGTATTGATTCGGGTTACTCGAGATTGTCCAACTATGCTGTTCGAAATTGCTCATGCAGTGCCTGGTGGAATTGGCCTCGTTTATCCCGACGATATCACCGCGCGGCAGGTCGGTTTACCTGGGCTGGTTTTGCGGCCGACGCTGCCGTCCGCTGCATTTGAGATCGCCCGTCCGTCGCCCGGGGATCTTTTCCGGGTCGGGCTGCGCGGTAGTTGCGAAGTCGATGGTCTGCATCCACTCGATGCAGTACTGATCCGTCGCCTGCTGGCCGATAAGCTGTCGGTAAACGTGTATGGCGGCACGCCACTGCTGCGTCATTTTTCGCCATCAGCGCTGCCGCCGGGGCTGCAATTGCAGGGTTTCGATGCGTCGCAGGAAAACTTTCTTGCAAGCATCGACTGCCTGGTGCTTAGACGCGCACCGTTGGCAAGTGGTGAGGCAGCGCTTGGCTTTGTTGCTGGCGCGCTGGCAGCAGGTTGTCCGCTGATTTGCGCGGATGGGTTGCCGGGCGCCGAGTTGATCATCGACGGTCGCAATGGTTTTCTAGTGACTGCCGGAGATGAAGACGCTATCTGCGAGCGCATTGCGCGATTGAGCAAGGATGTGACACTCATGCAATCCATTTCTGAAGAAGCGCGCGCGACTGCCCGCCGCTATTGGGCCGCGCAGGATTTGGGGCGTTGGACGCGTGTTCATATGGGTCTGGAGGTCTGATGCGTGGCATAAAACTGGTTTCCTGGTCCGGCACAACGGGTTACGCGCTGTCGGCGCTGGATTGTCTGCGGGGTCTGGTGGCGCAGCAGGTGCCGGTTGAATGGTTGCCGCTGTGTTCCGGTACGGATGGTTACATGCCATGGCGCGCGGATCTTGGCATCGATGCGCTCGATTTTTTTCCAGCATTGTCGAATGATCCGATGTATTCCGATCTGCCGCAGCTTATCGAGCGTTATTGCAAGCCTTGCGATTACGATAGGGTACTGGTGCATCTGCCGCCGGAATACTGGCCGGTATATTTCGAACCGGGGCGGCGCAATGTCGGTTTCACCGCGTGGGAAACCGATCGTTTGCCGCCGCACTGGCCTTCATTGCTCAACTTGGCCGAGCGCGTGCTTGTGCCCAGCAGCATGAACCGTGAGGTGTGCGAGCGTTGTGGCGTTGTGGTGCCGGTGCGTGCAGTGCCGCATATATTGTACGAGGCACCATCGCCGGTGTCGGACGAGGGTCGTAGACAGATACGTGCCGGGCTTGGCATTGGTCCGCACACCACGGTATTTTATTCGATCAATACTTGGGAGCCGCGCAAAGGCGTTTATGACCTTTTGAGCGCTTTTGCGAGCGCCTTTTCTAATACGGATGACGTGGTATTACTGCTCAAAACCTCATTACGAGGTATCGGTGCGCCGCCGTCCTATACGGCTGCGCCAGTGGCAGAGTTGCTTGCTACATGGCACCAGCGTGCTGCACGCGGTCGCGAGGGCTGTCTGCCGTCGATTCGTGTGATTGGGGATGATCTGTCTGGTGAACAGATTGAAAACCTGCATCGGGCTGGCGATGTGTTTGTTTCGTTGACACGCGGCGAAGGTTGGGGGATGGGTGGTTGCGCGGCCCTGGTGCGCGGCCGCCCGGTGCTGATGACCGGATGGAGCGGTCAGCTTGATTATCTCGGCAGCGAGTGGCCTTGGTTGGTAAACTATCGGTTGACACAGGTGACGCCTTGGCCGCAACAGGCCAGTTACTTTGCTTCGCAGCGATGGGCGCAGGCCGACCTGACACATGCTGTAGAACTGATGCGCGGTCTGCACCGTGATCTGCCAACAGCCATGGCACACGCTACACAGGCTGCCGAAATACTGCGCGAAAAGCTGTCGATGCAACGAGTGACCAATCATTTACTGGCGAGTCTGGATGACTGAAATACCGCGTATCTTCCATTTTGTGTTCGGGCTGCGTTCGCAGAACGAGCCATTTCATTTGCTGCACTACCTGTGTCTGGAATCATGTCGGCAGGTCAATCAGCCCGATGCAATCCACTTTCACTATCTTAATGAGCCTTGGGGATACTGGTGGGATCGCATTCGACCGCATCTGGTGCTGCATCATGTCGATCCGGAGCCATTCGTTCGTGATAGTTTGAGATATGCCAACACGCCTGAGGGACGCATCATTCGTCAGCGCAACCTCGATTACGCGCACGAATCAGATTTTATCCGCATGAAAGCGCTGCAAACTTGGGGCGGAGTATATGCCGACATGGATACGCTTTTCCTGCAGCCGATGCCTGACGAATTTTACCGCGAGCAGTTTGTTATCGGTGCGGAGCAGGGCGAAGTAGAAGAGCGTGATCCAATGAAACGATCACTGTGCAACGCGTTGATGCTGGCGCGACCGGAATCAGTCTATTTAGCGTGCTGGCTGGAGAATATGTACCGGGTATTCGATGGCACCTGGAGTCGTCACTCCTGTCAGGAGGCGACGAAAGTGCGACAGCAGATGCCGGATACAGTGCGTGTGCTGCCCAAGCGCTGTTTCCACCGACACGGTGCCGACCCGGTCGGAGTGCAAACTCTGTTCGAAGGGCTTGATGAGGATTTTTCCGGCATGTACTCAATGCACTTGTGGGCGCACCTGTGGTGGGATGAATGGCGCACCGATTTCACCATTGTGCATGGCGGCATGATCGACGAGGATTACGTGCGTTACGCCGAGACTACTTACGCGGTGGCGGCGCGAAAGTTTCTGGATTGAAGCAGGGAAACAGGCGAATCATTTTTCCTGCTTCTGTAGCCAGGTTAAATTTTTCGTTTGCCTTGCTGCCAGAGTAGAAGGAATCCTAGCGCGCCCGCCAGAATGGATGCAAGGAACACGCCAATCTTTCCCGCCGCGAAATCCGGAGCATGTAAAAATGCCTTTTCAGCGATGTAAAGTGACATCGTAAATCCAATACCGGCAAGTGTAGCGGCGCCGATCATCTGCCGCCAGGAATAGGCATCGGGTTTGACGGCCCATCCCATTCGAACCGCGATAGCGGCTGCCGTGATCATGCCAAGCGGTTTACCTACAACCAGCCCCAGTGTGATGGCCAGGATTAAAAATTCTCGTCCATTGACGGCTTCCATGGAAAGAACAAGGCCTGCATTGGCGAGTGCAAACAAGGGCAGCACCAAGTAGCTGGACCATGGTTCCACCGCCCGCAGTAGCTTGTCGGCCGGGGATTCGATCCGGTCATGAATGACATCGAGGGCGCGCATTGATGATTCCGACGGCCCGTGTCGCATGACTCTTTCTTCTGCGCTACGCAGTTCGGCGTGGATTACCGACTCGGCTTGCGCCATTAATGCCGCCAGATTCGCAGGGGGGCGGGTTGGGGTAAGGATTGCAACGATCACGCCTGCGAGAGTGGCGTGCAGCCCGGCGGCATGCAAGAATAACCATAAGACGACCCCCAATAGTGCGTAGGGGAGCGCGCGGTAGACACCACCACGGTTGAGCAAAACCAACAGTCCGGTAACAATAACTGCGGCGGCGGCATTGAACGGATCGATATGCCCGGAATAAAACACCGTAACGAGCACAATCGCAACGAGATCATCGACCACCACAGCCGCCGTCAGGAATACTCTGAGTTCGACGGGTACGCGTCTTCCCAGAAAGGCAATCAGTGCCACAGCAAAGGCGGTATCCGTGGTAGTCGGGATCGCCCATCCATGAGTCAAGGGGCCAGCCGGCACCAGCAACAGATAAATGATTGCAGGGACAGTCATACCCCCGAGAGCAGCAGCCAACGGTAGCGCTGCCGCGCGTCGTGCGGCGAGACGACCAACCGTTAATTCGCGCTTGATCTCCAGACCAACAACCAAGAAAAAGATTGTCAGCAAGCAATCGTTGATCCATTCACGTAACGGTAATTGGAAGGCCATGTCTCCGGCGATTAGACCGGTGGGCATGTTCCACAATGCTTCGAACATCGGACCAATCGGCGAATTAACCATAACAACGGCCAAGAGCGTCATCGCCAGAAGTAATAATCCGGTTGACGGGGCCCATCGGGCAAAGCCCAGAGCCATAGTCTGCATTCGGTGACCAAGCGATCCAAGAATGGCTTCGGCCAGTGTATTTTCGTCCCATGGCCCTTCGTAGCACCGGCTATTGATGAAAAAAGTTGGAGATACGGGCGCACCACTACGTTTGCTGCTGGCGATATCCGCCTCGACTTTCGCCTGCGCTCGGCTCCATGCTTCTTGCGTGGAGGCGTCCCGCGGGGGCAGGTCAAGTTGGATCGCCAAGGTTTCAAAGTCAATGTGCTCGAGCGAAGGCCCAAGTTTCATCAGTGCATCATGGGTTTCCCAGTATCGATTTGTGGTTTCATGAGCATATTCGGCTAGCTCGGCGGCTTGGCGTGCCTTGGTATTGCCGGAAATAGGTCGATGGCGAAATACATAGCGCATCCTTCCATCAAAGCGATCTCGCAAATTGGCAACAACATCATGTGCGGCCTGGCAGTACGAACAGTTGTAGCTGCCGTATTCCACGAGCGTGATTGCAGCCTTGGTTTCGCCCAGTGTGTGATCGGATTGGCTATGCACCGGTGGATCCAGTTTGCTGATATACGTGTTGCTCACTTCGTTAACCTCCAAATTTCAAGTGGACGCGAACCCGACGGGCACATGGCTAACGTCGAAAAATGATTTTGTCTTGTCTTCATTGCAAGAACGGAGGCGCGATTGTATTTCATTACCTGAGTGGCGACGCGCTTAATTCTGGTCTTTATTGCTAAATGGTCGCGCATTTGCAATGGAATGCTGGTATGTTGATTAGATCGCTGTTCTTGATGTGCTACTGAGTGTGGTGCAGGTAAGGCTAGTCGTCGATATCGATCATGAAAGAAAGCTACTTTTTAAAGTTGGATTTGTTTATTTCGGGAAAACGCTGTGAGCGCACATTCCCTTTACCGTTTTTCTTTACTTCATACATTAATTCGTCGGCAACTTTGAGCATCGCGGGGAAAGAACGATCAGCTTCGCCGAACCATGCTATGCCGATGCTGCCCTTCACTGGTGGGAAGCCTTGGAGCGCGGTATCCACTGCAGTGGAAATTTTTCGACCTACCTCGATCGCTGCTTCGTACCCAATTTCTAAAAGCAAAACCGCAAATTCGTCTCCTCCTAATCGAGCGACTCGATCGTTAGTGCGTGAAATACTGCGCAGTGCTATGGCTGTTGCTCGCAGTGCCGCATCCCCGGCATCATGGCCTTGGGTGTCGTTAAGTTGCTTGAAATCGTCCAAATCCAAAATAATAACGGCCAATGGGTGAGCATAGCGCTTTGTGCGCTCTACTTCGGAAGTGCCAGCCTCGAGAAAAGCCCGTCTGTTATGAAGTTCAGTCAGCGGGTCGCGGGTTGCGCGTTTATGTTCTCTTTCAAATTGCAGACGAACCTGATTGGCAAGAAGCACTACCAAGCTATAGGTCATTAAATGGGTAAAAGCGTTTACCCATGGAATCCATTGAACGCTGTATTGCCGCTCTGAAGCAATATCGCCCACGAGAGATATCGTAGATGCAAGAATAGCCATAAACAAACCATTCTTTTTTCCACCGATCCATGTAATTACAAGTATTGGCAACACTGCCAAGGATACAAAATCGAATTCGGCGTAGGTCGCTATCCGAAATGCAAGGATAAAAAAGGATACACTGGCGCAGATTAACCATACAGTCCACAGGCGCCAACCGGTCCATAAGGTACCGAGGAGGAAATTAGAAATCCTTACCTTCTTCATATTTATTGAACCAACCATCAAATAGTGAGCGGTTTACTCTGTTTCTTTAAAGGTTAGATGAGTTGAAAAAGTTCAGGCAGAGGAGGTTTCGAGTTTTAAATTGGTTGACTATAGACCCTTCTGCGTATCTCTAATTACTAAATAACTATGCAGCGTCTTTGTGAGGTTATTGAACAGTGTTCGACATTATCACATTTAACATCTAATTGTACTAGGCTGCCAATCTAATACAATTATTAAACAATATGATATAGATCAATTTTGATAGTTTAAATTATTGATTGCCGGTAAGTTTTAAAATTTAAAAACGATTTACTATTGTCAATGTGTGTAGGAGGCGAGCATAAACAACAACCATTTTTATCCTATTAGGTTGAGATGAGCGTAAGTGAAGATCAATTTATCTACAACTTGATGCGTTTGCGCAATCTGTTTTACCAACGGAATTGGTGCAAAAAGAATATATGTTCATCAAATAACGTTGATAACTATGATTATTATGGATAATTTATAAAATTCCATGTAAATAAATAAACTAATACTTTAGATGTCATTAAGTTTACTCCATTCAAACCGATATAGTATCTAACCGAGGTTTAATCTTTCATTTAGGCATTTGGTTAAAAAATTAATAGATTTAATTGCTCAGGTAAGTCAAGTCGCTTGGAAGTCTAGCTACCTTTGGTGAAATTTCGGAATCGCTGAATATTTTCAAAATTAGGCTTCAATAAAATTTGTGTCGGAGTGTAGTGTGAAAGATCAATTTGAAGTCTATTACTGACAATAGAAGCGAGTATACAAGTGGTAGTGTACGAGATTTGTGTCGCCACGGTATTCACATAATTCCCGATGGAAAGTTGAGTGCGCGCTTGGCTCTCGCCGTTTTGTTGCCTTTCGTCGCTTGTGCCGCACAATGGTTTTTTTGGGACATCCTCCAACCCTATGTTGGGTTTCTCTTTATTCCTGCAATATTTCTCAGCGCCTGGGTTGGTGGTCTTATCGGTGGTTTGGCTGCGACGGCCATTGGTACAACACTGGCTTGGTATATTTTTATACCTCCTACCTTTGCGTTCACGCTGGATAACCCTGCGTCTATTGTTTCCGTTGTAATTTTCGTTTTAACCGGTTGCCTCTTCAGTTTCTTTTTTGATCAACTGAAGCGCTCAAAACACCAGGTCAACAAAGCCTTATCTATGGCTGAGTTTGCCAACGGAAAGATTTCCCAGCTTTACCAAAAGCTTAAAGAGGCGCAACGACTAGCCAGTGTTGGTAATTGGACCTGGGACATCCAGAGTGGCACACACATTTGGTCGGAGGAGGTTTATCGCATTTACGGTCGCGATCCGGCCTTGCCTCCGGCCATTTATCCGGAAATTCAGAAGTACTTCACACCAGAAAGTTGGATAACTTTCTCTGCTGCCGTGGAGAGGGGGTTGGCACAAGGCATTTCCTACGAATGCGATGCAGAAATAATACGCCCTCCTGGCTATCCTCGCTGCTGGATTGCTGCTCGTGGCGAAGCAATTCGTGATAACAGTGGAAAAATCGTGAATTTGCAGGGCACAGTGCAAGATATCACCGAGCGCAAATTGGCCGAAGAAGAAATTACTCGTCTCAACGTTGATCTGGAACAGCGCGTGGCTGAACGTACCGCCGAATTAACCGCTGCCAACCGTGAATTAGATACCTTTGCTTACGCCGTCGCGCATGATCTACGCGCGCCGTTGCGGGCCATGAGTGGTTTTAGCCAGGCTTTACGAGAGGATTATGGCGGCCAGTTAGAGAGCGAAGCCCTGGTTTTTCTGGATCAGATCAGCTTCGCCAGCCGCAAGATGAGTGATTTGGTCGATGGCCTGCTCATTCTCTCGCGTAGTACACGCGGTGGATTGCAGTACGACGTGGTGGACATCTCTACCCTGTCAGAACGTTTACTGGTCGAACTGGCACAAAGCGACCCTGAACGGCAGGTAACGGTGGAGGTGGAAGCTGAACTTCAGGCACGCGGTGACGTGCGCATGGTCGAAGTGATAATGCGTAACTTGCTGACCAATGCTTGGAAATACACAAATCACGTGGCAAAACCGAGTATCCGTATGTACGCCGAAGAGCGGGAGAACGTCCGCTTCTTTTGCGTCGCCGACAACGGTGCCGGTTTCGATATGGCTCACGCCAACCGTTTATTCAAGCCCTTTCAGCGCCTGCATCGTCAAGATGAATTTCCCGGTATTGGTATCGGTTTGGCTACCGTACAACGTATCGTAAACCGCCATGCCGGAATCATTGAGGCACGAGGGGAGCCAGGCAAAGGCGCGATATTTTGTTTTACTTTATCAGACATGCCTGCGGATTCGGCACAAGATAAAAAAGGGATTTAATTATGAATGCCAAAACCATTCTACTGGTGGAAGACAATGCCCAAGACGAAATGCTTACCTTGCGCGCACTACGCCGCGCTAATTTAGCCAACCACATAGATGTAGTGCGGGATGGTCAGCAGGCACTGGATTACCTATTTCGGGAAGGTGAATTTATCGACCAACAAGCGCCCTTACTTCCCACCATAGTTTTGCTCGATATTGGTCTACCTCGCTTGTCTGGTTTGGAAGTGTTGGCACGTCTGCGTGCGGACAAGCGTACCGAACTACTACCGGTGGTTATTCTGACTTCCTCCGACGAAGAACATGACCGTCTGAAGAGCTATGAAAACCGTGCCAACAGTTTTGTCAGGAAACCGGTGGATTTCACTGACTTTGCCGAAACTGTTGTAGGCTTGGGTGTTTACTGGCTGGCGACCAATGAACCGCTGCCAGGAAGATAAAGTTTGTGATAGATAGCCCATTGAAAATCCTCGTCATTGAGGATGCTCCCGCCGATTTTCTGTTGCTTGTGCGCAACCTCCAAAAAAATGGGGTTGTGGCCGAGTGGCGGTGTATTGGAAACGACACGGAACTGAAAGACGCGTTGCAAGCCAAATGGGATGTGGTGCTCACAGATTTCCATGTGCCCGGTATGGATTTCCGTACGACCTTGTTATGTATACAAGTACATTATCCTGCTCTGCCGGTGATTATGGTATCGGGCAGTGTTGGCGAGGAAACAGCGGTCGAGTTACTGCGTTTGGGTATAGTGGATTTCATCCTCAAGGATCATTTGGCTCGTCTACCGAATGCTATTCGGAGGGCTCTAGTTGAAGCCAATGAACGCCAAGCCCGCCAAGCTGCCGAAACAGCGTTACACAAGCTCGCTCAGGCTGTGGAACAAAGCCCGGAAGGTATAGCTATTACTAATCTTGATGCCAAGATCGAATATGTGAATGAAGCTTACCTGCGCATCACTGGTTATAGTCGCGAAGAGGTTATCGGTCAAAATTCAAGCATGCTGCATTCAGATAAGACTCCCCAAAGCACTTACGATGCGTTATGGACGAGTATGGCTGAGGGCAAAATATGGCAGGGAGAGTTCTACAATAAACGTAAGGACGCCAGCGAGTTTATCGCGCACACCATTATCAGTCCTATCCGTCAGTCAAATGGGGATATCACGCATTACGTGGAGATTAAGGAGGATATTACAGAAAAAAAACTTGCTGAGGCCGAAATTCACCGTCTAGCCTATTATGATACGCTTACCGGCCTGCCTAATCGCGCTTTGCTGCTGGAACGTATGGCACAAATACTGGCTATGAACCGTCGAGTTGGCCATCATAGCGCGCTGATATCGTTCAATATCGATTGTTTCAAAACCGTAAACGATGCGGGTGGTCAAATGCTGGGCGATATGCTACTCAAGGCGGTGGGCGAACGGTTGATTCACAACTTACGTGAAGGAGATGTCGTAGCGCGCATTGCAGGAGACGAGTTTGGAATATTGCTGACCAATCTTGCACTGCAGCAACACTCAGCCGCGCACCTCGCACTGCATATATCTGAAAAAATACATGTTAGCCTGCACGAGCCTTTTCTTCTTGGTGATGAATGCATCAATATCTCCGTCTGCCTCGGCATCGCACTTTTTCCGGAAAGCAATGAAGATTCACCGTTGGACATTTTGCGCCGTGCTAATACCTCTCTTCACCACTCAAAGACAAAAGGAAGTGGGCAGACTGCATTTTTTGAAGGAGGCCTGGATCGGATCGCAAAACAACGTTTCAATATTGAGCGCGAGCTGCGTCAGGCCATCACGTCCGGCGAGTTGCGCGTGTTTTTGCAAACGCAAGTGGATGCATCAGGTAAAACCGTTGGCGCGGAAGCGTTGGTGCGTTGGCAACATCCACAGCGAGGGCTGATACCGCCAAGCGCATTTATTCCCATTGCAGAAGAGTCAAATCTTATTATTGATATAGATATATGGGTATTCACCGAAGTATGCCGTTTGGTGGCGCGTGAGGATATGGCTGCCTACCCGATACGGATCGCAACCAATATCAGTCCACGTCATTTCCGCCAATCCAATTTTGTCGATCAGATCAAACGTGGTGTTGCCAGTACTGGGGCTGATCCGACGCGTCTCATCTTGGAGGTAACGGAAGGGGTGGTGATCGACAATATCAATGATGTGATTGCTAAAATGAGTGAGTTGAGCTTAATGGGAATTCATTTTTCCATGGATGACTTTGGTACCGGTTATTCCTCCTTATCGTACCTTAAGCGCTTGCCCATTCACGAAATTAAGATCGACAAGACTTTCGTGCAAGACATGACGACCAATGCGAATGACGCGTCACTAGTGGAAATCATCCTGTCCGTGGCTCAACATATGCACCTTAAGGTCGTGGCAGAAGGAGTGGAAACACCTGAGCAGGTAATGTTTCTCAATCAGCGCGGGCTTGTTTTTCATCAAGGTTATCTGTTTGGCAAGCCGGAGCCAGCCGAGATTTGGATAGCGGGAATTAAAGAGTAATCCTTCCCATGGTGATTCATGAGAATTACTCGATTAAATTTTGATCCATAAATTAATAAATGATTTTTGTCATAGAAGATCGAAAGTTGAGAGTAACGAATTCATATTTATGATATTAAAGAATGTGTTACTTCATGAACGATGAGGCCGGTATATACCGGCCTCATCGTTCATGTTTTGTATGAATTAATGATCGGAATCCTTAGGCGCGTCAGAACTCTTCTCTTCAGATAGATTTGATTGACCTGACATATCAGACTTTGATGTTTCAGAAGCCTCGGATTTATCCGACCCTGATGTATCAGATGATGCTGGCGTATCTGATTTTGACTGATCAGAGTCCCCAGACCGATCAGATAGGGATGTATCAGAATCTGCATACACTAACGTAGCCGCTAATGTGAAACAGGAAACTATAGCAATATTAATAATAGTTTTTTTCATAAAATTCTCCTTGAGATGAGATGTACGAAAGTATTTAGGTAAGGTTACCCACGCCTTGCTTCTATAAGCTCTCATTGAGTCTATTCATACTTACAGTGAGTAAGCTCGGTCAGGACATTAAGTGAAGCTGCTCGGGCTGTCTGTGCGGTATCGCACGCTAACACATATATAGTTTGAGAAAAAAGTCAGAATTTTTTTTAGTTTTAAAATGGAGATGTCAAAGGCAAGGGATCTCTGGGGTGATATAGCTTAATGATAAGTCTTTGTGGCATCTACTTTGCCACGGAATACCCAATAAGAATAGCCGGAGTAAATTAAAGTTAACGGAAGCAAAACTGCGGATCCCGTTAAAAGAAATGAAAGACTGTTATCAGGAGCGGCTGCATCCCAAATTGTGACCGATGGCGGCACTATATAAGGATAAAAGTTGAAACATAGGCTGATGAACGAGAGTATGAAAAATCCGAGCGAAGCCAAAAAAGGTATCAAATCCTTCTTCTTTATCAGACCCCAATACAAACCAAGAGCGCACAGGCCAACTAGAATGGGTACGGGGGCGATGTAGAGCAAATTTGGTCATAAAAACCATCGTTCCATAAAACGCTCATTAAGAAACGGTGTCCACAGGCTAACACAACCGATCAGCATCAATGTTATTGGACCGGCGATCCAAGCAAAGTGGTATACCGCCCGTTTTAAAAAAGCATCGGCCTTCTTTGCCCGCGAACCGAAATGATTTCATCTTATTAAATTTTTAATTCAATAAAGCACTAACAATCCATTCCAAAGCCACAATGGACTTGACCATTGGCACATTATTCTCGAAGAGACGCAGGGCTACTTCGAGCTGATCCTCCAGTGCATCAAAACTATCGAAGACGCGGTTATGGAAGTACTTCTCACGCAATTCGTCCCACACATGTTCGACTGGATTGAGCTCGGGAGCATAGGGTGGCAAAGGTAACAACTTCATGTTCTGTGGCGGGTTGAGCAACCTACTGGAGTGCCAGCCGGCGCCATCGAGCACCATTACGATTTTGTCGCTGGGATGACGCGCACCCACCTCATCGAGAAACAACTGCATGCAGTCGGTATTGACGTACGGCAAGATCAAAGAATCGAGCTCCCCACTTTTGGCCTCTACTGCTGCGTAGGCGTAGGTGTACTCGTGGGTCAGCATAGCTTGGCATAGTGGTCGTATGGGTTTGGGAGCCCAGCAGCGACGCACGTCGTTGATGCGCCCAAAACGCGCTTCGTCCTGAAACATCAGTCGGATCGGTTCGTTTTTGGCCCAGTTCTGGCGGATTTCGGCAAGTGTTTCGGGGAGTTTTTTTCCAGTCTTCCTGTGCCACAGGATTACTTTGCGGAGGCCTTTTTGTAATGGTCAAGTAATAACGGACACATCGATAGGTTGTTTTGCTGCGAACTGTA
>NZ_CAKMAA020000013.1 GCF_924101635.2 Candidatus Nitrotoga sp. HW29 | reverse complement strand
AGATGCGCTATACCAAGCCAGCATCAGTTGTTGCACTTCGAACTTGAATCCGCCAGATCAAGCAGCACCTACATAATGTACTTATCAAAAAAACCTACGACAATTCAAGCTCTGTCTTGACGTTAACTCAAGGCTGTGTTCGCAAATTATGTTGCTATACCGTATCACCGATCACCATAGCCAGCCACTGCTGAGGATTTAGTCCATTGCTTTTTCACGGTCGAGGGCACGAAACCAGCCGAGATAGTTGTCCAAGTAGCACGTGACCACACCGCGAATTTTGTACCCAGGCTTTGAGCCGGCTCATTTCTGCCTCCTGAATGAACCAGTGCACAACCTTGACATACAGTATACACGCCGAAGTGGCTCACCAGATGAGCTACCGACATGATTTACGAACACAGCCTAACTCAAATAGCCCTCTAAAAACCAGAAATATTTAAGCCTGACGGGATTCCTCGTAATCTATAGCCGTACCCTAAAGTAATTCCGCAACTTGTCGTAAAGTAAAATGTAAACATGTATTGGATTAGAAAGGTGAATTTTTAAATTACACAGTATTTCTTCGCCATTCATCAAAGTATGGTTATCTTGATTTATTAATGCTTTTTGAAAGTGCAATGCCATTACAGACTTCAATGAAAATTATTCATATCTATAACGATTCGCTATTGTTATTATTTAAATCAATTAATTAAAACAAAAAATAACCAGCTATGATCAAGAGCAAATTAAATATTCCATTAGATTTCTTGTATACCAAGAGACCGCCTTTAATCGGAGTCGATATTTGTTCGTCTTCGATCAAAATTGTGGAGCTAAGTGAATTAGCAAAAAAAAACGGCTATACCATTGAACATTATGCAATAGAACCATTACCCCAAAACGCTGTAAGCGATGGTAATGTCAATGATCTGGAGGCTGTTTCGGAATGTCTGCGACGCGCTTGTAAACGGATGGGGACACGCATTAAAAACATTAGTCTTGCACTTCCCGCTGCCGCCGTGATTAGCAAAAAAATTTTTCTGCCTAGTGGATTGAGTGAGACAGACATGGAGTATCAGGTGGAAGCGGAAGCAAATCAGTACATACCATTTGCTATTGACGAGGTTAACTTGGATTTTCAAGTCATCGGTCCGGCACCTGGCAATACTGAAGAAATCGAAATATTGTTGGCTGCCTCGCGTAATACTAACGTTGAAGACCGGGTTGCTGTCGCACAAGTAGCCGGACTCAAGGTACTGGTGATGGATGTAGAACATTACGCCGCTGAAATGGCATTTGATCAGGTACGCTTGCAATTACCGGGAGGCGCCGCTGATCAATGCATAGCGTTAGTAGATATAGGTGCGAACGTAATGAATGTAAACATAATGCGCAACGGACAATCAGTGTACATGCGCGACCAACAAATGGGTGGCGAGCAATTGACACAAAACATCCAGAGTGCGTTCGGCTTATCCGCCGAGGAAGCAGAAGTAGGCAAACTTCATGGCGGATTGCCGGAAAATTACGAAAACGACGTGCTGGCACCGTTCCGCGAAAGTGTGGCAGGCGAAGTATTTCGTGTCATTCAGCTTTTCTATACATCAACCCAGTTTAACGAAGTAAACTACATTGTTTTAGCAGGTGGCTGCGCAGCACTGTCTAATCTAGATGATGCTGTAGCAACACGTACACAGATCAAAACATTGGTAGCAAATCCATTTGCTCAAATGACCTTATCTGGGCGTATTAACCAACGCCAATTACAAATTGATGCACCAGCACTAATGATTGCCTGTGGTCTTGCGATGAGGAGGTTTGATCCTTCATGATACGCATTAATTTATTACCGCATCGTGCTGCGAAGCGCAAAGCACGGCTGGTTCAATTTTACGCACTTAGTGCCATCACGCTGGTGCTAGCGGCAATGCTTGTTGGTTTTGTGCATATTGTTATTAACACGCAAATTGAATATCAGGAACGTCGCAATCAATATCTGACAGATCAAATTGCTCTACTAGACAAGCAGATCTCTGAAATTAAACATCTAAAAATGGAAATCGCAGCACTGATGGAACGGAAAACAGTAGTTGAAAAACTGCAAAGCACCCGTTCAGATGTGGTACATCTACTGGACCAGATGTTGAATATCTTGCCAGAAAGTGTGTATTTAAAATCAATTAAACAAACTGGCAACAAGATTGACTTGGCTGGTTTTACCCAGTCGAATGCACGGGTATCCACTCTAATGCGCTCTATTGATAGTTCTCAATGGCTAGAGTCACCTACATTGGTTCAAATTTCTGCGACAACCGCGAATGCGAATGGGCCACGCTTGAATGAGTTTACTCTAAATTTCAATTTGACCACTCAGACATCAACACCTCCCGTTTCTCCGGTTAAACCAACTGGCACAAAAGGTTAAGTGAGATCATGAGACTACTAGAAGATCTAAAAAATATTAACCCAAAAGACCCAGGTAGCTGGCCTTTATTGGTGAAAGTCAGCGCATTTGTGGCAATATTCGTGACCGTTTTACTTTTAGGTACCGTGCTTGACTGGAAGGATCGTTGGGAAGCGCTGAGTAATGCCAAGCAAATTGAGGCTACATTAAAAACAGATTTCAAGACCAAAAAGGCAATAGCCATCAATTTGGATGTTATCAATAAAAAACTTACGGAGGCTAGGCAATCGTTTGATGCACTGCTGAAACAATTACCGAGCAAATCAGAAATGGACGCATTGTTGACTGACATTAATCAAGCTGGTTTGGGTCGCGGACTACAATTTGAATTGTTTAAACCCGGCACCGAGATTATTACCGGTGTGTTTGCCGAGCAGGCAATTACCATTAAGGTAACGGGCAATTATGATGACATCGGCAAGTTTGCTAGCGATATTGCTCAATTGCCGCGAATCGTATCATTAAGCGAGATTAGCATTAATCCAACGGGAGGGCACCTGACTATGGATACAATAGCTAAAACATATCGCTATCTGGATGAGGAAGAATTAACTGCCCAAAAACAATCATCTAAAACAGCTGGAGCACACAAATGAGACCCGCTTATTTGCTGCTGTTCACATTTTTCCTATTATCTGCCTGTGCTGACGAGAAGTTCCAAGATTTGCACGATTTCGTCAAAGACACTGGAAGTGTCATGCGTGGCAAGGTGGACCCACCTCCTGAGATTAAGCCATATGAACCGTTTGTTTATAATAATTCTACAGGGTTGCCCGATCCATTCAAACCACGCAAACCCGAAACGAAAAGTGGCGATTCGCCGAGCCTCAATCAACCAGATATGAAACGACGTCGAGAAACGCTAGAAGAATCCCCATTAGAAAGCTTAAAGATGGTCGGTTTTCTTTATAAAACTAAAGTTGGTCATGCTATCGTTCGCTCATCAGATGGCAAACTACACCGAGTCAAGCCAGGCAATTACCTGGGATCAAATTTTGGTCAAATTATTTCAATTACAGAAACCGAAGTAAAAATCAAAGAAATCGTGCAAGATAGTGCGGGTGACTGGACGGAACGTATAAATAGTTTGTCATTGATGGAATGAATGATTAGGAGTAAAACTTGAGACATTATAAGAACGCAATTAAAAACTTTGTTTTGCTTGTTGTCGCAGCATTTGCGGTTTGTGCGTTAACCGCCCATGCACAAAGCAATACCAATACCCATCCGCAAAATACTAGCGCAGCAAATAGCATACAATCGCTCAACGTCAGCGCTGCATCGGACGGCAAGCTGGTGCTTAAATTGGGCTTGAAAAATCCACTCACTAATCCACCTTTGAATTTTAGTATCAGCAATCCGGCACGGATAATATTTGATTTCCCCAATACAACAAATGGGCTGGGCAAATCGGCACAAAAATTTGGCATAGGCGAATTGCGTAGCGCCAATATCATACAGTCAGACAATCGTACCCGTTTGGTGGTTAACCTCCATCAAATATTAGTTTATGACGCCCATACGCAGGGAAATAACCTGCTGATTACCCTACATGGCAAAGTTCCCGCGACATCAGTGACGGCAGCCTCTGCACGATTTGCCGAGGCAAAATCAAGTGCTCATAAATACAACCTGCGTGATATTGTTTTTCGTCGTGGTGGGAATGGCGAAGGACGTATCCAAGTAGATCTCTCAGATCCTGGTATGGGTATAAACGTTAAGCAGCAAGGTAACAATCTGATCGTGGACTTCATGAATACCAGTCTACCGCGTAACTTGCAACGTAAACTTGATGTAGTTGATTTCGGCACACCGATACAGGGGCTGGATACATTCATGCAAGGCGACCATGTGCGTATGATCATTGAACCCAAAGGTTTATGGGAACACGTCGCCTACCAAACAGATAACAAATTTATCGTGGAGGTAAAAGCAGTAGCAGATGATCCGAATAAACTATTAAAAAATAGACAGGTAGGTTATGCGGGCGAAAAATTGACATTGAACTTCCAGAATATCGCCGTGCGTGAAGCACTAAACGTTATTGCCGATTTTACTAATTTGAATATGGTGATCAGCGATTCCGTCAGCGGCAATCTGACTTTACGGCTTAAGGACGTACCGTGGGATCAAGCATTACAAATTATTCTTGATTCACGTGGCTTAGACATGCGCAAAAACGGCAACGTGATTCAGGTTGCCCCACGAGAGGAATTAGCAGCCAAAGAAAAACTTAATTTAGCGGCAAATCAAGAAATCTCCGACCTCGAGATTTTACACACAGAAAGTTTCCAAATTGCTTATTCCAAAGGAGCAGAAATTATTGCTTTGCTGCAGAGCCCCACTCAACGCATGCTATCCAAACGCGGGAGCGCAGTGGTTGATGCACGCACCAATACTGTATTTGTTCAAGATACGCCATCGCGCCTGGAGGAAGTACGCAAGCTCATCAAGCAAGTCGATGTGGCCGTCCGTCAAGTAATGATTGAAGCACGTTTTGTCGAGGCAAGCGATAAATTTACTCGAACCTTGGGTGGAAGATTAAGCTATACCGGACCACCTCCACCCGGAGGCGGATTTTCTGTAGGTGGAGGTCGTGGTTCTGTAGGCGGTAGTGCTGGCGGTGGGGAAGTTAACCTGCCAGGAACCCCGGGGTTGATTGGTACGGGTGTGGTGACAGCGATGCTTTTCAACTCATCTGTAACCAAAATATTAGGATTGGAGTTGCAGGCATCCCAACTGAATGGAGTAACTAACAATATTGCCAGTCCTCGTGTAGTAACTGCAAATGGAACGGAAGCAGTGATTGAACAAGGTGTACAAATACCCTATCAAACAGTCAGCCTGCAGGGGACAAATGTTTTGTTTAAGAAGGCAATTTTAAGCCTTACCGTCACGCCTCAAATCACGCCGGATGATAATATCAACATGAAAGTAGAAGTAACTCAGGATTCTGTGGGAGAAATAATTAACTCGACGGTAGGCGGGATACCCAGTATTAATACCAAGAAAATCAGCACCCAAGTATTAATTGATAACGGGGGGACTGTTGTTATTGGCGGGGTCTATACTCAAGACGAATTAAAAACAACCCCTAAGGTACCGCTGTTAGGTGATATCCCTTTCCTTGGATGGCTATTTAAAACTCAAACTGATACTAATAACAAAAGAGAACTCTTAGTATTTATTTCCCCAAAAATCCTGAGTGACAACTTAAATCTGCGTTAAGCAATAGGACATAAATTTAAAAACCCGGCTATAGCCGGGTTTTTAAATTGCGGAACAAATAGGTACGATGATTTTCAGCTACAATTCGACCATGTACCCTATTCATACAATACAACCCAAGCGTTTTTCCGGCAACATTTTCCTTGTAGGGATGATGGGGGCAGGGAAAACTACTGTAGGGAAATTACTCGCCCAGCAGTTAGGCAAGGTTTTTGTAGACAGTGATGAAGAAATTCAGCAGCGTACTGGCGTAACTATCCCGCATATCTTTGATGTTGAAGGTGAGGCTGGTTTTCGTCAGCGCGAAGCAAGCGTAATTCAAGACTTGGTTCTGCTCGACAACATCGTTTTAGCGACGGGGGGTGGCACGGTATTGAATGAAAATAGCCGCGTTGCATTATGCTGCAATGGCATAGTGGTGTACCTGAAAAGCACAATTCATGACCTCTGGCAACGAACCCGCCATGATCGCAATCGCCCGTTATTACAAACAGCCGACCCCCATACCAAACTAAAAAACATGTATGAGCAGCGCGACCCGCTATATGCACAAGTAGCCAATTTGGTTATGCTCACCGGTAAACAAAGCGCACAAAGCCTCGTTTTGCATTTGCAACAGGAACTAAACCAATATTCGAAAGCCAATCATCATAACCATTGTAATGATCAATCATGACAACAACGCATATCCGTGCACTCACCTGATAACGCTCTACCCATTGTTGAATATAAAAAACGAACAATTTTATTGGAAGATCAGCTATTCAAAAGTAGTTTTCGCTCAAACCCCTTGGGTTTAGACCTGCGCAAGGCTCTTGGAGCCCCATGAATAGCAGAGCAATCCATTCAATCTGCATCTGCACTCCTTCGCAAGGTTGTAGCTTCCCACACCATTCATTAATGTAATTTTTACTAGAAACTCTCAAAATTTATGCAAATATTAACCGTTGGACTGACAGAGCGTAGTTATCCTATTTATATAGGTAGTGATTTACTAGGATGTGCAGAATTACTATTACCACACCTGCCTCACAAGAAAACGGCAGTGGTAACCAACACTACCGTGGCACCATTGTACCTAGACCTTCTTTGCGCCACGCTGCAAGCTCATGACGTGAACACAATACCCATCATCTTGCCAGATGGGGAACAACATAAAAATGTAGAAACACTAGGCCTAATTTACGATGCGCTGCTTTCCCATCGATGCGAACGCAACACACCATTGATCGCCTTGGGTGGGGGTGTGATAGGCGACATGACGGGCTATGCTGCCGCAACCTATTTACGCGGCGTGCCTTTCATTCAAATCCCCACCACTCTCTTGGCACAAGTGGATTCATCGGTCGGCGGCAAGACCGGTATCAACCACCCGTTAGGCAAGAATATGATAGGCGCATTTTACCAGCCGCAAGTCGTGCTTGCCGATATCACCACCTTAAATACATTGTCAGATCAGGAGTTACGCGCCGGCATTGCGGAAGTCATAAAATACGGCCTGATCCGCGACTTGTCTTTCTTTGAGTGGCTGGAACAAAACATGGAAAAACTATTGGCACGCGATGCGGATGCACTGAAATATGCTATCACACGCAGTTGCCAAAACAAGGCCGAAGTAGTCGCTGCAGACGAGCGGGAAAATGGAGAACGCGCGCTGCTTAACTTAGGCCATACCTTCGGTCACGCTATCGAGACAGGTATGGGATATGGCACATGGTTGCATGGCGAGGCAGTTGCTGCAGGGACTATTATGGCCGCCGATCTGTCATATCGCCTGGGTTGGTTAAGCAAAGAGGATACCGATCGCATCCACAGCTTATTTCAACGCGCTGGCCTACCGGTTGTCGCGCCTGCTTTGGGCGTGGAGAAATACCTGCAATTAATGGAACTGGACAAAAAAGTAGTGGGCGGCAAAATCCGTTTTGTGCTGCTTAAAAGCATCGGTGGTGGCGTGATAAGTGGCGGCGTAGAGCCGGAACTGTTGCGACAAACCTTGTTGGCGAACAGCGCACATGACTGAACTTGCACCCTATGCGGTAACAGCGGGCAATACACGCGGCAGGATTGAACGCGAGGAAGCGCCTTTTGGGCGCAGCGAATTTCAACGTGATCGTGATCGCATCATCCATTCCACCGCCTTCCGTCGTCTGGAATATAAGACTCAGGTATTTGTTAACCATGAAGGCGACCTGTTTCGCACCCGGTTAACCCACAGCATGGAAGTAGCACAAATTGCCCGCTCCATCGCACGGTATCTAAAATTAAATGAAGACTTGGTGGAGGCGATATCGCTCGCTCACGATCTCGGTCACACGCCATTTGGCCACGCCGGGCAGGATGCGCTCAATGCCTGCATGAAGGATTACGGTGGCTTCGAGCACAACCTGCAATCGCTGCGCGTGGTGGACGTACTCGAAGATCATTATGCCGCCTTCGATGGACTCAATCTGTGCTTCGAAACGCGCGAGGGTATTCTCAAACACTGCTCGCCGGCAAATGCCGCCAAACTGGGGACAGTAGGCGAACGTTTCCTTAAGCAGCAGCGTCCTTCGCTGGAAGCGCAGATCGCCAATTTGGCCGATGAGATCGCCTACAACAATCATGATGTGGACGACGGGCTCCGCTCCGGATTAATTACGCTGGAGCAATTTACCTCGGTGCGCTTATTTGCCAATCATCTTGATGCGGTGCAACTAGCTTACCCCGGTCTAGCCGAGCGCCGCCTGATCCACGAAACAATAAGGCGCATGATCAATACACTTGCAACAGATTTAATCCATGAAACTGAAAAAAACATTCGGGCTTATGCTGTAAATAACCTCGCCGAGGTTCGTGCCGCGCCACCGCTGGCAGCATTCAGCGCCGAAATTCATGACCAACAGCGCGAACTCAAAGCCTTCCTACGGACGCATTTGTATCGTCATTACCGCGTCATGCGCATGAGCGCAAAAGCGCGCCGCATCATCAGTGATCTATTTCAAGTATTCATGGAAGATAATCGCCTACTGCCTCCGCAGTTTCAGCAACAGGTGCAAACCGATCGTGCCCGCACCGTGTCCGATTACATCGCGGGTATGACTGATCGCTACGCCATCAAAGAACACCGCAGGTTGTTTGCCATTGAAGAAAGTTGATTCCCACTCTGCTTCAATAAATAAATTTACGTCATATCTCATGCATAATTGATGCAAGAATACCGACTACACAGTTTTTTATATGAATTAAAATTCAAGTTACGATCCCCGCAAAAACATGAGAATTATTCAATCCATGCCAACTGCGAGGCTTCCCTTTATAATGCCGCCCCTTGAAACTGAGCTGTACCTTATTTTCCCATGCTGTTTTCTTCTTCACACCCCCATCCACGCTATACCCATCTGTATGGTTCGTCTGACGCCTTGGCTCTGGCACAATATGCCGAACTACATGTACCGCTGGTAGTCATTGCCGCCAGCGCGCAGGAAGCACAACGGCTAGTGGAAGAAATTCCTTTTTTTTCCCCGACACTGCGTGTACATCTGCTGCCGGATTGGGAAACGCTGCCTTATGATCATTTCTCGCCGCATCAAGACCTCATCTCCGAACGACTTGCTACGCTGCATCATATTCGCAGCCAATCATGTGATGTAATCGTCGTCCCGATAACCACTGCGCTCTATCCGTTGTCACCGGTGGAATATCTGGCTGCGTTTACTTTCTTTCTTAAGTGCAACGAGAAACTGGATATCGCCCAATTGCGTGAGCAAATGACATTGGCCGGTTATACCCATGTTCAACAGGTGCTGACACCGGGTGAGTATTGCGTGCGGGGTGGTTTGATTGATTTGTTTCCAATGGGCAGTAGTGTGCCTTACCGCATCGATCTGTTCGATGACGAAATTGATACGATCGCGACCTTCGATGTGGATACTCAACGCACTATCTATCCGGTGCGAGAGATTCGCCTGTTGCCGGCACGCGAGTTTCCACTGGATGAAGCCGGACAGGCGCGTTTTCGTCAAAATTTCCGCGATCGTTTCGAGGGTGATCCATCCAAAGCCAGTATTTACAAAGGCGTGAGCCGTGGCATCGCGCCTGCAGGCATCGAATACTACCTCCCTTTGTTTTTCGAGCATACAGCCACATTATTTGATTATTTGCCTGCGCATGCCACGCTATGCATGCATCACAATGTGGATGCGGCCATTGCCACTTTTGCAAAGGATGCGCAGTCGCGCTACAACCTGCTTCGCGGTGACCCGCAACGTCCTTTATTGGAACCGCACGAATTGTTTTTGAGTGCGGAAAGCTTCTTTATTGCTGCAAAAAATTTCAAACGTATCGACCTCATCACAGAGACCCCTTTTTCCTCTCAAACTGTCAATTCCGAGATTAAAGCAAAAGTGGGAGAGGCTCCTCTTGCGCTCTTCCAAGAAGAAAAAACACATAAAACGTTTACTTCTTGCGCTACCAAAAAATTACCCGACATCGCGGTAAATCGGCGCGCCGATATTCCGACACATGCACTCCAGAACTTTTTACAAGATTACCCTGGCCGAGTATTGCTGCTCGCCGACAGTTTGGGACGGCGCGAAATAATGGCCGAGTATTTGCGTGAATACGCCTTAACACCTGTCCTGTGTGAAGACTACGCGAAATTTCTCACCGGTAACGATCACTTCATGCTTACCGTAGGAGCGCTGCAGAATGGTTTCATCCTGCAAAATAAACAACTGGCAATTATTACAGAAACTGAACTGTATGCCGCACAACCGCGCAGCCGAATTGCGCGCGCCACAAAAAAAGGCAACGTGGAAGGAATGCTGCGCGATCTGTCCGAGCTCAAGCCAGGTGACCCCGTGGTACACGAACAGCATGGCATCGCACGTTATCATGGCTTGATAAACCTTGATCTCGGCGAAGGCGAGAACGAGTTTTTATTGCTGGAGTATGCCGGTGGAGATAAATTGTATGTTCCAGTGGCACAACTGCATGTAATCAGCCGTTACAGTGGCGGGGCCCCGGAAACCGCACCATTGCATAAGCTGGGCAGCGACACTTGGGATAAGGCCAAACGTCGCGCCATGCAACAAGTGCGCGATACCGCTGCCGAATTACTCAATCTATATGCCCAACGCGCTACCCGCAAAGGGCACCTATTCAAATTATCGCAACATGATTACGAAGCATTCGCCGCCGGTTTTGGTTTTGAAGAAACGCCGGACCAGGCCGCCGCCATTAAGGCGGTGGTCACTGATCTGCAGAGCGAAAAACCGATGGATCGGCTAATCTGCGGCGATGTGGGTTTTGGTAAAACGGAAGTGGCGCTACGCGCTGCCTTTATTGCGGCGATGGATGGCAAACAAGTAGCAGTGCTGGTTCCTACCACGCTACTCACAGAGCAGCATTTCCAGAACTTCAGCAATCGTTTTGCCGACTGGCCTATCAAAATTGGCGAACTGTCACGCTTCCGCTCTGCCAAGGAACAAACTCAAACGCTAAAGGACATGGGAGATGGCAAGCTTGATATCATCATCGGTACACACAAACTGATTCAAAAGGATATTAAATTCCACAATCTGGGACTGATCATTATCGACGAAGAACACCGTTTCGGCGTGCAGCAGAAGGAGCGCCTTAAAGCGCTCCGCGCCGAAGTTGACGTTCTTACCTTAACCGCCACGCCGATTCCGCGCACGCTGGCCATGTCTTTGGAAGGGCTACGTGATTTCTCGGTAATTGCCACTGCACCGCAGCGCCGTCTATCGATCAAAACCTTCGTCAGTAGCTACAGCCCGGGCGTCATCCGTGAAGCAGTGCTGCGCGAATTGAAACGCGGCGGACAAGTTTATTTCCTGCACAACGAGGTTGATACCATCGCCAATATGGCGGAAAAGCTGGAGACTTTACTGCCTGAGGCACGTATTCGCATCGCGCACGGACAGATGGGAGAACGCGACTTGGAAGCAGTCATGCGTGATTTTTATCAACAGCGCTTTAATGTGCTGCTGTGCACCACCATTATAGAAACCGGTATCGACGTACCCAGTGCCAATACCATCATCATGAATCGGGCCGACCGTTTTGGATTAGCGCAGTTACATCAATTGCGGGGCCGGGTTGGGCGCTCGCACCATCAAGCATACGCCTATTTATTGGTGGACAATATGGAGGGATTGACCGCCCAGGCGAAGAAAAGATTGGAAGCTATTCAGGCCATGGAACAACTGGGAAGCGGCTTCTATCTTGCGATGCATGATCTGGAAATTCGCGGCGCGGGCGAAGTACTGGGCGAGTCACAAAGCGGTGAAATGCATGAAATTGGTTTTTCACTCTATACGGACATGCTCAATGCGGCCATTACCTCGCTCAGACTCGGTCATGAGCCGGACATGGCGCATCCGCTTGGGGTCGCCACCGAGATTAACCTGCATACCCCCGCCCTGCTGCCCAATGATTACTGCGGTGACATTCACCAGCGACTGGTGCTGTACAAACGTATGGCTAACTGCACCACATCAGAGAAACTGGACGACATGCATCAGGAGCTGATAGACCGCTTTGGTCTGTTACCGCCGCCTGCTCATGCATTGCTTGATTGCCACCGTCTGCGCATCACTGCCAAACAGCTCGGTATTATCAAGGTGGATGCTTCCAGCGAGGTCATTCAAATTCAATTTATGCCCAATCCACCCGTAGACCCAATGCGCATCATTACGCTCATCCAAAGCAAGCGCCAATACAAATTGAATGGTCCGGACAAACTGAGAATTGAATTAAAATACGGCGATGTCGATCAACGTGTACTGGCGATCAAGAACTTCTTTAAAGAGCTATCGTGAATCATTTAGCTTCGTTACAATCGTTGCCATGTCGCTTTTTGAGAGGATGACAAGCCGTCTTTTCTCATCGCGCCCAAACAAAATTTTATAAATACATGAACTTCATTATTCAAGGCATTCAAGACATCACCCCTGCTCATTTGAACCACCTTGCCGGACTGACCACGGCATCCCACATTGAACAAATCTCGGCACACACCTACCGGCTCTATGATGCCAAGCCACATGATGCCATTGCTGCCTATTGTTACGAACACCAACTCGATTATGGCTTTGTCCGCCCAAGCCAGCATTTATCAGACTTTGGTCTGGTAGTGATGGACATGGATTCCACTCTCATTTCCATAGAATGTATCGACGAGGTCGCCGACATGGTCGGCATTAAACCGCAAGTAGCAGCCATCACTGCCGCCGCAATGCGTGGCGAGATGGATTTCAGTGAAAGCCTGCGGCGCCGTGTCGCGTTGCTGGAGGGATTGGAAGAAAGTGCATTACAACGTGTATATGACGAGCGTCTGCAGCTCAATCCCGGTGCCGAGATCATGCTGAATAAACTAAAAGGACACGGTATCAAGACCATGCTGGTGTCGGGCGGTTTTGCCTTCTTCGCCGACCGCTTAAAACAACGCCTGGGGCTCGACTACGCGCATGCCAATACACTGGAGATCATCAACGGCAAACTGACTGGGAAAGTACTCGGGCATATTCTCGACGCACAAGGCAAAGCTGATTGGTTGGTACGTATCCGGGATGAACTGAAGCTTAAAGCGGAACAAGTTATTGCTATGGGCGATGGCGCCAACGATCTCAAGATGATGGCGCAAGCAGGCGTCAGTATCGCCTATCACGCCAAACCGATCGTACTCGCACAGGCCAGTTATGCATTTAACTTTGTGGGACTGGATGGATTGGTGAATTTATTTAACAACCAGGTTCAGCATTCCTATTGAATTCCGTACATTAACAAATCATGCTTTACAATTAGTCAAAAAAGAAATCAGACGTCATGAATTTTAAAGAGTTTATTCTATCCTTTCAGTCACATACTGCACCCATTTCGGTCACCGAGAAAATACGCAACGGCTTGATCGCTGGCATTGCCATCCTGCTCTTGGGGTTAGTGCTCAAATACCTGCCACAGCCCAATGATCCATTTGTCATGCTGGGTTCAATAGCAGCCTCCGCTGTTCTTCTCTTTGCTGCACCGCATAGCCCTATGGCACAGCCGTGGCCGTTACTCGGCGGCCATTTAATTTCGACATTAGCGGGTTGGTTATGCAGCCAGTATATCGCTGATCCGTTATTAGCCGCAGGCTGCGCAGTAGGCCTGGCAATTTTTCTGATGCATTACCTGAATTGCCTGCATCCGCCGGGCGCATCCACGGCGCTCACGTTAGTACTATTCAGTACGCAATTCACCCCTATGGGGTGGCCATGGGTAGTGTGCATCGTGCTGACGAATATCGGAACTTCCTTGGTGCTGGCATTGCTGATCAACAACCTTCTGCCTGGCAGGAGCTACCCGGTACGGCATATCCCCCAACCCGTACTAAAAACGGATACAAAACCCAAGCATATCCAACTAGAACGAACTGATATCGAATGGGCATTGACTCAAATGGATGGTGTGATCGACGTTAGCGAAGAAGACCTTGTCGATATCTACGAGCTGGCTATTAAAAATGCGCAGAATCGTGGCGGTAAAACTAATTCTTAATCCATTGCTATGGCGTGTTTGTGATTATTTGTGATGCACAAGGAACACAAATGAGTGAATTATTGGGTGGCGCATTCGCACCAAGCTTTGATAACCCACTGGAAATGCTGTTAGCGTGTCACGGCAAGATACAATCACAGTGCGCCACGCTGCGCAAGTTGCCGCAACACTTGTCATCTTATGGCTGCGATACGCAGGCACAACAAGCAGCACAGGCCATCCTGCGCTATTTCGATACCGCCGGGCAGAATCATCATGACGACGAAGAGCAGGATTTATTCCCGTGCCTGCTCGCCACCCCAAACACAGAGATACACAAATTAATAGCGCGCTTGCTAGACGAGCACAAGATGCTGAATGCGGCGTGGCAACAATTGCGGCCTTTGTTAGTTGGTATTGCAGAAGGCCGCGCGACGGAGTTGGACATTAAATCGGCGGAGCATTTCATCCAAGTGCATGATCACCACATCTCCCTGGAAAATACGCAGCTACTGCCGCAAGCGGCAAAGCTGCTGGATCATATGCAACTGGAAGCACTAGGTAGAAGCATGGCAGCACGGCGCGGAGTTGTGTTTTCCAATACATCTTAGCCCTATGAGTATACAGGCTCTTCCAAAGTTTCCGTCCTCTTACCTGCTGTTGCAGCAAGAGGGATTTCTCATTCGCTCATGTCTAGGCATAGGACTGACGGAACTTCGCAAGGCTGACGTTCACAATAAGGGTGCCTTCTATACCGCTCTGTTCAATCTATCGATTGGAATCGAACGCCTGCTAAAAGCCATCGTGATCATTGATCATATGCTAAACAACTCTCTATCTGTTCCAACCAAAAAACAGTTGAAATCCTATGGCCACAATATCGTGGAGCTATACGAGACATGTGGAAAGATCGGCATTAAAAGACAATGCCCTATCCTAAGTCACATTTATTTTGACGCAACAGATCATAGCCTTTTTTTACTCATCAGTGGCTTCGCATGCACAACCCGATATCACAACCTGGATGCGCTAAGCGCTTCTCAAAGCGGCCTAGATCCGCTTGTTCATTGGGGCCAAATAATTCCTACTATCCTCTGCAACGATGTAGCTAAAAAACAGAAAGAAAAGATTCTTTTTCAAGCAGACGTGGTTGCTAATGCTATAGATGAGGTAACTATCACACTAATGCATGGCCTCGATCAAAGCCCACTGACAACAACAGAGGTCTTAGCCTTACCCGGGTTACATGATCAAGCAGTTCGCTTTGCTGTACTGCGTATTGTTAAGCTTCTCTCCCCCATTCGAGACCTCCTAGGCACCGTATGTAGTGAAGCGTATGGGCTAGACACACACGTTCCGCGTGTCCCTCAGATGCAAGAGTTCTTGAATTGGCTGTCGGACGACCGGAAATACGTTCTTAGAAAGAAAAAGTGGCCATAGATGGTTCTAACTCAAGCGTTAGCCACTCTCCAGTGAAGTGAAATGAGCGATTTCACCGGTTCGTGAAACCGGAACACAATGGTTACTTCATCAGGCGCGATGGCGCGGGCAACCTGTGCGCCGAAGGAAAATTAACAGCAGGTTTTTCTGGAGCATGATTTGCACATAATGCGGGTCTATTCAATGAACGGCGCTTCACGGTGCGTTGGCGACTATGAACATGGCGGTTAATACGCTACCCCGGCATCGAATTTTATTCCTGGCTCAAGAGTTTGTGGCCGGTGGCGCAGCGTTTTTGGCGCTACGGCATATGCAGCGACTTGTGCCTGACTATGACATCGACCTGCTGGTAACGGGGTCGTGTGCGGATGGGATGTTGCGCCAATTGCCACAGCAAGTGTCGGTCTTCACGCTGGATGTACAGTCGTGGAGAGCCGACGTCAATGCGTTGTGGTGCCTTGATCTCTTATTGGCTGCGCGTGCATTGCCGCCGTTTCAGCATACCTATCACGCGCTGCTGGCGACATCGGTTTTCCCTAGTCGGCGCGCCTGCTTGGCCATGAGCCTGGTGCAGGCACGGCGTAAATTGCTGTTTTTAGTTGATGAGCGCTTGGCCCGGTATCCCCAGCGTTTATTGCCGGAGCGGAGCGCCATCGAATGCGCCTTGTTGTCGGCCGATCTGGTGTTGCCGGTTTCTGCCCGCCTGTGGCAGCACATGGCGCAGCAGTGCCCAATGCTGGCGCGGCGGCCGTGGCAAGTGTTGCACCCGCCGGTGGAGTTGGCACGTAATGAAGCGCACGCTAACGTGGGGATGGATATATCTGACCCGCCGTGGCTTGGATCCAAACGTCCAGTAGTGCTGACGGTTGCACGTCTTTCTACCGAGAAGCAGATTCTGCAATGCCTCCAAATCCACCATAGGCTGCGCCAGGACGGCGTCGACTTCGACTGGTATGTATTGGGCGAAGGGCCGGAGCAGGCGCGCCTGCAAGCCGAGATCGTGGCGCTGCACATGAGTGACGTCTTCTTTTTGTCCGGTGTGCGCAGCAACGTGGTGCCGTGGATGCAGCAGTGCACTGTTTTTGCCTTATTCTCGGCTTCTGAAGGCTGCCCGACCGTGGTGATTGAGGCGCTGACGCTGGGCTGCCCAGTAATCGTAACCGATGTAAATGGTGTGGATGAGCTGATCGATAACGGCCGCACCGGCCTCATTGTGCCCAATGAGATATCCACCATGGCGACGGGGCTATCACGTTTGTTGCTTGATGGCGGGTTGCGGGCGCAGTTTCGTTGTGCGCTTGCCAACGATCCGCCAGTCTCTGATCCAGCACAGGAGCGCGCCTGCCTGATCGCTCAGATTGAGGTGACCGCGCCCATTGCGCCGATCGTGTCAATTCTGATCCCGACCTATAACCAGGCGCAATATATCGGGCAAGCGATTCGCAGTGCGCTGATGCAGGATTTCGCGTCACTCGAAGTACTGGTGCTTGATGATGCCTCTACCGATCAGACTGCGGTTGTGGCACGCCAATGGGACAGTGATCCGCGTTTTCGCTATATCTGCAATGAGCGTAATCTGGGGCGGGTGGCCAATTACCGCCGCGCACTGGTCGAACACGCGCGGGGTGAATGGGTGCTGATGCTGGATGGTGACGATTATCTGACCGATGCCAGTTTCATCAGCCACGCATGGCAGGCGCTACAGCATCATGCCGGACGCTCAGTGCTGTTTGCCCAAGCCGGGCACTGTGTAACTTACCGTAGTGGAAGGCGTCCCGATGTCGATATTTTGCCACCCATCGTTGGCACGGAGCAATTGATGAGTGGCGCGCAATATCTAAAATTTGTCTATGAAACGGGATTTTTCACCCATCTCGGTACGCTCTATCATCGCCGTGCTGCCGTCGCCAATGGTTGTTATAGCGCCAACATTAGCTCGTCCGATATGGATTCATTTCTGCGGCTTGCGCTGGAAGGCGAAGTGCTGGTGTTAAACACCATTGCCGGTTGCTGGGTGCAGCACAGCACCAATGCCAGCAAAAATCTTCCGGCCAATAAGATTGCGGTCAACGTACGCATTTTTCGCCAGATTGCGCTGACGGCAGTGCAGCGCGGTTTGACCTCGATGGCGCATATCGAAGGCCCGCTCAGCCGTTACGAAGCCCACACCTTTGCTTATCTGTTTGGTCAGACCTTGGGACGCGCCGCGCATGGGCCGCTGGCACCGTTAAAAATACTGGCGGTACTGCTGTCGGTCGACCCGCGGTTATTGCTCAATCGCCATCTGCTGTCAGTGTGTCGGCGCCATCTGCCAAGCGTGCCCCGCTTATTAAAGCATCGATGGATGCTCCGCATAAAACAAAGCGGCAAGCGCCGCGAAAGGCGTAACAATGTCCCCTGATGTGTACCACGTGTTTGAGACAATTTGTACAGTCGCTGCCATCACAGGCGAGGTACTGGAAGTGGGGGCAGTTGCCGGACCGGACAGCTTGCTGCGCATGCCTTGCCTGCGCTTGGCTTCACGCCGCATCGGCATCAATCTTGCTCAAGCAACGGTCGATGCACATTGCCAGATCATTCAAGGCAACGCCAATCACATGCCCAATTTTATCGACGGACAATTCGAGGCCGTGCTCTGCAACGCCACATTGGAGCACGATCCTTATTTCTGGAAAACGCTGGCCGAAATCCATCGGGTCACGGCACCGGGCGGCCTGATTTTGATTGGCGTACCGGGCTATGGGGGCATGGGCGCGCAATCTTTTGTGCGTAATACGCCGGTAGCGGGATGGCTGCTGAAGGCTTTTGCGCGCCTCGTCAACAGTGATGTATTACGTGCGGGCACGGTTACCTTGGGTGAACATCTTTTTCCGGGCGATTATTACCGTTTTTCGGAACAAGCGGTGCGCGAAATTTTTCTCGCTGGCTTGGTTAATATCAACGTATGCACGGTGATGCAACCGCCACGCGTAATCGGATCGGGGCGCAAATTGTGACTGCAGCAAAAGTGAAAATCATTTTTCACATCGGCCAGCACAAAACCGGATCAAAAGCGCTGCAATCATTTTTGTATTTACACAGCGCTGCTCTGGCGCAACGCGGCATTTTGTATCCTGTCGATCAAACCGTGCATCAAAAAGTGCGTGCCTACCAGATCAGTCACTATCGCCTGTTTGCCTTGCTGCGTCATGAAGCTTTGCAAGCTTGCGGACAGGCCAACGCGGCGCGGCATTATTGGCGCGAGCAACGTGCTATTTGTCGCCCTTACGATTGCTCGCGCGCCATGTTTGATGCGATTGAGAATGAGCGCCGCCGCATCGGTGCCGATACCATCATCGTGTCAGCCGAAGATTTGTTCGACATGCAAACCGCGCACCAGATTGATCTGAATATGGATTGTTTGGCGGCCGGGGTGAAAATTCTGTCCGAGCTGGCTCGGGCATTTCAATATCAACCTGTCGTGGTCACGTATGTTCGTCGTCAGGATCACTTGCTGGGCGCGCATTACGTGCAGTACGTCAAAGGCAGCCGCGATCCGACCATCGAGTTTAAAACCTTCGCGCGTACTTTTGCTCCCAGACTGGATACGTACCGTCTGCTGGCTTGCTGGTCGACTGAATTCGGCGCAGATGCGATGGTGGTGCGCCCTTATGAACGCGCCGCCATGCCAACTGGCATCGTGGCTGATTTTTTTGAGTGCGCGCTACAACAAGCGATTCCATCTGATTGGATGGCGCCAGCGCCGGAACGGGAAGCGGTCAACACCACGCCCGGACGCGATCAAGTGGAGCTGATACGGCATCTGCATCGGCGCCGCGGGTCAGGCTGGCCACTGCTACGCCGTGCGCAGATACTCGATACGACGACCGCGCTCAACTGGGGCGTAACGACAAAGCATGGCAGCACCATCGCAGCCTGGCTATCGCCAGCCCAGCGTCGCCAGTTATTGCTCGATCATACCGAAGGCAACGCCAGAATCGCTCAACATTATTTGCCCAAGACTAAGACGCCACTCTTTTCAGAACCGCCGCCGCACGATGACGCAAGCTGGCAGCCCTACTCCGGCTTGTCAGCGCAAGACACCGCTGCCATCATCCGTCAGGTACGCAGGCAATTGTTTTGTGGCGGCAGTATCAAATGGATAGCGGCGGGCGCTTTATTTTTCCTGAGCGTGGCAATTCTGATGGGAATTTTGGTGTGATCGAATGAAGCCATGGGGCTCTGGCTACGCGCCACAGCCCCAAAAAGTACTCATTAAAAGAGTGAAAATTTAATCGCACAAATCAACATACTTTCTCTCACACCCCGTCAAGTGTCGTTCCCAATCACTCCTTTCGCACTTTACGCTTCACTGATCTCCACCTTGCTCATCACATCACCTTGATTAATGGCGTTAACCGCATCCATGCCTTCAATAACTTTACCAAAGACCGTGTGCTTGCCATCCAAATGGGGCTGTGGGCCGTGGGTAATAAAAAATTGACTGCCATTGCTATTAGGGCCGGAATTGGCCATAGAGAGATATCCGGTGCCATGTTTGAGCGGATTGCCACTGGTTTCATCTTCAAACTTGTAGCCTGGCCCACCTCGTCCACTACCCGTGGGGTCGCCGCCCTGAATCATAAAATCCCTGATCACGCGGTGGAAGATGAGGCCATCGTAGAAACCTTCTCGCGCCAAAAAAACAAAGTTATTTACAGTCTTGGGGGCATGTTGCGGGTAAAGTTCGATCACGATGTTCCCGCGCTCGGTTGCCACGGTAGCTGTGTATTTTTTATTAGGGTCAATCAGCATTGCGGGGGGGGTTGTCCATTGTTTTGACATTTTTGGTTCCTTTGGTTTGTCTGATAAAAAAGTTAAAAATTAAAAAACACTAGCAGATACTTAGTAAAAAATGGGGGCAAGAATAGTTAACGGCCCGATGCAGGTATGCCAACATTATTGGCAAAAGACGTTAGATAGGCTTTCTAAGTGTGATCACCACCGCCCATACCCCCAAGACCACATACAAAAACAGAGACCATTCCGGAATACCAAAGCCAAGGAACGTCCAGCCTTTGGCGGCACATTCACCGGAGCCGTGCATAAGCTCCTGCCACACTTCTGCCATAGGAAAATTCCCCAACATGTACTCCAAGCCCGGGCCACAGGCAGGCACTTGGTCTTTGGGTAAATGCTGAAGCCATATATGACGACTGGCAGTACTCACGCCGCTCAACGCCAATAATGCTATCAATGCGCCATACACTTTCGTGCCGCTGCGTTTGGGGTTATGCAGCGTAGCAATCGCAAATACAACTAACATCGCAATAAAGATGAAGCGTTGGACCATGCATAAAGGGCAGGGCTCTTGATGCAGAACGTATTGCAGGTAGAGTGCTGTACCAAACGCACCGGCGATGACCACCGTCCCGGCCAAATATAGCCAGCGGTTTGAAAGGGTGCGCCACAGACTATAAATTTTCATCACGCAACTTACTGATTGTATTCTTCAACAACTCTATCGTGAAATTCACTTCCTCCTCCGTGGTGAAGCGCCCCACGGTGAACCGAATCGAGCTGCGCGCCAATGCATCGCTACGTCCCAAACCACGTAATACATAAGACGGCTCCAGGCTCGCCGAAGTACAGGCAGACCCGCTGGATACTGCAATATCGGCAATCGCCTTAGTCAGCGAGTCACCATCCACATTATTGAAACTGACATTCAGATTATGCGATACGCGCTGTTCAAAATCGCCGTTCAGGTACACGTCCCCTATGCTGGACAGGCCTCGCCACAGGCTATCACGCAGCGTGCGGATGCGCTCGTTTTCTGTTGTCATTTCCGCTTGCGCTATGCGAAACGCTTCGCCCATGCCAACGATCTGGTGTGTCGCCAAGGTGCCTGAACGCATACCACGTTCATGCCCGCCACCATGCATCTGTGCTTCCAGACGAACTCGTGGCTTGCGCCGCACGTACAGCGCACCGATGCCTTTCGGACCATACGTTTTATGTGCGGAGAATGACATCAGGTCAACTTTCAAGCGCAACAAATCGATCACTATTTTTCCAGTGGCCTGCGCCGCATCAACATGGAACAGAATGCCACGCTCACGGCATATTTCTCCAATCGCTGCGATGTCTTGAATTACACCGATTTCATTATTGACATACATTACCGAAACAATGATGGTATCAGGACGCAATGATGCCTTGAATTTATCCAAATCGAGTAAGCCATCTGGTTCAGAATCCAGATACGTTGCAGAAAACCCTTGCCGCTCTAATTCACGCACAGGATCGAGTACCGCCTTATGCTCGATTTTCATCGTGACAATGTGCTTACCCTTATTCTGGTAGAAATGTGCCGCGCCCTTCAGTGCCAGATTGTTGGACTCGGTCGCACCCGAAGTCCAAATGATTTCCTTAGGATCGGCATTTACCAATGCCGCCACCTGTTCACGCGCCCGTTCCACCGCTTCTTCCGCCACCTGGCCATAAATATGGGGGCTTGCCGGGTTACCGAACTTTTCGGTTAAATAGGGAATCATCGCTCCAGCAACACGCGGATCAATAGGCGTAGTGGCTGAATAGTCCAGATAAATTGGGAGATGCAGACTCATTGTAATTTTGGACTCACATTATGCCTCGCGCGCCAAAGCAAGAAACTCCGTACGCAATGCCAGATTGGGTTGAAGCTCACCGAGCATGGCCGACGTGACAGTTTCTTCTCCCTCGGTACTAATGCCGCGGCTTTCCATGCACATGTGCCGACAGCGAATAACGACGCCCGCCGCTTTCGGTTCCAGATGGGTCATCAAGGCGTTGGCAATTTGAATGGTGAGGCGTTCTTGTACTTGTAATCGCCTGGAAAAACAATTGACCAAGCGCGTCAACTTGGATAAACCCACTATTTTTCCATCTGGAACATAGCCGATCGTGGCTTTGCCAAAAAAAGGCGCCAGATGATGTTCGCAATGACTATAAACAGGAATACCTCGTATCACGATCAGTTCGTTGTATTCCTCCGCGCCATCTTCAAACACCTTTAGAAGTTCGGCCGGATCCTGGGTATATCCGGAAGTCCAGTGCTTCCAGGCAGTAACAAGACGGGACGGTGTTTCAACCAGGCCGGCTCTATCGGGATCCTCTCCCAAACTCACCAAAAGCCGACGCCAGTCCTGCTCGGTAAACTGTTGTTCTGACATCTGTGCATTTCCTGTCAATGTTGACCTCTATAAGACTTGAATCAATCCCAGCGATTGTCGCGGACTTGAACTTCATCATTTTCAATACGAACGGGAAAAGTAGCGGTCGGTTCGTAAGCGGGTGCAGTCAATGCCTCACCCGTGCGAATGCAGAAACGTGCGCCGTGGCGAGGGCAAATGATCTGGTCGCCTTCAACCGTGCCGCCAGTCAGCTGGCCAGAATCATGAGTGCAGACGTCTTCAATAGCATAATATTGGCCTTCGAGATTGAACACCACGGCCTGCGCGCCATCCACATCCACTATTCGCCGCTCTCCTGACGCAAGTTCACCGACTCGCGCAACCGTCACCCAGTCACTCATTCCAATTCCATTTTTAATTATCCCTATCAACCAACCTGGCACCTGATATAAACCAACATAGCAAGCCTTGAATGCAAAACAGTACCAACACTTAATTAATAGGTTGGCATTGTGCTATCGACTTGCTGAGCCCAGGCATGAACGCCCCCTATCAAGTTGCTCACTTGAGTAAAACCATTCTGTTCCAAAAAAACCGCAATCTGCATGCTACGCATACCGTGATGGCAAATACAGACGATGGGTTGCGCCGAATTTAGCGCCGACAGTTTGTCGGGAATGGTATTCATCGGCATCGTTAGCGCCCCGTCAATATGACAGGTTTGAAATTCCCACGGCTCACGCACATCGAGCAATACTGGTTTTTCTCGCGTTGTATCCGAGAGCCATACGGCCAAATCCGGTGCAGTTAAAGTTTGCATATAGTGGCAACCATTCATTCGCGGATAAAATAATAGTTATCCGATTCTATTTAATTGTTCTTACAAATTACTCTGCCGGCTTATCGGCTCTATACCAACCAACAATTAAAGAACAAGCCGGAAAAAGAACTGTAAATTACAACTACACGGACAAGACTTCTATGTCCGGTTCAATCGTTCGAAGTAGGTTCGTGATACTGATGAGCGTGGCCGATGTCGAGCTCGGGCATGAGCCACACGCACCTTGAAGATGCACGCTGAGAAAATTACCGGAGAAGCCAATGACATGCAGGTCTCCGCCGTCGCTTCGCAGGTAGGGGCGGATCTTTTCGTCAAGCATCGCGTTAATCTTATCAAAGCGCGCCTGATCTTCCGGACTAAGGCCGGCGATTACAACGGCCGCCGCCGCAACCAGCGCTTCAGAAGATTCATCTGCTGCGGGTGCCTCCCGGAGTGGCACGGCAATTAAGCGTGCCAACTGCGGCCAGTGCGCTTCACCGTCCTGCGTGACCGTTAGGCAGCTATCCACATAAAACACATTGGTCACATGCTCAATATCGAACAATGCAGAAGCGAGGGTATCGGATTTGGCCTCCTCGGCATTATCGTACGAATGTGATATTCCCCATGTTAATGGCTCCTTGAGCATAAACTTCACTGCATTCGGGTTGGGCGTGTCTTCTATTTCCGCAATTTTTGGCATTTCTATTCCTAAAAATTAAGGCCGCATTTTTCACGCCTTTGACAATTCCATCAGCAATAGGTCGCTATAAATAACCGCTTGTCCAAGCCTCTCTCTTTTAACTGTGCCGCTTGCAACAGTTTTTGCATATCGCCAAGTCTGCATATCTTCGCCGAATCAGGACTATTCTCAGGCATCACCAATCGGAGCGTGCATGGGATCTTCTTCCGCCTCGGTCGATGTGGTTGCTACTGCGTTAAACGCACCATTTAGCGTATGCCACGGCAGAATTGCGCACTTGACGCGCGTAGGCAAATCGCTCACGCCAGCGAATACGGCAAGCCTGCCAATGTGGGGGCAATTTTCATGAGAGAGCTTGCCAGTCGCCATAGCGAGAAACTCCTGAATCAGTGTTTCCGCCTCCTCACGTGTCTTACCCTTGACTGAGGTGGTCATCATTGACGCAGATGCTTTGCAGATTGCGCAAGATTCACCCTGAAACGCAATATTGTTGATACGGCCCTCGTCAACGACAACATCCACGGTAATGTGATCACCACACAGAGGATTGTGCCCTACCGCATGATGACTCGGGTTTTCAATCGTGCCGTAGTTACGCGGCTTTTTATTGTGATCGAGGATCACCTCCTGGTAGAGAGATTTATAGTCAGCCATTATGTAAATATTTTCTGTACGGTACGGATGCCGGCGATTAGCGCATCAACTTCATCCATGGTGTTGTAGAACGCAAACGATGCGCGCGAAGTGGCGGGGACTTGCAAACGTTGCATAACTGGCTGTGCGCAATGATGCCCGGTACGCACAGCAATGCCTTCCTGATTGAGCAATGTACCGATATCATGCGGATGTACACCGTCGACTGCAAAGGACAATACTGCAGCCTTGTGTTCGGCGGTGCCAATAATCCGCACGCCCGGCATAGCATTGATTTGCTCGGTTGCATACTCTAGCAGCACAAGTTCATGTGCAGCGATTGCATCCATACCGATCTCAGACAAGTAATCAACTGCAGCCCCCAGTCCAATTGCCGCCGCAATGGGCGGAGTGCCCGCCTCGAATTTATGCGGAATTGTGTTGTAGAGGGTTTTTTCAAATGTCACCGACAAAATCATGTCACCACCACCCTTGAATGGCTGCATGCTTTCCAGCAGCGCGGCACGACCATAAAGAATGCCGATACCGGTCGGTCCGCACAACTTGTGGCCCGAAAATGCATAGAAGTCACAATCAAGATCCCGCACATCAACCTTCATGTGGGGGGCTGCCTGGGCACCATCAACCAGCACAGGAACCCCGCGCGCATGCGCAAACGCAATCATTTCTTTTACCGGGTTGATCGTGCCAAGCGCGTTCGAAACGTGCATCACGCCGACAAACTTGGTGCGCTCGTTAAACAATTTCTCGTATTCGTCTATGAGCAACTCACCCGCATCATTAATCGGTACCACACGAATTTTTGCGCCCTTTTCTTCAGCCAGCATCTGCCATGGCACAATGTTTGAATGGTGTTCAAGCGTGGTCAGGATGATTTCATCACCAGCCCCGATAAATTTGCGGCCATAACCATGCATCACCAAATTGATCGCATCGGTGGTACCACTGGTGAAGATCACTTCGCGCTCTTCATTCGCATTAATGAAGTGCTGTAACTTGCGACGCGATTCCTCAAATTCAGAAGTTGCAACCTCTGACAACTGGTGCACCGCACGATTGATATTGGCGTGCTGCGTCGTCTGGTAGCGTACCAAGCGGTCGATCACTTGTTGGGGCATCTGGCTCGAAGCAGCGTTGTCGAGATATACCAGCGGTTTATCATTGACCGTTAATTTAAGGATAGGAAAATCAGCGCGAATGCGTTCAACATCGAATGCGGACGGCGATCGAATTTTTAGTGCGGTCTGGATTACGCTCATGGCTGGGTTGTGGTCTGTTCGAGTACGGTTTGTTCAAGCTGGCATTTGAGTGATGAAATCGGTATGCGTTCGATGATTTCAGCTCCGAATGCATAAGTGAGCATGTTACGCGCTGCTGTCTCGGACATGCCGCGACTCTGCAAATAAAACACTTCCTCGCTGTCGAGCTGGCCGATGGTCGCGCCATGCGTGCACTTCACATCGTCAGCAAAAATTTCAAGTTGCGGTTTGGTATCGACGTGGGCTTTGCCGGTCAATAGCAGGTTGCGGCTGGACTGCCTGGAATCAGTACGTTGTGCACCTTGACGCACCATAATTTTGCCGTTAAATACCGCATGCGCACTACCACCGACGATACATTTGTGCATCTGATGACTTACGGCGTGCGGCTTCGCATGGTCGATACAGGTATGCGTATCGGCCAACTGACGCCCGGAAATTAACGCCAGCCCGTCAACCGCACATTCGGCCTCCTCGGCTAACTGTACATTCAGGTTGTAACGCGAAATGCGTGCACCGAACGCGACACTCACCGACTGATAATTACTAGCCCGTGCGAGTGATACCGCACAGTTTGCGATATGGAACGCCTTCACACCTTCGCGTTGCACTCGAATATGGTTAACGCGCGCATTATCAATCAACGCAATTTCGGTCACTGCATTGGTGAAATAGGCATCGTCTTGCAATGAAACATAATCCTCAATCACTGTCACTGCGCTACCGGACTCGGCCAGCAACAAACAACGCGGGTAGCTTACGACATCCTTTTGCGTCGCAATGAATAGCAGGTGCACGGGTATTGCAACTGAAACGTCACGTGGCACAACAATCAATGCCGCGTCATGCAGAAATGCAGTGTTAAGCGCCGCAAATACATTGTCGCGGAATTCTGAAAGACGGCCCAGATGCGGCTCGATTGCCGCTGCGTACGCACCAAACCCAGCTTCCAGATTGATAACCGCTACACCATTGTCCGTGATGCCACTCGATAGTTGGGGCGCATAGACACCATCGACAAACACTAGCCGGGTCGTCGCTTCTTCAATATAAAAGCGCGCTATGTCTGCGGCTTGGAGGCTGATCGTTGTGCGCACCGGATGGAATGACATCTTGGTGAGCAGCGAAATATCGGTAAAGCGCCACTCCTCGTCGCGCAGTGTAGGCACCGTCAGCGCACCGACCCGTTCAACCGCCTCCGCGCGTAGTGCGTTAAGCCACGCCAACGGGCTTGCAGGCAAGTGCGGTTGTCCCGCCAGCAGATTTTCGAGGTACCCCGCATTGATTGTGCCGGGTGCGCTCATGCCGTCGCCCTCGTTGCAGCCTTGTGCTCCACCCCGACCCAGTCGTAACCGCGCGTTTCGAGTTCAAATGCCAACTCCTTGCCGCCCGTTTTGATGATACGGCCCGCTTCCATCACATGTACGAAATCCGGTACGATATAGTTCAACAGACGCTGATAGTGGGTCACCAGCACGATCGCATTATCTTTGTTGGCAAGTTGGTTGACGCCGTTGGCGACAATCCTGAGTGCGTCAATATCGAGGCCGGAATCAGTCTCATCCAATATCGCCAGCCGTGGATCCAACATCGCCATTTGCAAGATTTCGTTGCGCTTTTTTTCACCGCCGGAAAAGCCTTCGTTTACGCTACGTTCAAGAAAATCAGGACTCATTTCGAGTAATTTCATCTTTTCGCGCACATAGTCATCAAATTCAAGCGGGTCGAGTTCTTCTTTGCCACGATGCGTCTGTACGGTATTGTAGGTAAGACGCAGAAATTGACTGTTAATAACACCTGGGATCTCAATCGGGTACTGAAAAGCAAGGAACACACCCGCGCGGGCACGCTCTTCGGGAGCAAGATCGAGCAAGTTCTGGCCCTGGAACATCACCGTACCACCGGTGACTTCATAAGCCGAATGACCCGCGAGTATCTTGGAGAACGTGCTCTTGCCCGAACCGTTCGGCCCCATAATGGCATGTATTTCGCCACTCCTCACCGTCAAATCCAATCCTTTTAAAATTTCGGTGCCATTGACGGTTGCGCATAATCCGCGTACTTCGAGCAAAACCTTGCTGTCTTGGTGAATCATCCGACACTCCCTTCTAGTTTGAAACTGAGCAATGCGGTTGCTTCAACCGCAAACTCCATTGGTAATTGCTGAAATACGTCTTTACAGAATCCATTGATGATCATGGACACCGCAGCTTCCGCGTCAATTCCGCGTTGTGCGAAATAAAACAACTGATCCTCACCGATCTTTGAAGTCGATGCTTCATGTTCTATTTGAGAGCTATTATTCGCCACCTGTATATAGGGGAAAGTATGGGCACCGGAATTCTGTCCAACCAACATCGAATCACATTGCGAATAATTGCGTGCACCCGTGGCGCTCGGCGCAATCTTGACCAATCCGCGGTAACTGTTGTTGGAATGACCAGCCGAGATCCCTTTGCTGACTATGGTGCTACGCGTATTTTTACCGATATGTATCATCTTGGTGCCTGTATCGGCTTGCTGATAATGGTTGGTCACCGCAACGGAATAAAATTCACCGACCGAATTATCACCAAGCAGCACACAGGACGGATACTTCCAGGTAATCGCCGAGCCGGTTTCAACCTGAGTCCATGAAATACGCGAATTAACACCTTTGGCCAAGCCGCGCTTGGTCACAAAGTTATAAATACCACCAACGCCGTTTTCATCACCCGCATACCAATTTTGCACTGTTGAATATTTGATGTCGGCGTTATCGAGCGCGACGAGTTCCACTACCGCCGCATGCAGCTGATTACTGCTAAACGCAGGCGCGGTACAGCCTTCAAGGTAGGAGACTGAGGCGCCCTCCTCGGCAACGATCAACGTGCGCTCAAACTGACCTGACTCTTCAGTATTAATGCGGAAATAAGTCGATAAATCCATCGGGCATTTAACGCCCTTGGGAATGTAACAGAACGAGCCGTCGGTAAATACCGCCGAGTTGAGCGCGGCATAAAAATTATCGCCGGACGGAATCACGGTACCAATATATTTCTTAACCAGCTCGGGATGATCAAGCACGGCCTCCGACATTGAACAGAAGATAATACCGACCTCGGCAAGCTTATCCTTATAAGTCGTCGCCACCGATACACTGTCAAAAATGACATCAACGGCAACACCGGCAAGCGCCATACGCTCATGCAACGGCACGCCAAGCTTCTCGAACGTGCGTAATAATTCCGGATCAACCTCGTCCATGCTTTTCAATTTCGGCTTTTGCTTCGGCGCGGCATAGTAGCTGATCGCCTGAAAATCGATCTTCGGATAATGAACATTGGGCCACGCTGGCTCTTCCATCTTGAGCCAGGCTTCGTAGGATTTGAGCCGGAACTCAAGCAGCCACTCGGGTTCTTTTTTCTTGGCCGAAATCATCCGGATGGTATCTGCATTCAATCCCTTCGGCGCAACATCAGATTCGATGCTGGTGACGAAACCATGTTTATAAGGCTGGTTGACGAGGTTTTGCAGCGTTGCACTCATTGTGTTACCTCCGAGAAATCATCAGGATCGAAGAAAAATCTTGCCATGGGTTACATGAGGCAATTAAACAGTCACACCTTACTACTATGAATTCTGAACTATGGATTTCGCCGCTTCACCGGTCAGATTAAAGCTCTCACCACAGCCGCACATGCTGCCGACATTGGGATTATCAAATTTAAACATCTGCTTGAGCCCTTCGGTCACAAAATCCAAACGCGAGCCATTAATGTAGGACAGGGTATTGTCATTCAAGACAACCTTGGCGTTATACGCTTCAAACGTATGATCCCCCGCGAGCACTTCATCGGCATAGTCATAGGTGTAAGCATAGCCGGAGCAGCCCACTTTTTTGACACCAACGCGAAGCGCAAGGCCTTTCCCACGCTTTGCGAGTTGAGTTTTAATCTGTTTTGCTGCACTTTCAGTTAATGTAATCGCCATTATTTAACTCCCAATAGTAGCCGAATAGAACATCGGACAAAGACCAAAAAAATCTTTAAGCCAATCCCCGTTATAATTTTAGATCTGGATCAAATCGGAACAAGCGCTGGCTTAGCCAAACCTTTGCCAATACTAACCGTCTTAACTTCTGACTGAAGCTTGGTTGCACCGTCGACCAAGTTCTGCAAACTTACCCCGGCCATATAGCCATATAAAGCTTCGTTAAGCCCCATCCATAAATCATGGGTAATACATTGTTTCTCGCCATGGCAATTAGCCTTTCCACCACACCGGGTAGCATCCACCGATTCATCCACCGCCACGACGATGTCGGCGACCGAAATTTGTGCGCTTGGCCGTGCCAGATAGTACCCACCCCCCGGGCCTCGTACTGCCACTACAATATTGCGCTTACGCAACTTACCGAACAGCTGCTCGAGGTAAGACTGTGAAATTTTTTGGCGCTCACTAATGCTGGACAGTGTCACCGGACCGCATCCGCCATACAACGCCAAATCAGCCATTGCCATCACGGCAAAACGCCCTTTAGTGGTAAGCCGCATGATTTCTCCCTGAGTTTACACCGCGCCAGATCAGCATGTTTACCTGCTATTCATGCCAACGTGAACCAGCTATTATGCTTTATAAATAGTCGCATGATCATCACGCGAAATTTATGAAAGTTTCTGACAGAATGATAAAATACCCAACCAATTTAGTCAACTAATAACTTTAGTCAACAATTTTATTCAGGTAATTGGGATCAAACTTGTCGGCGGTAGCACGTTCCTCTTCGATGTTCACCCCCATTTTTTCCAGTTGTTCCAGGATAAGATTAATACGTTTATCTACCACCATGCCGTGTCCTAATAAACCGTGGATCGCTTGAGCCAGCGGATCATTCTGGTCATTACTGATGCCATAAGCATTGAAACCCGGTCTCTTTGAAGCCTCATCAAGGATGCGCGCCGGTATTCCGGCAGCCGTCGCCCCTGCCGGTACATTTTTCACCACAACGGCATTGGAGCCTATCTTGGCGCCATCACCAATGGTAATAGGGCCCAAGATTTTAGCGCCGGCTCCAACCACCACCCCATTACCCAGCGTGGGATGACGTTTACCCTCTTTCCATGAAGTTCCGCCCAGCGTTACGCCGTGATACAAAGTACAATCATCGCCGATCTCGGCGGTTTCACCAATCACCACACCCATGCCGTGATCAATGAAAAACCGCCGTCCAATCGTTGCCCCAGGATGAATTTCAATACCGGTCAAAAAACGGCCCAAGTGAGACAAAAAACGCGCCAGCCATTTCAGCTTTGCATGCCATAGCCAATGTGCCATACGATGCACCAGGCGCGCATGAAATCCCGGGTAGCAGGTTATCACTTCAAACACACTGCGCGCTGCCGGATCGCGCGCAAATACGCTGTCTATATCTTCTTTAATTGATCGAAACATCAAGGCACCTAAATTTACTCACTCAATTTTTTTGATCGTCGAGTTTTTGTTGCGCATTGTACTCAGTCGTGACGGTCAAAATACCACGTAGAATATTCACTTCCTCGGGTTCCAACCGTGCACGTGCATACAAACGGCGTAATTTTTGCATTAGCTTGATCGATTGCTTATCCCGCAAAAAACCAATTTCGGTAAGCGTATCTTCCAAGTGCCGGAAAAATCTTTCCACCTGCTCCGCCGAGGCCGGATTCAATTCGGGCAGGGCATACTCTTCCAGCCCTGCCGCCAGGCGCAATTCATAGGCTATCAGCTGCACCGCAGCAGCCAGGTTGAGCGACGTATAAGACGGATTGGCGGGAATCCGTACCATAAAATGACAGCGCGCCAACTCATTATTGGTCAAACCGGACATCTCGGTACCAAACAGAAGCGCCACAGGCTGCCGCGTTGCCTGCTGCACCATTAATGGCATCGCAGCACGTGGGGTGAGCACTTCTTGCGAAATGTAGCGTGCACGCGCCGACATTCCCGCCACCAAAACCGCGCCTTGCAACGCCTCATCCAGCGAACCGCACACAACTGCGTTTTGCAGTACATCTGCCGCGCTGGCAGCCATCGCATCCGCTTGTTGATCCGGAAAACGTTGTGGATTGATCAAATACAGACTCTGCAGACCCATGGTCTTCATTGCGCGTGCAGCCGCGCCAATATTGCCAGGGTGAGTGGTATGACTCAGTATCACACGTACATTATTTAAAATCTCTGGTTTATCCAAAGTGCAATTCACACTAAAATACGCCCCCGAAACAATCCGACTGCTCATTAAAAAGGTTCGTTATGCATCCCATGCTCACCATCGCGGTGAAAGCCGCTCGTCGCGCCGGTAATTTAATCCACCGTGCTGCCGATAATCTTGACCACTTAACGGTCACCAAAAAATCTCACTCCGATTATGTGAGTGAAGTGGATCGCGCCGCCGAGCAAGCCATCATCAACACCTTGCTGGATGCCTACCCAAATCACGCAATTCTAGCAGAAGAGAGTGGTTCCCGAGGCGACTCGGAATATGTTTGGATCATTGACCCCCTCGATGGCACCACAAATTTCTTGCACGGTTTTCAGCAATACGCCGTATCCATTGCATTGCAGCACAATGGCGTATTAACCCAGGCAGTCATCTATGATCCCACCAAAAATGATCTGTTCACCGCCACGCGCGGCAGCGGCGCTTATATCAATGACCGCCGTCTGCGTGTAAGCAAACGCATCGAACTGGCCGATTGCCTGATCGGCACCGGATTTCCTTACACCCGATTTGAACACTTGGATGCGTATATGAATATCTTGCGCGACATGATGCAAAAGACCTCCGGCCTCCGCCGGCCCGGCTCTGCCGCGCTTGACCTCGCTTATACGGCAGCGGGACGCTATGACGGTTTCTTTGAAATTGGCCTTAAACCCTGGGATATCGCTGCGGGATGTTTGCTGATTACAGAAGCGGGCGGTTTGGTGGGTGACCTGCAAGGTAACAACTCCTTCCTCAAGAGCGGCAATCTTTGTGCAGGTAACTCCAAGGTATTCGCGCAGATGCTGCAAGTCATTGCCCCGCATCTGACGGAGGGACTGAAATCCGGTCACTCGTAAAATAGCTCTCATAAAATGATTCTGGTGCTAGCCGCAATAACTCGACCACAAAAATTTACGTGAACGTAATAGCGTACGATGAAGCTGGAAGATCAGCGTAAATAATCTTCCAGCATAAAGTCTGCTTTGCGTTGCTGTCATCCGAAAACTAGACCAATTTTTTCAACTGATACAATTTTTCCAGCGCCTCCCTCGGGCTCAGTTCATCGGGCGTAATATCGCGCAACGAAATCAACACCGGATGCTCCGGCAATTCGGGCAAGTCCGGCACAGCACTGAATAAATCACCCTGCGGATTTTGTGCCGCGCTATTCTGTTCCAGTGTCTGCAATTGCTTTCGCGCGATTTTAATAACGCTCCTCGGCACTCCCGCCAAAGCAGCCACCTGTAACCCATAGCTCTGGCTCGCCGCGCCTTCGCTCACGCTGTGCAAAAATACAATGCTGTGCTTGTGTTCAATGGCGGCCAAATGAACGTTGGCAAGCTGAATGTATTCATCGGCAAGCCGGGTCAATTCAAAATAATGGGTGGCGAATAGCGTGTGGCTACGATTCTCTTCGAGCAAATACCGGGCGATGGCATAGGCCAGCGCCAAGCCATCGAAAGTGGACGTGCCGCGTCCGATTTCATCTACCAGCACCAAACTATTCTCGGTCGCGTTGTGCAGAATATTGGCCGCTTCTGTCATCTCTACCATGAAGGTTGAACGGCCACTGGCGAGATCATCCGAAGCACCAATACGCGTAAAAATCTGGTCAATCTCGCCCAGCACGACTTCATCGGCCGGAACAAAACTGCCGCAGTGCGCGAGCAATGTAATCAGCGCGACTTGGCGCATATACGTGGATTTACCGCCCATATTGGGGCCGGTGATAAGCAGCATTTTGCGCGCGCTGTGCAGATTGGTATCGTTGGCGATGAATTGCTCCACCTGTGCTTCCACCACCGGGTGACGACCGCCACGGATGTGCAATACGGACTCTGTGCCGAATGTAGGCGCACAGAAATTCAATGTTGAGGCGCGTTCGGCGAAAGTAGCAAGCACATCCAGCTCGGCGATGGCGGCGGCAATGCGTTGCAACAATAAAATGTAAGGCGCGAGCTGATCCAGCAATTGTTCATAGAGCAATTTCTCGCGCGCCAGCGCACGATCATTGGCAGATAACGCCTTGTCCTCGAACGCTTTAAGCTCCGGTGTGATATAACGCTCGGCATTTTTCAAAGTCTGGCGACGGCGATAATCGTCCGGCACCTTGACAGATTGCGCGAGTGACACCTCAATATAAAAGCCATGCACGCGGTTATATTCGACTTTCAGGGTGGCAATGCCGCTGCGCGCGCGTTCGCGTGCTTCCAGTTGCAGCAAAAATTCGCCGCAATTGGTCTGGATACCACGCAATTCATCCAGATCCGCATCATAGCCATCAGCGATAACGCCGCCTTCACGCAGCATGCTCGATGGCTCCGCGCGCAGCGTACGTTGCAACAGCGCGATTAGCTCGGCATCCGGCTGCAAGGCAGCGGCCAGATCGTCTGTCAGCTTCGAAGCGTTAGCGCTTGTTAATACGGCATGCAATTGCGGCAGTTGCGTGAGCGTGTCACGCAAGCCGGATAAGTCGCGCGGGCGTGCGCTGCGCAGCGCGATGCGCGCAGTGATGCGTTCTACGTCTACACAGGGTTTGAGCTGTTCATGAACAATTTGATAAAACGCCTGCCTGCTGCCGAAGCGCCGCTCCCTCTCTCCCGCTTGCGGAAAAGCAGATGCCTGCAATTTATCTACTGCATCCAGCCGTGCACGTAAAGTGATGCGCTCGCGTAACGGATGATGAAGCCAGTGGTGAAGCAAACGGCTGCCCATATTACTGGCGCAGGTATCCAGCAACGAAAGCACGGTGGGAGCAGGTTCGCCACGCAAGGTTTGGGTGATTTCCAGATTGCGCCGCGTGGCGGCATCCATACGCACGAAATCCTCGGCGGCATAAACCTGAATGGCGTGCACATGGCTGATACCTTGCCCCTGTGTCAGTTTGGCATAGCCGAGCAGCGCGCCCGCCGCTTCCAAGCCAAGCGTAAAATCGTCACAGCCAAAACCACTCAAGTCGCGCGTGGCAAACTGCTGGCACAGCGTGCGTCGTGCGGTTTCCAGATCAAAATTCCAAACCGGCAGCGTCTTGATGGCCGCTTTGCAGAGTGTCGGCTGAATGGCATTTTCGGCCAGCAAAATTTCTGAAATCTGCAAACGTTCCAGCTCGGCTGGCAAATTGTGCGCATCGGTTTCGCTGACGAAAAATTTGCCGGAAGCCAGATTCATCCAGGCCAGCCCCACCTTGCCGGCGCGTTCATGCAATGCCAGCAACAAGCTATCTTTCTTTTCATCCAACAAGGCAGAATCGGTAAGCGTGCCGGGCGTAACAATACGCATCACCTTGCGCGCCACCGGCCCCTTGCTGGTGGCGGGATCACCGACCTGTTCGCAAATGGCAATCGACTCGCCCAGCTTTACCAGCCGCGCCAAATATTGTTCGGCGGCATGGTATGGCACGCCCGCCATTTTGATCGGCTGGCCATTGGATGCGCCGCGCTGAGTGAGCGTAATGTCGAGCAATTTGGCCGCGCGAACGGCATCCTCATGGAACAGCTCGTAAAAATCGCCCATGCGGTAGAAAAGCAGCATGTCGGGATACGCTGCCTTGATGCGCAGATATTGCTGCATCATGGGCGTATGCTTCGAACCCTCTACGCTGCCCGGCAGCGATTTATCAACTTGGTCTCGTTCTATGTTCATTCAATTATGATCGACTTCTTGCAGTTCACGTTTTAGCAAAGACCATTCTTGCAAGGATTATTAAGACAGCAGTCACTCTCGGCTAGGCTTCGAGGAAAAAGTTGGGTGCAAACATTTATATCATCCATCGAAAAATCGATGGCCAATCGACCATGCCCGCGGTTGGTAATTTTGTCGTTTTCGATGATATCAAGAACGCGCTTGAAAAGGATAAGATAAATTTGACTTGCACAGCTATGTCATTATATTCTCGGCAATATTAGGTTAAATGCTTGACTCATAAGCACATACTTGTCTTGCCTGATTTTTTCAGTGAATACTACTAGTGTGCATCCGCCGCATAACAAAACGCATGTAACAGAAGCAAATTAATCGTAGTTAACAATAAAAAAGGGAGGAAACACCATGTTCCAACAGAATCGTCGTAAGCACTACACCCAAGCATTTCTGTTTGCACTCATCGGCCTGTTTGGAATCGTTGGTCAGACTTGGGCGCTGTCTTTTGTCTATGTGGCGAACGCAAATGGCACCGTCTCGGCCTACTCCATCGCCGCCGGCACTGGTGCACTGACGCAGGTAGCAGGCTCTCCCTTCACCGCCGGGATAACGTCTTCTTCCGTCACCGTCAGCCCGAACGGCGCATTCGCCTATGTGGCGAATGCTAGTGGTATTGGTAGCGTCTCGGCCTACACCATCAATGCCAGTACTGGCGCTCTGACAGAGGTGACAGGCTCTCCCTTCACCACCGGTGGGCCAGTGCCTATCTCCGTCACCGTCAGTCCGAATGGCGCATTCGCCTATGTGGCAAACAACGGTGGTGGCGTCTCTGCCTTCACCATCGCCGCCGGTACTGGCGCACTGACGCCAGTGGCAGGCTCTCCCTTCACCACCGGAGTGAATCCTCGTTCCGTCACAGTCAGCCCGAACGGCGCATTCGCCTATGTGGCGAATAGTAGTGGTATTGGTAGCGTCTCGGCCTACACCATCAATGCCAGCACTGGCGCACTGACGCCGGTGACAGGTTCTCCCTTCACCGCCGGGTCAGGTCCTCGCTCCGTCACAGTCAGCCCGAGCGGCGCATTCGCCTATGTGGCGAATGGTGGTGGTGGCGTCTCGGTCTACACTATCAATGCCAGCACCGGGGCTCTGACGCAGGTGGCAGGCTCTCCCTTCTCCATCGGATCAAACTCTAACTCCGTCACCATCAGCCCGAACGGCGCATTCGCCTTTGTGGCGAATAATAATGGCGTCTCAGCCCACGCTATCAATGCCAGCACTGGCGCACTGACGCCGGTGACAGGCTCTCCCTTCACTGCCGGGACACTCCCTAACTCCGTCACCGTCAGCCCGAACGGCGCATTCGTCTATGTGACGAACCTATACAGTAGCTCCGTCTCAATCTACTCCATCGCCGCCGGCACTGGGTTTTTGACGCCAATAGCTGGCTCTCCCTTCGTCGAGCCAAGTCCTGCCTCCATCGCCTTCACCCCCGATCTTGTTCCTGCGCCTGCACCCGCCGTCGTTGCTATCCCGACACTGTCGCCGATGGGCTTCATCTTGCTCGCGCTGGCACTGATCGTGGCTGTCGCAGTTCAGCGACGCAGAATTTTGACCGGACGTACCGGGCAATGACTTTATAAAATACGCGCCACCCGCGCGTAGCTGGGGTTCAACATGGTATACATGCGCGCGGGAACAATCACCAAATAGCACACGGCCTCCTGCAAGCGTATAGGCCTATAAGCTCATTTTTGCTAACTACTTGAATATGTACAGGTTCCGGGCGAAATCCGATTCCAATTAATTTGGAGTAGCGAATCATACTAATCGCAGTTAACAACTGAACAAGGAGGAAACACCATGTTCCAGCAGAGTCGTAGGCATTACACCCAAGCATTGCTGTTTGCACTCATCGGCCTGTTTGGGATCGTTGGCCAGACTTGGGCACTGTCCTTCGTCTATGTGACAAATTATTCCAGTGACACCGTCTCGGCCTACTCCATCGCCCCCGGCACCGGGGCATTGACACCGGTGGCAGGCCCAGCTGTCACCACGGAGACAGGTCCTTATTCCGTCACCGTCAGCCCAAACGGCGCCTTCGCCTATGTGGCGAACCAAGACAGTGACACCGTCTCGGCCTACTCCATCGATGCCGATACCGGGGTATTGACGCCGGTGGCAGGCCCAGCTGTCGCCGCCGGAGTGAATCCTTATTCCATCACCGTCAGCCCGAACGGCGCCTTTGTCTATGTGACGAACATAGGCAGCAGCACCATCTCGGCCTACTCCATCACTGCCGGCACTGGCGCTCTTACACCGGTGGCAGGCCCATCCGTCACCACTGGGGCAGGTCCTTATTCCATCACCGTCAGCCCGAACAGCGCATTCGCCTATGTGGCGAATGTTTTCAATACCACCATCTCGGCCTACTCCATCAATGCCGGCACCGGGGCGCTGACACCAGTGGCAGGCCCTCCCGTTGCTACCGGGATATCTCCGACCTCCGTCACCGTCAGTCCGAACGGCGCCTTTGCCTATGTGGCGAACGCAGGCAATAACACCATCTCGGCCTACACTATCAATGCCGGCACCGGGGTGCTGACACCGGTGGCAGGCCCTCCCGTTGTTACCGGGATATCTCCGACCTCCATCACCATCAGTCCGAACGGCGCCTTTGCCTATGTGGCGAACGCAGGCAATAACACCGTCTCGGCCTACACTATCACTGCCGGTACCGGGGTACTGACACCGGTGGCAGGCCCATCCGTCATCACCGGATCTGCTCCCGTCTCCGTCAGCGTCAGTCCGAACGGCGCCTTCGTCTATGTAGCGAACGCAGGCAATAACACCGTCTCGGCCTACACTATCACTACCGGCACCGGAGTGCTGACACCGGTGGCAGGCCCATCCGTCACCACCGGATCAGCTCCTACCTCCGTCACCGTCACCCCCGATCTTGCGCCTGTTCCTGCGCCTGTTCCTGCGCCTGTTCCTACCGTGGCTTCAATCCCGACGCTGTCACCGACAGGCTTCATCTTGCTCGCGCTGGCGCTGGTCGTGGCTGTTGCAGTTCAACGACGCGGATTTTTCTGATAAGCCGCGGGATGAAGATTGGGGACAAGAAAATTACCTCATTCGTCGCAATATCGTATGGCAATTCGACCATGCCCGCGGTTGGCAATTTTGTCGTTTTCGGTGATATCAACAACGCGCTTTAAAAAAAGATAAGCTAAATTTGACTTGTGCAGTTATGTCATTATATTCTCGATACTATTATGCCAAGTGCTTGACTCGTAAACTCATACCAGCCTTGCCTGATTTTTTAGTAAATACTTTTAGCGTGCATCCGCTCCATAGAAAAACGCATGTAACAGAATTATATTAATCGCAATTGACAATAAAATAGGGAAGAAACACCATGTTCCAACAGCGTCACCGTAGGCACTACACCCAAGCATTCCTGTTTGCATTCATCGGCCTGTTTGGAATCGTTGGACAAACTTGGGCGCTGTCCTTTGTCTATGTGGCAAACGAAGGCAACAACACCGTCTCGGCCTACTCCATCAATGCCGGTACCGGAGCGCTGACAGAGGTAGCAGGCTCTCCCTTCGCCACCGGGCCAGCGCCTCGTTCCGTCACCGTCAGCCCGAACGGCGCATTCGCCTTTGTGGCGAACAATGGCGGCGGCGTCTCGGCCTACACGATCACCCCCAGTACTGGAGCGCTGACGCAGGTTGCAGGCTCTCCTTTCGCCGCCGGATCAAACCCTAACTCCGTCACCGTCAGCCCGAACGGCGCATTCGCCTTTGTGGCGAACCAAGGCAGTCACAACATCTCGGCATACACTATCGCCCCCGGCACCGGAGTGCTGACGCAGGTGGCGGGCTCGCCCTTTACTACCGGTATCGGGACGTCTCCTGCCTCTGTCACCGTCAGCCCGAACGGCGCATTCGCCTTTGTGGCGAACAAAGGCAGTGACACCATCTCGGCCTACTCCATCGCCCCCGGCACCGGCGCACTGACGCCGGTAGCAGGCTCGCCCTTCATCGCCGGACCAAGTCCTTATTCCGTCACCGTCAGCCCGAACGGCGCATTCATTTACGTAGCGAATAGTAATAGTATGGGTAGTGATGGCGTTTCGGCCTACTCCATCGCCGCCAACACCGGCGTGCTGACGCCGGTGGCAGGCTCTCCCTTCGCCACCGGTGGGGCGAGCCCTAACTCCGTCACCGTCAGCCCAAACGGCGCATTCGCCTATGTGGCAAACTCAGAGAGTAACAGCGTCTCGGCCTTCACCATCAATGCCGGCACGGGGGTGCTGACGCCGGTGGCAGGCTCTCCCTTTACCACCGGGGCAGCTCCTTTTTCCGTCACCGTCAGCCCGAACGGCGCATTCGTCTATGTAGCGAACTGGATCAGTAGCAACGTCTCGGCCTACTCCATCACCGCCGGTACCGGAATATTGACACCGGTGGCAGACTCGCCCTTCCTCACCGGATCATTTCCTTATTCCGTCACTGTCACACCCGATCTTGCGCCTGCACCAGTGCCTGCCGTGATTTCAATCCCGACACTGTCGCCGACAGGCTTCATCTTGCTCGCGTTGATGTTGATCGTGGCTGTTGCAGCCCAGCGGCGCAGATTTTTCTGATAAGCCGTGGGGGTGAAGGTTGGGCACACAAAACACATCATCCGCCGCATAACAAAACACATTCAACAGAAGCAAGTTAATCACAGTTAACCGGGAAAAAGGAGAGAAAAATGTTCCAGCAGAGTCGTCGTAGGCACTACACCCAAGCATTCCTGTTTGCACTCATCGGCCTGCTTGGGATCGTTGGTCAGACTTGGGCGTTGTCCTTCGCCTATGTGGCGAACCGAAGCGAGGGCACCGTCTCGGCCTACGCTATCAATGCCAGCACTGGGGTGCTGACGCCGGTGACGGGCTCTCCCTTCACTGCCGGAACAAATCCTGTTTCCGTCACCGTCAGCCCGAACAGGGCATTCGCCTATGTGGCGAACAATGGTGGCGGCGTCTCGGCCTACACTATCAATGCCAGCACTGGCGCACTGACGCCAGTGGCAGACTCTCCCTTCCCCACCGGATCAAATCCTAACTCCGTCACCGTCAGCCCGAACGGCGCATTCGCCTATGTGACGAATAATGGTGGTGGCGTCTCGGCCTACACTATCAATGCCAGCACCGGGGCTCTGACGCAGGTGTCGGGTTCACCCTTCACCACCGGGACATCTCCTTATTCCATTATCGTCAGCCCGAACGGCGCATTCGCCTATGTGACGAACGCAGGCGATAACACCGTCTCGACCTACTCCGTCGCCGCCGACACCGGGACGCTGACACCGACAGGCCTTGCCGTCGCCACTGAAGCGAACCCTCGCTTCGTCACCGTCAGCCCGAATGGAGCCTTCGCTTATGTGGCAAACGGAACCAACAATGGCAGCGTCTCGGCCTACTCCATCACCCCCGGCACCGGGGCGCTGACGCCAGTGGCAGGCTCTCCTTTCGCTCCTCCCATGTCACCACCACCACGCCCTAGTTCCATCGCCATCAGCCCGAACGGGTCCTACGCCTATGTAACGAACATAAGCAGTAATAGGATCTTGGCCTTCGCCATCACCAGTGGCGGGGTGCTGACACCGATGGCAGGCTCTCCCTTCACCACTGGGACAGGTTCTTATTCCATCATCGTCAGTCCGAACGGCGCCTTCGCCTATGTGGCGAACGCAGGCAATAACACCATCTCGGCCTACTCCATCGCTGCCGGTACCGGGGCACTGACACCGGTGGCAGGCCCTTCCGTCGCCACCGGGGCATTTCCTTATTCCATCACCGTCACCCCCGATCTTGCGCCACCTGCCGTCGTTTCAATTCCGACACTGTCGCCAATAGGCTTCATCTTGCTCGCGTTGGCACTAGTTGGGGCTGCCGCGGTTTGGCGACGCAAACTTTCTTGCTAATCGGGACGTACCGGGCGATGACTAATAAGGTGCGCGCCGTCCCTCATGTAACGGTGAAGTCACCAGGATAAGGGCTGAGATCTGAACCCTATTCTTTATTCATCGCCCGGCTTCACGATCCGCTTTCCTGATATTTTCCAGGGCAGCCACAATGACATGGCGAGGTGCGGCGATATTCATGCGCATGAATCCACTACCGCCCTCGCCAAACAAAACACCGGGACTCATACCTACCCCCGCTTCATGCACAAAAAAGTGCTTGAGTTGCGCATCGCTCATCCCCAGGGCGCGGCAATCAAGCCATAGCAGGTAGGTGCCATCTGGTTTGATAAGCCGAATTTTCGGGAGATGGGTGGCCAGGTAATTTTCGACGTAATCCCGCGTATCCCGCAGATAGGCCAGTAACTCATCCAGCCATTTTTCACCTTCCCGGTAGGCGGCTTCAAAAGCGACGATACTAAAGGGATTGGATGCGCTGATGTGCATTCTGTCGAATATTCGGGTGACAGCCGCACGATGCTTAGGGTCTGGCACAATGAGTGCGGAAAGATTCAGCCCCGGGATATTGAATGTTTTGCTGGGTGCGACGGCAGTAAGGATGTGGGCCGAGTTTTCTGCCAGCATTGCCAGCGTGGTGTGTTTATTTTCGGGATAGATCAAGTCGGCGTGGATTTCGTCTGACAATATAAATAGATCGTATTTTTTTGCGATTTGCAGGAGGCGCTCCAATTCCGGCTTGTGCCATACCCTGCCAACCGGGTTGTGTGGTGAGCATAACAACAGCAAACGCGCCTGTGCTGCACACTGTTCCAGATGATCGAAATCGATTGCATAGTGGCCGTTTTCCAGGTGCAGCGGATTTTGCAACAGCTTTCTATCAGTGTTTGTAACCGCCGAAAAAAATGGAAAATACACGGGCGGTTGTACGATGACCGATTCACCTGGCTCGACAAAAGCCATAATAGCGGCGTGCAGCGAAGGCACTACGCCGGGGCACATCATGATCCACTCGCGCTGCACCTCCCAGCCGTGGCGGCGCTTCAGCCAATTTATCAACGATTCGTACAAGCTGTCCGGGTACCGGGTGTAACCATACACGGGATGAGCGGTGCGCTCGGCGAGGGCGCGGGTCACGGCGGGCGGAGCGGCAAAATCCATATCGGCAATCCACAACGGGATAACCTCGTCTGTGCCAAACATATTTTTCCGCCCGTCATATTTGACACTGGCGGTACCGGCACGATTGATGTCGCGATCAAAACTGCTGCTCACGTAATTTCTCCCGGGCTGTTGCTTCTGACAGGGCACCACATAAAGTACTATTCGGGGTGGAGATGCGCTATACCCAGCCAGCATTAGCTGTTGCACTTCGAACTTGAATCCGCGAAATTTAATTGTATCGAACGGTACAATATTTCACACAGTTTATTCTCACGCCTGCCCGTTTCATTTTGCCACTGCTATCATGGGCAGCAGATAATCGGATTGACATCGCCCGTTTTTCAAAAGGTAATCTGCACAAATGGCAGCCAATTCGGACCTTGAGAACGATAATGCGGGTACACAGTCAAATCTTCCAAACTTTCTGAAGGAATTTCCATGAAGCGACGTACCGTACTACAAAATCGTGTCCTGCTGACCACGCTCCCTCTAATTTCGGCTTGTTCGCGCAACAAGGCGGCCACCAAGGCCATTTGTTTGACGACGGCCCACCGCCACGCAATGAGCGCTGGTGCAATAATGGTGTAGCGCTGCGATTTATCCCCAAAACCGAACCACTGCCCGCACTCAGAAGCTAATTATGATTTTATTGACTTCAATCTGGAATAAACTACCAAGGAAGAATACACCCAAGCGCCATCAATATAACCCCGTCCGCCTCAATAAATAACACCGAGCTTCGCAACACAGCTCGTTTGAATTTTAACCATTTCATAAGGGAAAATATCATGCAACGTTTGTCAATTCGCAACCGCTATGCAAGCCTTGTTGCGGGAGCCATCATAGCGATCATGACAATGCAAACGGCATCTGTTGCCGCGCCGCAGCCGGCGGCAGACACCCTACCGATAGAACGATCCAGGATTCTTACCCAGCCCGGTGTTTTTGGCGTATTTACGATGTTTAAACTACGGCCGGAATGGAACAAGGTGTCTGCAACTGAACGAATGAATAGCGCTGCTGAAGTCGCAGCATTGATCGAAAAACATAAAGATAATGTGCTGGTGGATCTTTACCTGACTCGCGGCCTGGAAACCAACTCCGATTTTTTCTTTCGTATCAATGCGTATGACCTCGCCCAGGCGCAGACATTCATGCGTGAGTTCCGGTCGACAACCATCGGTAAAAACGCCGATATTTTTGATACCCTGGTAGGCGTGACAAAGCCCTTGAACTACATCACAAAAGCCAAGTCACCCGAACTGAATGCCGGCCTCGGCTCAGCAACCTATACCGGCGACGCGCCTCGCTACGTTATCGTTATCCCGGTCAAGAAAAGCGCCGAGTGGTGGAATTTATCATTCGAACAACGGCTAAAGGAGATGGAGAGCCATACCGTGCCAACCCTTCCCTATCTGGTCAACGTCAAGCGCAAGCTCTATCACGCTACCGGGCTGGACGATATCGATTTCATAACCTACTTTGAGACCAACGATTTGATTGCCTTCAACAACCTATTGATCGCTCTCGCCTCCGTACCAGAGAACAAATATCACGTACGCTGGGGCAATCCAACCACGCTCGGTACTATTCTCAGCCCGGAAAATGTTATCAAGGCGCTTTCTGAATAGTTTTTTAAAATACTTAAGGAAATACTGATTAATTCACAATCGTCGTTCCCGCGAAAGCGGGAACCCGGTTAAATCAATAAGCTGGATCCCCGCTTTCGCGGGGATGACAAATTAATCAGCGTTTCCTTAACAGACGATCCTACACTGATACAACAAAACCAGATGATATGCACCGAACAGCATAATCTATGGATAAAATTTAGAAATCGAGTGATGGCGCCATGAAGGTACTTGTAATTTTGGGACATCCGCGTAGTCCCAGCCTGTGTTCCGCACTTGCAAACGCCTATGAAAATGGCGCGCTGGCGGCCGGTATGGAAATTGAGAAGATCGATTTGGGGGCGATCGATTTCGACCTTGACGTACACCCGGTCTCGCCGCGGGATCAACCACTGGAACCTGGCCTCGAACGCGCCTTGCAGCTCATCACGTGGGCAGATCACATAACCTTTATCTATCCTGCCTGGTGGGGAGTCGGGCCGGCTCGCCTTAAAGGATTCCTAGACCGAATACTGTTGCCGGGATTTGCTTTCAGAGAACGTGACGACGGCCACTTCGAGGGATTACTAACCGGCAAGACGGCCCATCTCATCACCACGTTGGATATGCCACCGTGGGTATACCGATTCATCTACCGCGCCCCCGGTCACAATGCCATGAAGCGATCCGCTTTAGGCTTTTGTGGCATCACTACCACGCGCATTCTTGCGCTGGGTCCAGTAAAGGATTCCGAACCAATCCAACGGGCACAATGGCTGGAGCAAACCCGAGCGCTCGGTTTTTCCTTAAGGCATGGTGCCTCAAGCGATCTCGACCGTATTACCACCAAACTCACAGCTTGGCTCAAGGCATTACGGCTCCAATTTTATCCGATGACCTGGATGGCCTATACGGTCGGCGCATTGGGCGCGGCCGCGGCTACCGGAGACTGGAATTCATCGGTCTACTGGCTGGGTTATGCCTGCCTGTTCTTCCTGGAAGCAGCCACAGTATTTACCAATGATTGGTTCGACTATGAAAGCGACCGGCGCAACCGCCATTACGGCCCCTTTACTGGCGGCTCTCGGGTACTTGTGGATAAAAATCTAAGTTTCGGTGAACTGCGCGCAGGCATCGTAATATCATTGATGGCCGCCGCGGCCTGTGCCGGCTTGCTCATGGATTATCTTGCAGGCAACAATGCTGTACCCATCGTAATACTCGTAATGACCGTGTTAGGGCTGGGTTATACGGCGCCTCCGCTGAAGCTCGTTTGGCGTGGACTGGGGGAACTCAATGTGGCTGTCACCCACAGCTTCGGGGTAATACTGTGCGGCTATCTATTCCAAGGCGGAGAATGGAACAGCCCCTTTCCTTGGCTTATTAGCCTGCCGCTGCTGCTGGCGGTAATGCCGGCCATTATTCTCTCGGGTATCCCGGACTTCGAAGCAGACAAACAAGCTGGCAAACGCACCTTGGTGGTACGCTTGGGATTAGGTTGGACAACGCTGCTAACTCTGGTACTGGCCGCAGCAGCGCCATTGGTCGTAGTGCTCATCAAGGATCAACCGGCAGTAAACGATAGCTTTCAAGGATTACTACCGTGGGTGCTGCCCCATGTTTGTCTGCTCGGATTTTTGCTTTACCGTGCCTGGAGACAGCAACGATTATGCGGCCGCATTGATGGGCTGATGGTGGCATCGCTAACCTATATCATATGGTTTGGGTTGATTCCCTTGTTGCATTTAAAATGAGCCAGAAGTACCATCAAAAATGTATTAATTGCTCAGCGCTATCAAACAATAAAACTCAGCTCGGCATTGCGTTGAATGCCATAAAAAACTGGACGTTCACAACCTATCCGCCATTTAGTCCTTGCCAAAGCACCTTCATAAAGGACATTTCCGGTTACCACTGTGGTTCCATATTGATAAAGGAAAGAATGATGTCACGCTTGCTAAAAGTATCAGAAACGGTAGCAACTAAAAAAATATTCACGATATTTTTTGCGCTCTTCGCATTTCATACCACGATGTTTGAAGCGCACGCAGCACCGGTGCTTGATAGTTCGTTCGGAAACAACGGCATCGCGCACATCGGAGTGCCGTCGAGCTACTACAAGGTTGATACGGTATTGGTTGAATCTTCGGGAAAAATTGTGCTTGCAGGTGGCTCAGTTGTTGACGCGATCCCTGATTATTTGCTTGAGCGCCTGACGACAAGTGGCTCTCCCGACGCCTCATTCGGAACGAACGGACGCGTGACGCCGAGGCAATACCTCAGATTCAAGGGTAGGGTGCGTGCAGCTGCACAAGTAAGCGGCGCAATAACGGTCGTAGCTGGAGCCGGGATCGGGTCTACTATCCCGTTCGGTACCGTTACAGCGTTTCAACTTGACGCAGCCGGAATGCTCAACGCCGGATTCGCCCCCACTCTCGCGGCACCATCGTGGACCAATACGGATATTGCGTTGAGCATTCGTCCAGATGGACGCTTGCTGTACGGAACAACATCAGGCGGAAATGCCATTTTGCAGCAAATCATGCCGGATGGCACGCCTGACCCAAGTTTTGGCACAGGCGGTAAAACTGAATTCCCCTTACCTGCCGAGGAGAATTCAATGTATGCGGATATGGCTTTGCTTGGCGACGGCTCGGTTGTCTTTGCTGTGCTGACCACTCAAAGTCTGCGTCTCTATAAGGTCGATTCGCATGGATCGCCGGTAACTTCGTTCGGGACGAGCGGTCAGTTTATCTATGCTTTTGCCGAACCATTCTCCTTTGGTGGCACACCATTCTCTTTGCTCTCGTTAAGCGATGGCTCTCTGTTGGCTGGCATTAGCAACAGACTTCCCGGTTCGTTTAGCGGATCGCTGCTCGCGATTCGGATTGCCAGCAATGGCATGCTGATCGGGACGAATAATTTGTTGGCGGATCAAAGTTCTCACACTTGGAATTTTGCTGCGCTGCCCGATGCCAGTGTGTTGATAGCGCGCAACCGTTACGATAGCCAAACCCAAACGAGTTCGGCTGCGCTGTATCGCCTGCTTCCGAATAACAGTCTGGATACCAACTTTGGCATCGGCGGAGCGTTTCCGTTGCCCGGCATGTCGAGCGTCAGCGCGCTGGCGCTCGATACCAACTCTCGTTTGCTCGTTGCGGGACAGGATGCGACGAGTGCCGTTCTGGCCCGCTATATCCTGAACGGAGCCTCTGCCAGTGTGCCCGTCGTTGAATTCTATAACACCAACCTGGATCATTATTTCATTACCGCTGACGCTGGTGAAGCTGCGGGCATCGATGGAGGGAGTGCAGGGCCCGGCTGGGTTCGCACCGGCAATAGTTTCAAGTCGGGCGGCAGTACGCCCGCTTGCCGCTTCTACGGCAGCCAGGTTCCCGGCCCCAATTCACATTTCTATACATTGGCGGGCACTGAATGTGATGGCCTGAAACAACTTCAAACCATCACGCCCGTCACGCAGAAGCGCTGGAATTTCGAAAGCCTGGATTTCATTTCAACCCTACCGACCAATGGTACCTGTCCGACCGGGACAACGCCGATCTATCGGGCCTATAACAATGGCTTTGCCCGCGGTGTCGATAGCAACCACCGTCTTTCCAGTAGTGCTGCAGCCATTCAGGAAGTTGTCATACGCGGCTGGATCAATGAGGGGGTGGTCATGTGTGCGCCGATTTGATTTGCCTTAAAGTTTTTTCAATCCCTTAAGACCGACCATTCACACACTACAGCGTCAAAGTGGTTTATGAGGTGCCCCAAAACAAAGAAAAACGACAAGAATAAAAAACCCCGCATTAGCGGGGTTTTTTATTTGTTTTGTTGTCTCAGGCCATGAAACATCAAAAATAGTTTACACGTTGAAGCGGAAGTGCATCACATCGCCGTCCTGTACCAAATAATCCTTGCCTTCCAACCGCATCTTTCCCTTCTCTTTTGCACCCGCCTCGCCCTTGCAGGCAACAAAATCCTCATAACTGATCACTTCGGCGCGAATAAAGCCATGCTCGAAGTCATTATGAATAACACCCGCTGCCTGCGGTGCGGTATCGCCGATATGTATCGTCCAGGCGCGTACCTCTTTCACTCCGGCGGTAAAGTAGGTTTGCAAACCTAACAGTTTATATGCCACGCGAATCAGTCGATTCAGACCGGGCTCTGTCAAACCGATATCGGCCAAAAATTCTTTTTTATCTTCATCTGAAAGCTCTGAAATTTCTGATTCCAGCGCTGCGCAAATCACTACTACCGGCGCACCTTCACGCGCGGCGAATTCTTCCAGTCGCGTCAATAATGGATTATTTTTGAAACCATCTTCAGCCACGTTAGCCACGTACATGGCAGGCTTGATCGTGAGCAGGCACAGCGGCTTAAGCGAGGCGATCTGCGCCGCGTCCAGCTTCATCATGCGCGCAGGTTTGCCTTGATTTAAATGGGCGGCAACCTGATCCAACAGTTCACCAAATTTAGCGGCTTCTTTGTCACCGGAACGTGCAGCCTTGGAGTTGCGCAACTGGGCTTTTTCCACCGTTGTCATATCCGCCAGCGCCAGTTCCGTTACGATTGTTTCAATATCTGAAATCGGATCAACCTTGCCCGCCACGTGAATGACATTGTCGTCTTCAAAACAGCGTACCACATTCAAAATACCATCGGTCTCACGAATGTTGGCGAGGAACTGGTTGCCCAAGCCTTCGCCCTTGGATGCTCCGGCCACTAACCCGGCGATGTCCACGAACTCGGTGATGGCGTATTGCATTTTCTGCGGTTTGACGATATCAGCCAGCGCCTGCATCCGCGCATCCGGGACTTCCACAATACCGACATTGGGCTCAATCGTACAGAACGGGTAGTTCTCCGCCGCTATACCCGCCTTGGTGAGCGCATTGAACAGGGTGGACTTGCCTACATTGGGCAGACCGACGATTCCGCATTTCAGACTCATGAATATTCCTTAATTTTAATTACTGTGCAACTTTAACATTGCCGCTTCCAGCTTGCCGTCAACTATCAGGGGAATCACATCCAATGAACGCTGCATGGCATGTTCGATTAGCACCATTTCTTCACGGCGCGGTGCATTCAAAACATAATCAACAACATTCGCACGTTCACCCGGATGACCAATGCCGATGCGCAGCCGCCAAAAATCACGTGTGCCCAGATGTGCAAAAATGTCCTTCAAGCCATTGTGTCCGCCATGACCGCCGCCGAGTTTAAGCTTGGCGCTGCCCGGCGGCAAATCAAGCTCATCATGCACAACCAGAATGTGTCGGGGTTCGATTTTATAAAATTGTGCCAGCGCTCCTACTGCACGACCACTGATATTCATAAAGGTTTGCGGCTTGAGCAAAAATAATTCACGACTCTGCAGCTGGCCGCGCGCGACCAGACCGTGGAATTTGCTTTCAGGCTTGAACGTGAATGGATACATGCGCGCAAACGTGTCTAGCCACCAGAATCCAGCGTTATGCCGGGTGAAATCATATTCACGACCGGGATTACCCAACCCGACAATTAACTTGATTTCACTCATTTTTAGTTTACACCATGTGAAAAACCGTTCACAACATGTTAAAAACCCGCCATGCACTTTAAAGTGCATGGCGGGTTTTTAATGGTAATACTAATACTATTTAGATTTCGCTGCAGGTTTTGCCGCAGCTTTCCCATCCCCGGCAGCAGCGGCGGCAGCTTCAGCCGCGGCCAGCGCTTCCGCTTCAATCGCACCACGCGGTACCTGAACAGTGGCCACTACGGCATCTCCAATATGGATACCAGCCGCTTCTACACCTTTAGGGAAGTTGAGATCGGAAACATGGACGGAATGATTTAGTGCTAACGTAGAGAGATCGACCTCGATAAATTCGGGCAAATCAGCCGGCAAGCAAGCAACATTCAGATCATTCATCACGTGAGAAATGATACCGCCGTTCAGCTTCACCCCCGGGGCGATATCGGCATTTAAAAAGTGCAATGGCACTTTCATATGGATCTTCTTGTTTGCTTCTACACGCTGAAAATCGATATGTTGCACTTGTTGACGAAAGGGATGCATCTGAAAATCGCGCAACAGTACTTGTTCTTTTTTGCCGTCCAAATCAAGTGTCAAGATGGAAGCGTGAAACGCTTCCTTGCGCAGGCTGTGATACAGGTTGTTGTGATCAAGATCAATCAGCGCAGGCTCAACGCCACCATACACGATGCCAGGCACACGGCCAGACTTGCGCAGACGGCGGCTCGCACCCGTTCCTTGCGCTTTGCGGGATATTGCGCTTAGTTCGATTTTCATTTTATTTCTCCACTTCAAATTCGGAATCACCCGCGACCAGGCGATTCCAGGTTACGCGGCAGTCAACATGACAGCCGCAAAAACTATTCCATAAATAATGAGCTGACGGATTCTTCCGCATGAATACGTCGAATTGTTTCGGCCAACAGCTCAGCCACACTCAACTGGCGAATACGCTTGCAAGCTGTCGCCTCAATACTCAGCGGGATCGTGTCCGTCACGACCAATTCATCTATTGCGGAATTTTCTATACGCTCAATCGCCAAACCGGACAGCACCGGGTGTGTGCAATATGCCACCACTTTCTCGGCACCCTTGGCTTTCAGTGCATCCGCAGCTTCGCATAAGGTATTCCCGGTATCGACCAGGTCATCCATAATCAAACAGGTTCGGTCTACCACTTCACCAATGATGTTCATCACCTTGGCCACGTTAGGCTTGGGGCGACGCTTGTCAATAATGGTGAGGTCGGCTTCCAAACGCTTGGCTAATGCCCGTGCGCGTACTACGCCGCCCACGTCCGGCGAGACCACCACCAGATTTTTGTAATCATGCTTCCACACATCTGCCAACAAAATCGGGCTGGCATAAATATTGTCTACGGGGATATCGAAAAAACCCTGGATCTGATCGGAATGCAAATCCATGGTGAGAACACGATCCACGCCAACACCGCTAAGCATGTTCGCCACCACTTTGGCCGTAATCGCCACGCGCGCGGAACGCGGGCGTCGATCCTGCCGTGCATAGCCAAAATAGGGTAGCGCAGCAATAATACGTCCAGCGGAAGCACGTTTAAGCGCATCCACCATGACTAGCACTTCCATTAAACTATCGTTGGTTGGGGCGCATGTTGATTGCAGAACGAATACGTCTTTGCCGCGCACGTTGTCGAGGATTTCTATCATCACCTCGCCGTCTGAAAAACGGCCAACGGTGGCTCGCCCAAGTTGAATGTTAAGGTGCTGTACTACATATTGCGCAAGCTTAGGATTGGCATTACCGGTGAACACCATCAAGCTGTCGTTGGACACCATGCTCCCCTTAAATAAAAATGGGCGCAAGCGCCCCAAGCAAACAACATCCTTCAACTGGCTGGGGAGGTAGGGATCGAACCTACGAATGCCGGAATCAAAATCCGGTGCCTTACCACTTGGCGACTCCCCAATAATCTTGCATTTCACATTACGGTAAAATTCCGTAGTGGATGCTGCGGTAAACCGCGCGCTACAATACCGCGCATATCTGGCGGCAAATGTTCTAACACCGCTTGTGCCTGTGCCTCGGTAACAAACTCGGCAAACACACAAGCACCAGATCCACTCATCCGAGCTTGCGCAAATTGCTCAAGCCAAACAATATGCCGCGCTACTTCCGGATATAAGCTACATACCACCGACTGTAGATCGTTGTGCGGTAGCCGTAGCGGAAGGCCGCGAATTCTGAGGGAAATCGCATCCCGTGTCAATTCCAAGTTCGCAAAATCCAAGTGTGCAAACACCTTTGCCGTAGCGACATGCACTGGCGGGAACAACACCACATACCAAGCATCCGGCACATTATAAGCCTGCAATTGCTCGCCTATGCCTTCTGCATAGGCATTTTCACCAAATACAAATACCGGTACATCCGCACCCAGAGACAGGCCTATCTCCATCAACCGTTCACGCGACAATTCCAAGTTCCATAGATTATTCAGCGCAAGGAGTGTCGTGGCTGCATCCGAACTTCCGCCCCCCAAACCACCGCCCATAGGGATACGTTTCTCCAGCGTTATATCCACACCCAATTTGCAACCGCATTCCTTTTGTAGCAGACGTGCGGCACGTACGCACAAGTCCTGTTCCTGTGGTACACCATCAAGCGCATTCATACGGCGCACTACCCCATTTTTGCGTAGTGAGAAGTGCAATATGTCATTAAAATCAATGAAACGAAACAGCGTTTGCAGCAGATGATAACCATCCATCCTGCGCCCTACCACATGCAAAAAAAGATTAAGCTTGGCGGGTGCCGGAAGGGTTAAAGTGTTCGTTAGATTTCCCATTCATCGATCAGCAATTGGATTTCCAGCCCATCACGTTGCAAGGCAATGCGTAACGGTAAGCTGTCGGATGTTTGCGCTGCATAGCGCGTATAGCGTATCAACCAGCCATCTTGGCCTAGCAGCATTACCTGTCCGTTAGCATCATGCTCAATGTCAAATACACTCTTGGGTGCCGGCAACGCCAACACCCAGTAACGCAAGCCAGACAGCGGTAAACGCCAACCCAGTACTTTCTGGGTTAATTCATCAGCGTCTTTTGCCGCGTAATGCTTAAACGGCATATCCAGCACTGCACCCTTCATATCGCTATGAATACGAGCCACAGTCTGTCCCAATGGAGCAAGCAGCAGGATTTCATCTGCCTCGGCATGATGCACCCAACGCACTCCGGATGAAGATCTCTCTCCTTCATGCTTTACAGCGATTCGCCCAGACAATACAAAAGGCACATTTTCCGACTGCACGGGTCGCACAACGGGCTGGGATACAGTTGGTACACTTGCACATCCTCCCAGTAATAGGAGGCACGCCAAAAATAATCGATGTATCAAGGCGTAAATTTCTTGATAACCACCTGCAACACTGTGCTATCAGGATGAGCCTTTAGTGCATCGCTCCACGTTTTTTTTGCTTGCTCCTGTTCACCCTGAGCCCACAGCACTTCGCCAAGATGCGCAGCAATTTCCGGATCCGGATTGGCAGCATAGGCACGGCGCAGGAACTCTAAACTTTTAGGCAAATCACCCAAGCGGTAATACCCAAAACCCATGCTGTCAATAATGCCGATATCATCCGGGGCAAGCTGATATGCCTTTTCTATCAGTTTCATCGCCTCGGGTATGCGCTCGTTGCGCTCCAGCAAACCATAGCCCAACGCGTTATAAGCTTGTGCGTAACCAGGCTCAATCTCAATTAATTTTCGCATCATCCGTTCGAATGCATCATGCTTCCCGGCCTTTTCCGCCAGCATCCCCGCCTCATACATCAGGTCGGGTTGGTTGGGTAAGTTTTCCAACCCTAGCATTAATACCTGATAGGCCGCTTCAAATTGCTGCGCCTCGCGTAAAATCTGTACCTCAATCATAACCAGCTGTATCCGCTGCTGATTGTTCTTCGCAACGGTCTTGTGCAAGAGCTTTCGCGCCTCATCCAGTTTGCCTAATTTATTGGTCAAAAATGCCATGCGTAAACGCGAGGAAAAGTTATATTCTCCCTCTTTCACTTTACTGTAATTCTGCATGGCCTCTTCATCATGCTTCTTCGCTTCACTCAACTGGCCAAGGTAGTAATACACGACGCTTTCATCTTTTTTTCTATTGGTAAGGGCCTGCTGCAATTCTTTCTCACCACGATCCAACTCACCCATGTCCAACGACAACAATCCCACCGCAAACGCCAGATCGGCGTTATCCGGATACGCGTTAAGCAACCGCTGAAATTCTGCACGCGCCTCTCGATTTTGCTTTTGTTCCATGAGCACGCGAGCATAAAACAGGCGCACCTCCTTGGTATCAGGATAAGCCTCAAGATATTTTTTCAGCAAAGCCAACGCCTGCTGTGGCGCCGCACTCTGCAGCAATTGAGCGTTGAGTAGCACGGCACTATCCCATTCCGGACGTAAGGCATATGCCTGTTGGGCTTCTTCCAAGGCTAACTCGTGTTTACCTGCGACTTCTGCTACCTGCGCCAACGCCCAACGCGCCTCCGCCACGCGCGGATAAGGTAACGCCAGTTCACGAAGTAAATCAAATGCTGCATTCTTATCGGGATAACTCGCAATCATTGGAGAAATCCGCATAAAAATATTTCCGACATTTTCCGTCGTTGCCGCTAAAAGTCTCGCGAGATGGGGACGTGCCTCGTCCAGCTTACCACCACTGATCAGCAGGGTGATCAGCGCCTGTTTTGCCAACGGTGAATCCGGTTCTATTTCCAGCCACAAATTGAATGCTGACATCGCTTTGTCCATTTGGCGCGTCTCAAAAGCCAAATGTGCCGCATAGCGCGCCAAGCGCGGATCACGCGTGGCATTGGCCAAATTTAGATAAAGCTGCGCCGCCAACTCAGGTTGTCCGCGCTGCAAGGCCATTTCACCCAGCAGATACTCATAGAGTACCTGTTCAGTTAATTCCTGCTTGGGCAATTCCGCTTGCTTTTCAACTTCAAACCCGGGCTTCTCCGTGTCCTGCTGCGACGCGTGCGCACAAGAGACCAGCAACAATGCAAAAATAATTGTGCAACGTTTTAAATTCGTCATATTTAATATTTTAGGTATTATTAAAAAATAAAAAATTCATGGAGTCGTAATATGCTCTCTGATTAAGCCTTCGTCACTATGAATTGCGTCAATCTGAAGGGTAACGCAGATTTGAAGAACGCCCAATGCATCGCTACGAATCTTTCCGTTTTTTATATCCGCGTTTTATATTAAGCGACCCGGACATTTCGTTAGGAACACCCCTAATTTTGTTACCAGACATAATCGAATGATTTCATTTTGATGTATAACGACATATTAGGTTATATTTAGCCTCCCATACAATCTGCATCTGCACTAATGTCAGTCATTGCACCAATCACCCTATCCGCACGCAACCTGATTCGCCGCTTCGGTCAACGCGAGGTCATCCATGGCGTATCGTTAGAGCTTAGGCATGGCGAGGTGCTTGGCCTGCTTGGGCACAATGGGGCCGGCAAAAGTACAACGCTACAAATGCTGGCCGGTGCACTCTTGCCACACTCGGGAGAAATTGAAATATGCGGCTTCAATCTAATCCGCCAGCCCCAAAAAACCAAGACAAATATCGGATTCTTGCCCGAAACCCCCCCTTTATACCGCGAAATGAGTGTAAATGATTTCCTTATATTCGCCGCCAAGCTGCATCGTATACCTCGTGCGCAGATTACGAATGCTTTGACCGAAGCCAAACGCCGTTGCGGTTTACAGGACAGTGGAAAAAAAATCATCGGAACGCTCTCCAAAGGCTATCAGCAACGTGTTGGCATTGCGCAAGCAATTATCCATCAACCGGAAGTAATCATTCTGGACGAACCCACCGTTGGCCTTGATCCATCCCAAATCCGCGACATCCGCGCACTAATCCGCGAATTAGGAAATATGCACAGCGTTATCCTTTCCACCCACTTGTTGGGCGAAGTGGAAAACATTTGTGACCGCGTCGAAATTATGCATCACGGCCGTCTAATTTACGGTGACAGCAGCACAAAAATGCAGCAATACGGTAGTCAATCAGGCTTTATCGTTACCCTATTGGCGCCGCCTGCACTTTCCGAATTGCAAGCCATCGCTGACGTACAGCAGGTAGACCCACTTTCCACCACGCAGTTCCGCATTCTGCATACCGCTAACACAAACCCAAGCGTTGCGTTGCTCGCACTCGCCGCGCAACACGGCTGGCAAGCGGAGCAACTCGTTCCGCTGCGAACGCGGCTGGAAGACGTGTTTATGCAAATCACCCAAGACGAAAAATTATGATTCTAACCATTTCGCTCAAAGAATTCCGCAGCTTGCTCGCCATCCCTTCGACTTGGCTAATTTTGGGCGCTCTGCAATTTATCTTTGCCTGGTTTTTCCTGGCCCGGCTGGATGCCTTTTTACAAGTACAGTCGCAACTGGCACAGCTCGCCAACGCGCCCGGCGCCACATTAGCCGTGGCGGCGCCATTACTCGGTACCGTTGCACTGATTTTAATGATGCTGATACCCATTTTTACCATGCGCTTGATCGCCGAGGAACGACGCAACCAAACCCTGACACTACTAATGAGCGCACCGGTTTCCGACATTCACATTGTGATCGGGAAATTCATCGGTCTCATGTTACTGTTATTACTCATCATCATCAGCTGCCTGTTGATGGTGCTCGCTCTGGCCACAGGCACACAACTAGACACAGGCCTTCTTTTCACCAATGCGCTGGGGCTTATCCTGCTTGCCGCCAGCTACACCGCATTGGGACTGTACATTTCCTCACTCACCGCACAACCAGCGGTAGCCGCCATCGGTACATTGGCCATATTTTTCGGCCTGTGGCTGGTAGAAGTCAGTGCGGTGGATCATGACAAGAGTTGGCGCGCACTCGCTCCCACCAGCCATTTCCAAAACCTCAATATTGGTCTGTTAAATAGTACAGATCTGATGTTTTTTCTGCTTTTTTGTATCACCTTTCTGTTGCTAACGATACGCCGACTGTATAACAACCGCATTTATAGCTGAGCTTCCCGGCATGAAATTCCCACAACTCAATCTGCTGATTAAAAACCTGACCTTCACTGCAATACTGCTCGCCACTATTGTCTCGTTGTATCAACTCGTTGCACGCCACCCCGCACAATGGGATATGACACAAAATGCCAGCAACAGCTTGGCAGACAACAGTGTCAATGTACTGAAGCAACTGCATGGCGAAATAAAACTGACGATGTACGTAACCGGACAGGATGCCAATTTAGGTGATATGCATAGACTTACCCGTGATTTTGTTGCCCTTTATCAGCGCTATAAACCCGATATTTCGCTCACCTTTATCGACCCGGTGAAGCAGCCGGAAGAAGCGCGCAAGGTCAATATTCGTGTCAATGGCGAAATGCTGGTGGAGTATGGTGGCAAGCGTGGGCATCTCACCATGTTGAACGAACAGGCACTTACCAGTGTGTTATTGCGTATGGCCCACACAAAAAATCAATTGCTTATGTATCTTGATGGGCATGGAGAACGCAATCTCGAAGGCATTGCAAACCACGATCTCGGCGAATTCGGCAAACGACTGCAACAAAATGGCTTTCGCCTTAGCAGCCTGAATTTAACGCTGGCACAGGACGTACCCAACAATGCCAGCATGTTGATCATTACTCAGCCGCAAATCGATTTATTGCAGGGTGAAATAGATAAACTGCTACGCTATATCACCAACGGCGGTAACCTGCTGTGGCTAGTAGACGCCGAGCCACTGCATGGATTAGAGCGCCTGGCTGAAAAACTGGACATTATTCTCACGCCTGGCATCGTGGTTGATCCGGCAGCAGAAGAAATGAATATTCCTCCAACCTGGGCGCTGGGCGCGGGCTATCCGCCACACGCCATCACGCAAAATTTCAACTTGACCACGGTCTTTCCCTTTGCCCGCGCCATTGACTGGGAGGAAAATGCTGCATGGCAACACACCACGCTAGTAGAAGCCGCGCCACGCGGCTGGGTTAGCCGCGAAATACCGCAAGGTAACTCACGCTTCAACAAAACCCGTGACATCCCCGGCCCCGTAACGATCGCGCTCGCCCTGCAACGCAACATAAACGATCGTGAACAACGCATTGTTATCGTTGGAAGCGGTTCGTTTCTTGCCAATACCTATTCCGGCAACGGCGGTAATCTTGATCTCGGCATCAATATGACGAACTGGCTAGGCAACGAAGAAAAACTCATTACGATTCAACCGCGCGCCGTGAAAGATGGTGCGATTACCTTGAGCAAAATCAATCTGACCATCATCAGTAGCAGCTTCCTGATTGCCTTGCCTATGTTGTTTATACTGACGGGGGCTTTGCTTTGGTGGCGCAGAAGAAATTAAGCTGGCTCTCTTCCCCGCAAGTGAAATAGAAATTGATGTGTCCATAGGCTAAGTACTGGTGAAATGGAATTATTTGATAACTAGCCGAATCTATTAAAGTAATTTTTTTATCAAACAGTTAGTAGCAAACTTGCTTTTTTAATTTGATGCAATCATTTGTAACCACATTTGCCCAATGCCCCTCACGCGTGTCTACCTTCTATGTACCCCAATTTGCATTCTCTGTACCGGCTGCGCGGTGGTTACTGTCGCTGATACTGCGGTTACCGTGGTTGCAACAACCGTTAAAGTCGGTGCCGCAGTAGTTGGTACAACTGTCGATGTTGCAACAGCAGGTGTAAAGGCCGTTGCTGGAAACTCTGACAAAAAATAAGGCAACAAGGACAATACCTACCATGTTCCAAGACCAACATGCCAACTTGCTTAAACTATTATTTTTAGCCTGATTTTTTCATCGACAGACAACAATTGTATAATTAATACAATAACATATAACAATATAATCCACCGAGAAAAATCTTATGCCTGAGTTACCCGAGGTCGAAACTACCCTGCGCGGACTGGAACCGCATTTGCTCGGTCAGCGTATCGCGGACGTAGTCATTCGCACTTCTCATCTGCGCTGGGCTATCCCCAAACAATTAGCCACCATCTTGCATGGTCAAATCATTCACGCGCTGCATCGCCGTGCCAAATATTTGCTAATCAAATGCGACAATGGCACGCTCATCCTCCATCTCGGCATGTCCGGCAGCTTGCGCATTTTGTCCGCGGACATCGCAGCAGAAAAGCACGATCACTTTGATTTAAAGCTGGCAAACGGGATGCTGATGCGGCTACGTGACCCGCGCCGTTTTGGCGCAGTGCTATGGCATGAGGGCGACCCCGCACAGCATCCACTCTTGTTAAAGCTTGGAGTAGAACCGCTGGAGAGCGAATTTAATGCCGATTATCTTTATCGTGCGATACGAAAACGCAATGCCGCAATCAAGCTGGTTATCATGGATCATCATCTGGTAGTCGGTGTCGGCAACATCTACGCCAATGAAGCGCTATTCCGTGCGGGTATCCGTCCGCAACTACCCGCCGCAAAACTTAGTCGACCGCGCTGCGCTCGATTGGTAAAAACGATACAAGAAACATTGACGGAAGCCATTGCGCTCGGTGGCAGCAGCCTGCGCGACTTCGTGGACAGTAATGGCAATCCCGGCTATTTCCAGCAGCACTACTGGGTGTATGGCCGTGCAACCGAGACTTGTCGTGCCTGTAACACAACTATCAAGCAGATTCGGCAAGGACAACGATCAAGTTTTTATTGCCTGCAATGCCAGAAATAATCGATACTTCCCTATCGCGCTGGTGCCAACAAATGACAAAACGAGATTTTTATATCTTGAACTTTTTATAGCCACTTTCGTACCACAATTATTATTTTTAATAAAATCTTGAAAAAATTACCTGCATTGGCATATTTTATTCAGACAACGCTACCAGCTGGTGGTATGGTTGACAATATCGCTCTATATACGACACGGAAGGAAACATCTTGGCTATAGGTTGGATTAACGCACTGAGGGTCATACCCTGGAAAGATGTGTTGGAAGCCGCGCCGGGCATGGTTAAAGGCGCAAAACGCCTTTTTACTACGGCAAAAGATGAAGTAAATAATCAGCCTATGGCAGACAGTTCGTCAACAATAGTCTCTTTCGATGCTGAAGGATTCGCAAATTTAGAGAATCGCGTTCGTCATCTTCAAGCACAGGTAGCTGAACTAAATTCCAACCATAACTCATCAGCCAAATTAATCAAGTCACTTGCCGAACAAAATGCACACGTAGTTAATGTCATTGAAATTCTAAAAGTCCGGACCAAGATCTTGATTTATGCGTGTGCTTTACTGACCATTACTTTATCTGTCTTGATATTTTTGGTGGTGCTGAAATAAAAAATTAGATTGGGTTACAAAAAGAGCTCTTCAAACAGTAAACGAAGGTTCATTTGCTATAACAAGCGTTGAATATGCTCTACCAACTGGTATTTTTACCCCGACAATCGGGGAACTAGCCCTCAATTTCTTTTGTTTTACTCGTACCAGTAGTTAATCTACTTGTCCGAAATTCAAGTGCCTCGTCGATCACAAACATAAACTCATTAAGTTCAAAGGGCTTGCAGATATAGCGAAAAAATCCTGCTTCCATCCCCTTCAAAATATGATGAGGCATGGCATCGGCGCTCAATGCAACAATTGGAATAGAGGCTGTTAGCGGGTCTTGAAATAGAATCTCCATGGCTTGGATACCGTTCATATCAGGCAAGGTGACATCCATCAGAATCACATCTGGTAAATGAATACGTGCCAGCTCGATACCCAAATTGCCATTACCCGCAATCAACAAGTGTATATCTGGACGATTCTCCTCAATAAGCTCTTTGATTAATGACGAATTGATCGAATTATCTTCAAAATAAAGTATGCAGTACTGCTGGGTGTCAGCATAAGTTTTTGCAGTAAGCTCCTGAGATTTGCACTCTTCCAGCACAAGTTGCGGTTCCGTAGCCGAAATGAGTTCAAACCAGAATACGCTACCCACGCCAACGGTGCTGTCCACCCTAATTACGCCCCCCATCAATTCAAGCACTTGCTTGGTCACCGCCAAACCAATGCCAGTCCCTTCAACGGCCCCATTCTCTTGACCAAGACGATTGAATGGCTGAAAAAGTTGCGTTAATTTTTCTGGAGATAATCCCTCTCCCGTATCCTGAACGCTAATGCGAACGTACTCCGAAGTACCTCTGACGCATTTCACCTCGACCGTTCCCTGCTCGCGATTATATTTTATCGCGTTGGATAGCAGGTTGATCAAAGCCTGCTTTAACCGAGTCCGATCTGCTTTAACAGTCAAAGGGCTGTCAAACTTGGGGAAAATCAACTGAATGCCATGTTGCTGTGCCTGAGGTTCGATCATAGCCTGGCATTCGGATATGACCTCAGCCAGAGATACCGATTCCAGGCTTAGCACAAGATTGCCGGACTCAATTGTCGCGAGATCCAGAATTTCATTGATCAGCTCCAGCAAATACCATCCTCCATGGAGAATCTCTTTAAGCCTGGCCATCTGGGTGGGTGTTGGCGTAGGAGTGCCAATTTCTATCAACTGGGCAAAGCCAAGAATAGCATTGAGCGGCGTGCGCAATTCATGGCTCATACTGGAAAGAAAATTCGATTTCGTAAGATTGGCTTTTTCTGCTACCGCCTTGGCGTTAACCAGCTCTGCTTGGACACGTTTGCGTTCCACAATATCCTGACGCAAATGTTTATTCACTTCCGCCAGTTCATCGGTGCGCTTTGCCACCAACTCTTCAAGACGCCAGCGATGTTGCCGCAGCTCAGCCTCTACCTGTTTACTTTCAGTGATATCCACCAAAATACCTTGAAGAAATAGCGAACGTCCCGATTCATCCCGCACTACGCTTGCTTCATCGCGAAACCAAAAAACTGTCTCATTGCGAGAAATCAGGCGATATTCGCACCGCAGAGGCGTACCGTTGGCACGGCTCTTGATCAGTTCATTTAACACACGTGTCCGGTCTTCTGGATGAATTTGGGCGATGTGAATTCCTGGCGTTTCCAGCCATTGTGCCGGAGAAAAACCCAGCACCTTGATTTGTGGGCTAATGTAAAGAGCTTGATTGGTTTCATCCAGCGCCGCGATATAAGTAATTGCCGGAATTTGCTCAACCAAGTTACGGTATTTGGCTTCGACTTGGAGCAACTTATCTTCTATCAATTTCTTTTCCGTCCGCATCTCCTTTTCGCGTAGTACACGCTGGATAACGGTGGGTAACAATTTGAGGTATTCCCGCTCCACATCCTTGACCATGTAATCCCATGCGCCACGCTTCATGGCCTCAACCGCGACTGAAGCACTGTCAGCACCGGTCAGCATCATCACGGGAACCGGAATTTCACCTATTTCGGCGGCCAACTCCTTCAAAAACTCTAAACCATTCATATCCGGCATATGGTAGTCAAGTAAAATGCAGTCCGGCTTTTGCGCACGGACAAACTGCAACCCCTCCTCTCCGGTCTCAGCCTCTGTCAGCACAAAATTGTAATTTAGGCATTGAGTAAGCGTGCGGCGACAGGCTAAACGATCCACCAGGTCATCATCAACTATCAGTATACGAATAAGAGATTTTGTCATCGTAAAATCAGCATCTTGCTAACCCGAAAAACATACCTTGTGGCATGAGCACATTAGAGCATCTCACCGACGCTCCAACAAATATCGATCGAACGCATCACTTCAACAAATTGTCAGCAATCCACGGATTGGATCATGATGTCTACTTGATCATCTTCCACCAGAAGAATGGGTTATTGATAATCCTCATACTCTTCTTCAATTTAAATTTATTGTTGTGACAATTTTAGGTAACGTGAAGAAAAACGTGCTTCCCTCCCCTACTTTAGACTCCAGCCATATCTTACCATCGTATATTTCCACAATTTTCTTCACCAGAGAAAGGCCGACACCCGTACCCTCTACTCTGTCCCGTGGCACCAAAGTCTGAAACAGCTGGAAAATTTGTTCAAAATGTCGCGACTCAATACCCGGCCCATTATCGGCGATGAGAAATTTCCAATACTTATCCTCTAAGCTACAGGCGATTCGAATTTCGCCATGAGGTTTGTCCATGAATTTGATGGCATTGGAGAGTAAGTTTTGAAATACCTGCTCGATACGGGTTGGTTCTGCCATGACGGTAGGCAAAGTATTTTCAATACTGATCACAATATTGGCCGGTGGCGAAAGCAGGTCAATCACCTCCCGCACTAACGGGTCGAGATCCACTGCAACGATCTTCTCCAGCACCCGACCGACCCGCGAATATTGCAAAATACCATTAATCAGATTATCCATACGGTATACCCTTTTAATAAGGAGCTCCATATATTCTTTCCCCTTTTCATCGAACTTGTCCGAGTAATCATGGGTAAGCCAACCTGCCAATGTACTAATGGCTCGCAATGGCGCCTTAAGATCATGAGACACCACAAAAGCAAAGCTTTTTAATTCTTCCTGGGAGCTTTCAAGTTCGCGGATGAGACGCGCCTTCTGTTCTTCGGCCAGTTTACGCGCACTAATGTCGCGGAAAGATCCGGTGAATATATGGCGCTCACCCTGGCGCGTTTCAATCACTGCCAGCTCCATGGGAAAGGTTGTTCCATCCTTGCGCAGCCCTGTTACCTCGCGGCTGATACCAATGATATTTTTCTCCCGCGTTTGCAGGTAACGAACAAGGTAACCATCGTGCGCTTCGCGGTAGGGAGCAGGCATGAGGATGGAAACATTTTTGTCCACTATCTCGGCCTCGGTGTAACCGAATATCCGCTCGGCAGCGGAATTAAAAGTTCCAATCACACCCTGTTCATTAATTGTAACGATGCCCTCGATCAGGTTATTCAGCATGGCACGGACATGTGTTTCGCTGTCGCGTAATTGACCGATAGTCTTCACCAGACTATCGTTCATTTCTTTCAGTGCTTGCAATAATTGGCCGATTTCATCCGTCGATCGAACATGGATTTGCTCCGTAAAATCACCTGCGGCAATACCACGAGCAATCTTCACTGCTTTCTCCAGCGGCTTAAACACACCTCGGGTGAATCCAGCACTGATTAATACAGCCAGTACCAGGACAATAATTATCAAAGCGATGAAAATATTGCGAATGATCGCGTAACGATTTTGGTGGTATTTATACTCCTGTTTAGTAGTCTCTATTTGAAGATTAATAAGAGCGCTAATGTCTTTCTTAACCAAGTCATAAAGGGGGCGAGCTTTTTCCACAACAATTCGACTCGCTTCTTTAGTTTCATGGGTACGCAAAGCGACCAATACTGGAATTAAACCCTCAATAACAAATTTCTTGTGGTTCTCGGCAAATTTTTCAGCCAGTTTTATATCCTCCGGAGTCAGATGGGTCGCCATGTACGCATCCCAAGTCTTGGTGATCTCTTTAACGTTTTTTTCGAAAGTCCCCGTGTTCTTATCAATAAGCTCAGGGGTCGGGGTAATCAAGGCAGTCGCAATAGCAATACGATTTTGATGCAAGAGCGACTCAATATGCATCAACTGTCCAAGCGGAATAACTCGATCCTCGTAAACGGTTTTCAAACCATCGTTTGCCTTGCTCATCCCAAACAATCCTAGCATTTCGATTCCCAGCAAAAAAAATACCAAGAACGAAAGAATGGAAATCAAGCGTGTTTTAATGGTCAAATTTTTAAACATGCGAACCTGCATTAATAATCATGGCATTAAATCATAGTGCTTTATCGCGATAAAACGATGCCCGATGAAATTTCTATCACTACTTTACTTGGCAGCAGTAACACAACCATCTCGCGCGCATGATAGAACTCAGCCAATGCTTTCCTCCTATCGTTATCGTCCCATTCAACTCAGCCTTATTGTGCTCATGGTGCCAAATTTTGTAGTGCGACTCCGCTTTTGGGAGGAAAGAAAAATTCACGTGGATTGCTCACAAAGTGCGCTCCCAACATCCGAAACAATTCGCCACTACGATTGAAGCGTACTTGGCGCGCCTTCATCGCGACGTAAAGAGCCAAGCAAAAACTCACCGCAAGATTAACTATCCCAATCAGCGCAATGCCTAACAAAGAAATTGCTACCAACTGCCAACCCACCCTGAAATCAAGTGCAACCAGCGCAAAGGCAAAGTTGGCTGACGAAAACGCGACGTGTCGGATATCAATAAAAGGGAGGCCGAATATAAAACCAATCAGCCCCATACTACCGAGCATAATACCGAACGTAAAATTCCCCATTAACGCGCCAAGATTGTCTCCGATATAAGCCGCAAAGCGGTCAAGTCGATGCTCTCCTAATAGTTTCCGCAACCAGTGCAATTGTTTTAAACGAGCAGGAATTCGAGTGTAGGCACATTTGTTGTCGTAATAACCCGAAATCAATCCGGCAAAGAAAAGACACACTCCCGCAATCGCAGCATGAATTAAAGCCAAGCTATAAAAAGGATTAATATCCTCCAACGTATGCCAGGCTTTCTCCTCCGACATTACCGGCGCACCAGCCGCGTAACCTATCAATGCAATCAACATGCCGGTTGGAATCGCGAGTATTACATTGCCCAAAATAGAAACCATCTGGGTGCGCCACACAATAGCAATGAGTTGCACTACTCCATCAAGCGGTGCTTTACCACTATTCAATGCAGTATTCTGATCAACCGTCGCCGCAATCGTCGCCGCAGTCATTGCTGGCTGTTTGGTCGCAACCGTAAAATGCATGATGTGAATCAGCAAAAAACCAAAGGCATAATTCATGCTGAAGAAAAAAGTCTGGGTAAAAGGCGCTAACATCATCTTGCCAATCCCGATTTTGATCAGCGCCATAAATCCAACGATAAAACCCGCCCCCATAGATGAGCGCAACATACTAAAATACTCGCCTGGTGTCGCGGCAGCATAATGTTCACCGGTTTTTCCTGCATTCTCTGTAACCTGCAAAGCCACCAAATCGGTGACACGAGTAAATACATCCCGCACACTGTATTTACGATTCTCCTCACGCACCAATTCGCGCAGCAAAGCCAAACTGCGTATCGTGGTTTCATTCGGTTCGAGCAATACCAACAAAGTTTGCAACCGTTTGATCATCTGATTCACGCGCTGCAAATGATATGTAAGGCTGATGCTTGCGCCATTGTGTAAAGCTTGCTTGCGCACTTTTACCAGCACTTCTTCACATTGCTGCAACAACACCAGGATATGCTTATTATCAGGCAGCGCAGAATCTCCACTGAGACAGGCATGATAGGCCCGGTAATAATCACAAACCTCGACGTTCTGCGCTAAAAACGGCGATTCGAAGCGTTCAATATCCGGATAATTACGCACCAGTTCATGTTCAAGCCCTGTGGATGCAATGCGATAAGACAACATCTGAACTGCATTCAGCATTTCCTCCTGAATTTTTGCTCTGCCGGGATGAGAGGGCTCAGCATCAAAATCGATACACTGCAATAATTCAATCCATACTGCATCAGGAATCTGATCCACCCATAGATAATCGGTATGCTTGTGAAACACGAGCCCGAACGTATCCTTCAGGTAATCGTCACGTATTTCCGGGGGTAATATACTAAAGATGAAGCGATTCCAGACCGTAGTAAAAAAACCTTCATTAGATAATATGCCGATATCGGCATAGAGATGGCTATGGCGACGCACCTCAAATAACGCCAACACATACCTCCGCAGCGCGACAACATATTCCGGATGCGTCCTCAGCAAAGTAATCAAAGCGTGTAAATTTACCGTAGCCACCTCACCCACGTTGGGATTTTTCGGCCGAATACTATCAACAAGTTCAATTAACAAAGCTGAACCAGTCTCCTCGGGAGTTGCAAGTATTTTTTTGAGTACAGATTCCATTTATTTCGATCCGGGTAAAAGTGAATAGATTGGTGAGTATGTTTCGTTTTTGGCCAAACATTTCCATACCTCCTATCCATTTGTGATATCTCCAATGCGATGGTAATTCAAATGCATTTTTAAAGATAAGAATAAGCAGGTATACGGTTATTTTGACTAAATACAGATTCGTCAAACAATTTTCTTGCTCAATCTCAATTTAATCTATTGCACAATTGTTGCTGCAAGGCAATACGTAACGGTCTAATTACTAGCTGGACTTGTGTGAAGCTATCAGATTTTTCAAGACATAGATCCACGTTTCGATCCAACTGCCGTCTTATGCGGGGCAGATTTCTGCGTTTTCTGGATAAGCCGTCCGCGATCACTATCCAGATCGGTCCAGCTTCAATAAGAGGAGTTAGAGCGAACAGCGAATTAACTACACCGAGTAATATCGCACCCAGGCTGCGCTCAACCAGCACCGCGGGCTTGGTTAACGTTAATTAAGCGGATTAACCATCTGAACGGAATCCTGTAGCTTCAAATAAACAACCGAATCTTCGATAGGCAGTGTGTTCGCTCAATAGATGGATTTTGCACGCAGCTTTACGTCTGCACCCATAATACTCCAGACGAAGAGGAACGTTGTTTTGCGACGGCTACCCTGCAGCATCGATCAATGAGCCTAAATCAGTCAGATCGAATACCTTGAAAACCAGTTCGCCTTGCATAAATGAATGTTTACCGCCGGTATCTATCTGCAGCGTGCCGACAATATCACTGCTGCCTGTCGTGCCTTCAAAATTTTCAAACGCCATTTGTACTCGCTGTGTATCAGGCGGCCCTTGGTCGAATAGGCAGAAGTTTCTGAAAGCACAATGCCAATCAATGAAAAAAGGTCTGCGAGACTATCGCCACGCAAGACAAGTTCAGATCAATCAATGGAGTTATGCCTAGATGTTTATTTATTGAATTTTACAATGCCGCTCGTACTGCAATCAAAGCTTGGTAAGCTGTCGCTCCCCATGGTGTAATGCAAGCATACAAATTTTATGAAACATTCAAATTCACAATGGTGGGACATTTATTTGGGAGATTACATTGGCAATCTCCCATGTCAGCTTTATTTAATTCGCATGTCATTCTTGACAGATTTCACGCCCTTAACACCACTGGCAACTTCTTCGGCCCTATCAATACTGGACTGAGAACTCACAAATCCACTTAATTGAACGACACCTTTATAGGTTTCAACATTTATCTCGGTAGCTTTCAAAGTTGGCTCATTAAAAACCGCCGCTTTAACCTTCGTTGTAATTACGCTATCATCCAAATACTCTCCTACTCCTTCCGACTTCGTAGTGGACGCACAACCTAAAATTGACACGAATACGATGGCAGTAAAAATAGTAATAAAATGTTTTAATTGTTTCATAATGAACTCTCCTGATTTTGAAGCTGCATAATAGGCTGCCTCCTTGTGTTATAAATACTCCAACCTGCTCATGCGGGCATTTTGAATGCCAACTTAAGAAAACTAGTGGAGTTTTACTGCGACATGTTGGAAGCTTGTACTAGCCGCTGAGGCGTAGTCTGCTATTCAGGACATGTAGCGTCTGTGCGGTATCGTACACAACTTAAGCCAATAGCTTTACTATAAATGTCTACTAATCAGTTAATTGGTGAACATGCCTATAATAATATTTCAGGTATTTAAATGAGCTGCTTATGTTCATTACCACTGCACAGGTAACAAACCACAACTATCTTCTCACAGCTGTGCAAACGGATGAGTTTGAACGCTTAAAACCACATTTGGAGCTGGTTCAAATGCCGCTCGGCAGCGTCCTTTATGAATCTGCTAGTCGGTTACAACATGCCTGGTTCCCTACGACCGCCATCGTGTCTCTGCAATACATCATGGAAGATGGTGCTTCGACAGAAATCGCAGGAGTCGGCAATGAAGGCATGCTAGGTGTTTCACTACTCATGGGTGGTGCAGCAACATCTAGCCGGGCAATTGTGCAAACAGGCGGCTGCGGCTACCGCATAAAAGCCGGATCAGTGCTGCACGAATTTAATCGCACAGAATCGCTGCAGCGCTTATCACTGCTTTATATTCAAGCGCTCATCACACAAATGTCCCTGACTGCGGCGTGCAATAGACATCATTCAATCGAACAACAGCTTTGCCGCTGGTTACTATTAACCATTGATCGATTGAGCTCTAATGAATTAATCATGACGCAGGAATTAATTGCCAGCATGCTTGGCGTGCGCCGCGAAGGTATAACCGAAGCCGCCGGAAATTTAAAAAATGCTGGTTTTATTAACTATCGCCGTGGGCACATTACAATACTCGATCGATCTGGGCTGGAATCGCTCTCTTGCGAATGTTATAAGGTGGTCAAAAAAGAATTCGATTGCTTACTTTCAACATATACAACCACCCAACACTCGCACTCTTAAGAGCATAGTAAAAAATATAAAACTCACCTGTGTTGTTTAATTCACTAGAACCCAAATCTCTAAGCCTTCAGAATAGGCACGGTACAATTCGACAAATCGCCATATACCTACCATCCTCCTCCTACTCGAAAACGTGTAACCGGCTAGTCTAACAAACCATAGACAATCTGTACCTAACAATAAGAATTGTGATTACGTACAACCAGAGGCCAATTTAAAAAGACGATAATGCATGAGCGCGGTCTCATCCAGGTCAGGATCAAGGTACTCCGATTGATTTACCTATTTAAGTGATGAAATTCTATGTGTGTAAACGTACAGAGAGCAGGCATTACAAATGGTACTTTGCCCACGTACGGCATCTACCTTCAACTATAGAACAAGAAAAGAGATTCGCAATGTAATTAGGTATGAACCTGTACAACCATACTAAGTATGCGGACAAAAATTAGCGTGTTTCAATATACACATATTTATTAGTGATTGCGTAAATTGACCAGAGAACACTTCCATAAATCTAGCTCGGTCATGTTAAAATATTCTGTTGAATATTCCAGTTTTTGTTAATTAAAACAATATGGAAACGCCTTAAAAAATTTTAGTTAGCCGCCGTTACAAACCATATAGGTTCAAGTAGGTATGCCGTAACGACGTACACATCAAAATAAAATTGGAAACTCGGCAAAGTTTGTGTCGATATTTGTTGCTTGGTTTTTAAAGGTGTTCTTAAAATTATGCTTAGCCAGTTTGATATTCTAAACGCCAGCCTCCTGATCGTTGACGATCAGGAGGCTAATATACGCCTACTCGAGGAAATGCTACGTGGCGCGAACTATACACGTATAGCATCGACAAAAAATCCGTTTGAAGTCAGCGAGTTGTATAGAAAAAACCGCTACGACCTGATTCTGCTCGACTTACAGATGCCTGGCATGGATGGCTTTCAGGTCCTGGAAAACTTAAAAAAAATCGAAACAAACGGCTACCTGCCGGTACTCGTCATTACCGCCCAACCGGATCACAAGCTGCGCGCATTACAAGCCGGCGCGAAAGACTTTATCAGCAAGCCTTTTGATCTGACCGAAGTACGAACACGTATTCATAACATGCTGGAAGTACGACTTTTATACAAAAAAATTGAACACTACAACAAAATGTTGGAGCAGACTGTGCAAGCACGAACCGCAGAACTGCGGGAAAGCGAAGCTCGGTTTCGCCGCCTGACCGAGCTGTCGTCAGATTGGTATTGGGAGCAAGATGAAACTGGACATTTCACCAAAGTGTACGGCCCGGTACTTGAAATGCTCGGAATTGAGGTTGACGACTTGCTCAGCGAACCGAGTGAAACGCAAGCAGCACATTGGGATAAAGATGAGCGGGCAATACTGGAAGAATATATCGCTGCCAGACGACCGTTTTTGGATTTCATCTACCGACGACATAATTCAGATGGTTCACAACAATACTTCATGATCAGCGGAGAACCGATGTTTGATTCATCCGGTCGTTTTACGGGTTTCCGTGGAGTGGGTAAAGACGTCACTGGAAGTATGCGCTCCGCCTCATAACAGGGTGTTCATATTTATAAAGTGATGCACAGCTCCCGTCTTCGTAAATGACCAATGTATTGAAAACTCTAAAAACTGGAATTGATTCTGTAAAATAGCTTCATGGTTCCAAAGACATTCGCAAACTTTCATCTTTGACCCTGTCAACTATTCTATCTCGCCTATTTTTCTGAACCATATCAACGGGTAAAAATCTTTTAATTTCTCACTCCGGTGACGATGGTAAAATTTCGGTTGTAACCGTCATTTCGCCATCATGCCCCAACCCTCTTTCATCCATCTACGTCTGCACAGCGAATACTCCATTGCCGATGGCATTGTGCGTATTCCCGAGGCAATTGCCGCTGCCAAGCAGGATGCCATGCCCGCGCTGGCACTGACCGACCTCAACAATATGTTCGGCCTGATCAAACTCTATCAGGCAGCACGCGCAGCCGGCATCAAGCCTATCATCGGCTGCGATGTATTCATCAGCAATCCAGCCGAACGCGACAAGCCGTTCCGGCTGCTATTGTTATGCCAGTCCAATGCTGGCTACCTGCGATTGTGTGATTTGATAACACGCGCCTATCTGGAAAGGCAAAAGAGCGGTCGTATCGAGATACACAAACAATGGCTACGCGGCGGCACAGATGGACTACTCGCATTATCCGGCGCGCATCTCGGTGAGGTCGGCACGGCGCTGCTAAATGGCAATCAGGCAACGGCACGTCAGTTAGCGCTAGAGTGGGCGGAGCTATTCCCCAGTCGATATTATCTGGAAGTGCAGCGAACCGGTATGGCGCGCGAAGAGCTGCATGTGAGTGAAACGATCAAACTGGCCGTAGAGCTGGCGTTACCGGTAATAGCGACACATCCGATTCAGTTTCTAAGCCAGGAAGCCTACAAAGCGCACGAGACGCGCGTGTGCATTGCCGAAGGGTATGTACTGAATGACAAACGGCGCGTGCGCCAATTTACCCCGCAGCAGTATTTCAAAACCCAGGCCGAGATGACGGCACTGTTTGCCGATTTTCCTGAAGCGTTGCAAAACAGTGTGGAGATCGCCAAGCGATGTAATTTGACCTTGCAACTGGGCAAACCCTATTTACCGGATTTCCCCACCCCAAATGGTGAAAGTCTGGATGATTTTCTGCGTACGGAATCCGAATTCGGTTTGCATCAGCGCATGTTGCAGTTGTATCCAGATGAAACGATTCGCGCCGCAAAGATGGAGGAATATACCTCACGCTTGGCATTCGAAATCGAGACCATTATAAAAATGGGGTTCTCCGGTTACTTTTTGATCGTGGCAGATTTCATCCGCTGGGCCAAGCTCAATGACGTGCCAGTTGGCCCCGGCCGCGGCTCTGGCGCAGGCTCACTGGTGGCTTATAGTCTAAGCATCACCGACCTTGACCCGTTACGCTATGCCCTGTTATTTGAGCGCTTCCTAAATCCAGAACGCATTTCCATGCCCGACTTCGATATAGATTTCTGCCAGGATGGGCGCGAGCGCGTTATCGAGTATGTGAAACAAAAATACGGCGCGGCGAGTGTGTCTCAGATTGCCACCTTCGGCACCATGGCGTCCAAAGCGGTGATCCGCGATGTCGGGCGCGTGCTGGATTTTCCTTACGGACTGTGCGATCGCCTGTCCAAGCTCGTTCCGCTGGAAGGCGTTAAGCCGGTATCACTGAAAAAAGCACGTGAGCTGGAACCGGAATTCAACGCAATCATCAGCAGCGAAGAAGGCGTGGAAGAGCTACTTGAACTGGGTACCCAGTTGGAAGATTTAACGCGCAATGTCGGTATGCACGCGGGCGGAGTACTAATCGCACCGGGCAAACTGAGCGACTTTTGTCCACTATATTATGCTGAAGGCAGCGACAAGGGCATTAGTCAATTTGACAAAGACGATGTGGAAAAGATCGGCTTGGTGAAGTTCGACTTTTTAGGGTTGCGCACACTTACCATCATTGATTGGGCGGTGAAATATATAAACCAGATGCCCGCAGGCCCAGGTTTTCCCATTGAAAATCGCTTCTCCATTGAAAATCTGCCACTGGAGGACAAACCAACTTACGCCCTGCTCAAGGCCGCCAACACCACGGCGATATTTCAGCTTGAATCTCCCGGCATGAAAAAGCTGATTATTAAACTGCAACCGGACACATTTGAAGACATCGTGGCGCTGGTTGCGTTATATCGCCCTGGTCCGCTCGAATCAGGCATGGTAGAGGACTTCATCAACCGCAAACATGGCCGTTCCAAGGCTGATTATTTTCATCCCGAACTGGAGATTTCGCTCAAACCAACTTACGGTGTGATCGTGTACCAAGAGCAAGTGATGCAGATCGCGCAAATTATCGGCGGTTATTCGCTGGGAGCAGCGGACTTGTTGCGCCGCGCGATGGGTAAAAAAAATGCTGAAGAGATGGCGCTGCAACGCAACATTTTTGTGGACGGCGCTGTAGCGCGTGCTGTCAACAAGCAACTGGCAGAGCAACTGTTCGACCTGATGGAAAAATTTGCCGGATACGGCTTTAACAAATCGCATTCTGCTGCCTATGCGTTGGTGTCCTACCAGACCGCCTATCTAAAGACGCATTACCCGGCGGCATTCATGGCCGCCACATTGTCATCGGACATGGATAACACCGACAAAGTCCATATTTTCTATCTTGATACCCTGGTGCAAGGAATTCGCATTTTGCCGCCGGATATTAACTCGTCTGTAAACCGCTTCATGCCGGTGGACGAAAAAACGATTGCATATGGATTGGAAGCCATTAAGGGTACCGGCAAAGCGGCGATAGATAGCATTGTGGATGCCCGTAAACTCGGTGGGCCATTCCGCGACTTGTTCGATTTTTGCCATCGCGTAGATAAGCGCATAGTAAACCGTCGCGCTACTGAAGCGCTAATCCGCAGTGGTGCATTCGATACAATCTCGGATCATCGCCATCAGTTGCTGGCGTCGCTCGAGGTTGCGCTTTGCAGCGCAGAGCAGAAAGCACAATCCATCAATCAAAATAGTCTATTCGAAGACGATGCAAGTGTGACGATGTCGGTGCAAGTTAAGAACGTCCCGCGCTGGACGTTACGCGAACAATTGCAACACGAAAAAACCAGCTTGGGCTTTTATCTCAGCGGCCATCCCTATCAGGAATATGCTAGCGAACTGGAAAATTTCGTCAAGACACGCCTGTCCGATATCACGTCGCAAGCGCTACCGCAAAACGGCAACAACAAACGCGGTGGAATGCCGGTGACATTGGCTGGTATCGTGTCTGCCATACGAATACAGCAGACGCGACGAGGGCGAATGGCGATTGTCACACTGGACGATGGCAGCGCACAGTTGGAAATGATGATATTCAACGAAGTTTTCGAGGCCAATCGCCCGTGGATACGCGAAGATGAATTATTAGTGGTGCGCGGCAAAGCCAGTCTCGACGAGTATTCCGGCAATATGCGCGTCAATGGCGAAGAGTTATTCGATTTCGCCTCGGCGCGTTCCACTTTCGCGAAGCGCCTGGAACTTAGTGTTTCGTCTGACGCACGCATTAGCGTGACAGAATTAAAGGAACTGCTCGAGCCCTACCGAGAGGGTAAATGCATGGTGCTAGTGTGCTACCGCAATACAAGCGGGAGCGCAAACTTGAAGCTGGGCGAGGCTTGGAGCGTCACGCTGCACAGTGATCTAATGAGCGGCTTAAAGAAACGGCTGGGCGAACAAAATGTTCGTATCGCTTATTCTTGAGCAAGCTTTTCCTATTTCAATAATTTAGCAACACGGTGTAATGCGCTGCGCCGCACAAGATGAGATATTGGGGCAAACTACTTAATCCTCATGCCAGGTTGTGCGCCATCGTCCGGACTCAGAATAAATAAACCGGGCGCATCACCGGAAGCCGCCAGCACCATGCCTTCCGATAAACCGAATTTCATCTTGCGTGGCGCAAGATTCGCAACCATCACCGTCATGCGACCCTTTAATTTTTCCGGATCATAAACCGACTTGATGCCCGCGAACACGGTACGCGGTTGTGCTTCGCCAATATCCAGCGTCAGTTTCAGCAGCTTCTCAGCGCCTTCCACATGCTCGGCGTTGATTATTTTCGCCACGCGCAGATCGACTTTGCTGAATTCGTCGATAGAGATGGTTTCGGCAATCGGCGCGATGGCGTGTTGCTGTGCTTCGGCATGACGTGCCGGTGAATGAGTGTCTGTTGCAGGTTCGAGAGATTGTTTGTTGGCTTCTACCATGGCATCAATTTGTTTTTGGTCTATGCGGGTCATCAAGTGTTTATAGGGATTGATATGATGGTCGGCAGACAAGAGTGTTTGCGCATCATCCCATTTAAGCGGTGGGATATTGAAGAAGGTCTCTACGTTCTCAGCAAGCATAGGCAGCACAGGCTTAAGATAGAGGGTGAGTAACCGGAAGGCATTTAAAGCGTTGGCGCAACAATCTGCCAGATTGTCATATTCAGCGGAGTTGTCGAGGGCTCGTTTTGCAACCACCCAAGGCTCTTTTTCATCAATGTACCGATTAGTTTCATCAGCTAATGCCATAATCAGCCGCAGCGCCTTACCAAAGTCCCTCTGGTTGTAGGCATCTGCGATTTTCTCCGAAGAGTGAATGATTCCCCTCAATCCAGACCAATTAGGGGCTGTACGTTTTCCATTCTCGTCTTCAATTGACCCTATTCGGACAAGTGGAATTTTCCCATTGAAAATTTTGTTCACAAATCCGGCGCAGCGACTGGCGATGTTGACGTACTTGCCAATCAGGTCGCTGTTCACCTTCGCCACAAAATCTTCAAGACTCAGGTCGAGGTCTTCCATCGTACCGTTGAGTTTCGCAGCGTAGTAGTAGCGCAGATATTCCGGGTTAAGTCCCTGTTTAAGGTAGCTGTCGGCGGTGATGAACGTTCCGCGCGATTTACTCATCTTCTCGCCGTTAACGGTAAGAAAGCCGTGCGCGAATAGTTTGGTCGGGGTGCGGAAATCAGCATGTTTCAGCATCGCAGGCCAGAACAGCGCGTGAAAGTAGAGGATGTCCTTACCAATGAAATGGTACAGTTCGGTATCGAAGCCTGGCTTCCAGTAGTCGTCGAAATTTATGCCTTTAGCATCACACAGCTTTTTGAAGCTGCCCATATAGCCCACCGGCGCATCCAGCCATACATAAAAATATTTGCCCGGTGCATCGGGTATCTCGAAGCCGAAATAGGGCGCGTCGCGCGAGATGTCCCAGTCTGTGAGTTTGCTCTCGCCCTCCCCGCCCAGCCATTCCTGCATCTTGTTGGCGGCTTCAGGTTGCAGCGTTCCGCTGCGCGTCCACTCGCGCAAAAACTGTTGGCAGGTGTCGGCGGAGAGCTTGAAAAAGTAATGGTCGGAATTACGACGCTCGGGTTGCGCACCGGATACAGCAGAATAAGGATTGATCAGTTCGGTGGGCGAATAAGTGGAACCGCACACTTCACAGTTGTCACCATATTGATCCTTGGCGTGGCACTTCGGACATTCGCCCTTAATGAAACGATCCGGCAGGAACATGTTCTTGACGGGATCATAGAACTGCTCAACAGAACGTACTTCAATCAAGCCGGCGGCTTTAAGTTTGCGATAAATCGCCTGTGCGAATTCCTTGGTCTCAGGGCTGTTGGTGCTGCCGTAGTGGTCAAACTCGACATGGAAGCCTTCAAAATCTGCCTTGTGCTCATGCCACACGCGATCTATCAATTGTTCCGGGGTGATACCTTCCTTCTCGGCGCGAAGCATGACAGGCGTGCCGTGAGTATCGTCTGCACAGACGTAATAACATGTGTTGCCCAGCATCTTCTGGAAGCGCACCCATATATCAGTCTGAATGTATTCAACCAAATGACCCAAGTGGATACTGCCATTGGCATAAGGTAATGCGGACGTAACCAGTATCTTGCGCGACATAGATGGAAAACCCCTTGTAAAGGGCCGTAATTGTAGCAAAATTGAACTATAGGCGTGATGGGTAATCTTGGGTAGAATGCTTGCCCCTCATTGTTTTATTGCAGGAGCAGCACATGAGTTTTACCGACGTGGACGTACAGGCCGCACTGGCAAAGTTGATTGATCCCAATACAAAAAAAGATTTTGTAGCGGGCAAGTCGGTGAAAAATATAAAGATCAGCGGTAATAATTTATCGCTCGACATTCTGCTTGGCTACCCTGCAAAAAGCGTGTGGGATGAAATACGAGTGATGGTAGAAAATCACCTGCGTAGCGCTTTACCAAGTATCAACACACTTACCGTGAATGTAAGTAGCAAGGTAGTGCCCCATGCCGTACAACGCGGCGTAAAGCTGGTTGATGGGGTAAAGAATATTATTGCGGTGGCCAGTGGCAAAGGCGGTGTGGGTAAATCCACTACGGCGGTGAATCTGGCGCTGGCACTCGCTGCGGAAGGCGCGCGCGTCGGAATTCTGGATGCGGATATCTATGGACCTTCCTTGCCCACCATGATGGGCATCAAAGGCGAGCCTGTATCGCGTGATGGCAAGTCGGTCGAACCCATGCAGGGACACGGACTACAAGTCATGTCCATCGGCTTCATGATTCAAGGCGAAGATGTGCCGATGGTTTGGCGCGGCCCGATGGTTACTCAGGCGCTGGATCAGTTATTGAATCAAACGCGCTGGGATGCGCTGGATTATCTGGTGGTGGACATGCCGCCCGGTACGGGTGATATCCAGTTGACTCTGTCACAAAAAGTACCGGTAACCGGGGCGATCATTGTGACCACTCCGCAAGACATCGCACTAATGGATGCGCGCAAGGGACTCAAAATGTTCGAGAAAGTGAGCATAAAAATACTGGGTATCGTGGAAAATATGAGCACACACATCTGCTCGAAATGCGGGCATGAGGAACACATCTTCGGCAGCGGCGGAGCCGAAAAGATGTGTAACGACTACAACGTAGAGTTTATCGGTTCATTACCTTTAGACATTCGTATCCGCGAACAAACCGATTCCGGCAAGCCCACCGTAGTAACCGACCCCGACGGTGTAATTGCCAAAGAGTACAAACAGATTGCACGACGTCTGGCAGTAAAAATTGCTGAGATGGCGCAAGACTACAGTGCGGCATTCCCTAAAATTGTGATACAAAAGACGTAAGAAAAAATACAAAGCACCATAAAGTATTTATATTTTCATTCTTCCTCTAAACCATAATTTCTGTCTCGAACTAAACATGAGTATTAAATCAGACAAGTGGATACGTCACATGGCCAAACAGCACGGCATGATCGAGCCGTTCGAACCCGGGCAGATGAAAGAAACGAATGGCCAGCGTATCGTGTCGTATGGCACGTCGAGCTATGGCTATGACGTCCGTTGTTCGGACGAATTCAAACTGTTCACCAACATTAATAGCACCATCGTCGACCCAAAGAATTTCGATGCCAACTCTTTCATCGAGATCAAGAACGACTATTGCATCATCCCGCCCAACTCTTTTGCGCTGGCACGCACCGTGGAACACTTTCGCATCCCGCGCAACGTGCTGACCATTTGCCTGGGGAAATCTACTTACGCGCGGTGCGGCATAATCGTTAATGTCACACCTTTAGAACCGGAATGGGAGGGGTATGTCACACTGGAATTTTCCAATACCACGCCATTACCGGCGAAGATTTACGCCAATGAGGGCGTGGCACAGATGATCTTCTTCGAATCCGACGAAGTATGCGAAGTCTCATACCGGGATAGGGGCGGCAAATATCAGGGGCAGATTGGGGTTACACTGCCCAAGATATAGAATCAACTGCATGATTAGCCTTCACCCATTCACTGAGTTTTACTGAATCATATAGAGGCATAAATTTAATGGCATCCTATCCGCAAACCATTTGGCGCAGCCCCACAGGCGAGGTAGTCGCCTGCGTGGAAAAAAACAAGGTGCTGAGCGAGAACATGGAGGAAATCCGCCAAATCTGCCAAGACGCGCTGGAAGATGCCGTACTAATGGGTTGTGATGAACAGCAATTCCGCGCGGTGCTAACTGATCTAGTCAAAGCGCTTAAAAACCCCTATTCCGCGCGCGACTAGCTGCACCAGAATAGCTGTTCAATTCCGGTTGATTATCTCCCAATACAGCTGGCAACCCTTTATTCGCGCTACCGGATAACCTCATTTTTAATTGTTATTTAACACTAACCACATGATCTAAATCTGCGACAATCCGCGCCAACTCTCTGCCCGGCAGATATTCCCACCAAGGAGCACTGAATGAAATTTGATTTCCCCATCATCATCATCGACGAGGATTTTCGCTCGGAAAATTCCAGCGGGCTGAGCGTACGCGCTTTGGCCGAAGCCATCCAAAAAGAAGGCATGGCGGTGCTGGGCATAACCAGCTACGGGGATTTAACTTCATTCGCACAACAACAAAGCCGAGCCTCGGCCTTTTTGCTATCGATAGACGATGAAGAATTCGGTGGCGGCAGTAAAGAAGAGACGGCTATCGCGCTGAAAAACATCCGCGCTTTCGTGGAAGAGATCCGCTTTAAAAATGCCGATATCCCCATCTATCTATACGGCGAGACGCGTACTTCACGCCATATTTCCAATGATATTTTGCGCGAGTTGCACGGATTCATTCATATGCATGAAGACACGCCGGAATTTGTGGCGCGGCACATCATCCGTGAAGCCCGATTATATTTAGATTCTCTCGCCCCGCCATTTTTCCGCGCACTGGTTAATTACGCGCAAGATGGTTCCTACTCTTGGCATTGCCCCGGCCATTCAGGCGGGGTAGCTTTTCTGAAATCGCCGGTAGGTCGAATGTTTCACCAATTTTTTGGCGAGAATATGTTGCGTGCAGACGTGTGCAACTCAGTCGACGAACTGGGTCAGCTGCTCGACCATACCGGACCGGTAGCAGCCAGTGAGCGAAATGCAGCGCGTATTTTCAGTTGCGATCACCTATTTTTTGTGACTAACGGCACCTCTACCTCAAATAAAATTGTATGGCATTCCACCGTCGCACCCAATGACATCGTGGTGGTGGATCGCAACTGTCATAAATCCATCCTGCATTCCATTATCATGACCGGTGCAATACCCGTATTTCTAATGCCAACACGTAATCATTTCGGCATCATCGGGCCGATTTCTCTCGACGAATTTAAAATTGAAACCATCCAACGCAAGATCGATGCAAATCCGTTCATCAAGGATAAAAAACAAAAACCGCGCATTCTGACTATCACTCAGAGCACTTACGACGGCGTGTTGTACAACGTGGAAACCCTCAAACAGATACTGGATGGGCAAATTGATACCCTGCTTTTTGACGAGGCATGGTTACCGCATGCCGCCTTCCATGATTTCTACAAGGATATGCACGCCATCGGCCAAGGCCGTAAGCCATGCAAAGAATCCATGGTGTTTTCCACGCAATCAACACATAAAATGTTGGCCGGATTGAGTCAAGCCTCACAGATTTTGGTGCAGGACAGCGAAACGCGCAAACTGGATCGCGACTGCTTCAACGAAGCCTATATGATGCATACCTCTACCAGCCCGCAATACGCCATTATCGCGTCATGCGATGTGGCTGCCGCAATGATGGAGCCGCCCGGCGGCACCGCGCTGGTAGAAGAATCGATTGCTGAAGCGCTTGATTTTCGTCGTGCCATGCGCAAGGTGGATGAAGAATGGGGGGGGGATTGGTGGTTCAAAGTTTGGGGGCCGGACTTTCTCGCCGAAGAAGGTATAGCCTCGCGCGCGGACTGGATGCTGGGTGCAGATGATCGCTGGCATGGCTTCGGCAACTTGGCGCCGGGCTTCAACATGCTCGACCCGATCAAGGCCACCATTATTACCCCGGGACTGGACGTCGGGGGTGACTTCGCCGACTCCGGCATTCCGGCCGCCATCGTCACCAAATACTTGGCGGAAAATGGTGTCGTAGTGGAAAAAACGGGGCTCTATTCTTTTTTCATCATGTTTACCATTGGTATTACCAAAGGACGCTGGAATACCATGGTAACCGAGTTGCAGCAATTCAAGGATGACTATGACAAAAATCAGCCACTATGGCGCGTGCTGCCTGAATTTGTCGCCAAATTCGCACGCTATGAGAAAGTCGGCCTCCGTGACCTTTGCGACAATATTCACAGCATCTACAAAATCAATGACGTAGCACGGTTGACCACCGAGATGTACCTGTCCAACATGGAACCCGCCATGAAGCCGTCCGACGCTTTCGCTAAAATGGCGCACGGCGAGATTGACCGCGTGTCGATTGACGAACTGGAAGGACGCATCACCAGCGTGCTGTTGACGCCTTATCCACCGGGCATTCCGTTACTCATCCCGGGTGAACGTTTTAACAAAACTATCGTGGACTACCTCAAATTTGCGCGAGACTTTAACCAGAAGTTTCCAGGATTTGAAAGTGACATCCATGGCTTGGTAGCAAATGAAGATGGTGATGGTCCACGCTATTATGTGGATTGTGTAAGATAATAGTAGGTGCGGTTCTAATTCGAATCCCTGCCTAAATGAACCGCAGCTAAATCTACAATTACAGCTTCGCAAATTCTATTTGTGAACTGGCTGCTTACAATACAATACAAGGCCGAGCAGTCAAAGCAGTGCTGTTTGACTAATCCATTGCGCACTGAGCATACGGTGACACCTATCTTCAGGCAAGTGCTGCATGAATGAACAATCTTGACGATGAATAGTCACCCCCCGGTCGCGCGTGACATATCCAACAATCAAATCTGGCGGCACGGGCTTGCAACATTTCGCCATTCTGGTCAATAAATTACCCACCCCTTCCACCAGAATGTCCGTGGAAAATGAGCGTGCAGCAGTAAATTTGGTGACGATTGGTTTTATTTCTCCTACCCTCACCGGCATCTCATCCTGGATGGCGGTAACGAGATGCCGTTGTGTGACATCGCCCCGCCCGAGTGCAGCCAGCAAATTTTCCAATTTATTAAAATGTAACTTTTGCGCGATTTTTTCCTGGTTTAAAGAAGTGACGCCGAGCCGATGCAGTTCGCGATCCAGCAGCGTCCTACCCTGAGAAACATGTTCTTCGAAGCTCTGGTACTTGAACCAGTGTCGCACCTTGGCTCGGGCTCGCTGACTTTGCAAATAACCATGGGCAGGATTAAGCCAATCACGACTCGGTGAACTCTGTTTAGCAGCCAGAATTTCTACCCTTTGCCCATGCTGTAACTTGTAATTGAGAGGCACTATGCTGCCATCGACCTTGGCACCACGCGTACGGTGTCCCAAATCAGTATGCACCGCATAGGAAAAATCCACCGGCGTCGCGCCTGCGGGCAAATTGATCACCTTTCCCTGAGGCGTAAGCACATAAACCTGGTTATGGAATAATTCATTCCTGAATTGCGCCAACATGTCACCACTATCAGTTACATCTTCTTTCCATTCCAAAATCTGGCGCAGCAATACAATCTGCTCATCGAACCTGACATCCGATTTTGCACCCTCTTTGTATCGCCAATGGGCAGCAACACCCAATTCTGAATGCTGGTGCATCTCAAAAGTTCGTATCTGTACCTCAAGTGTCAAGTCACGCGGACCGAACACAGCCGTATGCAATGAGCGGTAGTGATTGCTCTTGGGATGTGCAATGTAATCATCAAATTCGCTTGGGATAGGCTGCCACAAATTATGTATCAGCCCAAGCGTCGTATAACAATCCTTGACATCATCCACCAAAATCCGCACTGCACGCACATCATAGAGCTCGCTAAAATCTATTCGCTTGCGCTTCATTTTGTTGATAATGCTGAAGATATGCTTGGGGCGTCCTGTCACCTCCGCCTTGATACCGGCCTGACTCAATTCCTGCCTTAACCGAGTTAGCACATCCGCAATATATTGTTCTCGATCTACCCGGCGCTCATCCAGCAGCGTAGCCACCTTCTTGTAAATATCCGGTTCCAGATAACGCAGAGAAAGATCTTCCAGTTCCCATTTTATTTGCCATACGCCGAGACGATTTGCCAGTGGCGCAAAAATACCTTGTGTTTCAAGCGCAACCAGCTTTTGCTGATCTTCGCTGATCCCGGACAAACAACGCATAGTTTGGGTTCGCTCAGCAAGCTTGATTAACACCACACGGATGTCTTCCACCATGGACAAAACCATTTTCCGCAAACTTTCTATCTGCTGACTGTTATCACCTTTTTTCTTTTCTATTTTATGCAGACCGTGTATCTCGCTAAATTCCCGGATTTTCTCAATACGCGAAATACCTTCAACCAAATGGCTTATATTAGCGCTGAAACGTGTTTCCAAAACTTCAGCCCAGCTGTCCAGATACTCAGGCACCGCATGCATTATGGCGGCAGCTATGGTTTCAAAATCCATATTCAAACCAATCAGGATAGATGCCGCACCCAGCGCGTGTTGAAACAAGGGGGCTCCCGTTAGTTCGGCTTGCCCAGCATAAAGTGACTCAGCCAATTCGCAGGCATGGCGGATTACCCCGACCTCTGTAGCAACAAAAGTATTGGATAACGAATCAAACCAGGAATCAAGATCTCCAGACGAGCAAGAAAGTTTTTGTTGAACGGAAACCATAAAATATTATCGCATCAATGTAGTCATTCAAGATTTTTAGCACCAGAGCATTGGCATGCGAGCATGAAAAATTTGAATAAAGGGATAATGAACGTATTATCCCAAAGCTCTGATCGTAACTAATGCCTCAATGACGATTAGTGGTGAATTTTTAGAGACGCCTATAGGGAAGACATAACTACGGTATATGATATAGAGTAAACAGGGCAAAAATGCTTCTTCAGTTACCTTACCGAAAAAACTTGCGGCGAGGTAACGAGCTATACCCAATATGCAGTCTGTGTCATTACCTTTGCGCTCACTTGCATCGCCAATTTTATCGGCAGTGGTAATTCCGCACCACCCAGTTGCACTGCAATATCCCCGTGCCGCGTTTCATCTATGAGCATTTGCCGAACAACCGTACGACTTTTAATATCCTGTTCTGGCAATTTTTCCAAATGACTTTGCAAATGTACACCTACCTGGCGTTCAGTTTCCGCCATAAATCCAAGATTCCATTTATCACCTAGCAGCCCAGCGAGCGCGCCAATGGCCATCGAATTACCATACCAAAGCGGATTGAGTAAACTCAGATGACCGCCTAGTTCATGCACACGTCGCGACGTCCATGCCAGATGCTCGGTCTCTTCGTTCGCTGCCTGCTGCAATTCCTCCTGTATCGCGGGATCGCGTGCTGTCAGTGCTTGCCCTTGGTATAAGGCCTGAGCGCAAATTTCACCGCTATGATTGACTCGCATCAACGCTGCTGCAAGCTTCTTCTCATTCTCGTCTAATGCGGCATCCGGCAAACCGGCATCCGGAAAAGGGCGAACACTACGCGCCTCACTAAATAGAGTGCGTAAACCTTTATCGAATTTTATAATCAAGCTGTCGAAACTCAACACAAAACCCTCCTTTGTATTTCTATATTCACTCTGATTACCCGATAAGTTTAAGTATAGACACCTCTAAAAGTTAAACTTTATTCCAGCCACACCGTTTTGCAAAAAATTGAGTTACCTATTCTAGCGTATTCGATAAAGCGAAATTGTTGTTATGCCATGCAATTTATGGTGATCATATCCAAATCTTATTAGCTAATAATATAGACAGGTACCATTTAAAATGAACGATACTGTCATTGTGCAATCTGACTGTCAGCAAGCTCAATATATCCTTGTCATATTAATAATATTATCCATACTATAATTATTTTCAATGTATCTGCTGACATAACTTGCCCTTAATAATCATTAGTAGCGAAATTTGAATTTTTTGTTTATCACACTTATTGTTGCAATATTGCAACAGACGTCTTGCCTATCTCCTAAGCTCTCTGTCAAAATGCGGTCTGACTTCTCATAAGCAAGTGGTTTAAGTTTGAGAGGTTTTCCCGGAAAACCAATTTAGTAAATCAAGGAGAACATTTTATGAACATGAATAAAAGTTTGATTGCTCTGGCCGTCGCAAGTGTATTTGCGAGCTCAGCAGCAATCGCCGATGTCAGTATTTACGGTCAAGCTAACGTATCCTATGACGTCATCCAAAATGATACTGGAAGAGACTCTCAAGGTGTAGCCAGCAATGGATCTCGCATAGGTTTTAAGGGCTCGGAGGATTTGGGTGGTGGTTTGTCCGCCATTTGGCAAATTGAAAACCAAATTGCGATTGGCTCAGGTTTAGGCGGCACAGAAAATCCTGGTTCTCAAACACAAATAGCTTTTCGTGATACTTTCGCTGGCTTAAAATTTGACCAAGCAGGTACTGTAAGGCTAGGCCGTTTCGATACACCCTATAAACTAGCAACCCGCGGCATGGACATGTTCCATAACACCCTCGCTGACAACCGTTCCTTGATGGGTATCGGCCATGATGTTCGCGCAAGCAATTCTGTTGGTTTCAATAGCTTGAATTACGCTGGTTTCAGTGTGGCGGCTTCGTATTTTGGCGATCAAGGCGGAACAGCGCCGGGCTTTAATACTCCAGTAAATGGCACACTTAACTCTTTGATCAATACGAATGAAGGTTACTCTATTGCTGGTATGTACAACGCGGGGCCATTTTACGGCACTGCAGCTTACCAAAGTGTTAGCAATGGCCTGTCTTATACCAATCTAAGCACTGATGCTTGGAAAATTGGTGGAGGCTACTCAATGGATGCCTTTGCTCTAAATGCTGTTTACGAAAGAATCAGCAACAGGCACGGGTCTGGTAACTCTAATGCTTGGTACCTATCTGGTAAATACAACATGACTACAAATGATGCGCTTAAATTGGCGTATACAGATGTTAACCACAGCGTTAGTGGAGGTTCAAATTCAGGCGCCAAGCAATATTCTGTTGGCTATGACCACAAAATGACCAATCGTACTACGCTGTATGCTTTGTACACCAAGCTGGATAATGATAACAATGGTAATTACCTGCTCGGCTGGAACAGCGCTAGCACTTCCGTTAGCAATCCAGGAATTGGTCAATCACCTTCTGCTTTCTCAGTGGGTATGAAACATTCGTTCTAAGCTATCTTTTTCGCAAGAAAACTATTAGTTTTTTAATAAACGGACACCTTCGGGTGTCCGTTTATGTTATTGATGGAATACGGGTAACATACATTAATATCAGTGCCTGAAAATTACCAATATCAACTATTTCTTGGGCAAGCTCTTACTCCCTGCTCCTCTATTACCCATAGTTGCTAGCTCGCCAGGTCCACTCAGCTATTCCGACAAAACTGGAACAGTTGCCGTATAAGAAAATAATCCACCACCGTTACACGTACGTATATCACAACCCAAACAGTCGTGCTAAGGCAACGCCTGGTTCGGGCGCACGCATAAATGCCTCACCCACCAAAAAAGCATTAACGTGATTATTGCGCATCAGCTGTACATCTTCTGCTTGGAAGATGCCACTTTCGGTTACCACAATACGTTCTTGTGGGATGTTAGCTAATAAATCCAACGTAGTTTGCAGTGTTACCTCAAAAGTACGCAAATTACGATTATTAATACCAACAAGCGGAGTGGAGAGCTGTAATGCCTCGTCTAATTCTGCCTTATTATGCACTTCTACTAACACGCTTAATCCCAGGCTGTGTGCCAAAGCCTCGAATTCTTGCATCTGCGCTAAACTTAATGCTGCCGCAATCAGCAAGATACAGTCCGCGCCTAACGCACGTGCCTGATAAATTTGGTAAGTATCTACCATAAAATCCTTGCGCAGCACCGGGATTGAACAAGCGGCTCGCGCTTCCTGCAAATATTCGGCACTGCCCTGAAAAAATTGCGCATCAGTTAATACTGACAGGCAGGCCGCACCGTGATTTGCATAGCTCGCAGCAATTTCCGCCGGATGAAAATCCGCGCGCAACACACCTTTGCTTGGACTGGCTTTTTTAATTTCGGCTATCACTGCGGGCTGACCTGCTGTAATTTTTCCGCGAATCGCTCCGACAAAATCACGAGTGGGTAAAGCTTGTTCCGCCTTAGCGCGCATGGTTATCCATGAGCATTCAACTTTTGCGGCAGCAATTTCCTGCGCCTTAACAGTAAGAATTTTTTGCAGAATGTCAGACATGGCGTACCCTAATATACAAGGTGCGTATTTTAACTTAAGTGCAATGGTAAAATGCGCACTTATAGATGAACAAAATGCAGCGATATCTGCCATCAATGATGGAATCATTGCGCTCTGCCCTTCTACTGGCACCACTTGAATTATGAGGTAAAAATGGATGATATAAAAACATACATGCAACAAGTTGGACAGGATGCCCGCGCCGCTTCGCGCATTATGGCGCAAGCTGGTACAGCGAAAAAAAATCGCGCCCTGGAAAATATTGCTGCCATTATCCTGAGCAGCACCGCACAACTCATTGCGGCGAATGCCAAGGATACCGCTGCTGCCCGTGTTAATGGATTGGATGCCGCCTCCATCGACCGTCTCACCCTAACTGAAAAGTCCGTGCGCAGCATAGCAGAAGGACTCTTGCAGATAGCGGCCCTGCCGGATCTCATTGGTGAGATTAGCGACCTGAAATATCGTCCTTCCGGCATCCAAGTCGGTAAGATGCGTGTGCCGCTTGGCGTTATCGGCATCATTTATGAGTCCCGCCCAAATGTGACGGCTGACGCAGCAGGGCTGTGCCTGAAATCCGGCAATGCTGCCATTCTACGCGGTGGCTCCGAGGCGATTCATTCTAACCAGGCAATTGCGGCATGCGTCCATCAAGGGTTGCGCGAAGCCGGCTTGCCGGAGACTGCTGTGCAGGTGATCAGCACCACTGATCGTGCAGCAGTGGGCGAACTTATTACCATGCGGGAATATGTGGACGTAATCGTGCCGCGGGGCGGAAAAAGCCTAATCGCGCGCATCGCGGAAGAAGCCCGTGTGCCGGTTATAAAACACTTGGATGGTATCTGCCATGTATACATCGACGACGAAGCTGATTTAGAAAAAGCCATCCACATCGCCGACAACGCCAAAACTCAGCGTTACGGTGTGTGTAATACCATGGAAACCTTGTTGGTGGCTGCCAGTGTGGCGCCACATGCACTGCCTCCATTATGTAAAATATATCTGGATAAGGGCGTGGAACTGCGTGGTGACAAGGCCGCATGTAAACTCGTTCCGCAAATGACCATTGCGACAGAAGAAGATTGGCGCACCGAATATCTTGCGCCGATTTTGAGCGTGCGCGTGGTGGCTGGGCTGGATGATGCTATTACGCATATCAACACCTACGGATCACAGCACACTGACAGCATCGTGACTGAAAATTACACCAAAGCGATGCGCTTTTTACGCGAAGTGGATTCCAGCTCGGTCATGGTGAATGCTTCAACACGCTTTGCCGACGGCTTTGAATACGGATTGGGCGCGGAAATCGGCATTTCCACGGACAAAATTCACGCGCGTGGCCCTGTAGGATTGGAAGGATTAACCTCACAAAAGTTTATTGTGCTGGGCAGCGGACAAATAAGAAATTAACAAGAATATTTTTCACCAAGAATTTCTGTACAACTTGCCTGAAATGATCACGAAAGAAAATTATGAAACAAACTATCACAGTTAACGTGCCGGATATTGGTGACTTTAAGGATGTAACGATTATCGAAGTGTTAGTTCAAATAGGCGAAGTGGTGGTAGCAGAACAATCATTGATCACATTGGAAACCGACAAAGCGACTGTAGACGTACCTTCCCCCGCTACGGGGGTGGTAACGGAATTTAAGATTCAAATTGGTGACAAGGTCAGCCAAGGCGACCCAATCTTAACGTTAGCAACAGAGACGACAGCAGAAGAGCCAATCTCTTCGTCTGCTCAATCCACTCCTGCCGCTTCCCCTCCCCTGTTTTCAGAGAAAAACCCAACTCCCTCTCCTGATAAAGAAAAAGTGGAAGAAAGCATGGGGGCAGGAGAAAGTTCATCTACACCACAAGCCATTTCTGCCCCATCTTCGACGCCTGAATTTGCTATCCCAAGCTCATCCTCATTTGAAAAAAGTGACCTTCACGCCGAAGTAGTCGTTTTGGGTGCCGGCCCTGGTGGTTATACCGCAGCTTTCCGTGCTGCTGATCTGGGTAAACAAGTCATATTGATTGAACGCCACTCCAAACTCGGGGGGGTGTGTCTTAATGTAGGCTGCATTCCCTCGAAGGCGCTGTTACATGTCGCCAAGACTATCACCGAGGCAAATGAAATTTCGCATCATGGCGTCACATTTAGCAAACCGACAATCGACATTAATAAAATTCGCAGCTGGAAGGAAAGCGTTATCACCAAACTAACCGGCGGCTTAGTCGTCTTATCGAAGCAACGCAAAGTGAACGTAATTTACGGTATAGCGAAATTCAATTCACCTAACAGCATCACGGTAGAAACCAGCGACGGTAGTAAAACCATCACCTTTGATAATGCCATCATTGCAGCAGGCTCCAGCGTGGCGCGTATTCCTGGTTTTCCGTACGATGATCCACGCTTGATTGATTCCACCGGTGCATTGCAGTTGCAGGATATCCCTGAGCGTATGTTGATTATTGGCGGGGGCATCATCGGCTTGGAGATGGGCACGGTATACGACGCGCTAGGCTCCAAAATTTCTGTGGTCGAATTGGCCGATGGCCTGATTCCCGGCGCTGATCGCGACCTTATACGTCCGCTGCACAAGCGCATCGAAAAACGTTACGAAGCAATTTATTTGAAGACCAAAGTCACTAAAATTGAGGCAAGGACAGAAGGATTGAATATAACCTTTGAAGGTGACAATGCACCGCAACCGCAACTATACGACCGTGTGCTGCTTGCCGTAGGACGCCGTCCAAACGGACACGAAATTAATGCAGCAGCGGCAGGTGTAGTGATCAATGAGCGGGGTTTCATTCCAGTGGATAAACAACAGCGCAGCAACGTGCCGCACATCTATGCTATCGGCGACATTGTGGGTGACCCTATGCTGGCGCACAAAGCAACGCATGAAGGCAAAGTGGCGGCGGAAGTTATTGCCGGACATAAAGCCAGCTTTGATGCACTTACTATTCCATCCGTAGCTTATACCGATCCGGAAATTTCCTGGATGGGCCTGACCGAAACGCAAGCTAAAGCGCAGGGCATCGCCTATGAGAAGGCAGCCTTTCCATGGGCGGCGAGCGGCCGTGCATTGTCAATGGGGCGCGAAGAAGGGCTTACCAAATTGCTATATGACCCGCAAACAAAACATATTCTGGGTGCAGGCATCGTGGGCAGCAATGCAGGTGAGTTGATCGCTGAAACGGTGCTTGCACTGGAAATGGGTGCAAACATGGAGGATATTGCTCTGACTATCCACCCACACCCCACGCTTTCTGAAACTGTCGGCTTCGCAGCGGAAATTGCCGAAGGCAGTATTACGGATTTGTATCTGCCGCGCAAAAAATCAGGGCGTATCTAAAATTAAATACGTCCTTCTTTACTTCGTCATAAAAACGATCCAAAACTACTTGACGATGGCCCTACCGTTTACCGCCCAAGAGCGAACCCAGTACCCCACGAATAATTTGCCGCCCGACTGATGAGCCAATGGCACGGGCAGCACTCTTGGCAAACGCTTCACCCACGCCTTCACGACCTCTTGAGATGCCACCTCCAAATATACTTCCCAACATCCCGCCAAATCCACCGTCACCACTCGTCCCTTCTTGAGTTGAGTCAGCAGTTTGTGCGGTTGTGCCTTCAGCAGGTTTATTGCTGGCGCGTTTCTTGATGATTTCGTAAGCCGATTCGCGATCCACTGCCTTTTCATAGTGGCCCACAAGCAACGAATCTTGAATAACAACTTTACGTTCAGCGTCATTAATCGGACCGATTTGAGCCTGTGGCGGAACAATCAATGCACATTCAACAATACCCGGGCGGCCTTTTTCGTCCAGACATGAAACGAGCGCTTCGCCTACGCCCAGCGTAGTAATGATGACTTCTTCATCCAGATCGGGATTGTCATGCATGGTTTCAGCTGCTGCCTTCACAGCCTTCTGGTCGCGCGGGCTAAACGCACGTAACGCGTGCTGCACACGATTGCCAAGCTGACCCAGCACCTTGTCCGGCACATCTGCCGGGTTTTGCGTGATGAAATATATCCCCACGCCTTTGGAACGAATCAGGCGTACTACTTGTTCGATTTTATCAAGCAGGGCTGCAGGGGCATCATTAAACAGTAAATGTGCTTCGTCAAAGAAGAATACCAGCCGAGGCTTGACGAGATCACCCGCTTCGGACAGATGCTCGAATAATTCGGAAAGCAACCACAGTAGCATAGTGGAATACACTTTGGGCGAAGACATCAATTTATCGGCGGCCAGGATGTTAATCATGCCGTAGCCGTTAGCATCGGTCTGCATCAGGTCGGTAATATTGAGCATCGGTTCACCAAAAAAGCTTTCGCCGCCTTGCGTTTCAATTTGCAGCAAGCCGCGCTGAATCGCACCGATGCTGGCGGTGGAGATGTTGCCGTATTCAGTAGTAAAATCTGCGGCATTGTCACCCACGTTCTGCAACATCGCGCGCAGATCCTTCAAATCAAGTAATAACAACCCATTGTCATCTGCGACTTTAAACACTAACGCCAGCACGCCCTGCTGCACTTCATTCAAATTCAACATACGCCCGATGAGCATCGGCCCCATATCAGAGATAGTGGCACGCAGTGGATGGCCCATGATTCCGAATACATCCCAGAACGTTACCGGATAAGCGCGATGTGCAAAATTTTCCAGATTGAGCTGCGTGACTCTTTCGGTAACTTTTTGATTGTTGCCACCAACCTTGCTCAAGCCGGATAAATCTCCCTTGATATCGGAAAGAAATACTGGCACGCCAATACGGCTGAAGGATTCCGCCAATGTTTGCAGGGTGACAGTCTTACCCGTTCCTGTCGCACCTGTTATCAGCCCGTGGCGATTGGCCATTTGCGGCAGTAAAAAAAGTTCTTGCTTGTTATTTTTAGCGATCAGCAGCGGTTCACTCATATTGGCTCCGAGTTGATTGGATAGTTCTGCACAAAAATGTAGCAGGCTACGAATAGTACATAAATACACTAATGCAGATTAATCAGGCAAAAAATAATAACGCGGATTCAGTTCCACAATGCAAAAACATTATGCATTCTCACCCACACACTTATTACCACATTGTAATAATATGCTCGATACTATATCTGCGTACTTCCCAAAAACTTTACAATAGTTACATATAAACCTTGAAGCTAACTCTTACAGGAGAAACATCATCATGCCTCGACATATGATCCAAAGTATTCTATTTGTCTCTATTACCCTGACTGCTAGCTATGCTCACGCCATTGATTTTGGTGATTTAATCAACAAAGAACTTGGCAGTTTGGGAAAACCTACCCCACAAAACTCAACACCTGCGGCCTCTAGCAGCACACCTGCAACCACGGAAACGCTAAAATCTGCAACAAATTTGGCCAACTTTAGCAACAATGATCAGGTTAGTAGCTTGAAGCAAGCCCTTATTCAAGGTGCCGAAACTGCCGTTGCCAGCCTTTCCAAAGAGAACGGTTATCTTGGTAACAACAAAGTGCGCATTCCGCTGCCGGAAAGTCTGCAAAAAGCAGATAGCTTATTGCGTAAGTTTGGCATGGGAAAGTACGCTGACGACTTGACGACCTCTATAAATCGGGCCGCCGAAACAGCGGTTCCTGAAGCAAAAGATCTGTTAGTCGGGGCAGTCAATAAAATGACTGTGGACGATGCCAAAAGCATACTCACGGGAGGCAGTGACGCCGCCACGCAATATTTCCGCAAAAACACAGAAGCTGCACTGGCCGGAAAATTTAAACCTGTCGTGGCAACTTCAATACAGAAAGTGAAGCTTGCAGAGACCTATGATCAATTCGCTGAAAAAGGGGTGCAGTTTGGATTGGTAGACAAACGCGATACCAAGATGGATGATTACATTACCCGCAAAGCAATGGACGGCTTGTTTGTGATGATGGCCGAGCAAGAAAAAGCGATTCGCGCAAACCCGCTGGAAGCAACGGGGAATCTGGCAAAAAAGATTTTTTCGGCAATCAAATTTTAATCGGCTTGTCATTCACTTTTAGTGGGGAGGGTGGTTTTGGCAAGCCACCCATTTTCTGGACATGACTGAATCTACCAGTCTGTTATCGCTTTTCATTAGCAGCTTTCTTGCCGCCACCCTACTGCCTGGTGGTTCTGAAATTGTACTGATCAGCGTGCTAAAAATATACCCGGAATCATTTTGGCCTGCGCTTTTGCTCAGCACGCTCGGCAATACGCTCGGTGGGATGGTGTCATTCGGTATGGGACGATTGCTACCGCAAACCCATAAGCTCAAGCATGTGGAGAAAATACAGCGCTACGGCACGCCTGCATTACTGCTCGCTTGGGTACCATTACTGGGTGATGCGCTGTGCCTTGCTGCGGGATGGTTAAGGCTCAATCCTTGGCACGCTGCGTTATTCATGGCAATAGGAAAATTCGCGCGTTACTGGCTCATTGCGATCGCAACCCGAATGTAAATCAATGCAACCAGGCAAAAAACACGATCTCATTACTTCAATACCGCTTCTTCATAGAAGAACTGACGTATGAATACGTCGTATCCCATTGCTGTGTTAACCAACAAATCAGACTTGATTATTTCAGGTTTTTAATCGAACAAATTCCTCAAATTCGTCGGCCGGCAATGGCTTGCAATAATAATAACCCTGCATCTCATCGCACCCCTGTTCACGCAGAAATGCCAGTTGCCCCATCGTTTCCACTCCTTCAGCGATGGTTTGCAGACCAAGACTCTTTGCCATGTTTATAACGGCACTAACGATCGCCCTGTCTTCCGGATCGGTACTGATATCACGCACAAAAGATTGATCAATCTTGAGCTTGTATACCTTGAATTTTTTAAGATGACTCAATGAGGAATAACCGGTACCGAAATCATCGATCGACATACGGACGCCACGCTCGTACAGCTTGTTCATCACGGCAATCGCATTTTGTGGATCATGCATCGCAACACCCTCGGTTAACTCCAGCTCCAGATATTCTGGCGGCAATCCCTCTTCGTCGAGGATACGCGTGATCAAATTAGGCAAATCGGGATGACGGAACTGAACTGCAGAAAGATTCACCGCCATGACCAACGGAGCCAGACCATTCCGCATCCACGATTTTGCCTGTCGCACCGCATGCCTCAACACCCACTCACCAATCGGCATAATTAGCCCACTTTCTTCTGCGGAGGGAATAAATTCTGATGGCGAAACTGAGCCCAACGCGGGATGAGTCCAGTGCAGCAGAGCTTCCGCTCCGATAATACTTCCACCCTGCATAGAAACCTGAGGCTGGTAGTATATTTGTAGTTGATTACGTTCCAATGCCTGGCGCAACGCATTAACCAATTTAAGATGGCGTGCCGCACGAACTTGCATTTCAGCCGTAAAGAAACGATAGCCATGACGCCCCTCGTGCTTGGCACGATACATGGCGGAATCGGCGCTTTTAGAAAGCGTCTCCAGATCTATACCGTCGCCTGGATAAAGAGCAATACCAATCGAACCGGTTACGTTCAGATCATACTGTTCTATTTGGCAGGGTACAGCAATGACATCCAGCAGTTTCTGCGCCACCAAAGGCGCTTCATGCACATCAACACCGTATAATAAAAAGATAAATTCGTCCCCTCCGAGGCGCGACACCATATCTTCTTCGCGTAAAACCAAACGCAACCGTTTGGCCAACTCCACCAGCAAAGCATCACCCACACTGTGACCGAGCGTATCGTTAATATCCTTGAAGTGATCAAGATCGAGAAACATCAACGTCACTGGTACTTGACTCCGCTGCGCCAAACTAATGACATATTTAGCGTGATTGTTCAGCTGAACACGGTTCGGTAATCCGGTGAGCGAGTCGAAATGCGCCAGGTATTGAATGCGCTTCTCGGCTTCCTTGCGCGCGGTGATATCTCTGGTAATACCCAGCAACATCGTAACTGTGCCGTCTGCATTACTTAATGGCGCGGCATGGGTTTCAAGCCAGCGCTGCGTTCCTTTGATGCCTTTGACTTCGAATTCAAAAAAGCAATTTTCACCATCCATCACACGCTTATGCATGGCGAGAAAAGCTTCGTGATACTCGGAAAGAATAAAATCTACAAGTTTACGATGTTGCACCTCTTCTATGGAGTCTGCTTCAAGCATGGCGAGGCCCATAACATTCATTTCCAAAATTCGACCGCCGCAATCCAAAACCTTGATGCATTCCGGCTCCGTCTCGATAATGGTGCGCAAGCGCTGTTCGCTTTCCCGCAACGCCTCTTCTGCCCGCTTACGTTGCGCCTCATGCCCGAAACTTTTCAGCGCATAGTCTATGTCCATCGCCATTCCCACCAGCAGGTTACGCACATTTTCGTCAAAGGCATTGTCCACATCGGTATAGAGTGTTAAAACCCCGATGACTTCACCATTGCAATGCAGCGGCAACGCGGCAGATGACGCCCATCCAAACCGTGCACCGTGCTTATGCCACTGCGTAGTAATCGGGTCATGCTGAAAATTTTGACACCAAAACGGCAAGTTTTCGCGGAATGCCGAGCTGGTCGGTCCGCGTCCGTATAGTTCATGGGCTGTCACTGAAATCTGTAATCCTTTCAGATATTCCACACCGCTACCAAAGGATGCGACTGGCTTGATATAGCCACCCTGTTCTTCAAGTACACCTACCCATGCCATATCCATGCCACCAAAATTCACTACCACGCGACAAACCTGCGTGAATAACTCCGTCTCGCTGGTACAGCGCACGATGGCCTGGTTACACTTGCTCAAAGCGGCGTAAAGCTTGGTCAAGCGTTGATTTTTTGCTTCGGCTTCCTTACGCTGAGCGTCAATCCTGGCCAGACTGATTTGTGTTTCCGACAGCCAGTCCAGCACGCTGTTTTCCATACCTTTAGCGACCGTGATGACGGATGAAAAATTTCCACTACCCAAGTGGGCGATACGCGTATGCAGCTCGTTCACTGAGCCGCCCAGAGTCGTATGTAGATTCCGTTGCAGTTTCCATAATAGAAATGCCAGCAACATGCCCAACAGAATAAAGATCGAACGTATCTGAGTAGCGTAAGTTTCAGCGGCATGCACGGCCTCCAAGGTACGTTTATCGGCCATTTTTTGAAACTGACTGATCGGCCGCATGATGCTGACCTTGGCTTGGTGGTAAGCCTCGTCATACAACATCGCAATTGCCCTGGTGCGATTCGCCTCGGTCACCGGGCTGGTTGATTCGATCAGTTTCATTGCAGCAAATTCAGTGCGTGTGAGCATATCCGATTTGGCTTTTGCCTCCGCTAGTTTGGCGCACTCTTCTTTAGTAAAACCAGCCCCGCGTATCAACTCCAGCAAAGGAACCGCCAGTCCTGGCGGCCGCGGACGCTGGTCATCGTGCAGTACGATATCCCAGTAGACGTTATGGTAGTCAATTGGACGAGGTCTTCTGCCCTCCTGGATATCTATGATTTCTTGAAAGTGTTGTTTATAGACCGGGTCTCCGATCACCACATAGGTACGAACCATCCCTGTAAGATCATCAGACGACTGGCGCAATTCATCAGCCAGCAGAAAAGACCGCTGCCGCAACTCATTAGCACGTCCGATTTCCTTTTCTGCGTAAGCATAAACGGCAAAGGTTATAGCAAAAACAACGAGCATGCCCAGTGTCACCCAAAGGTGATTCGAAAATCGTGGCAAATTGTTCTTGAAAACTGTCATTGTGTTCATTCCTTCTGAGTGCATCGCGCATCTTGTAAAAAATTAACCAGCGCATAGATTTTGACGCGGATTCAATTTCGAGATGCAGCAAAAACATTCGGTATTTATGCCCAATTCTGCGCTACGGTAAAGCTGATGATAGGTAAGTGCAATGCTGTTATAAAGTATTTAAACATCATAGATGACAAACACCGTGGGCCGCAATGAAACAGCAAATCTTGGATGAGAAGCAAGTGGAATGCCATTATAATGATCAAGAGGTAAGCAACTTTAGTTTGATGGACAGTAGGTAATAAAGACGGGCTTTTCGTACACAGTGCGAAGTAATCTCAGGGGAATTCAATGAAAAAATGGGTTTTTTATTTAACGGTAATATTGGCAATGAGCAGTGGCCCAGCCAAAGCACATCCTGAAGAGGGCAAAGCAGAAGGGAAGTATGCGCACGTTAAAGAAACCTTGCGCTTGGCTGCCGAACGCGGTGATGCAACGGCACAAAACGACCTTGGTGAAATATTTCTCTACGGAGACGGCGTTCCACAAGACAGTCGGGAAGCGGTAAAGTGGTTTCGTCTGGCTGCCCAACAAGGACTTGCAAATGCACAATTTAATCTGGGATTAAGTTACGGCAATGGCCAAGGGGTTACTCAGGACTACCAGGAAACGGTAAAGTGGTTTCGCTTGGCGGCTGAACAGAAACATGTAAAAGCACAGTTCAATCTTGGCCTAAGCTATGCCAACGGGCAGGGCGTAGTACAGAATTTTGAGGAAGCGATCAAGTGGTTTCGTTTAGCTGCCGAGCAGGGCGATATAGTCGCACAATACATCCTTGGTGGAATCTATCTTGATGGAAAAATTGTAGCGCAAAATTATCAGGAAGCTGTGAAATGGTTTCAGCTGGCGGCCAAGCAAGGCTATGCGAAAGCACAATTTAATCTTGGCGTAAGCTATGGCAACGGCCAGGGCGTTACCCAAGACACGCAGGAAGCGATCAAGTGGTTTCGCTTGGCGGCCGAACAAGGCCATGCAAAAGCACAATATTATCTTGGCTTAAGCTATGCCAACAAACAGGGCATTAACCAGGACTATCAGGAAGCGGTAAAGTGGTTTCGTTTGGCGGCCAAGCAAGGCCATGCGACCGCACAAAATAGTCTTGGCTTAAGTTATGACCGCGGTCAAGGCGTTACACAAGATTATGTTCGCGCATATATGTGGTTTGATCTCGCAATAACCAATGGTTACAGTGCCGCACAGGAAAATCTTAATAAAGCGGCTCAACACATGACACCGCCCCAAATCACTGAAGCGCAAAAATTGGCACGCGATTGCAAAAAGGGCAATTACACAAACTGCGATTAGGACGGCATATTTAGAGTTCGAGGGAAGACAAATAAATTCTTTGCCTAATTTGTCTTCAAAGCCTTGCTCCGAGTTTAATAAGTTAACAGCCTCAAGCCACATCTGGTAGCAATAAACGAAGCACTACGCTAGCTGGTTGCGCCGGAGAACAATACTCTTTGTCGTGATTGTTCAGTGTTACCGAAATAAATATTCCGCCAAGTATCGTCCACCTTCAGAAACTGCGGTGTCACGTTGGGATTGCCTTGATTTTTTGCCAACCACTCGCGAAATGCATAGTGATTCCAGAGACGGAAGAATTCCGTCAGATAGATGTCTGCCACCGTCGTATCACCTTGAATCACCAGCATGTTTTCGTCGTTGGCATTAGTCGAGGGATCCGAGAAATTCGCCGATCCTGAGATCACAATTGGATTCGACCCCAACGGATCGATCAGCATGAATTTCGTATGAATATACGGCACATGCGAATTCAATCTACTCAATCCTTCCTTTAGCCACTTATCAAAACAATTAACACGAATCAGGCTGCCGACCGCAAAACGATTAAAGGGCAACTTCCGTAGCCGTAATACTTCTGCTTCTGGTTCGGGCCGATTGCCATCATTATCAAGCAAGGCATAACGCAACCCGCCAAAGGGCGTATCAAATACGGGAACAAAAGCCTTGTTGATACCGAAAGCAAAGGTCATGCAAAGCATGGATTGCGCAGCAACGGCCTGTTCGGCATACCATGAGAGCAGTTTCACACCAGAGCGGGGGCTAAAAAGCACGCTGGTTGCTTGCCTTGGTGAGCTGCCAGGGACAGGCGTCGGCGTCAACGCTTCCACACCGGGGCGCGACAAGGGAAATTTAGGATCAACTGCAAGCAATTTCCAGTAATCATGATAGCTGCTCGCAACACTCATATCATTCACCACATGACCAACATTCGAATGCCCGAAGATGCCGCCATCTGTGATATTCGTCGAACCCGTCCAAACTGCCTGCGGCTGGTTATTTTTTAACAACACGATAAATTTACCTGATTAGTTACATACCTCAGCCGCGCGTATAGTAATTTCAGGGCATGGGGTGGTAGTTGCTGCAGCGCGAACCAGGCGTTTGAGGATGGTGCCAAGATCGAAGCGACGGTTGAAACGGTACTGAACCTCGGATAGATAATGGCCCGCATATTTACGGAAGTCAAAAGCATGGTAGGTTCCATTAATGGCTGTCTTCAGGTTGCCCAGCACGGTATTCACGGCGCGGAATGCCGGGTGTTGCGCCGCTTCCCGGCCGGTGCCGCCGCTCATGGCAATAGCAGTGTGCGTAGCGCCGCTGGCAGCGACGCCCCGAAAACATCCCAACCCGTCGGACAGCACTTGGGCAGAAGGCGTCAGCGCTTTCTTGGCCCAGGCTTCGACGGCTTTCTTGGTGAATGGGATGCGGGTGAAGCAAGCGACGACTGGCTTGCCGTCCTCTGTGGTCTGCACAGCAGCAACGAAGGAGACCTTGTTTTCGGAACCTCGACCGCGCTTACCCAAACGCTCGCCGCCCAAGTAGAAATCGTCAATTTCGACTCGCCCTTCGAGGACGCGGGAGGATTCGCGCTCAGTCATGACTTGCAGCAGCTTGAGCTTCATCAGCCAGGCGGTCTTGTAGCTCACGCCCAGATGGCGCATGAGTTCCAGCGCGGCAACATTGTTTTTCGCCTGAGTCAGCAAGTGCATCGCCAGAAACCAGAGCGTCAGCGGAAGTTTCGTCGCTTGAAAGATCGTTCCAGCGATGACCGTCGTCTGATGTCGGCACGCTTGGCACTGCCAGTGCTGCCGATTATCGCGAACAAAACTACTGTGATGGGTTGGCGGATTCAACTCTGAAGTGCAACTTTTGTAAGAGAATTTAGGTGGAGAGCTGG